>NZ_JBFUEQ010000009.1:0-290287 GCF_056403835.1 Mesorhizobium sp. P2_E6
TCTATTCCCTGTATAACTACAACGTCTCCAGCAATTGGCATGGTTGTATTTGTCTCAACAAATCCAGCGTTTGTTAGATTCCGTCCGTAATCTTTCGCGTCACCAGTTGGAACCAACGTTATGCCGCCGCTTTCAATTGCCTCCCTTACAGATCTTGCACAATGACCCTTGCCATGACTTCCGCCAGCACCAGCATGTCCTCGCGCAAAGGAAATAGCCCTATTTTTATCCCAAGGCATAATAATGCTCCCGGCGTGAGCGGCATGAGCCTAGGGCAATTTACCCCAATACCGGCCCCTTGAAAATCGGACACCGCGCAGGGCGGCGGCCTTCGCTTATCGCCGCCGCGCTGAGCGTCATCCCTCGTTTGTAGTTCGCAACCAACCCCACCGCCGCTCGTTGACCTTATGCTGGTTGATCCCAGCACTCCATAAACTTGCCCGCTGCTGAAAGGTGGCGGGCTTTTTTTGGTTGGAACGGTTTGTTTTTCGGCTCGTTTTTTCAGCGCATCCGTGACGCGGGTGCACGAAAGTTGTTTCGACATCTTTCGGGGCCTGCTATGGCTTCCTCCGTGGCGGGTCTTTTGCGTTCCTACGGCCGGGTTGCTAAGCCGCGTCTAATCAACGAGCACGATGAACGGTCTGTGCTTCGGTCGTTCGTGCCAAATGACCTGTCGCAGATCGCGCGCATGTCGACCATCTGGCCGCAGATTGGACAGGGATAGAAATTGTCCTGATCGTCGGAATGGCCGCCCCCGTGCTTACCAGGAATAGGCGGTCCAAGGTCGGATAGCTTCGTCATCTCGCTCGAACATCCTGTTGCGGTAAAGGTTCCGATCGGCCGCCGGCGCCCTGCCACAGCGGCAGCCCGGTCGATACCGCGACTTCAAGATCGGCCGTGAAGAGATTGGCGCCACGGCCGCGTAGCTTCAGCAAGATCGAGCTGTCCATGTCGCTATGAAGCCTCCTCAAGCCGAGCTCGTTGTAGACATGGCCGGTCGAGCCGGGATTGATGCCCGATATGACGACAGTCGACGCGCCGCTGTTGAATGCATAGAGCACAGCGGTGATGCCGTTCGAAAACTTCCGTGCATTGTCCAACTCGCTGTGGCGCGCGCCCATGACCGCCTCGTGCAGGGCAATGCGCTGGTACGTGCTAACCATCCGGAGCTGGTCGTAGCGATAGTTAAATGCCGCGAGGCCATCGCGTAGGCGCTGCTCTCCGAACGGCCAGCGCATCACATACAAGATGCCGGTCTCTTCGCCGTTGAGAACGCGCCGTACGGCTACGGCATTGTCGTTCGTGCCGTCGACTTGGTTGAAATGGAGAAAGGTCGCGTCAGGTTTGGCGATGCCCCATTTCCTCGCCACCGACTGGGAACCGTTGACGGTGAGAACCGAAAAATTCTCGTCGAATCCCTTGGGCAGGTTAGATCCAGGGGCGGAGCCGACGACGAGCACTGGCCCGATGAACCGGGTCGGATGACGCGGGGGCTTGGGGCGGGAAAACCTGTAGACGAGTGCTTCCTTGATCGTTCGTCTGATCTTGGAGTAGCTCATCGGAAGTCGTCACCGCTTGCCGAGTGGGTAGTGGGTCAGTTTGAAATCTAGTGGTGGTTCGGCTCTAGCTTTGACCGGACTTTATGAATAGCGCTCGCGATGGCGTCGGCTGATTCAAGGTCCAGCGCAATATCTAACAGACCTTCGGTTGTGTGAATTGAGAGAACGCCAATCACACCCACATCGTCCGTAATGGTGCCGACGTGGATTTCAGTCGGTACGAAGGGCCGCGCCTTTCCCTTGCGTTGCATTTACTCACCTGTACACCCCTCGCGGCGACAGTCGAGCAACACCGTGGCACATTCAAGCTGTCCTTTGGGTCACGTAACGTGCGGGAAGCGTTCTTAGGTTAGCGAGTGCCAAAAGCCTTACCTATTCGCCTATTTCGGCAGCGCGCTTCTTGTAGGGACCGCGCTGCCCGGCTTCGGCGCAACGGCGTCCATCTTCTCGCAAATGCGCATGACGGCATTGCCGATCGCATCGGCGGGGCGCTTCTGGCCTTTAGGTCCGGTTGGCATGTTGTTCCTTGTCTATCTCGGCGGCATCAACCCAGCCGCGTCGCCATGCCTTGCCCGCTTCTGTTCGCGCTGGGTAGGGGCAGTTGGCGAGATCGATCCCAGCACAATACGCGTCAACGCCTTCCGTCTCTGCGGCGTCGATTGTTGGGAAGGGTATCAGTTCCGGTTCCATGCTTTCCGCTAAGCTATAGGAGGCCGGGCCGATATGGGAAATGCATATTGCATCCCGTCAAATTTCAAACTGAGACTCTTCCGAGAAGCGCATTGGCGGACGGTGCTCACCACCAAGGACAAGGCCAAGGCGCTAGCCTGGGCAAGGGAGATCGGCGACAAGGTGCGGATCGAGGAGATCACGCCGAGGCCGAAGAGGCGCTAGCGCAATAGCATGCCTTCCGGATCATTGGACTGTCGGCTTCGGTATGAACTTGGGCGATTGTAGATCGTGGCCCAACTTTGTTGCCTGAGCGGGTCTAAGGATGACCGGGACAACATCGCCTTCGGTCGGGAACAGTAGTAGAACGACGCCTCCGACTGCTTCACTCATGGCCACCTCCCACTTGTCGATGGCAATTGCTTGCTTCTCGCTGTTGATCTCGGCTGCCATTGCATAGCCCCCTATCTTTATTTCCCCGAGGGCAGCATCGCGCAACCTGCGCGCGAAGGCAAGCTTTGCCACCGCAAGGGCGTACTTGACGATTTCAGCAGGATGAAGAAGGCCGGCGCCTAGGGGGAGGTTGCCTGAAGGCGCCGGCCAAGCGGAAAAAGTCCGCCGCGGTGTGAGGGTAGCTGAGTCTTGACGCAACGTCATGCCTGTAAGATCAAAGGCCCGCTGCCTGCGGACGAGCGGGCAGCGGGTACGGCCCCCAACGCTGGGCAGCACCATCCCATGAAAGATGACCGCCTAGGCGGCTATCTGGCCTTTTCCTTGCGGACTATGGAAGCTTCGGCTCGTGAGCTTCCCGGATGAGCTTGGCGGCTTCGTCTATGGTGATGCCGACCTTGCGGGCATAGTAGGCGGCTTCCGCTTCAAGCGCGCCCTCTAACTCTAATGGCGCATCAATCGCCTGATTGGCCTTCTGTTTCGCCTTCTTGCCCATGAGGCGAATCATAGCACATTCCGCTAGATAGCTCTATTCAGGCCCCTCGAAATCCTGCGGCCTTTGCTTTCATGTGCTGGAGGTCTCGCCTCCGCCTTTCGCGCTTCTTTAGGCTAAGCGCTCCCGTCGGTTTCGCTTTCCTCATCGATCATCCGGACCGGAAGATAGGCGTTTGTTTCCAGCCACTCCCCGCAGCACGATCTGAATGAGATCCGACCGGCCTACCTTCATCTCGGCGGCGATGGAATTCAATGCGTCTTCCGTCTCCGGTTGCAATGGGACGCCGGCTACATTCCTGAGCATCAAGGCAGCGCGCCGAAGGATGATCTGCAGATCCGCCCGCGACATGTCCGCGATGCGGTCGGCGGCGCTCTCAAGCTCTTCAGCGATGGATGCTCGGGTCATGGCCCTACCTTTGCCATACAAGGCGGCCGCCTGCCAAATTTATGGTAGTGGGTCGGTTTGATATTTTGTCGATGTGAATCAATCTGCGATGCCAACTTAGAAGCAGGCCAACCGCCTCTTGACCTTGGACTTAGCGCCTGGTGGCCCTGGGCGGGGGTGTCCATAGTCACTGCCTGCCCTAAACGCCGACCGCGGGGCTGGTCCGTTCGCACTGTATTGATTTTTAGGAAGGGGGGATGTTGGGAAAATCGGCCTCAACGCCATGCGCGGCAAGGTGTTGGGCGTCAAAATTTACCGACTCTGTCACAGACATAGGCAATACCGGCCTGCCTTTGCCGGTCTGACGGTCCGTGACGGTCTCAGTCATGCGCTTGCCATTTGTCATCAGTTGCCTAGTGCCTTCCGATGGTGCGATTGTTTGCGCGAACGGCGGAGGGTGCATGGAAACGAAGAAAGCAATGGGCCGGCAAGGATGGTGGTTTGCTGAGGTGGACGGCAAGGCCTTGGCCTGCGCACACAAATACTGGCTAAAGGGAAGGACTTATCACGATCCGTTCGAGCGCCATAAAGGCAAGGACAACCAATCCAGGATCGACGAGGCCGTGAATGCGATCAAAGACACGAAGAAGGTCGTTTTGACAAGCGACAAAGCCACAGTCGACCCAAACGGAATCGTTACAGCCTTTGAGCGAACGGGCTACATCGCGGTTTTCGAGGTCGCTGACATTTCATACTCAGTCGACGATGGGCTCAGATTCCGCTTGGCTGAGCGGCTTTGCCACTTGGAATAGCGGCTGTCAGCGTCGGCCGATTGGCAGCCGATGCCTGCCGGTTTTCGACGTGATGCTCTACAGGCTTGGTTGCGGTGGCATGCGGCCACAGGCAAGCGCCAGGACGTGCGGGGGCCTTCGACGGTCTAGGACAGCGGCCAGACAGAACGCGCGCTGGCGGGGCTAGGCAGCGTCCGGCGCTTCGCCAAATTTAGCCTTCAGCTTTGCGATCGCGTGGACGTCTTTCGTTTCCCATATGATTGTGCGCGTGTGGTCCGCCGTCGAATAGACGGACGACAGGTAATCGCGGACTTTCACGGTCTGAACTGCATCATCTGGCCGCGGATGTTCGGTAAAATTGAAGTCCGTCTTCTCCGATCACCCAGCCTTTTGGGGTGAGGTGGTATTCGGTCCATTCGTTGCTTGCCGACATTTTCAAAACTCCGGGGAAATGGAAAGTGAAGAGGCGCTAAGGCGAAAGGAAACCATCGCCCTGTGCGCCGTCATGCGCAAGCGGGCTTGCAAGTGCCATCGGGTTCAGGATTATATTCCTCTGTTGCGGCGACCCCCCTTCAACGGAGATCGCCATGTCCAAGACCCTCGCCGATACCCTGGCCGCTCGCGAAACGATGTACGTCAATTGCGAGCACCCTATGTGCTGGCGCTGATAGACAAGCTCGGCCCCGATCACGGTTCGATGCATTGGGATCTGGTTGGCCGCTTCGGCTGCTCGGATTGTAAGGCTGCAGGGCGCGACCCCCGGTCGGTGTTTTTCACCGTCGTTCCTGACTATAAGGGCATCCAGGCGAAGAGCAATCGCGACTGGAAACCGCCTTTCGAACGATAGACGCCGCCGACAGGCAGAGCTACATTTTAGCGATGCCTCATGAGCCTGTAACAACCTATGTGGTCAGCGTGTTCGAGAAGCCGCATTGGCGCACCGTGCTGACGACCAAGGACAAAGACAAGGCCTTGGCTATGGCCAAGGAGATCGGCGACAAGGTGCGGGTCGAGGAGATCACGCCGAAGGCACTGACAGCTTTAGCCTGCCAATGCATGCCCTATGGCGATGCCTAGGCCGATAGCGAGGCCGCCAGCAAGCTTATAGGCAGATCGAGGGCCGAAGCGCCGGATCGGGCTCCACACGTCCCAGTGAGGCGCTCTGAGGGCAGACGAAAGGTCATCGACCGTGTCCATACCCTCACCATAGATCGAAACCGCGATTCTGTGAATCCCCACCTTCATGGCGTTATCGCACCAGTAGATTGTAGCTCGGTTCCTCACAGTGATAGACGCGGCATTGGCCGTCGCGGGTTGGAACGGCGGCGGACATCGGCACGTCGGGCCAGTCGCACTCATTGCCGAACTGGCGCACATAGCGGTCATATGTGTTGGGGCCGGTGGTCAGCACCACGGCGTGCCGGCTCTGGATCAACTGCTGAAGCTGCTCGCAGCTCATCGTGCGCGTGTCGGGCCGAGCCTCGGCGACGCTCGTGGCACAACAAACTGCCATCCCGGCAAGAAAGGCGATCGACGGACTTTTCGTGGCCAACACAACGGAACTCCCGATCATGGTCCGCAGCATCGCGCGCAAGCTTCGTTCCCGCAAGGGCGCGCTTGACGATTTCAGAAGCGACGACTCGGCCGAAGTGACAGCACAAATCCTACGACCAGACCGACAACGAAGCCCAGCGGCCCGGTTATGAAGATGCCGAGCAGTGGACCCTGGTTTGCTTCAGGCGTGAAGATCACCGGCCCGACAAACCCGCCGACGAATCCGATGATGCCGAGGATCACGCCCCAGCGAAACATGGTGGCGATCATGAAGGGCTCTTCCTCAACCTCACCCCGGCGCCGCCGCCATTCTCGGGGATGAACTCGACCCCGCCGGCAAAATCTCTAACCAACCTCCCGTCGACGGCCTATTGGCCCGCTGCCTCTGGTGGCGGGCTTTTCAATTTCGGGCTTCGCCAATTCAGCGTGTGGCTGCCGATAGCGCAGACGCCGAGCGTACGCTTGCACTTGAGAAAACCACGAAGGCGAATAGCAGCACCGCCGCAGCCACGATCAGCGAGCCGACGGCAACGACCGGTTCGATTGCCGTATAGCCTTCATGCAGCATCAGATACAAAGCAGGCAGCATGATCACAAGCCCGACGTTATATAGGCCGTAGTGGATCATCGCGATTTTCCGCTCGGCCTTTGCCGGGTTAAGGGCGTAGTAGCCACCGAAGATTGCACTTGTAACCCATCCGAGAAGATTGATGTGCGCATGCGCCGGAAAGGCACTGTGGTCGCCCGAAATCGCCATCTGCAAGCCGGCACCAATCCCCAGGATGAGCCACACAACTGCCGTCTTAAAGAAGAGATCCGAAACCTTAGGCATGACACTTCCTCCCCGTAATGCCGATTTTCAACGGGGGTGATATTAGGGTTCCCTAAAAAAGCAATGCAATCAAAATCAAAGACCATCCACAGGCCCCTACTGCGCCTTACCGCTGAATAGGTACCCGCTGCTCCGGTGGCGGGCTTTTCAATTTGCCCAGCCCTTGGCCCACTTCACCCGTGCCGCAGCGAATTCCATCTCAAGCGACGCTTTCGGCTTCTGCAGCTTCACGGCCACACAATGTTTGCTGGCGGCATCCCAGGAACTGCCGGTCATGCAGACTGGGCGCTTGGGCGAGCAGGACTTTCCGGCCAACGTGGACTTCAAGCTGCGCGTGCACACGCAGGCCCCTTTTTCCCAACCCCAATTCTCCGGGCAGCTCACGCAGCGCCGAGTTTTCGGATCGACGAACTGCCCCGCCCCACAGGAGCAGGCCGAGCGCTTGGCATCCCACGAGGCGCCCACTGCACAAGAGACGCAAGTTTTCCTCTTCGGATTCCAGTATTTCCCCTCTGGGCATGCTCCGCTCTCACCGGTGGGCTTGCTGGGCTGCGCCGGCGATGGCGGCAACGCCTTCGCCGGTGCAGTCTTCTGTGGCTCCGCCGGCTGCTGGCCCGGACAAGTGAGCTTTTGGTCGCATTGAAGCGTGCACCCGACCACACCACGAGACCGATTGACCGGAGTGTCCGGGTATTCGAAGGGACAGGGCATCTGCTGTGCGCTTGCGGTCCATCCGAACAGCATCATCAAACTGGCGAGAAGAAGATGGCGTCTCATAGTTCGGATAGTAGTGATTGTTCGCCGAATTGAAAACGGTCAACCGCGTGATGCCCGCTGCCTCACGGTAGGGGCCCTAGCCGTACAAATGCAGATTATTGACAGACATGCATATATCTGAAATGTATACGTACATTGGAGGCAAGAATGGCAAAGATGAGCATATACGTTTCGGACGAACTGAAAGAGCGCATGGATGGAAGGCCAAACGACAACTGGTCGAGCATCGCTCAGCGCGCTTTCGAATTGCAGATCAACTCAACCCTTAAGGAAGGCACTGACATGACTGAAGTGATCGAGAGGCTTCGCGCCTCCAAGGCCAAGCTCGAAGAGCGGGAGCGGCCTCAGTGGACTAAGGATGGAAGGGAATGGGCAGCCGGTCACGCTGAGATCGACGAACTGACCCGCGTGTGCGAGATCGACGTCGACGCATATGACGATGCTGACGATTTGCTGCTCGTGCTGTGCGCTGCCTATAATGACGACCCGAATCCGGATCGCGACCAGGTTGCCGACATCTGCGAACAGCTCACGGGCTCGCCGAAGAAGCGCCCGACCAGGAACCAGCTCGCCTGGTACATCGAAGGCGCGCAGCAGGTTTGGGAAGAGGTCAAAGATGAGGTGTTCAAATAGCCTTCCGGCTCCTACGGCTTGAGTAAAGTAAGGCCCGCTGCCTCACGGTGGCGGGCTTTTCCCTTTTACTGGATGCTCAGTTCCTAAATCGCGCGAAGTGGCACCTTTTTGTGTAGCTATGCTATTGATTCTTGATGATATTTTAAGGATTGATGCTATCATACCGCGTATGGCCGAGACTTCAATCGAATGGACTGACGCAACGTGGAACCCTGTCGCGGGGTGCACGATTCTGACTTCCGGTTGTACAAATTGCTATGCGATGCGAATGGCTGCCCGCCTTGAAGCAATGGGCACGGAGAAGTACCAGGGCCTGACGCGCAAGACCGGCGGTCGCGCCAAATGGACTGGCAAGGTGGTGACCGATCCGAAATCGCTTGCGATCCCGGCTACTTGGTCAAAGCCGCGACGGGTGTTCGTCAACTCGATGTCCGACCTCTTTCATGTCGACGTACCGGCGGACTTCATACGCCAGGTCTGGACCGTTATGGAAGGAACGCCGCGGCACACATACCAGATCCTGACCAAGCGGCCGGAGGTTATGGCGAGCGTCCTGACGCGGGGAGACTTCCCGGTGCTTTCGAACGTTTGGCTTGGAACTAGTGTCGAGGACAGTCGCGTGCTCGATCGTCTCGACGATTTGCGCCGCGTGCCAGCGGCAATCCGCTTTGTCTCGCTCGAGCCGCTTATCAGTTCCGTCGCTGGCGCCAACCTGACCGATATCGATTGGGCGATAGTCGGTGGCGAATCGGGACCAGGCGCCCGCGAAATGGATCCGCGCTGGGTCGACGAGATTGAGACCATGTGCCGGCGCAGCGGAACGGCGTTCTTCTTCAAGCAATGGGGTGGTCGCAACAAGAAGGCGACAGGTCGAACGCTGAATGGCCGCACCTACGATGAGATGCCGGCGGCGATCTAGAATAACTGGCCCTGGCCGTTGTCGGTCGCGGCCTTCCAGAAGGCAAGAGCAAGATCGTGCCGGGCGGCCAGCGTCAACCAATAGAGATGCTGGCCGCGACTTCCTGTGATCAACTGCATGTCGGTCGACGCCGCCATTCCGAGCTTGACCACCTTGATCTTCCACAGATCAAAGACAGCACGCCGAACGTGCGTGAACGGCTGGTTGACATCGACCGATGACCGCCATCCGGGGACGAATTTGTCGAAGGCCGATTTCTGCGCTCGAACATTCAGCCCGGTATTCCTCTGCAAATCCATCTTGCTGATGTGGACCATCATATCGATGCGCTTCCGCTTCGATAGCGTCTCAATCACCGAGAAATCGAACGCGGCGAGGTTGTAAGGGTCGATAAAGGCAAAGTGCAGCCCATAGGGGTCAAGCTTTGCCCGGATCGCCTTTGCGGTGTCCACCGCTTCCCCGTGAAAAGCTTCTACCGGCGCCTTAAGTCGCGTCAGCCGCGCCATTGCCAGATCAAGTCGGGCAGCATCGGAATCGGCGATGAAAACGGAACTGAAAGGCGTTTTCGATCGAAGGCTTTCATTCCAGGCCGCGACGCAACCTCCCTCGATAAACTCACCGCTGCGGCGAATCTTGGCGCGTCCAGGCCCGCAAAACAGGTCGATGTAGGTAGCGCCAGCTTTTCCAGGACCGACCCACTTCGCCCTTACCCCGCGGGAGATCGAGACATATTTGCAGAGGAGGGCAATCTTATCCTTCGACCATGCCCCAACGTCTTCGACCAGCATCCCGTCGTCGCCGTCCACCAGGTTCCCCACACACTACCCCTCCCATGTCGCATCCCATGTCGCGTGGACCTGCCGATAGTCGCAGGAAACCCTTGGAAATCAACGGTAGTGGATTGCAACATGACTGCGACATAGATGAGCAGCATTCCCTCATTTGAAGGACCGTAAGCCGATGAATTTATTGAGGAAAGAGATGGTGCCCAGAGGCGGATTCGAACCACCGACACGCGGATTTTCAGTCCGCTGCTCTACCAACTGAGCTATCTGGGCCTGTTCCGGCAAACGAAATCTCATACACCGGATCTCATGAAGCGCCATGGGCGCCCCTTGAAAGCGCGTGGGTTATAGCACGGGAATCCGGCCTGTCCAGCGCCCAGATGGCGATTTCAGACAGGAATGAGACGCCGTGCAGTGGCCCGGTTCCGGTACCGAGGCGATGGCCGGAACGGCGTGCGGCGCGGTCCCATTTCGGCCGGCGGCGCCCTTGTGCGCGTTGCCGTCGCGGACCGCAACGGCGCGACCCGTCTTTCAGCCGACGATCAAGATACGACAATGCATTTGCAGCGCCGGGCAAGCACCGCCTGATCGCCGGGTTCTATCTGGCGCCGGACACCCCTCTGCGAAAATCGGAGGGCGACATACCGGCCAGCTTGCGGAACGATTTGTTGAAGGCGCTGAGCGAGCCGAAGCCGGAATCCATGGCGACGCGGAGCACATTGGCGTCCTGGTGCATCAAAAGCGCCTGCGCGTAGCTCAGCCGCAAAAGGTTGACATACTCGTTGAGCGTCATGCCCGTCGATTTCTTGAACAGGCTCATGGCGTATTTGGGATGGATGTCGGCTGCCGCCGCGATGTTCACGCAATCGATGTCGTAGAGGAAGTTCTCGGCGATGAAATCGCACATGCGCCCGACGTTGCGCGACGACTGCTGGTCGAAGGCGCTGCCCGTTTCCTGGCCGATCGGGGTTGCGGATACGAGCCGGTAGGGCTCGAACCGCACCCGCTCCAGCCGCAGCAGCAATTCGTTGACGGCGTGTTCCGCCTTGGCCTGGTCGCCGGACCGGGCGTAGCGGTTCCAGCGCTCGAAATTATGGTTGTCGGAGGGGTCGGTGGCACTCGTCACCAGTGTGGCACCCGTCATCAGCCGGTGCCGGATGTCCGTGGGCAGGTGCAGCCGGAAAAAATGCACCAGCGGCAGATGCGCTCCGGCATAGACGGCGTCGTCGGACAAATCGTCCATCTGGTGCGGCAGGCCACCCCAGAACAGGCACATCTCGCCGGCAGACAGCGAAATCTCGTGGTCGTTCATGCGGTAATGCACGCTGCCGCGCACGATGAAATTCACTTCGACCTGGGCATGCCAATGCGGTTTGAGCATCACCAGAGGACTGGTGTGAAACATTTGCAGCAGCAGCGGCAAGCCTTCCACGCTGCTGGCACCAGGCTGGTAAAACGGTCGTTCCGGCATCTTACTTTCCGCCAATTTCATATTCCCTTTGACGGCGACAGCCCCTGCCCACTGCATAGTCTAGCCACGCTCACAGTGAGAGAGCAAATGGAATGGGAGGATTTCAATGCGCATCACAATGACCTGCGCCGCGCTCGCGCTCGCCCTGGGCTCTGCCCCGGCCTTTGCGCAATCCGGCGAAATCACGATCTGGAGCTGGAATGTCGCGGCTTCATCGCTGAAGGCGACCGTCGCCGGCTTCAACAAGCAATTTCCCGACGTCAAGGTGACGGTCCAGGATCTCGGCAACCAGCCGACCTACGACAAGTCGATCGCCGGCTGCGCCGCCGGCGGCGTCGGCCTGCCTGACATCGTCACCATCGAAAACGGCGAGGCCGAGAACTACTGGAGCCAGTTCCCCGACTGCTTCGTCGACCTGCATACGCTGGGCTATACCGCCGAGGATCAGAAGAAATTCCCCGACTTCAAGCGCACCGAGCTCGAAGTCGGCGACAAGGCCTATGCAATGCCGTGGGATTCGGGTCCTGTGGCGGCCTTTTACCGCCGCGACTTCTACGAGAAGGCCGGCGTCGATCCGGCATCGATCAAGACCTGGGACGATTTCATCGCCGCCGGCAAGAAGATCCAGGCCGCCAACCCGGGCGTCTCGATGACCAATGCGGATTTCAACGGCGACAGCGAATTCTTCCGCATGATTTCCAACGAGCAGGGCTGCGCCTATTTCGCCGAGGACGGCCAGTCGATCACGATCAACCAGCCCAAATGCGTCGATGCCATGACCAAGGTCAAGGAGATGAAGGACGCCGGCATCGTCTCCTCCGCCGACTGGGGCACCAAGATCACCAACAACACCGCCGGCACCGTCGCCACCCAGGTCTATGGCGGCTGGTACGAAGGCACCATTCGCACCGAATCAGCCGGCGAAAACGGCAAATGGGGTGTCTACCTGATGCCGAGCCTCACCGCCGACGGCCCGCGCGCTGCCAATCTCGGCGGCTCCTCGCTGGCCATCACCTCGGCGTCCAAGAACAAGGAGGCCGCCTACGCCTATCTGAAATACACGCTCGGAACCAATGAAGGCCAGATCACCATGCTGAAGGACTTCGGCCTGGTGCCCTCGCTGGTGTCGGCGCTCAATGACCCCTATGTCGCGCAAGGCCTACCCTACTGGGGCGGCCAGGCGGTGTGGAAGGACATCCTCGGCACCTTGCCCAAGGTTGTTCCGAGCCGCGGCACGCAATTCCAGAGCGACGCCGAAATCATCGTCCGCGCCGTGCAGACCAAATATCTGGCCGGCGGCTACCCCGACGCCAAGGCAGCGCTCGACGATGCCGCAAGCCAGATCGCCGCGGCGACCGGACTGCCCGTCAAATCTTGATCTGGACCGAGACGGTCCCGGGCGGCATTGATGCTGTCCGGGGCCGAACGCGCCACGTGTCTCGGCACGGGCGCGCCACCCCCTTGAACGCGGAAAGGAGGCTACAATGCGCTATCAGAATGCCACGGCTTATCGCTTCCTCGCGCCCTATCTGCTGATCTTTGCAATCTTCTGGGTGTGGCCGATCATCGATTCCTTCATGATCTCCTTCCAGGCGACACGTACCGTGCCATGGCGGTTCGCGCCCACCTTCAACTGGGGCCGGTTGATCGGCGACCCCGCCTTCTTCAACGCCCTGAAGAACACGCTGCTCATCCTCGTCATCCAGGTGCCGGTGATGATCACGCTGGCGCTGGTGATGGCGGTGCTATTGAACTCGCCGCTGCTCAAGGCACGCGGCCTGTATCGCTTTGCTTTCTTCGCCCCGGTCGTGGTCGGCGAAGTTGCCTACTCGGCGGTCTTCCGGCTGATGTTCAACCTCAATTTCGGCATCATCAACAAGCTCTTGAACAGCGTCGGCCTGCCCAGCGTCGACTGGTTTTCCAACGTCACGCCGGCGATGGCGCTGATCATGATCGCGGTCACCTGGCGCTGGGCCGGCTACAACGCCATCATCCTGCTCGCCGGCATGCAGTCCATACCCGAAGATGTCTACGAGGCGGCGACGCTCGACCGCGTCAGCAAGCTCAAGCAGTTCTTCTTCATCACTCTGCCGCTCTTGAAGCCGGTCATCGTTTTCTGCCTTGTGCTGTCGATCATCGGCACCATGCAGCTGTTCACTGAGCCCTTCCTGATCACCGAGCGCGGCGGACCCGGCGGCGGCACCGAGACGCTTGGCCTGTTGCTTTACCGCCAGGGTTTTCGGTCGCTCAACTTCGGCTACGCGTCGGCCGTCGCCTACACCATGGCCGGGCTGGCGATCGCGATCACGCTGGTGCAGCTGTGGCTGACGAGGGAACCGAAATGAGTTCCCTCTCCTCCGCAAGGCTGGGACGCAGCATAGCGCTGCATCTGTTCCTGACGCCGCTGGCGCTGATCTGGCTGTTTCCGCTGTGGATGATGGTGGTGTTCTCGACCATGCCGGACAACGGCATCTTCAGCCCCGGCATCGAGCTTTTGCCGCATGGCAATTTCATGGACAATTTCAACAATCTGCAGCGTGACACCGACTTTGTCGGCGCCATCGGCATTTCGGTCTCCGTGGCGGTGACCTACACGTTCCTGTCGGTGCTGCTGACGTCGATGGCCGGCTGGGCGCTGGCCCGCTACAGGTTCGTCGGCAAGGGCGTGGTTGTCGCCATCATCCTCGGCACCATCACGCTGCCCTATGCGGTGGTGCTGATCCCGCAATTCATCATGGTTGCGCGCGATTTCAAGCTTGCCAACACCTGGGTGGCCCTGATCGTGCCGCCGCTGTTCAATTCGCTCGGTGTGCTGTTCATGCGGCAGAGCTTCTCGATGATGCCGGACGACCTTTTCGATGCGGCGCGCGTCGAGGGGGTGAAGGAATGGCGCATCTTCCTCTTCGTCGCACTGCCCCTGGCGCGGCCGATGCTGGCGGCGCTCGCCATCATCCTGTTCCTCGCCTCCTGGAACAACTATTTGTGGCCGCTCCTGATCAACAGCCAGCCCGGTTCGATGACGGCGCCGGTGGCGCTCGGCACGCTGATCGGCCTGACCAAGGTGTCGTGGGGCGGCATCATGGCGGGCGCGGTGATGCTGACGGTGCCGATGCTTGTCGTCTTCGTGCTTCTGCAGCGCCATTTCATCGCCGGCATCGCCGCCGGCGCGATCAAGTAAGGGACAGCATGGCGACAGTCACGCTCAACAATGTCATCAAGCGCTTCGGCGTCTTCGAGGTCGTCCATGGCGCCAACATCGACGTCAAGGATGGCGAGTTCGTCGTCTTCGTCGGCCCCTCCGGCTGTGGAAAATCGACGCTGCTCAGGATGATCGCCGGGCTCGAGGACATCAGCGGCGGCGAGATCGCCATCGGCGGCAAGCTCGTCAACGATGTCGAGCCGGCCGACCGCGGCATCGCCATGGTCTTCCAGTCCTACGCGCTCTATCCGCACATGAGCGTCGAACAGAATCTGAGTTTCGGGCTCAGGATGACCGGCAATCCGAAGGCCGACACCGACCGGCGCGTCAAGCGAGCCGCCGAAATCCTGCGCATAAATGAACTGATGAACCGGCGTCCCAAGCAATTGTCGGGCGGCCAGCGCCAGCGCGTCGCCATTGGCCGCGCCATCGTGCGCGAACCGCAGGTGTTCCTGTTCGACGAGCCGCTTTCCAATCTCGACGCCGAATTGCGTGTCCAGATGCGGGTCGAGATATCGCGCCTGCACAAGGAACTCGGCACCACCATGATCTATGTCACGCACGACCAGACCGAGGCGATGACACTCGCCGACAGGATCGTCGTGATGCGCGCCGGCCATATCGAGCAGATCGGCCGGCCGCTCGATCTTTATGACAATCCCGACAATCAGTTCGTGGCGGGTTTTGTCGGCTCGCCGAAGATGAACTTCATCAGCGGCCGCATTGTCGGGCGCGATGCACATGGTGTTGTGGTCGAACTGGCCGGTCAGGAGAAGACCCGTATCGCGCAACCGCTGACGAGCGCTGTACCTGAAGCAGGGAGCAAGGTCATGGTCGGGGTGCGTCCCGAACATTTCGGCAGCGCCGGAGAGGGCGACACCGACCTTGTGGTGCGCATCGACGTGGTCGAGCACCTGGGCGGCACAAGTTTTCTCTATGCCAGAACGGCGAACGGTGACGACGTGGTGATCCAGCGCGACGCGGCAAACGTTCCCGATGCGTCCGAGATCACCGTTTCCATCCGCAAATCCTACCTGTTCGATGAAAAAGGGCTGCGGCTGCGCTGACGGCCGCCGGTTCCAGCCTTCAAGGAGAATGACAATGACTTCAACAACGCCCATTCGCTGGGGCATTCTCGGCCCGGGCAGCATCGCCCAGGCCTTTGCCGGTGGCGCGGCCGCTTCGCGCACCGGCAAGCTCGTTGCCATCGGCGCGCGCAACCCCGCCAAGCCAGGTCTCGCCGAGAGTTTCCCCGGCGCCCGCATCGTTGATGGCTACGATGCCTTGCTCGCCGATCCCGACATCGACGCCATCTACATTTCGATACCGCATCCCGGCCACGCGCAATGGGCGATCAGGGCGGCGGAAGCGGGCAAACACGTGCTTTGCGAAAAGCCGCTCGCGCTAACCGCCTTCGAGGCCGACGCCATGATCCATGCCGCGCGCAAGGCCGGCACCTTTCTCGGCGAAGCCTTCATGTACCGGCTGCATCCGCAGACGCTGAAGCTGGTCGAACTGATCAGATCGGGCGTCATCGGCGATATCAGGATGATCAAGTCGAGTTTCGGCTTCGCCATGCCTGGCTTCATGCCGGAGCATAGGCTCTATGCCAACGATCTTGCCGGCGGCGGCATTCTGGATGTCGGCGGCTATCCGGTCTCGATGGCGCGGCTGATTGCCGGGGCGGCGGCGGGCCTCCCCTTCGCCGAGCCGGACAAGGTGGTTGGTACGGCCCACCTTGGCCAGTCCGGTGTCGACGAATGGGCTTCGGCGGTGCTGCATTTCCCGGGCGGCATCATCGCCGAAGTTTCCTGCAGCATCTCGCTCAACCAGGACAATGTGCTCAGAATCTTCGGCACCAGGGGTCGCATCGAGGTGCCGGACTTCTGGTTCGCCGGCGGCAACCGCGACGTCGGCCTGGGCCAGATCGACGTGATCGGATCCGACGGCGTGCGTGAGACCATCAGCGTCGACGAAAAGCGCCATGTCTATTCTTTCGAGGTCGACGCCGCCGGTGAGGCCATCCTCGCCGGGCGGCAGGAATTCACATGGCCGGGTATGGACTGGGCCGACAGTCTCGGCACCTTGCGCGTCCTCGACAGATGGCGGGCGGCGGCGGGCCTGGAGTACGGGATCGAGAAGGCCCCGCAGCGCACCAACACCATCTCCGGTCGGCCTTTACGCTCCGGCGGAACGGCGATCGCCAAACGCACCATTCCGGGCCTGTCGAAGCCGGCGTCCGTGGTGGCGCTCGGCTTCGAGGATTTCCGCACCTTTTCTTCCGGGTCGATCCTGCTCGATGCCTTTTTCGAGGCCGGCGGCAATCTCTTCGACACCGGCTATGTCTACGGCGGCGGTTACACCGAGGCGCTGCTTGGCGAGTGGCTGAAAAACCGCGGCGTGCGCGCGCAATCGGTGGTCATCGCCAAGGGCGCCCATTCGCCGCTCTGCTATCCCGATGTGATCGGCAAGCAGCTTGACCAGTCACTCCACCGCCTGCAAACCGACCATGTCGATGTCTATTTCATGCATCGCGACAATCCCGATGTGCCCGTAGGTGAATTCGTCGATGCGATGGATCGTGAGGTGAATGCCGGCCGCATCCGCGGCCCGTTCGGCGGCTCGAACTGGACGATGGAACGCATGGACGAGGCTATTGCCTATGCCGAGCGGACCGGCAAACAGAAGCCCGGCGCATTGTCCAACAACTTCTCGCTGGCCGAAATGCTGGAGCCGATCTGGGCCGGCTGCGTGACCTCCTCGACCGATGCGTGGAAGACCTGGCTGGCCGCCCGGCAGATGCCGAACTTCGCCTGGTCGAGCCAGGGGCGCGGCTTCTTCACCGACCGCGCCGGGCGCGACAGGCACGACAATGAGGAACTGGTGCGGGTCTGGTACTCGGAGCGGAATTTCGGCCGCCGCGACCGGGCGATCGAACTTGCCGCGCGGCTGGGCAAGAGCCTGATCCATGTTGCACTGGCCTATGTGCTCAATCAGCCCTTCCCATCCATTCCGCTGATCGGGCCACGCACCCTGGGCGAGTTGGACGACAGCCTGCGCGCACTCGACATCACGCTTTCGCCGGCCGATCTCGAGTGGCTGGATGGCGGCAGGCTGCACGCTGCCTGATGCATGTCGCCCAGAAGTGCGCAGCGGTTTTGGTCGACATGCATGAAACCACGATCCCAAGGCGGCGTCAGGTCTCGTCGTCCGGCACCTTGGCGCCGCCTCTGGCCGGGGTTCTCATGCTGGCATACATGCCGGTGGTGCGGAATTGGCTGGGCGTGATGCCGTAGCAGCGGCGGAAGACCTTCGAAAAATAATTCGCGTCCTCGAAGCCGCACAGGATGGCGACTTCCTTCACCGGCAGGAAGTCCACCTTGGTCAGCAGCTTCGCCGCGCGTTGTAGGCGCTGCTGCAGCACGAACTCGGCGGGCGGCAGGCCTTCGCTCTCGGCGAAACAGCGCGAGAAATGGGCCCGGCTGAGGCCACTGATCTGGACCAGGTCCGCCACCGGCAGCGGCCTCTCTAGATTGGCACTGATGTGATCGATGACCGGCTGCATGGCACTCTGTTTTTCGGCAAAGGAATGTGAGCCGAAGACATCGTCATAGAGCGCCATCGCGGCTTCGTAGGCGACGGCGGAAGCAGCACCCGGCGAAGCGGCGCCCTTGATGAGGCGCAGGCTGCAATCGGCAAGATGATCGATCGTCGCCGGCTGCAACCGAAACACCGGACCCGACGTGCCGAGTATGGATTTGTGGATGCGCAGCGCCTCATCGCCGTTCATCGAAATCCAGAAATATTCCCAGCGTTCATGCTTGGCCAGCCAGTAGCGGTGGTTATGCGGCACCAGCACCAGCAATGTGTCGTTCTTCTGCAGGCGGTAGTTGCGGTTCTCGTAGCGCAGCCGGCCGGTCCCGCTGATCGTGTGCTGGAGCACGGTGAACGGTGTCTGGCCGCGCTTGCGCCCGTCCCAGTCGTAGATTTCGTCCTCGCGCACTTCATAGCCCGTGCTCGTCGGCATGGCGTGCAGGCGCTGGCGGCCGCGCGGCAGCGAGATCGTGCGCATGGACTGTCCGTTGGCTATCAAATCTTGCAGCACAAAATTACCCTTCAAAGCACAATCCTTCTCTGGTCGCGCTCGTGAATAAGCGCATAATCCCCTTCGAAAAGCGAGAGAGATCCGCAGTCGAGGAGCGGACCGGGAGGTTGGCATGGCCGGATTCCGGCGTGTCCTGCACACATGTCATGGCATGTGGCGGAACCTTTCCTTGTCGTTCCTTGCCTGCCATTCGAACGAAATGAGGTCCGGCAGATGAGTTTCAAAATCGCTATCATTGGTGCCGGCAGCGTTGGATTCACCAAGAAGCTGTTCACCGATATCCTGTGCGTGCCCGAATTCACCGACATCGAATTCGCGCTGACCGACGTCAGCGCGCACAATCTTGAGATGATCAAGGCGATCCTCGACAGGATTGTCGAGGCAAACAGACTGCCGACCAAGGTGACGGCGACCACCGACCGCCGCAAGGCAATCGAAGGCGCACGCTATGTCATCAGCTGCGTGCGGGTCGGCGGCCTCGAAGCCTATGCCGACGATATCAGGATTCCCCTGAAATACGGCATCGACCAATGCGTCGGCGACACGATCTGCGCCGGTGGCATTCTCTATGGCCAGCGCAACATTCCGGTGATCCTGGATTTCTGCAAGGACATACGTGAGGTTGCCGAGACGAACGCCAAATTCCTGAACTACGCCAACCCGATGGCGATGAACACCTGGGCGGCGATCGAGTACGGCAAGGTCGACACCGTCGGGCTCTGCCACGGTGTCCAGCACGGCGCCGAGCAGATCGCCGAGGTGCTGGGCGCGAAGTCCAGGCAGGAGCTCGACTATGTCTGCTCCGGCATCAACCACCAGACTTGGTTCATCGATCTGCGCCTCAACGGCCGCGAGATCGGCAAGGACGAACTGGTCGCCGCCTTCGAGGCGCATCCGGTCTATTCCAGGCAGGAGAAGCTGCGCATAGATGTCTTGAAGCGCTTCGGTGTCTATTCGACCGAAAGCAACGGCCATCTTTCCGAATATCTGCCCTGGTACCGCAAACGCCCCGACGAGATCACGCGCTGGATCGATATGTCCGACTGGATCCACGGCGAGACGGGCGGCTATCTCCGCTACTCGACCGAAACCCGCAACTGGTTCGAAACGGAGTACCCGCAGTTCCTCGAAGCGGCATCACAGCCGATCGATCCCAAAAAACGCTCCAACGAGCATGCCAGTCACATCCTGGAGGCGCTGGAGACCAACCGCGTCTATCGCGGCCACTTCAACGTCAAGAACAATGGCGTGATCACCAACCTGCCGCAGGACGCCATCATCGAGTCGCCCGGTTTCGTCGACCGCTTCGGCATCAACATGGCCGCCGGCATCACCTTGCCGGAAGCCTGTGCGGCCACCTGCATCTCCTCGATCAACGTCCAGCGCATGTCGGTCCATGCCGCTATCGCCGGCGACATCGATCTGCTCAAGCTCGCCGTATTGCATGACCCGCTGGTCGGCGCGGTTTCAACCCCGGAGGAGGTCTGGCAGATGGTCGACGAAATGGTCGTCGCCCAGGCAGCCTGGCTGCCGCAATATGCCCACGCGGTTCCGGCCGCCAGGGCGCGGCTGTCGACATCCGAGGTCAAGACCCGCGAATGGGCCGGCGCGGCGCGGCGCAGCGTGCGCTCGATCGAGGAATTGCGCGCCGAAAAAGCCGCGCTGAAACAAGCCGGCTGAAATTTCATGCGGTGATGGTGGATCTACGGGAGGGGGATCCACTGCCACGAAGTCGTTTGGATTCGAGGAGAAGCGGAGCAGGTATAAAAGCTCCGGAACAAACAAGAGGGAGAGAGACCGTGAGGAATTTACGCAATATCAGTCTTGCCGCCGGACTGGCGCTGAGCGTCTCGGTTCCGGCACTCAACGCTTTCGCTTCAGAGCCGACAGTCCCGCCGGTGCCGGCGACTTTTCCCGCCGAGGGCAAGATCAAGTACGTCGCGCGTGACTCCATCCTGGAGTTCAAAGCCCTGCCGGAATATCATGAGCCGGATTGGGTGACCGAAAAATACGTCAAGACCGGCAAGCTGCCGCCGGTGAAGGACAGGCTGCCCAAGGAGCCGCTGGTCTTCAAGACGGCCAACATGCCTGACGGTGTGGGCGTCTATGGCGATACGATGCGCCATGTCATCGGCGGCCGGCCGGAAGGCTGGAACTATGGTGCCGGCCAGACGCAAGGCTGGGGCGGCATCGATATTGGCCTTTCCGAATGTCTGACGCGCACGGCGCCACTGTTCCAGGTCGAAGCCAAGGACACCGAGCCGCTGCCGAACCTTGCCAAAAGCTGGGATTGGTCGAAGGACGGGCACAAGCTGACCATGCATCTGATCGAGGGCGCCAAATGGTCTGATGGCGTGGCCTTCAACGCCGACGACGTCATGTTCTATTGGGATGACGAGGTGGTCGACCCGAACGTCTCGCCGCTCAATGGCGCGACGCCGGAAACCTTCGGCGTCGGCACGACGCTGAAGAAAATCGACGACTACACTGTCGAGTGGACCTTCAAGGACGCCTTTCCGAAACAGTACCTCTACGCCATGGCCTATGGTACCTTCTGCCCCGGCCCCGCGCACATATTGAAGCCGCAGCATCCGAAATATTCGAAGAACACCTACGACCAGTTCAAGAACGCCTTTCCGCCGGAATATATGAACATGCCGGTGATGGGCGCCTGGGTGCCGGTCGAATACCGGCCGGACGACATTATCGTCATGCGCCGCAACCCCTACTACTGGAAGGTCGACGAAAAGGGCAACCAGCTGCCCTATCTCAACGAACTGCAGTACAAGCTGTCGACCTGGGCCGACCGCGACGTCCAGGCGGTCGCCGGCTCGGGCGACTTCTCCAACCTCGAGCAGCCAGAAAACTTTGTCGCCTCGCTCAAGCGCGCCGCTGAAGCCAACGCGCCGGCACGGCTCGCCTTTGGTCCACGCCTCATCGGCTACAATCTGCGCCTGAACTTTTCCGCCAATGGCTGGGGCAACCCGGACGAGCGCAGCCAGGCAGTCCGTGAGCTGAACCGCAATGAGGACTTCCGCAAGGCTGTCACCATGGCACTCGACCGCAAGGCACTGGGCGACTCCCTGGTCAAGGGGCCGTTCACCGCCATCTATCCCGGCGGCTTCTCCTCGGGCACAAGCTTCTATGACCGCAAGTCCACCGTCTACTATCCATTCGACCTCGCGGGCGCCAAGGCCGAACTCGCCAAGGCCGGCCTCAAGGATACCGACGGCGACGGTTTCGTGAACTTCCCGGCGGGCACTGCCGGCGGTAAGAACGTCGAGATCGTGATGCTGGTCAACAACGACTACGGCACCGACAAAAGTCTTGCCGAAGGTGTCGTCGCGCAAATGGAAAAGCTGGGCTTGAGGGTCGTGCTGAACGGCCTCAACGGTACCCAGCGCGACGCCTCGCAGTATTCCGGCCGTTTCGACTGGTTGATCCGGCGCAACGACCAGGAACTGACCTCGGTTGTGCAGAACACCGAACAGCTTGCGCCTGTCGGCCCGAAAACCAGCTGGAATCACCGTGCGCCGGAAAGCGGCGAGGTCGACCTGATGCCTTTCGAAAAAGACCTCGTCGACATCGTCAACAAGTTCGTCGCGTCAGAGGACAACGACAAGCGCGCCAGCCTGATGAAAGAGTTCCAGAAGATCTCGACCGAACACGTCTACAATGTCGGCCTGACGGAATATCCCGGGGCGCTGATCGTCAACAAGCGCTTCTCGAACATTCCGCAGGGCACACCGATCTTCATGTTCAACTGGGCCGAGGATTCGATCGTCCGAGAACGCGTCTTCGTCGCGGCCGACAAGCAGGCGAAATACGAATTGTTCCCGCAGGAACTCCCGGGCAAGCCCGGAGACAAGGGTCCGATGTAAGTTTACCTCCCCTGACCAAGAGAGACCCGGCCGCGCCGCTGGCGCGGCCGGGGCGAACCAACCCTCCGAACGACCCTCAATGGGAGCGTCCGGCGAAATGAGGAAGCCGACCGTCCATGCTGCGATTCCTGCTTATGCGCATAGCGTCGGCAATACCGGTCCTCGCAATCTTGAGCCTCGTCACCTTCGCCATCATCCAGGCGCCACCTGGTGACTATGCCGACTACATCCGTTCGCAGCTGATCAACCAGGGCGGCGCGTCCTTCGCGGAGGCCGATGCGCAGGCCCAGGCCTACCGCGTCGACCACGGCCTCGATAAGCCGCTGCCCGTCCAGTATCTCAACTGGATCGGCGGAATCATTACTCGCGGCGATTTCGGCTACAGCCTCTACTACAACAAGCCGGTGGCCGATGTCGTCGGCGAGCGCCTGCCGAGAACGCTGCTCCTGGCGCTGGTCTGCCATCTGCTCGCCTCGGTGCTGGGCATCACGTTCGGCATATGGGCGGCGACAAGGCAATACACGTGGATCGACTCGACGCTCTCGGCCATCGCCTTCCTCGGCATGACCGTGCCGCGCTTCCTGATGGCGCTGATCATCGTCTATCTCCTCGTCTTCCAGTTCAACCTGTCGGAGATCGGCTCATTCTTCTCGCCGCAATATGGCGGCGCGCCATGGTCTTGGGCGAAGTTCGTCGACCTGGTCAAGCATGTCTGGCCGGTGGTGGCGATCGCCACTTTCGGCGGCCTCGCCTACAATATGCGCGTCATGCGCGGCAATCTGCTGGATACGCTTAACGCGCAATATGTCGAGACGGCGAGAGCCAAGGGCCTGACCGGTAGCGCCGTCGTCATGCGGCACGCCGTGCCCAATGCGCTGCATCCACTCGTCATGTATCAGGGTGTGGTGTTGCCCTACATGCTCACCGGCGAGATCGAGACGGCGATCATCTTCGCGCTGCCGACCGTCGGCCCGGCGATCGTCGGTTCGATGGCGGTCGGTGATGTCTATGTCACTGCCACCTTCATGATGGTGCTGTCGGCGACACTGATCGTCGGCAACATCATCGCCGACATGCTGCTCGTCCTGCTCGACCCGCGCATCCGCCAATACGGAGAGAGCTAGATGCTGGCCCGCGATCCATCACCTCCACCGCTGCCGGCGGAAGGACCTATCGTCGCCAAACCTGCGCGCGGCAATGAGAGCTATATCGCGCTCGTCTGGCGTCGGTTGAAGCGCTCCTGGACCGGCATGGCCGGGCTTGGGCTCGTCGTTCTGTTGCTGGTGATGGCCGTGTTCGCCGAATTCCTGGCGCCGATGGACCCGAAGGCGACCGATGTCGGCTTCGCTCCGCCGCAAATGCCCTCCTTCCACGACAAGGACGGCAATTTCGTCGCGCGGCCACGGGTCTATGCGCTGGCCGATTCGGCCGACCTCGATCCGGTCACCTTCCAGCCCGTCGTCGGCCCCGACTACGACCATCCGAGACTGCTTGGCTTCTTTGTCGAAGGCGCGCCCTACAAGCTCTTCGGGCTGGTCCCGGCGGGCCGGCATTTCTTCGCCTCGATGGACGGCCAGCCGGTGCATTTCCTCGGTACCGACAAGTTCGGCCGCGATATCCTGTCGCGCGCCATACATGGTTCGCGCGTCTCGCTGATGATCGCGCTGACGGTCGTCTTCATCATCACCGTCATCGGCACCACCGTGGGCATGGTTTCCGGCTATTTCGGCGGCCGGTTCGATATCTGGATGCAGCGCTTCGTCGAACTGGTGCTCGCCTTCCCGCAGCTGCCGCTCTATCTTGCGCTGACGACGCTGATCCCCGTCACCGCGCCGACCAATGTCTTCCTCGCCTTTGTCATTGTCGTCATGTCGGCGCTGGGCTGGGCGCAGATGTCGCGCGAGGTGCGTGGCAAGACGTTGGCGCTGGCGCGCATCGAGTATGTGCGCGCCGCAATGGCGGTCGGCGCCACCGACCGGCGCATCATCCTGCAGCACATCTTGCCCAATGTGATGAGCCACGTGATTGTCGCCGTCACCTTGGCGATCCCGACGGTGGTGCTGCTCGAATGCTTCCTCGGGTTCCTCGGCTTTGCGGTCAAGCCTCCGCTGATCTCGTGGGGCCTGATGCTGCAGGACACCGCGACCTATTCCGTTATCGGCACCTATCCCTGGATCCTGTCGCCGGTCGGTTTCGTGCTCGTCACCGTTTTTGCCTTCAACGCGCTGGGCGACGGCCTGCGCGATGCCGTCGATCCGTATTGAGGTGGCTGGGATGACCGTCGCACTCGCCGAATCCTTCGCCCCCACCGTTCGTCATGACCATGACGGGCGCCAGGACCAGCCCATCATCGACGCCCGCAACATCGAGGTCGCCTTCAAGGTCGAGCACGGCGTTGTCGAAGCGGTCAAAGACATCTCGTTCCAGCTCTATCGCGGCGAGACGATCGCCATCGTCGGCGAATCCGGTTCGGGCAAGTCGGTGACGGCGCGCGCCGTCATGGGGCTGCTGTCGCGCCGGGCCGCCGTGTCGCCGAAATCGAGCATCTGTTACGATGGCCAGGACATCCTGAAATTCCCCGAGAGCGAGCGGCGCAAGCTGCGCGGCAACCGCATCTCGATGATCTTCCAGGAGCCGATGAGCTCGCTCAACCCGATCTATACGGTCGGCAGCCAGATCGTCGAGGCGATCCGGGTGCACCGCAAGGTGAGCCGCAGGCAGGCCTGGGCACGGGCGCTCGAACTCTTGCGGCATGTCCAGATCCCCGAGCCGGAGGCGCGGCTCAAACAGTATCCGCACCAGCTTTCGGGCGGTCAGCGGCAGCGCGTAATGATCGCCATGGCGCTGGCCAACGATCCTGACGTGTTGATTGCCGATGAGCCGACCACCGCGCTCGACGTCACCGTCCAGGCGCAAATCCTGAACCTGATCCGCAATCTGCAAAAAGAACTGCGGATGGCGGTGATCCTGATCACTCACGATCTCACCGTGGTGCGCAAATTCTCCGACTATGTCTACGTCATGCAGCATGGCGCGATGTGCGAGCACAACGTCACCGAACGGCTGTTTGCGGACCCACAGCATCCCTACACGCAGAGGCTGCTCGCCGCGGAGCCGCGCGGGCGTCCGCAACCGCTTCCCGAGGGCAGCGGCGCCATCCTCGAAGCGAATGATGTGCGCGTCTGCTTCATGCTGCGTCACGGCAGTTTCCTGAGGCCGGACTGGCGCGAGCTGGTCGCCGTCGACGATCTCGGCCTCAAGCTTTGCCGCCATGAGACGCTGGGGCTTGTCGGCGAATCAGGTTCCGGCAAGACCACATTCGGCCAGGCGCTGCTGAGATTGATCGACACCAAGCGCGGCGAAATCCGTTTCGACGGCCAACCGATCCAGGGCCTGTCACGCAACGAGATGCGGCCACTGCGCGCGCGCATGCAGATCGTTTTCCAGGATCCTTTCTCTTCGCTCAATCCGCGCATGACGATCGGCCAGATCATCGAGGAAGGGCTGGTCGTCAACAGCATAGGCGCGACGCGGGCCGAGCGGGTCGACCGGGTGCGCGAGGCGCTGGTCAGTGCCGGCATGCCGGGCGATATCCTGTCGCGTTTCCCGCACGAATTCTCGGGCGGTCAGCGCCAGCGCGTCGCGATCGCCCGCGCCATCGCGCTCGAGCCCGAATTCATCCTGCTCGACGAGCCCACCTCGGCGCTGGACCTCTCCGTCCAGGCGCAGATCATCGACCTCCTGCGCAAGCTGCAGGACGAGCGGGGCTTGAGCTACCTGTTCATCTCGCACGACCTCAAGGTGGTGCGCGCGCTGTGCCACCGCGTCATCGTCATGCAGCACGGCAAGATCGTCGAACAGGGCCCCGTCGACGAGGTCCTCACCAATCCCAAGACCGCCTACACCGAACGGCTCGTCAGGGCCGCTTTCGATGTGGCTTGAACATATGCCGGAGGTTAGCGTGGCAAGAAATCCCAAGATCACATTCATCGGCGCCGGCTCGACGGTGTTCATGAAGAACATTGTCGGCGACGTGCTGCAGCGGCCGTCGCTTTCGGGCGCGACGATCGCGCTGATGGACATCAATCCGCAGCGGCTCGAAGAGAGCGCGATCGTCGTCAACAAGCTGATCGCGACGCTCGGCGTCAAGGCGAAGGCAGAGACGCATTCCGACCAGCGCAAGGCACTGGCGGGCGCCGACTTCGTCGTCGTCGCCTTCCAGATCGGCGGCTATGAGCCCTGCACGGTCACCGACTTCGAAGTGCCGAAGAAATACGGCCTGCGCCAGACGATCGCCGACACGCTCGGCGTCGGCGGCATCATGCGCGGCTTGAGGACCGTGCCGCATCTGTGGAAGATCTGCGAGGACATGCTCGCCGTCTGCCCGCAGGCAATCATGCTGCAATACGTCAACCCGATGGCGATCAACACCTGGGCGATATCAGAGAAATATCCTGAGATCAGGCAGGTCGGCCTCTGCCATTCGGTGCAGGGCACGGCAATGGAGCTGGCGCACGATCTCGACCTTCCCTACGAAGAGATCCGCTATCGCTCGGCCGGCATCAACCACATGGCCTTTTATCTGAAATTCGAGCATCGCCAGCCCGACGGTTCCTACCGCGACCTCTATCCCGATCTCGTGCGCGCCTATCGCGAAGGCCGCGCGCCCAAGCCCGGCTGGAATCCGCGCTGCCCCAACAAGGTGCGCTACGAGATGCTGACGCGGCTAGGCTATTTCGTCACCGAAAGCTCGGAGCATTTCGCCGAATACACGCCCTATTTCATCAAGGAAGGCCGCCCCGATTTGATCGAGAAATACGGCATTCCGCTCGACGAATATCCCAAACGCTGCATCGAGCAGATCGAGCGCTGGAAAGACCAGGCGCAGGCCTACCGCTCGGCCCAACGCATCGAGGTCGAGGAGTCGAAGGAGTATGCCTCGTCGATCATGAACTCGGTGTGGACGGGCGAACCCTCGGTGATCTACGGCAATGTCCGCAACAATGGCTGCATCACTTCGCTCCCCCGCGATTGCGCCGCCGAAGTGCCGTGCCTGGTCGACGCCTCCGGCATCCAGCCGACTTACATCGGCGACCTGCCGACGCAATTGACGGCGCTGATCCGCACCAACATCAACGTGCAGGAACTGACGGTGCGGGCGCTGATGAGCGAGAACCGCGAGCACATCTACCATGCGGCGATGATGGATCCGCACACCGCAGCCGAGCTCGATCTCGACCAGATCTGGTCACTGGTCGATGATCTCCTCGCCGCCCACGGCGACTGGCTGCCGGCCTGGGCGCGTGTGGGGCGCAAGAACGAGGCCGCCTGAACGCACGGGTCTCACTTCGGCTCGTCGGCGTCCGTTTCTTCCTCGTCGTCGCGGGCGGAGATGACATAGGCGCCCTTCAGCCAGCGGTTGAGGTCGATGTCCTTGCAGCGCGTCGAGCAGAACGGATAGGTTTCGCGCGCCGAGGGCTTGCCGCATTCGGGGCAGGGGCGCTTTGGCCGCAGCGGCGTGACCTTGTCGTCCAGGCTCACAGCCGGGCTCCCACCTGCCAGCCGCGATGCACCTTGAAGCCTTCGCCGGAAAGCAGCGCCACCGTCTCATAGAGCGGCAGGCCGACGATGTTGGTGTAGGAGCCGACCAGCTTGACGACGAAGGCGCCGGCGAGACCCTGGACGGCATAGCCGCCGGCCTTGCCGCGCCATTCACCCGAGGCCACGTAGGCGTCGATTTCCTCGCGCGGCAGCCGCTTGAAGCGCACCCGCGTCTCGACCAGTCGCTGGCGCAATTTGCCGCCCGGCGTGATCAGGCAGATGCCGGAATAGACCCGGTGCGAACGGCCCGACAGCAGCCCGAGGCAATTGGCGGCGTCGTCGAGGGTTTCAGCCTTGGGCAGGATGCGCCGCCCGACGGCGACCACCGTATCGGCGGCCAGCACGAAGCCAGGCGCATAGTCGGCCTCGGCCGTCAGCGAGGCGAACGCCTTCTCGGCCTTTTCCTTCGACAGCCGCTTGGCCAGAGAGCGCGGGTGCTCGGCGCGCAGCGGCGTCTCGTCGACATCGGCCGGCAGCACGCGGTCCGGCTCGATGCCGGCCTGCTGCAAGAGCTCGATCCGGCGCGGCGAACCCGAGGCAAGCACCAGCTTCTGCAAAATGCTCATCGCGGACCAGTCGGGCTTTGCTTACTTGAAACGATAGGTGATGCGGCCCTTGGTCAGGTCGTATGGCGTCATCTCGACCAGAACCTTGTCGCCGGTCAGCACGCGGATGCGGTTCTTGCGCATGCGGCCGGCTGTATGGGCGATGATCTCGTGTTCGTTTTCGAGTTTCACCCTGAACATCGCGTTGGGCAACAATTCCGTCACGACACCCGGAAACTCGAGGACTTCTTCCTTCGGCATTCGATACCTTTGCTTGGATGGTAGTTCCAGCGCCCTGGCCGGAATTTCGGCGGAACCTATATGATAAACGCCCGCTTGTGAACACGCTTAATCCGTCTCGGTTTTTGCTTCTGGAAGCAAAAAACGCCGACCTATGCGCGCTTTCAGCCGCTCGCGTACGTCGCGATAGCTGGCCATGATCTGCTCGCGCGTGCCGGCGGCGTCGGTCGGGTCCGGCGTCGGCCAGTATTCGACCTCTACGGCGAGCGAGCGGGTGAGTTCGAGTGCGGCATGGTGCGCTTCTGGCGCCAGCGTGACGATGAGGTCGAAATAGTCGTCTTCGAGATCGTCCATCGTCCTTGGGTGACGCTCGCCCAGCGACAGTCCTTCCTCGGCCAGCACCGCATCGACGAACGGATCGCGCTCGCCGGCGCGAACGCCGGCCGAGGCGACGAAGACAGTGGCCGGCAGCGCCCGCCGCGCCAGCTGTTCGGCCATTGGCGAGCGCACGGCGTTCATGCCGCACAGGAACAGGATCGAGCGGGGCAGGGCAGCCAGGGCTAGCCCCGCCAGTGCAGCACGCAGACCAGCGTGAACAGCCGGCGCGCCGTATCGAAATCGATGTCGATCTTGCCGGCCAGCCGGTCCATCAGCGTTTGCGAGCCCTCATTGTGCAGACCGCGGCGGCCCATATCGATCGCCTCGATATGGCTCGGCGTCGAGGAGCGGATGGCGTCGTAATAGCTTTCGCAGATCATGTAGTAATCCTTGACGATGCGCCTGAGCGGCGTCAGCGACAGGATGTGGGTGACGACGGCAGCCCCGTCCTCGCGCGCCACGGCAAAGACCAGGCGCTGCTCGGCCAGTGACAGTTTCAGCCGGTAGGGGCCGGCGCCGTTGTCATTGACGGGTTGAAAACTGTTCTCCTCGATCAGGTCGAAGATCGCCACCGCACGCTCATGCTCGACATCGGGCGTCGAACGGCCGATCGATTCATCGAGTTCGACATCGATCAGCCTGGCGCGGGTTTGATCGGAGTCCGACATCGCGGCCTACATGTTCAGTCGTATGGCGACGGAGCGGCCGTGCGCATCGAGGCCTTCCGCCTTGGCGAGCGCAATCGCCGCCGGCGCCAAAATCCGCAACTGCTCCGGTCCGAGCTTCAGGATCGAGGTGCGCTTGACGAAGTCGAGCACGGACAAGCCCGACGAGAAGCGCGCCGAGCGTGCCGTCGGCAGCACGTGGTTGGAGCCGCCGACATAGTCGCCGATGGCCTCCGGCGTGTGGCGGCCGAGAAACACGGCACCGGCATTGCGCATCCGCGCCAGAAACCCTTCGGCATCGTCTATGGCAAGTTCGACATGTTCTGCGGCGATGCGGTCGACCAGCGGCAGCGCGGCGTCGATCGTGACGACCTCGACCACCGCGCCGAAATCGCGCCAGCTCGCCGCTGCCGTCTCGGCGCGCGGCAGGCTCTGCAACTGGCGTTCCACGGCCTTTTCGACGGCACGACCGAAGGCCGGATCGTCGGTGACCAGGATCGACTGCGCCGACGCATCGTGCTCGGCCTGGGCTAGCAGGTCGGCGGCGATCCAGTCCGGATCGTTGCTGCCGTCGGCCACGACGAGCACTTCCGAGGGCCCGGCGATCATGTCGATGCCGACGGTGCCGAACACCTGGCGCTTGGCCGCCGCCACATAGGCATTGCCGGGTCCGACGATCTTGGCCACCGGCTTGATCGTTTCGGTGCCGTAGGCAAGCGCGGCGATCGCCTGCGCGCCGCCGACACGATAAATTTCCGACACGCCAGCGATATCAGCCGCCACCAGCACCAGCGGATTGATGATGCCGCCAGGCGCCGGCACGACCATGACGATGCGTTCGACGCCCGCCACCCCAGCCGGTATGGCGTTCATCAGCACCGAGCTTGGATAGCTCGCGGTGCCGCCCGGTACATAGAGCCCGACTGCCTCGATCGCCGTCCAGCGCGAGCCGAGCTCGACGCCGGCGGCGTCCGTATAGCGATCATCCCTGGGCCGCTGTCGCTCATGATGCGTGCGGATGCGGTCGCGCGCGAATTCCAGCGCCTCTATCGTCTTGGGGTCGGCGGCCTTGTAAGCCCGGGCGATATCGTCCTTCGAAACGGCAATGCCGAGGCTTCCGAGGTCGGCGTGGTCGAATTTCTTGGTGTAGTCGATCAGCGCCGCGTCGCCCTCGGCGCGCACGCGCGCGATGATGTCGCGCACCGCGGCATCGACATCGGCCGACACCTCTCGCTTGGTCAAAAGGAAGGCGGCGAAACGCTGCTCGAAATCGGCATCGGACTGACGAAGCGTGATGGCCATCGGACGCTCAAGCCTTGTGCACGGGACGCGAGGTGGCTTCCCACGCGCCGCCGATGTCGGCAAGGCGGGCCTCGATGCACTCGACATCGAGCATGATGGTGCCGCCGCCCGAAAAGATCAGCTCGACGATACCGGCCGGCTTGCTGATCTCGATGAAACTGACCGCCAAAAGCGACAGGACCTCGGCCGGCTTGTCTCGAGCAATGCCATTGGTCTTGGCGCCGAGCACGCGGTCGAAATGCAGCACGGCCTGCCGCCGCTCATTGTGCTGGCGAAACAGGCTGGATTTGGCCTCCCAGACAAAGCGGTTCATGGTCAGCACGAAACGCTTGGCCGAAGGCAGAAACTCGAGGTCCGAGACCTTCATCACGGCATCCTGGACATGGGCCGAAACGATGCTCAGATCCTGGTCGTCGAGTGCGATAAGCTTAAGGGCGGTCATGCGGATTTCGCACCTGAAGGTTGATTGTTCAGCCTTCTGTTAGAGCATGATCCCGAAAAGTGGAAACCGGTTTTCGCAAAAGATCATGCTCAGACAGGAATCTGGAGCCTCATCTCGACCTTAATCGAGATGAAACAAGCTCCAGGCGGGTCTTTCCCGTCCGCGCAACCGCGCCGCGAGGCCTGGCGATTGGCCTACGCGGAAATCCTCTCGATCACCGCGCCGCAATTGGAAAGCTTTTCCTCCAGCCGCTCGAAGCCGCGGTCGAGATGGTAGACACGGTTGACCGTGGTCTCGCCTTCGGCTGCCAGGCCTGCGATGACCAGCGACACGGAGGCGCGAAGATCGGTCGCCATAACCGGCGCGCCCTTCAGCTTCGGCACGCCGTCGACGATCGCCGTCTGGCCCGAAAGCGTGATGTGGGCGCCGAGCCGAGCCAGCTCCTGCACATGCATGAAGCGATTTTCGAAGATCGTCTCGGTGATGCGCGACTTGCCCTTGGCCATGGTCATCAGGCCCATGAACTGCGCCTGCAGATCGGTCGGGAAGGCCGGGAATGGCGCCGTCGTCACATCGACCGGCGAAATGCCGGCGCCGTTGCGCCTGACGCGAATGCCGGAATTGGTCGGCGTGATCTCGGCGCCGGTCTGGGCGATCACGTCGAGCGCGGTCTGCAGCAGTTCGGGGCGTGCGCCTTCGAGCACGACGTCGCCGCCGGTCATGGCGACAGCCATGGCATAGGTGCCGGTCTCGATACGGTCGGGGATGACGCGCACGCGGGCGCCCGACAGCGATTCGACGCCATCGATGGTGATGGTTGGCGTGCCGGCGCCGGAAATCTTCGCGCCCATGGCATTGAGGCACTCGGCGAGGTTGACGATCTCGGGCTCGCAGGCGGCGTTTTCAAGCACCGTCTCGCCCTTGGCCAGCGACGCCGCCATCATCAGGACGTGGGTGGCGCCGACCGAGACCTTCGGGAACACGTAGCGGTTGCCGACAAGTCGGCCGTTCCGGGTCTTGGCGATGACGTAGCCGGTGTCGACGTCGATATCGGCGCCCAGCACCTGCAGGCCTTCGAGGAAAAGATCGACCGGGCGCGTGCCGATGGCGCAACCGCCCGGCAGCGACACCTTGGCCTCGCCCATGCGCGCCAGCAGCGGCCCGATCACCCAGAACGACGCGCGCATCTTCGACACCAGCTCGTAGGGGGCCGTGGTGTCGACGATGTTGCGGGCCGAGAAATTGATGGTGCGCGAATAGCCCTCATTCTGCTTTTCGCGGCGGCCATTGACCGAATAGTCGACGCCGTGATTGCCGAGGATGCGGATCAGCTGCTCGACATCGGCCAGATGCGGCACGTTTTCCAGCGTCAGCGTGTCGTCGGTCAGGAGCGAGGCGATCATCAAGGGCAACGCCGCGTTTTTGGCGCCTGAGATCGGAATGCTTCCGGCAAGCTTGTTGCCGCCGACAATTCTGATGCGATCCATGGAAGAACGTCCCTCTCGGCCAAAAAAGCCGGTTCAATCGGTTGAGTATCGGCCCCTCTAGACCATTGGCCGGTCTGGTTCAAGAAATAGGATTTCGCCCGCTCCGGTCCAAGAGTGGCCGATTTGAGTTAATCTTTCTGCATTTCCTTCGCCGAGCCGAGCCCGTCCGGTCGTTGGTCGGCTTCGCCGATACGCCGCGAGCGCGACTGCGCCTTGCGCTTCTGTAGATTGGCGCGCAATTGCTCGGCGAGCCGGTCCTTGCGGTTCGTGCCGCCCTTTTTCAGTGGAATTGTCTTGTCGTTCATTGTCCCGCAACCAACCAGCCCGCTATTCAGGGATAGCCAACATTGTGGCGCCGCCATGTCATGAAAAGCGATCCGGCAAAGGCTTTCACAGAAGCGTTGCACTTGGCCTTGCGCTTGCCGGTTCGATATGGCAGAAGCCCCGCCATCGGCGGCTGCGGTAGCTCAGTGGTAGAGCACTCCCTTGGTAAGGGAGAGGTCGAGAGTTCAATCCTCTCTCGCAGCACCATTCGTTTTCGAAGCAGCATCAAAAACTTAGAGTTTTCCGTGGCTTCCGTTAATTCGGGCTGTTATGGGAAAGTGCTCTGGTATGGCTGGTAAGCGGTGGCGAATGCGGGGTCTGTCCAAACGCAAAGGCTCTGAGGTGTGGCAGGGCAAGTTCCGTGTGCCCCAAAGGTTATGGGATCGGCGCGTCGATTTGCGGTCTCTTGGCGTCTCCGACCTGGGGAAAACTCAAGAATTCACTCGGTCCCTCGGGGAATATGACCGGGATCGAGCCGGCGAAGTCTACCGCAAGCGCCTCGCTGTTTGGGACCTCAAGCTTGGGGCGTGGGGGACGCTCCTGGAGAACGGTCCTCGGGGTCTAACCCAGAAGCAACGCTTCGCACTCGCGGGCGAATACGCCAAGGCCTTCCTGGCGGCGCATGAGGAAGAGCCGTTTTACGCTCCTCCAAGTCTGCCGGCCCCAGAGGCCCGTGCTGACGATGGCGGGGTGTTGGCTGGGGCGATGATCTCAATGGCTCCCGGCGAACGTGCCGAACTTCGGGGCGCTCTTCTCGCCTACTTCAAGGCAGGCGACCATGAACGGGTGCGGTTGGCCCTCTCCCTGTTCATCAGGTTCCCAGCACTCCAGGCGAGCCTGGGGCAAGACTTCGTGATGGCTCTGGAAGGAATGCATGGGGCTGAGGCTGATGCGGCCCTCGCGGCTCGGGGGCTTCTGGTCACGGAGGAGGCGCGGCGTCTCCTGACCTTCGACCTGGCGGACATGATGGGGGCTGCTCGACGGGGCCTAGTGGCGCGGAGCGGAGGCGATTACAGGCCGGTCCCGGAGCTTGAAGGTGCTCCCGGCTTCGTCTTGGAGCCAGTGTCCGTAGTGGCCGCGCCAGGCCGTCCCGTGGTCACATTCGCCGCGATCATCGACGCTCAAGCCACCAAGCGGAGCGCGGGGCAAGGCTCCAAGCCTATGCCAGAGAACTCGGTCAAGAAGTACAAGCGCATTGCCGATGCCTTCGCTCACCACCGGGGCTCAACCAATGCGGCAACCGTGACAGTCCATGAGGTCGAGGCCTGGGCGGATGCGATGCTGGAAGCGGGAGAGCCGTCCAATCGGTCCATCGCAGATCGGCTTGTAAACCTCGGGACCATCATCAACTGGGGCAAGCGCCTGCGGGAGCACCGAGAGACGATGGCGGCGGCGGAGACGGTCTCGGGCAAGGTCGAGCTGCCAAGCTATATGGAGAAGCCCGGTGGCGAGACCGCGTATCGTCTTGAGGAGGCTCGCACGGTTCTCAGGGCGGCGCGGAACGAGACCGACGCAAGCAAGCGCTGGCTGCCGTGGCTGTGCCTCTATGCGGGCCTCCGGATTAGCGAAGCGAACACGCTGAGGAAAGCTGATCTCTTTGAGGCCGAGGGATCGTGGTTCCTCAAAGTGACAAGTGCCGGCAAGCGCTCCCTTAAGACCGCAAGCAGCGAACGGCGCATTCCCGTCCATCCGGCCCTAAAAGCAGAGGGTTTCCTTGAGTGGGCGAGGGGCGCCCCTGCTGGTCAGCTATTTAGGAACGGCGCAACGTCACTCATTGGGCGATGGGTGAAGAGCAAGGCAGTGGGTCTGGTCCGCTCTGGGGTCGCCCCTAATCACGGGCTGCGCCACCTCTTCGTTGACCTTTGCCGGCGCTACGGAGTGGAGGACAGTGCTCGGGAGTATATGGCGGGTCACTCCTCCCCCTCGGTTCACGTCAAGTATGGCTCCTCGGATGCCATGCTGCCAGGGCTTGCGACGGAGATGCGGAAGATTGAGCCGGTGCTTTCGGTGTGGTGCCCAACTCTAGTCCCTTAAGGACTTTCCTAACCCGCACCGCCGCCCTTCACGCCCTTCTTCTGAAGCAGTGCCCGCATGTTCGAGGTGAACGACTTCGCGGCAGCTTTGGAAAGCGCCACTTGCGTCGCCAAGAATATCAGGATTTCCCTGACCTCCATCGCGAGTTCAAGACAACGCTCGTCGGATTCGGCATGAAGGCCCTCGCTCAAGGTTTCATGAAGCGTCTTCAGCGGGTTCATCCCATCCGGACGGAGTATTGGTGGCAACAGATCTTTGACAAGCTCTATCTTCTCGGCAGTGACCCGAGTTTTCTTCGTTTGCTCCAGCGCCTCCAAGTAGTGCGCTCGCTCTGCTTCTGCGATTAGGTCAGCCACTTCGCCAAGTAGCTCATCAATTATTTCTTCCACGATGCGTCGGTAGTAGGCAAACGCGCCGATGCCGTATCCCTGCGCCTCTGAGACAAGCGCCCTGCGAAGATAGTCCTTGCGCTCTCCGAGAAGCCTTTCGACCGAGGGGTCGCCCGCAACATCCCAAGGCGGGAATTGACCAATCTTCATGATGGATTTTCGGTCATTCGCAACTTTAACGACGAAGAATGCCTCAACCTCTTCGCAGCCTATGCAAAGGTACCGAAGCCTCAGCACTTCGCCACCAGTGTCTCCGTTAGTAATGCGACCAACCTCATAATACTCGTTGATCATCGCAAAGGTCTGATCAGATTTGCACTTCGGGCATGCTCGATTGATCCTCCCTTTCGGAATCGATCCGAGAGAGTTTGGTATCTCCATGTTGAATTTTCGGTATAGTGGATATTCTTGGAGAAATTCTCGACTTGGCAACTTCCCGACCCCCACAGCACGACTCGAAATCCTAGTCATCTGAGTAGCAGACCACTTGCCGCCTCGTGAAGTCCCCGTCCCCCTATCATTCAAAGTACTGGCAATAGCGGCGAGGTGGGCCGGCCGGCCGTGACGGGAGGGGGGACGGTCAAGCGGGAGCCCTCTTCAACACCCTCGTTACCCAAGTCGTCGATCAATCGCCTCCCCGCTATGTCTTTGCCACTATGTCGTTCATCGTGTCAGCGTTGGCAGTGCGGGTCTGACCGGTCCGAACGGTTTGGCACGGCCAGCCGGGAGGAGTCGTCACGCCGGTCGAGTCCTAAGGCGAAGGCGGCGCGGCCGCTTCGGCATTGTCGGACTTCCCCTTCAGCACCCTACCACTCGCCTCCAACATGCTGACCGCCCCGGCCAGGCAGGAGCCGGCGACGGCTGCCGCCAGGACCCAATCAGCTAGCCTGCCCGAGCGAGACATGGCCAGGAAGACAATTAGCGCCGCAACGCCTAGCCCAAGGTTGGCACTGTAGACCGCAACAATCACCAGCCATCTGGGAGCAGGGCGCGAGGCATCGACGGCGGTAGCCCACATGACCAACAGGGCGATCCCTACTGCAATCGCGATGAACCCTATCGTCCCGAAAAAGACCATTGATGCGCTCCCCTAGCAAGCGAACACATTAGTGACACACCTCGGAGTCCTTAGGAACTGCGCCGGGGACGGGGGGACGGCCTCTCTTTGGGCCACCATTGCGACAGTCGGTGGGGCGATTGCCTACCTGGGGTTTAGATGTATAGCTCCTGCCAGCATATTTGGGGGGCGAGTCTTATGCGGAATGCTTGCGTAGCCATGGCGGCGATGCTGACGATTAGCGGTTGCGCGATGACGCTGCCGGTTAGGGGGCAATCGGGCGACGGATCGGAGACCTTCACGGGTTCGGCCACCGGCCAGATCGATGGAGCCGGAACGCTTTCCATTGTGAGCAACAAGGGCCGCACCTGCAAAGGTGACTTCGTCTATACGACCAACCGCGAGGGGAGTGGCACGTTCACTTGCAGCGACGGCACGAGCGGCCCCTTCACGTTCGTCTCGACTGGCACTCGTGGGACAGGCTCGGGCACGCTTGGTGGCAAGCCCTTCACGTTCTCATTCGGATGAGCGGCCCAGCCCCACGCTACACACAAAGTCGGCTGACGCGTGGCCTCATTTTCGGCGGTGTTGGGTACCTCATTGGCCTCAGCACGGGCGTTGCGGCTCTGGGCAGTGCAGTGAGCGGCGCGGTTGTGTTCGGCCCCATTGGCTTCGTCATCGGGTGGTTGCTGCCTGCCAGATGGGCTGGTGCGGAAGCGCCGCCGGCCGAATCGCTGTTGACTCCGGTGGATGCGGCGACTGAGCCAGGTCCTGGCCCCATTGAGCCACCAACAGCCCCGCGTAGCGACTTTCAGCGTGTCGAGGATTCCTTGAACGAGATGATCCCCATGGTAGGGCGCGTCCTCGGCTCCGTCTGGAACCTGGAGATGCGGCTGCTGATAGCGGTCGGCCTCATGCCCTATTTTGTTCGCCACGGTTGGCTGCTGTTCGGCCTCGCCATCTTGCTGCTCGCGGTGGTGTTCCCTTTGGGCATCGTCTTCACGGTCACCGGGGTTGCCGCAATGAGCTATGGCGCGGAGGCCGGCAGCAACTTCATCATCGACCTTCAGCGCCCTGCGGTCTGATCCTCCGGGCTTACCACCCGCCACCTTATGTCATACACCCCACGGTCCTGCGGGACTCCTGCGGCAAGGTTCTGGCCATGCTGGCTGGAGACCCTGGACTGTGATGGGCGGGCCTGCGGTGGCCATGGTGCGGGGGATAGCTTCCCCTCCCTCTTCTACCTGGCGGAACTGCGGCCAGTCTTTCCGGTACCTTAATGCAGTCACTTTGAGCACTACCACCCGGCAGGCCGAAGGAGCGCCATCTGATAAGTCAGGGCCGATGAGGGCGAGGATCGCTCGGCACTTCTACCCCCCAAAGCCGGCCTCGGCGCTGCGAACACCTAAAGACCACCAGGGGGCCTCCCTTTACCCCATAGGGGGGAGTTATCGCGATGTCGTCTCGACGCCGCCATTACCTGCCTCGTCTGGACTTCTAGCCCTAGTGGACGCATTCTATCCTTGGGGAGAGGCGATGAGCAAAGTAGTTCATCCCAAATGGGCGAGACGGCGAAAGCCATTGTGGCGCTCGCTTCTCGCTGCTCGCCTTACTCTCGCTCTGGCGCTGCTGGCGGTTACTTCAGTCGCCTACGTTGCGACCAATGACCGGTCCCAGCTCCCGCGCGTCCATGTCTCTGGAACTTCATCGAGCACGGTAGCGGTCCGCAGGGCGGGCTGCGACATCAAGGGCAACATCAACGAACGGGGCGAGCACATCTATCACATGCCGGGCCAAGCGTATTACTTGGCTACTCGCATTAATCCTGCACGAGGGGAGCGATGGTTCTGCTCCCAATGGGAAGCATGGTGGGCTGGCTGGCGGAAGGCGAAGGTGTGATGGCAATGACAGCCTTGGACCTGTTCGTCGTCTTTGATAGTCGCGAATAGCCCTCATGGCTCTGCATTGGTTCAACCCTCCCGTTTACGTTAGGACCGACCGTCCTGGGCTCCGCTACGGGGTCAGTCATGTCGAGGGTGCTGCCGAACAGCTCCTCAAGTGGACCAAGAAAGGGCCTAAGTGGAACTACGCGATGCGCGTTTGCATGGCCGCTCTGGCCGACGAGATGCCACCTCAAGAAGCCCGGAAGGCATTCGAGGCGGCCGCCAAGGAAGAGAAGATGTTCCTCCCTTCTGTCTAGGAGGTAAACCGGCGATCCATCACTCCATGTCTGGCACTTCGCCCCCCACAAAGAGTGTCGCTGGCTCCCCGTATTCGCCCAACGACGGGTTAGCGTCCCGCGACCATGCGATGACGCCCGCATGCTTCCCCGCTAGGCCCTTTGCGATCCTTATCGCCCGGTCCTCGGTCTGCTGCTCGGCAGGCCCAAAGACAGGCTGAAGGTCGCCGGTCTCATCCCGGTCGAAGGCGGTGACAACGATTAGCTTGGGGGCTTTCTGCTGGGGCAGGAGGTTATCTGACATCAAGGTTCTCTTTCCGCTGCGCCACTCGGTGTGAGGTGACCGGCTCACTTGGAAAAATCGCAGTCGTGCCGAGTATGGGCATCATTGAAGGTTCAAGCTCTGGCGCTTTCTGCTTGGCCTTTAAGTCCGTGATTTCCTCGTCGCGTCTGGCAATTCGGCTTTCCAGATTGGCGATGCGCTCGGTCAGTAAATACCGTCCAACAGCAAACCCACCGCCTCCGAACAGGACGGCAAAAGTGGCAAAGGCTGCCGGGTTGGCCGCTACCAGCGCAGAGTTACTCTCAATAAACGCGATAAGGTCATGCATTGAGCGCCGCTACTTTCATCCCAGCACAGGCGGCGTTGGGTCAAAGCTGATCGCCACCAGCCCCGGATATCTGTGAGCGAGGGCGAGGATTTGGGTCTCAAGCTCGCAGTTGTAGGCCATGAGCGCCTTCACAGTCTCAAGGGGGCTTTCGTAGCGGGCTATGAGCTTCTCCGCTTCGGAGTGCAGTTCGGCTTTGGATTCGGCATCTAGGTGCATCGTAGCCATTACGGGTATCCCCAAGCGTGATGGTCGCAGTGAACAAAAAGAGAACATAGATGTCAAGGGTGAATTGACTCGGAGAGGAATGGGTTCCTATTTTTGGCCATGCCTGATACTGGTGGAAGACGGAAGCGAGGCGGCGAATGGAAGCTCAGCAATGCCCATGACATTGGACAGCTGGTGCTAGTCCGCTGCGGCCTCTGTAACGTAAAGCGTTGGTATCAGCCGAGTGATCTGAAGGAAATCTTTGGGGACATTGAGGCTGAGTTGGTTGGCAGCAAAATGAGTTGCGGACGGTGTGGCAAGAACGAGTACATGCGTGCCGAAACACAAAACCCATCGGCCCGAGAACGGCAGGATATTCGGGTTAGGCGACTGGCTGAAATCAGGACAGTTCGGCGGGTAATCTGGCGAGATGAGAGCTGAGGGGTTGGTTTCATCCATGGACCGACGTCTATTCGTGGGGATTGTTTTCGGATCTTGCAACATCTGACTGCATCCCGCCCGCTCTTAGTCTAAGCTCAGTCAAACTGGGTGGCGGGGCAAAATGATCGAACACATCTCATTACTGAGGAATATTGGGGCGTTCGACTCGGTGACGCCACAGGCAAATCTAGCATTCACGCCGTTCTCTCTCGTATATGCAGAGAACAGCCGGGGGAAGACGACACTTGCGGCTATTTTGCGTTCTCTGGCTACCGGCGAAGCCAGTCACATCCTTCATCGTCATAGGCTCGGCGCCAAGCACCCGCCGCACATTGTCGTAAAGCACGACGGAAGCCCAAACGTCTTCCAGAACGGAACCTGGAGTCACCCGCCGCCCCATGTCGCTGTGTTTGATGACGAGTTTGTCGCGAACAACGTCTGCTCCGGGATAGAAGTAAGCGCGTCACACCGGCAAAAACTGCACGAACTTATCGTTGGGGCGCAGGGCGTCACTTTGAACGCTGCCTTACTTTCACAAATAGACAAAGTGGAAGCACACAATGCTGCTCTTAAGCTCAAGGCTGCAGCAATCCCTGCCAAATTGCGCGGTGACTCGACGGTGGAAGCCTTCTGTGCGTTCAAAGCGGACCCAAATATCGATGGGAAGATACGGGAAGCGGAGCGACGCTTAGCAGCCGCGAAATCCTCGGATGCTATTCGCCAAAAGGCGCTCTTTGAACCCTTCGCACTACCTGATTTTGACACCGCCGTCGTCCAACAGATTCTCGGAATGACGCTGGCCAATCTTGAGGCGCAGGCTGCAACGCGGGTGCGAGAGCATTTGAAGCGCCTCGGACGAGCCGGGGAAAACTGGGTGGCCGAAGGAATGGAGCTTATCAGTGCAGCTTCCGAGGGGCGGGAAGGCGACGCGTGTCCGTTCTGTATGCAGGGACTGCAGAACTCGCCGATCATCGCGCACTATCAAGGCTATTTCAGCGCCGAGTACGATGCATTGAAACGCGCCATTCGAGAGACCGGGCTCGCTGTTCGCGACGCACACGGTGGAGATATTCCAGCTGCTTTTGAACGCGCTATTAGAACCGCAGCGCAGAACTGCGAGTTTTGGAAGGAGTTTGCCGATGTTCCGGAAATAAGAGTCGATACCGCTGCGATCTCACGCGAATGGACTGCCGCTCGTGAGGCTGTTCTCGGGCACCTGCGTGCAAAGGCTGTTTCGCCGCTTGAACCCATGTCTTTGGGCCAAGAGGCGATTGATGCAATTCACGCATATCGCAAGCGGCTCGCAGACATTGGTGTATTGTCAACGCGGCTCGAAGCCTGCAACCCCGCGCTACAGATCGTCCGCGAAAGGGCTGGGGCAGACGAGATTCCGGCGCTGACCAGCGACTTGAGCGCCTTCAATGCGCGTAAGCAACGCTTCGATCCAGCGATTGCGGCACTGTGCCAAGACTATCTGACGGAGAAGGCCGCCAAGAAGGTCACCGAGGCGAACCGTGCAAAAGCCCGCGAGGACTTAGATAGATATCGCCAGACAATTTTCCCGACGTATGAGACTTCCATCAATGACTATCTCCGGCGCTTCAATGCGGGCTTTCGGATCGCTCAGTTCTCATCGGTCAACAACCGTGCTGGCTCGTCGGCATCATACTCCGTCGTGATAAACCAGCAGCATGTCGACATCTCAGCGGGACACGGACCTTCGTTTCGGAACACGCTGAGCGCCGGTGATCGAAATACGCTGGCCTTGGCTTTCTTCTTCGCCTCGCTAGAGCAGGACGCCAATCTGGCTAAGACGGTAGTGATAATTGATGATCCGATGACCAGCCTAGACGAAAATCGTTCGTTGACAACGAAACAGGAGCTGCGGCGCCTCTATTCTCGCGTCGCTCAAGTCGTGGTTCTGTCTCACTCAAAGCCATTCCTATGCTCCCTTTGGGAAGGGGCAGATACGAATACGCGCTCAGCGTTTCGCATAGGCCGCGCCAACGTGGGATCAGAGCTGTATGAGTGGGACGTTCGAAACGACAGCATCACAGAGCATGACAAGCGCCACGAGCTTGTTTCTCGTTACCTTCAGGCGAGCGATCCTGCTGTAGAGCGATCAGTCGCCGCAGCCCTCCGTCCAATTCTGGAGGCGTTTGTGCGCGTGGCGTGTCCGCCTGATTTCCCGCCCGGCTCACTACTCGGTCCTTTTGTCGGCAAGTGCCAGCAGCGTCACGGCACTGGAAACGACATACTGTCCGTCGCTGATACCGTGGAGTTGCGTGACCTACTCGACTACGCCAATCGCTTTCATCACGACACCAATCCGGCCTGGGAGACAGCCGCGATAAACGATGGCGAGTTGGTGGATTTTGCGAACCGCACACTGTTGTTTGCATCGCGCGGATAGTTCCAGAGGCCCGCGAAGAAGAACAACGGGCGGTCCTCGTTGATGGCAAACCAGTAGTTCTTTTTGATGCCTGTCTCGGGGTCCTTCACGTCGAACCGGGCTGGGTTCCGCGAAGCTCGTCACTAGAACTCCGGCACCGGCTTGTCCCTACAACCGAACTTGCCGCCAGTAGCCGCATCCTTGATGTTGTCGTTGTAGAAACTGCCTTTGGACCCTGCTGCCAGCAGCGCCGACACTGTGCCTTGGTCAATCTCGCAGTAGTGATACCAGACCTGCTTGAGGCGAATGAGCATGTAGGAGTGCTCGGCGTTGTAGCAGACCCGCTTGACGACGCTGCTGTCTAGCTCCCCGGTGCATTCGAATTTGGCCAGGTCCACGGGGCCGCGATACTTTACGTCCACGGTTTCGGCGAAGGCCGGCCCAGCCAATACCTGGAGCACCAAAACGGCACTGGCCGCAGCCAGCCGCAGACCCATTAGTCCCATCCCCAACCCCTCCGGCAAAACTGAGCAGTAGGCTCTCAGCTTTGCAGCCACAAAGCAATCACCGTTCGGTAGGCCCACGGCACACGAAATGTACCGGAAGTTTGTCAACTGCCGCCTCTGGCGGCCTAGTGCGTCTGGGCTGTTTATGTCACGCAGTTGGTCCAATCGATCTGTCTCGACACCTCAAGGTGGTTCAAGATGCCTATTCTGTGGACAGAGCAATTGACGCCAACAGTCGGGCCTTATGCTGGTGAGGTCGCTAAAACGCAACATGAGGTTTGAGGCGGCATACTTTCGGCCTGGAGTCGCCAAATGAACGGACTAGAAATATCGATACGCATTACCTCCGGCTCCGGTTTATGTCAGACTGATTTGGGACATTGCGAACTGGAGGGGGAGCAACCAGTGAAGAAGCGCCTATTTATCGGGTCATCGGTCGAAGGATTGGACGCCGCCTACGCAGCACAAGAGAACCTTGAGCACAACCTCGAAGTTACCGTTTGGTCCCAGGGCATTTTCGAACTGAGCAAGACTAGTATCGAGGCCCTTTATGAGGCCCTTGATCGCTTTGACGCGGCTGCGTTTATTTTCAGGGGCGATGACACCTTAGTGAAGAACGGGGAGCAACGAGACGCAGTGCGGGACAACGTGCTGTTTGAGTTAGGGCTATTTGTAGGCCGGATCGGGAGAGACAAGTGCTTCATAATAAAACCCCGGTCGCAAAGGACGCTCCATTTCCCCACCGACCTCCTCGGGGTGACAACTGCCGACTACGATGACAGTCGTGGGGACGGCAACCTGGTGGCTGCATTAGGACCGGCCTGCAATCGAATTAAGAAGGCGGTAGTTCCGCCCAGCGACCAGAAACCGGCTGTAGCAGGCGACATCCGGTCCCTACTCTTAGGTCAAGCTTACCGTCTGTTCTTCAATCCGCCCAACCGATCAAAGCGGATACGATTTCACGACAACGGCATGATCGTCGAAGGCAATAACAAGAACGAGCATGCATGGCGGATCGTGCGCAACCGCCTGGAGCTAATCCAACTGGATGGGCAGGTCCATAGCCGCTTCGAATATGATCCGGCGAAGAAGATATTTAATCACACGAATGATTCCGACACGCCTTCAATCCGGGGACAATTCATCGCCCCAGACGTCTAAAGTCGAAGGCCTCGAACCCCTTCCTGGTCACAGGCAGCACCACCCCAACAATCGTTACTGCCACCGAATCCATGGCCTCCCTAGCCTCCTTCTCCTTCGAGGCCGGCACCATGATTCCGTCATGCATCGGCAATGCCGGGACGCCTTGTTCCATCAGGGTGCGCAGCGTCGCGACCAGGATGCGGCTCTCGGTCAACATGAGCCTGAGGCCAAGCCCGGTGCCGAACATGGAGGCGATGGCCGGGTGACGTTCCGCCAGAGCCCCGCTGAGCCGCTCGGCGTTCCACTCGTTGCCTGCGGCCTCCCGGACCTCGCTAGGCAGCCGGCGCATGGTCCCACGGCGGCAGAGCAGCGCGGAAAGACCCATCTTGGCCGCTGCACGCGGTAGGCCCCCAATGCCGCTGTACGGGTCGCCCTGAGGCAGGGTCTGGCCGGCCTGGAGGTAAGCCAATTGCGGGAACATGGCGGTGAAGTCGAGGTCCGCCACCTCTTCGCCATCGACCCTAAGGAGATGCCGTTGAGTCTTCGGAAGGTTCATCCAAAAGCCGCCGTAGAGTCGCCCGTGTTGGTCGAACGTATGGGGGGCGTCTTGGTGCTCGATCTGGAAGCGGCGGGTGAGGAGGACGGGGGGAGGAGGCGGGCTGCCGTCTAGTCGGATGTCGGCCTCGTTGAGGAACGCATTGATGGCCGTCATGTCCGCCCGCATAGCGACCGTTTCGGGCGTGTCGGCGTAGTCCAGGAGGAGCTTGCTGCGGCCCCTCCCGGTGGAGGCCTTGAGAACGATGGTCTCTGCCCCCGCCTCCCGACCAATCGGCCTCGGGGCTAGCTCTAGGTCCACCATCATACTGCGGAAGCGTGGAGTCGGCTCGATGGTGGACCGCTGACCGCCTCGCCCGCCGCGCTGCCGGGTGACGAAACCCGATGCCTCCATGCTGCCGATTAGCTTCGTGACCACCTCGCGGGGGAACCGAGGGCGGTCGTAGCGGGTCGCTTGGTCGTTCCTCGCTGAGACGGCCAAGCGGGTGCCGGCTGGGTGATGGAGCACCAGGAGGGCGAGGCTGGCGATGAGGTTCCCGGTGATTGCCCTGCGACGCTGCGTTGCGTCCCGACGCTGGCGCTGTGGCGAGGGGGAGTTATGTTCGATGTCCTCAAAGACGGTAGTGGCGAGGGCCTGGAGAACCGGACATGCGGGAGTCAGCCAAGGGTCGTGGTGGATATCGCGGCCTGGGGTCCGCTCTTCTTCGGCTTCGTTCAGCTCCGCTTCTGAGGTCATGGCCCCTCTACGGCGATGGTGAAAGGCCGCGGAATTTCGCATGTCTCGACAGACCCCCGCGTCAGGTCGCCAAATGACGGGGTAGTGGATCGTTGGTACGCGAGACCGGCCTGACGGGCCTCTCCGTGCGCGATTCCGGTAGCTAGCCTCAGCCGATGGAGTGTGAGCGGCCTCGCGACAGGTCGATACGTCCAGCCTCCTTCGTCTTGGCGAAGGGCAATCTCCCGGAGGACTTCATAGCCGGCGAAAGGCTTGCCGGACGAGGTCTCGCCCTCTCGCCGCATAGCCGCCCGGATGTGGCCTCTTGGCCCAATGTACGCCCCCAACTCGGCATGGGCTTGCACGAAGACTTCCAAGTCGGCTGGCACCATGGCCAACAGGCGTCGAATGCCCAAGGCGAGCATCGGGACCCCTGAGGTAGTGTGCCCAGCACCCCACAGGATGCCTTCCCTGCCTTGCCCCGCCCAGACGACTCCGTAGGTGCCAAGCGGGAAACTTCCCACCGCTGTAACCTGCGTCTGGGGTTCGTGCCAGGCGGCAACCGCTGCGGAGATGGCATGCGGCGAGTTGAGTTCTCCGGGAGCGAACCCGTACTTTGAAGCTGTCATGTCGTTACGTCCTTGTGGGTCGAGTTGGATGGCGCGGCTCATTGTTGCGCCCGCCCGTTGGTGAGAGCCTCCAGCAGCGCCTTGGCGCCAGGTTGCCCGTCCGTCCTGGCCTTTCTGTTTGCCGTGACGGCTCCGCGAGCTTCCATCTGCCGCTTCCCGATTATGGGTTGCAGCTCTACGTTCTCCTGGAGGAACACCTTCTTGGCGGCCTCGCGGTAGCGCTGGACGATCTCCCCGAGTTTGTTGAGCCTGGTGCCCTTCACGTCGGAGTCACCATCGGGGAGGTCCTGGTATGGCTCCGATTTGATCAGGCCGGCGAGGACCTCCTTGAGGTTCTTCTGCCCTGGGATGTGCCCTGACAGCTCCTGGAGACGCTGGTAGGCGTTCTTGCCGGCCTGCTTGCCTTGCGTGAGGGTGATCTCCCGAAGGTCCACGCCCTGAAGGTCCGTCCCCGGCTTGCCGATGCCATGGTCCGTCTGGAGCATGATGCGGTTGTGCTCGGCCTCCACGATGTCCGCGTCCTGGGAGTCCATGAGGCCAACGTGGCGCTCGATGGGATCGCCCCATACATCCATGGTGAGAGGGAGCGTCTCGGAAAGCCCAGGTACGCCCCTGATGGCGTTGTCCACGAAGGTCCGCGCCTCACGGAGGTACGGGTCGGGATTGGCACCACGCATCAAGGAGGACATAGGGAGCATAGAGCCCGCCGTGCGCCCCAAGAACTTAGGAAGCTCCGTCTCGGGGTCGAGGGCCGCCTTCAGCGAATTGTTGAGGTTGAGGAGGAACGTCTTCTCGCCCAGGTTCTTGGCCACCGCCACGGCAACCGCCATAATCAGATCCGATCTATCCTGGTCGGGATTCTTCTTCTGGAGGGTCACGATGTCGGCCACGAGGCCCATTACGGTGGCGGCGGGGTCGAACCTTCCGAGCTGGAAGTATCGCCGCTTGCCGTCCGCCCCCATCCAGGTGACCGAATAAGGCTTCCATCCGGTGGAGAGAAGCTCCTGCTTCAGCACGTAGTTGTCAGGGCCACTGCCGGTTAGAGAGTCGTTGGCCGCCAAATGAGCCGCGAGGCCCATGAACATAGACCCCATGGCCATCTGACCAATAGCCTGAGCTTGGGCCTCCATCCCGGTCTTTCCAAAGAGTGCGTTCCGGAACTCCGTCTGGAGGACATTCAGTCCCGGCGTGAGCTTCATTCCATACCGGATGACGTTGATGGGGGTCTTCACGAAGGGTAGCACTAGGGCCAGGATCGGGGCTGTCCGGCGAGCACTTTGTACGGCCCGCCCTAGCGCAAATCCGGGAAGGGTCTCGTAGTTGAGGTCCTGCTGGAAGGTCGTCATCTGGGCTTCCCGCACCGCGTTGGCGTCGAGAGCCCTGCCGGTTGCCGGGTCGAGGGCCTTGTCCATGGCCTTCTGCACGTAGTCCTTGAGGTCCCGGCCGGTCAGCCCGAGGCCCGCCGCGTCGGTGGCAGCTTTGGACTGCACCACGGCCCTGTAGCGGAGCGTCTTGAAGAACTCGTCGGCACCGCCCAGCGTCCGCGTAGGCAAGCCCACGAGGGTACGGTAGTTAGCCGACTGCCAGGCGTTGTGCGCCACGTCCCAGACGGAGTTCCAGGGCTTCCATTGAAGCGGTTGCGTCTGGGGGCCCGTCACGCTGCCGTCGAAGAACTCCGTGTTCTGGGGGTTGAGGATGGAGTCACCCCGCCTGAAGGCTTCGACCGCATTGGACCAGCCGTCCGCCAGGGAGGCGATGGTGTAGTGGTACTCGCGGAGTCCCTGCCTTGTGAGCGAGGACAGCTCCGCCCTCTTCCCTGGGTCCTTGGTGATGAGACGGAGGGCCGCCGACCCGAAGGTCTTCTCGATGGGCCGCGCAGCAAGCATGAAGGCGTTGGTCGTTAGGTTGACCATGTGGGTTGGCCACATCCAGAGGAGGCCGTTTGTTAGGTGCCAAGTGGCTTCGTCCAGGACCCGTTTGCGCCAGTTCTCGTTGAGGAGCATGGCGACCTTCTTGGGGTCTCCACCGGCCTTGCGCATCACCATGATGACCTGCTCGGGGTCCATGCCTTTGAGCCGCGCGATGTCGGCCGGCCTGAAACGGAATTGGGAGCGTGCGAAGCGCAAGGTGCGCCCCGAGTTTGCAAGCATGGAGTTGGCCGAGGCCATCGTGTCGAACGAGACCCCGAGCCGCGCCATGAACTCCTGGGTGGCGAGCTGGACGTTGCCGCCGAACTCGTGGAGGTTGCCGTTGGCAATCCTGTTGGCCAGGTCGTCAGCGTCATTGAACATGCGGTTGCCGAGGCGGAGCGCGGCCTCCATCTGCGGAGCGAGGAGCTTAGCCTTATCACCGGCCTCAGCGAGCTGCCCGAGGATGAGCGCCGGGTCCTCATTGAACTGGAGGCCCAGCTCGTTCGCGAGAGACCGCATATGCTCGTCCGTCAGAACCTTGCCGCCCTTGGCGACATTGAAGCGGTCCTCCAGGACCTTCGCCGACCGCTGGATGAGGGACTCCACGTTGCCAGTGATGTGAAGCTTTTGCCAGGGCAGGGGAATCCTCTTGCCAAAGTCGTGGCCAGCTTCCTGGGCCAGCGCCTTGGAGCCGTACGTCTCGACCGCTTTGGCATCCGCCTGGGTGTCCCTCAGTATCTTCGCGATGTCGTCGCCAGGTATCTCCTGGGTGGGGACGGCCTTGAGCGGGACTTTCTCAGTCGGGAGGAGGGGCTGGCCGGTCTTCGGGTTGATCGGAGGCTTGGTGCCGAGCTGCTCCATGGTGTCTTCGGCAGGACCAGTTGGAACCCCCTCGGTTTTGGCCGGGCTAGGCCCTCCGATGGCTCCTACCTCACGGGGTGCTTCGCCGGGCTTGGGGGTCTCTTTCCATATCCCTGGGCGTATCTCTTCCTCGGGGTTGAAGTTCACCTCGGAAGCCCGCACTTCGCCGCCGACCGAGGGCGCATCAGGTAGGCCGTACTCATTGGCATTGGCCAGTCGGGACTTCTCCAGCTTGGCGATCTCCTTCGCCGCCGCCGCTTTGTCGCTATTGCGGAGATATTTGATGACGCGCACAGCGCCGACCAGGGTCAGGTCCGCACCGATGGACTCCAGGGCATTCTTGAAGCGGCCCTCGGCAGCGGTGTCGTCGGGGTCAGCCGCCAGGTAGTTGGTCACGGGGTTCTGGAGGTCAGGGAACTCTTCGACCAGGTTCGACAGGCGGTCCTCATGGGGATCGAGGACGGTGTAGCCGGCGATGGCACCCTTGGCGATCTCGTAGCCAGTCTTCAGGATGGCGCTGCCTTCAGTGTAGGCCTTGAGTGGGGCCAGGAGCTTGCCGGCCCCGATGAGACCGACAGTGAGCTGCGAGACACCTTCGGTCAGCCCGTAGCCGATGCTCTCGTTGGCCAGCGCCCGGCCCTGGGCCTCGAAGCTCTGCCGGATGTCCGCCTTGTCGGTCTCCTTGGGCTCACCGACTAGGAAGTCCTTGGTCTCGAACAGCGCCTTGGAGGCTCCGATGGACGCGGCTCTGGCGGTCCTCTCGATCACCCCGGCCCCATCAGGTCCTTCTTGCTGCTGGAGGGCTATGCGGTCGCGGAAGGCCTGGTCGCCTGCCGGGTTGTTGGGATCGGCCTGCCTCCGTGCCTCCAGCTTGGCGGAGACCCTCTCGAATGCCCTGCGGATGCGGGCCTGCTCGTCGTCGGCTGGTGCGAATGCGGTCGTGGTGTCCATGCTTCGTGTCTTTCGATGGGTTGCGGCCGAGCGGGGGGCCATCGAGGCTCCGGCTGGGCGGGTGAATGGTGGGGATCGGCGCTGCTGCCGACTAGGTTGTTAGGAGTGAGGAATCTTGGCGCATGACCGCACGGCCCGTGGTGGGGCTCCATTGGGTCGGGCGCTGGTGAGATGGTTGGGCGGCCCCAAAAGGCCTGATGACGGCTGGATGCGGCATGTGGCCTGACCATATGGCTCGGCCCGCTGCGGCTGGAATGGTCCACCGATACGATCTCTCGGAGGCGGGCATTCATTCCTCGATTGAAGCGCCAGCGCAGCCCATCGGATGACAGGGGTACGGCCATGCCGCACTTCAAGTAGACCCCAAATTGCAAACCGCGCTGGCTGGCCGCTTATCAAGTAGGTGGGCTATTGGTCGGGCTGCTAATTCCTCTTCAAGTACAAGCCCAATTCATCGTCGTCGCGCCGCACGGGTCGGCCTTGGCTACGCCTCTCTTCAAGTGGGTGGGAATTGCACACTGGGTCCGGCCGGCCGCATATCAAGTAGGAGGGCTATCGGTCGGGAACCCACGTGGCTCCTCGCTTCATCAAGTAGGTCTCTCCCTCGCCACGGGCCGAGCGGATTGGCGCACCGGCTACGCGCCAGCTTCCAGGATGAACTCAACTTGCGAGAGGAGTCCCCGTCCGCGTGGCGTCAGGTAGAATATCTTCTTCCTCCCGTTGTCTGGGTTCCGCACCGTCCCGACCAGCCCTAGGCCGGGTGTGCCCTCGCGGTAACCGTGGCCCAGATACCGCAAGTGCTGCGAGATGGTGGTTGGCGAGAAACCCAATCGGTCGGCGAGGTCCTCCAGCGTCAGCGGGTCGTTCGGGTCTCGCGGGTCGAAGCCCCAAATGGCGGCCCCGAGGAACGCCACTGAGATACCTATGGGCATATCCTTGGCCTCGGCCATCATGCGGCGATTGGCTTCGAGATACCTACGGATTATCTGACTCGACATCACAAACTCACACTCTGCTTCGGGGCCGGCTCTGGGAAGGCCTGGCGTCGTTACGGGTGAGGCGGATGGGCACCGGCGCTGGGGCCGTAGTAAGAGCGGACCTCATCGCGAACCGAGGTGATGTGCGACAGCCAGCCCGTGAGGGCCCTCCCAGCCCTTCGGTCGGCCAGGAACGAACCCACCTCGAAATGCTCAAGGCAGTCTAGGGCGAAGTTGATGGCGATGTCAGGGTCCGCGAATGCATCAGCGGATGCGGGGAGGGACGGCAGGCGGGCGGGTGTCAGGAGGGTCATGCGCAGTCTCCGATTTGAGTTGCGCCGCCCAGTATGGCCATAACGAGTCGCCGATCAACAAGTATAAACTGTGCAGGTTCGTAGTGTTGTCACGCGCACAGTTATCGAGTGTCTGGGCCACCGTCCGCCAATGTCGCTAGGCTGCCCTCAGGATGCGGAAGACGCTCGCCCTCCCGATGCCCAGCTCTTGGGCGATGGCGTCGGCGGTCTTCCCCGCAGCCTTCAGCCTGATGACCTCGGGGGCCATGCGCCGCGCCGTGGGAGCCCGGCCCTTGTACTTCCCCTCTGCCTTCGCCTTGGCGATCCCCTCAAGCTGCCGCTCCAGCATTAGCTCCCGCTCGAACTCCGCAATAGAGCCCAGCAGGTTCACCATGAGCTTGCCCGTTGGGGTTCCGGTGTCCAGGTTCATGGAGAGGATACGGAGGGCCACGCACTTGGATCGGAGCTTCGCGGTGATCCCCACGAGGTCGGCCACTGAGCGGGCCAGCCGGTCGAGTTTGGTGACGATGAGGGTGTCGCCCTCTCGCACGTAGTCCAAAGCTCTCTCAAGTTCCGGCCGCTTGGTGGCCACCGAGGACAGCTCCTCGCGGAACACCTTCGCGCATCCCGCTCCGGTGAGGTCCCTGAGCTGGGCCTCAAGCCCTGCCTTCTGGTCGGTGGTGGAGGTGCGGGCGTAGCCGACGAGGTGTCCGTTCGGTGTGACGGTCGAGGTGACGTGCTCTAACTCTTTCATGATGGCCGCCCGCCCCTCACTCATGCTGCGGGGAAACGCGCGACCACTGCTTGATAAACTTCGTCCATTGAGGGTCGATTTCAAACGTCAGCTTATGGGGCGGAAGATGGCTCAAAGCGTTGACGACGAAAGTGCGAAAATCTGCGACTAGCTGCAGATGCCCTTCGTCTTCGTCGCCTACCAGATTGTCGATCCTTTCATATTCGGCGCCGATTGCCCTCAATACGTCGAGCAGCTCGAACAGCACGTCATCGAAAAAGACGTAGCTGCCGTCTGTGAAAAGCTTCAGGTCACTGCCGATCAGCTGAAGCTTGATGGGATCAATTTCCGCATCCTCCCAGTCGGCTTCGAGCTCAAGGGAGGGCATGGGGTTAAGGTCTTCCTCACGCTTGAGCATCTGGACGCGTATTTCGTACTCCATTTCGGTGTCCTCCCTTTTCGGATCATTAGACCTAAAGAGGATGTGATCCTTTCGTATCAAAAAGTCAATCGATATTCGTATGAGACTCAAAATCACTCGTTCTGGTCGACTCACTGAGGCAAGCCCTTATGATACTATTGACCAAGCCATTATATTTGTTGTGGTTTCATGGCCCGTGCCCTAGATTCACGCCCGGTACGCTCCGGCAGAGCCCGCTTTCAACGGCATGTTGTGACCTGACACCAAATCGGCATCGGCCAGGGGTGGCACGGGGGGAAATTCGCCCGCTGTCAGGTAGATTGAAGGGCTCGCGTGAGCCACCCTCACAGCTATCCGGGAAACGCTAACTCCTCGCTCGATTAGAATTGCGCAGCGACGCCGGTATTAAATAGGCTAGTCGCGTCAATTGAGCTTGGTATAGCTGGCCTAGCAATGTACCTGGCGGTGAACATTACCCAAATGCTGCGGTGGGAACGAAATGGCAAATGCTGATAAGGCCCTAGCGGCGATCAAGGAAAGGCTATTCCTTGTGGTCGGCCTGTCTTCCGTTGCGGTCATCTTGGGTGGATTTCTCATATGGCCTGGGCCTCAGCATCGAAAAGCCGAAGCCGAGCGAGCCCATGCGGCGTCCGTGGAAGCGGAGAAGCGACGAGTCGTAGCTGATCTGGCGGAGCAAGCAGCGATTGCTGAGGAAAATAAAGTCATGGCAAAGAAAAGGGCATCTGCCAGCAACGAGACACTAAGGGGTATCGTCGAAGGATGTCAGGCAAATATAGGGTCGGAGGTATCCAGCCGGGATAAGCTGTTCCCTTATTTCTTTCCAGCCTACGGTCCAGATGACTTGAAGCGATTTGGTGAACTCGCTTTGGGGTTTGGAATGAAGATGGGGCGTCCAAGTAGGGTGATGGACGGAGAGGTCCCATACGATGCCGTGGCATTTAATATCGCTACCATCCGTACAGACCCACTAGCGGATATCGAGTTTGTAGTGGAGGGAGCGAGTGATGGGTTCGCTGGAGTTACGCAGTGGGCGGCTACTTACAGATGTAAACTGCGCGGCCTGGACATCGTTAGCGTCGATCGAAAAGACTATTACGCGATAAATTAGAAAGCGCGAGGCTGAGGCGCTAAGGGCCTACCCCAAGGGGGGGAAGTCCGTCCGCTGCCATGTAAATTTGAGCGTTCGCATGACCGACCTTTTTTGCTGGTCCGGTCTAGCGCCCCATGCGGGTAAGGAAGTCATATATCGCTTGGTCCAGTATCTCCGAAGGATCATTGGCGAAGTCACGCACTGGCGAACCTTCCTTGGCCTGAAGCTGGCGTTGGGCCTGGCGAATCGCCAACATCTGTTCCAAGTGCGTATCGTGTAAAAGCACGAACAGCTTCCCACCCTCCCGCATCGCCCCGAACGCAGCCAACTCCGCATTTTCATGTGGCACGGTGCGGCTGACAAGGAAACAAACCGACCGCAAAGCCGCAGCGTTCACATAGCGTTCTGTCGAGTAAATTTGGCTTGGGGTGATGCCATCGGAATAGTTCTTACACTCGAATATGATGGCCCTGGTCCGAAAGTCTCTTGTGAGCGTGTCCCAGAAAGGATGGCCAGCCCGCACCCGGTAAACAAGGTCCAGGATATCGAGCCCGTCCTCGGTGCGGCTCTGGGCACGGGGATCGACCAGGTAATCACCAAACAAGTAGGTCACGATTTCCTCTACGAGCGCCTCGTATGCCTTAGCGTCGTCCCGTCCCGCACGGGTGCCCCGAAGCTTGTCTCGTAAGGCATCCCCCTCAAGCGGACCTTCTTCAGAGAAGCCGAGCCCAGCCTCGCCAAATTCGAGATAATCGCCAGTCGGTTCGGAGAAGCCAGGACTGCCCACCGAGCCGGACTGTATCGACCTTTCTGAAAGCCCCCGAGCGGCTTCGCCAATCTCCTCTACGCCGGCCAATTCATCGAAGAACTGTTTAAAACGATTAGTCAGTCGAACGCGTTTCCCTCGGAGCCTTCTTAATTCTAAGTCAATCTGCTCGCGGTCCCATATGTCGATCTTAAAGTCTCTCTCCAGCCACTCGCGGTGAGCGGGTTCGACGATACAGCTAACCACCACGAGATGCGTGCTCGATGAATCGACAATTGAGAGGATTGCTTTGGACCGTGCCACAACGTCTCGCAACTCACGAAGGCTGGGCGGGTTTGCGGGCACCACCTTGGTATCGACTACAAGGCTCTCCTCCTGCCTGCTTGCGTGTATGTCCGCACTCCGCGACCGCGATCCAACTGGGGACCACTGCGTCTCAATCTCGTACCCGATAGCGACGAACAATTCGCCGCATAGCGCCTCAAACCGCTCACCCAGGCGTCTAATTTCCACAGCATCCCCTCCGCCTCCGACCGGCTCCTAGTGCAACCTCAAGGCTGTTGTTATGGCCAAGTACCCAGGTTGAAGTCCACTCGTCAAACTCCGAGCAGCCGGCCAGCTTGGCATTGCGGACCTTGTGGACGAACCATCGGGGGAACGACGCTCATACCCCTGTACTCCGGCCAAGGCTTCAGAGTCAGGCTTGAGGTTGCACCTGCTATGGTCCCGTGCTACGGAAATCGAAGTGTCGGCCCTGAAAAGCTCTATGTTTTCAACGCTGGGTGTGACGTTGGAGGGACTTCAATCCTCTCTCGCAGCACCAGTCCATCCCGTTGAAATCGCTGAAGCCATTGGCGTGCTACGCGTTCCGTCCATTCTGACGTTACAAATGACGTCACAAGACGGAAATCGAGAGGGCCGCTGTCCACCAGGCTTGTGATCCCCAAGGACCGTCGGCCCTTTATGGGGTGCAGGACAGGGGCTGCGAACACGCCTTGGGGCCTGGGCATAGGACGGCTCTGAAGGCATTGCCAGGCGCTGCTCATCATCATGAGTGCGTTGTTGCGCAACTCCGGCGTGGGATCTCTGGACCGCTGAATGATGCTGACCCGGTTAGCGACGGTGAGTTCTCGGCGCTCCGACGGGAGCGACCAAGCGCTTGAGAAAATCCCTCCCGGCATCGGCTATCAGCACACATGCGCGGATCGTCGCGGTCCGGAGATCGAACGAGCGGACCATTGATTCTCGGCCAGCCCGCTGCTTCTCAAGATAGCGCGCGAGTGCAATTTCGTGGCGTTGCGGCGCAACCGCATTCCACAGCCGCGGGTTCTGCCCGGCATCATCATGCCAGATGGGCCACTCGTTCGGGTGCAGCATAGCATCCTCCTCCTGAGACAAGGGCTGCCTCGTCCGGGCAATCTCCTCCGCCGCCCGTGAGAAATGCGTTGGAACCAGCGTGATGAATTCGTGAAAAGCGTCACGCCGGCAAAATCGCGATTGAAATAGGGGCAGGTAGGGGAAATGATCGCCGGCGGGAGCTATGGCTGTGGCGGATTCGATGACGCACCCTCATCTCTGTCTGCTTGGTGGTTTCGATTTTGCCAGCGATGCAGCGACGGTTCCGCTCCTCGGCCGCAAGGCGCGTGCCATGATAGCTTACCTGGCCCTCCAGTCCGGACGCTCGCAATCGCGCGAGAAACTCGCTTCCCTTCTGTGGGGCTGCAACAGCGAGTCCCAGGCCCGGACGAACCTGCGGCAGGCCTTGTCTGCCGTCAGGAAGGCCACTCACGCATCAGGGGGCGGGAGGTTCCTCACCGAGGGCGACACCATCAGCCTCAATCTCGACGATCTCGATTTCGATGTCGCGCGGTTCGAGGCGCTGGCTGCTGGCTCCGCCCCCGAGCAGCTCGAGCAGGCGCTTGCTGTCTATCGTGGCGACCTCCTCGACGGCTTCGATCTCAAGGAGGAGCCGTTCGAAGACTGGTTGAGGTTCGAGCGCGAGCGATTGAGGGCAATCTCCATAGCTGTGCTGGAGAAGCTCGTCGCACACCATTCCGCGACAAGCGATCTTGCATCATGCGTGCGGGCGGCTACGCGCTTGCTGGCTTTTGAACCCCTGCGGGAAGACATTCACCGCGCCTTGATGCGGGCCTATGCAGCCCAGGGTCGCGTCAACCTCGCCCTGAAGCAATATGAGCGCTGCCGCGATGCCCTGCAGCGACAGCTCGACTTGCGGCCCGAGCCCGAAACCCGAAAGCTGTATGACGACCTTCGGGGGCGCCGCATCACACCGGACTCGGCTTTTCCAGCGCCCGGAGTTTCACCTTCGCAACAGACGCGATCCCAAGCCGATAGGCGTCCGGATTTCTCTGGCCAGCCCATCAGCCCGCCGACGCACTACGTCAAGTCGGCAGGGATCAACATCGCTTATCAGGTGACCGGCGACGGGCCGATCGACCTGATTTATGTGCCCGGATGGGTCTCCAACCTCGACCTTTCCTGGTCGTCGCCGCGGCTGGCGCATGTGCTCCGGCGCCTCGGCAGCTTCTGCCGCCTGATCCGTATGGATAAGCGCGGCACGGGGCTGTCCGACCGCAATGTCGGTCTGCCGACGATGGAAGAGCGGATGGAGGACGTGCGGGCAGTGCTGGATGCGGTCGGCTCGAAGCGCACGGTTCTCTTCGGCAGCTCCGAGGGCGGCCCCATGTGCATGTTGTTCGCGGCGACCTATCCCGAGCGCACGGCGGCGCTCGTGCTCAACGGAGCCTATGCCAGCGGCAGATGGTCGAAGGATTATCCCTGGGCGAGAACAAGCGAGCAGGTGGAACAAGATCTAACAGTCGTCGAGAGAGAGTGGGGAGAGCCGGCGGACATGAGCAACGCCGCGCCCAGCCTGATGAACGACAGTTTCGAGAGAGAATGGTTCGCCGCCTACCTCAGGAATTCAGCCTCTCCCGCCGACGCCATAGCGCTCTGGCGCTGGGGAACCGAAATCGACGTTCGCGACATTCTGCCGGCCATTCACGTTCCGACGCTCATCGCTCAGACGACGGGCGACCGCTGGGTAAAGCGGGAAGAAGGACGCTACCTGGCAACGCATATCGAAGGTGCCCGATACATCGAGCTTGCCGGCCGGGACCACGTGATCTGGGGGGAGAATTCCGATCGCCTCGTGGACGAGATCCAGGCTTTTGTCACCGGCGCTTTGCCGGCGGTGCCGGGCAAGCGGCTCCTGGTGTCGGTGCTGTCCGTAGAGATAGAAGGCCCTTCCTCTGGTTCGGGCACGGATCTGATTGAGCGACACGCCGAAGAGATCCGTAGCGATCTGCTCGGCGCCGAAGGCAGGCGGATCAGACGCACGGCAAGCGGATTTGTCGCCGTGTTCCAAGGCCCGACGCGATCGATCCAGTGCGCGATCGCGATCCGTCAACGCCTGAAGCAATCCGGTCTCGATGTCCGCTCGGCAGTCCATACCGGCGAATGCGAGGAGCGCGGCGATGATTTCACCGGGATGGCGATCGAGCTGTCATCGCGGCTGCTCGATCATGCGCGGCCAGGCGAGATCATTGCCTCGCGGACGGTTCGTGATCTCGTGGTCGGCTCCGGCCTGATGTTTGAAGAGCGCGGCGATACGGAACTTGCCGGGCTTCCCGGGAGCTTGCAGCTTTTCTCCGTCGGTGGGCCAGCCTGACGGCGATGATCCTTGACGCAAGTGGCTCGCGCACCTGACTCGTGGTATCGTCGTTGCGGGAGACGGCGGACGCGCCGTGAGTGCCCGCCCGCTCCCACAATGGGAGGAAAAAATGGCTTACTACGTATTGCTCTCAAATTTCACAGATCAAGGTATCAGGAGCATAAAGGATACCCAGAAGCGCGCGGAGGCCTTCAAGGCGATGGCCAGCAAGAACGGCATCAAGGTTCACACCTTGTTGTGGACGCTTGGCCAGCATGATGTCGTGGCGATTGCAGAAGCCGACGACGACATTGCTGCGACCGCACTAGCCTTGTCGATCGCATCGCTAGGCAACATCAGAACCCAGACATTGAGAGCGTTCGACGCCGCGGATATGGCCAAGATAATGGCAAAGATGGCCTGACCGCCACTCTGCCGTGAACGGGCGATCGAAGCCCGCTGGCGAGGGGAGCGGCGGCCTCGCTCATATCCTTGAAGCGAAAACCCTGGGACGAGGCCAGGGTTTTTTATGATTGCGGTTCAACTCGATATTTTGGTCAAATCGCAACCTTAGCCAGCCACATAGCGGCTACCTTGAAGCCGTTGCCGTTCGGATTGCGGGTCGTACTTGAAGCTGCGAAGATTGGGCGTTCGCTTAGCGATGTACTGGAAGGCATCTTATGCCAGTTGTTCGGGTGGAGCGGCGGCTCGCTGCGATCATGGCCGCCGACATAGTGGCCTATTCACGCCTGATCGAAGCAGATGAGGCCCGTACACTCGCGTCGATCAGGACCCTTCGCTCCCAAGTGGTAGACCCGCTGATCGCAGACCATAGGGGCCGTGTTGCCAAACTAATGGGCGACGGCGCAATCGTTGAGTTTGGCTCCGTTGTTGAGGCCGTGGCCTGTGCCGTCGCAATGCAGGAAGGGACGGCGGAGCATCAGCGGGAGGTCCCGCCCGAGAGCCGCATAGTGTTCCGCATCGGCATCAACGTCGGTGACGTTGTCGTGGAGGACGGCGACCTGCTCGGGGATGGCGTCAACATCGCGGCACGGCTTGAGGCACTGGCGGAGCCTGGGGGCATTTGCATTGCCGATGCGGCGCAGAAGCAGCTGGCCGGCAAGACTGACTTCGCCTTTGAAGACACCGGCGAGCGCAAGCTGAAGAACATCGCGCAGCCGGTCCGCGTTTGGTGCTGGTCCAAGGGATCGGCACCGCCTGCCGCCGGTGCGCCGCTATCCTTGCCCGACAGACCCTCAATCGCAGTGCTTCCGTTCGACAATCTGAGCGGGCAGCCGGAGGAGACCTACTTCAGCGACGGCATCACCGAAGACATCGTCACCGGGCTGACGCACTTCCGCTCGCTGTTCGTGATTGCCCGCAACTCCTCCTTCGCCTTTCGCGGCAAGTCGATCGACCTTGCCGAGATCGGCCGGCGGCTTGGGGTGTCCTATCTTCTCGAAGGCAGCGTGCGGCGCGCCGGAGCGCGCGTGCGGATCACTGCGCAGCTCATCGAGGCGGCGACCGGCGCGCATCTTTGGGCCGAACGCTATGACCGCGGCCTCGACGACGTCTTCACGGTGCAGGACGAAGTTGCGCAGACCATTGTGTCGACGCTGGTTGGGCGAATTGAAGATGCGAGACTTCAGCAATCGCTCCGGAAGCCGACAACCAGCCTTGCCGCCTACGACTGCCTGCTGCGGGGCATGGCCCACTTTCGGAGTGACACGGATGCCAATCGGCAAGCGCTTGAGATGTTCGAGAAAGCGGTGGCCCTCGACGCGCGGTATGCCGTGGCGCATTCGTATCGTGCTTTCGTGAAGGTGGCACAGAACGGTCACGCCGCCGCACCGATCGAGGTGCTGGACGCGGCGTTCAACGAGGCAAAGCACGCGATCGCACTCGACCCTCTGGAGAGCCGCTGCCACCGCATACTGTCGACCATCTGTCTCTACCGTCGTGAATACGACATGGCCGAGCAACATCTCCGCCGGGCATTCGACCTCAATCCCAATGATGCAGACGGACTGATCATGAAGGGCCGCTTGCTGGCCTTTCGTGGCAGGCCGGAAGAAGCACTGGTTTGCTTGGAAGCTGCTGGTCGCCTGAACCCACTACACTTTCGCTGGTACGATGTTCATTTCGGCATCGCCCTTTATTCGCTTCGGCGCTTTGCAGAGGCCGCTCAGGCGTTCAAAAAAATGCCCCTGCCAAGCTCGTGGTCGAGTGCACGGCTGGCGGCCTGCTACGCCCAGCTCGAACGGACCGAAGCGGCACAGGCAGCAGTGGCGGAGGTCCTGCGCTTGCAGCCTGATTTCTCTACCGCTGAATACATGCGCGAGAGCGTCCTCCTTGAACACGCCGAAGACCGGGAGCTTCTCCGTGAAGGGCTCATCAAGGCCGGATTGCCGGCGTGATTTGGCCGTGCCAGAGCAGCTGGTGGCTACCATGGTACCGGGTCGTTCCCGCGCGCAGCGTACCAGAATTGCAGCTTGGTGGCTTAACCCGTTGGCGCTTTTGTTAGATGCGTAGTCGCCTCCCTCAGGCAAGATTCTAGTCCTGCAGTTGGGAGGGGGGATCGGCGTAGTGCGTTTGCACCGCCTCGCAAACCTGCTCGAACATCCATGTCAGGCCGACATCCGTCATCACCGCTTTCTGGGCGATAACGCAGATCGGGACGTGGCCAGTGTTCAGCGGAAGGTCGGCGCTGACCAGGCCGAAGCGCGGTCCCTGCCTCGCCGCCAGCACGGCCGGTACGGCGGCGATGAGGTCGGACTCGGCGACCGCCGCAAGCGCCATAGTATAATTGGGCACCGTCAACACCACACGTCTCGCTAGGCCGCACGCTTCCAGGGTTTCGTCGATCAGCCCCTTCCTGTCGCCGGTGAACGACACCAGCACATGACGCATAGTGCAGTAGCGCTCTAGCGTCGGTTGCTCGGCAAAGGGATGACCGGCGCGCATCACCACCACGAAACGCTCCTTTAGCATAGCGCGCCGGGTGAAGCGCGCCGGCACGTCATCCAGCGGCGCGACGGCGATATCCACCAGGCCGGCGTCGATCTCGGCAAGCACCGGCCGCCAGGTCCGCTCGATGGGCCCGCCCTTGCGATAGGGCAGCATTTGCAGCACCGTGAGGTCGATATTGGGCGCGGCCGTGGCCAGCTTCTCGACAAGTGGCGGCAGGAACACCGCCGAAAGCGCGTCGGCGGCGCTGATGGTGAAGCGCCGGTTCGACGTCTCCGGACGGAACGGCTCGACCGCCACAACCATTCGCCGGACCTGCGCCAGAATATTGGCGATAGGCTCGGCCACCTCCAGCGCGCGCGGCGTCGGCACGACGCCCTTCGGCGTCTTCAGGAAGAGCGGATCGTTGAGCAGCTTGCGCAGCCGGCGCAGGCCGTGGCTGATCGCCGACGGCGACAGCCTCAGGCGATCGCCAGCCCGTCCGACATGGCGCTCTTGGAGTACCACCTCGAACAGTTTCAGCAAATTGAGATCGGCGCGGGATAGGTCGATTTCATTCAGCATGATGCTGAATTGATATCATTGGATACATCAGAGTCCAAGTACGATACTGGCGTCACAAGGGTTTTCCAGACCCGTGAGGGTATCCATGCAAGAATCGGGTGGCGGGGTGCGACGCGCTCTGATGGGATGGCTGATCGGCCGGGAACCGGACTTGGGGTTCGTCCGGCACCTCGGCGAGCGCTGGCTGGCGGAGCAGCCTTTTTCGGGCGAATTGAGCGGCGTCTCACTCCAAGCGGAGGAGGGGACAAGCGGCATGGCGAGATCATCTGCCTACAAGCTCGATGCCGGGCAGGCGAGCGGCTGCGCTTCAGCGGCGCCGATTTCCTGGTCAGGGCCGCGGCCGACACGACCGGCGGCGCCTTCTCGATCATCGAGGAGATCGATCCGCTCGACACGCCCCTGCACAGGCACGCCAACGAGGACGAGATTTTCTATGTCATCAAGGGTGAGCATGTCTTCCGCTGCGGCGACCAGGAGTTCCGCGTCGGGCCGGGCGGAACGATGTTTGCGCCGCGCGGTGTGCCGCATGCACACAAGCGCGTCCTGCCGCGCACCGGCAGGTTTCTCACCATGACCTCGCCGGCCGGCTTCGAAGGCTTCTTCCGCGAGCTGTCCGCGGCTGAGGCGAGCGGCGCCGCGATGCCCGAAGCCTACGCGGCCGTGTCGCGCAAATACGGCATAGACTGGCTATAGGAGACATCGTCATGACACTGGACGCCCTGATCCTCGACCCGATGCTGCAGGCCCTGGAGAGCAGGTCGCCCTCCGCATCGGAGGATGACGGCACAGGGGAGGCTTCCACAGGCGAACTCTTCCAGCGAGCTGCCGATCACGCCACGCGTTTTCGCGACGCCATCGCCTCCGGGCCGCAGCGGCCGCTGATGTCTTATCGGCAGGCTCTGGACAGTTTCCGCGAGCCGCTTCCCGAACGGGGCAGCGCTGGGATCGGTGTTGTTGACGAGCTTGCCGAGAAGGCTGAGCCCGGCCTGCACAGGATGACAGGTCCGCGCTTCTTCGCCTGGGTCTGCGGCAATTCCCATTCGGTCGGCGTTTGTGCCGACTGGCTGACCAGCACCTGGGGTCAGAACACCGGCAATCACCACGCCGCGCCGTCGGCCTCGGCCGTCGAGACGATCGCCGGCGGCTGGCTGCTCGAGCTTCTCGACCTGCCGCGCGAAGGCTCCATCGGCTTCGTCACCGGGGCGACCATGGCCAATTTCGTCTGCCTGGCAGCGGCGCGCGGCGCGGTCCTGCGGCAGGCCGGCTGGGATGTCGAGGCGCAAGGCCTGTTCAGCGCGCCGCCCATCACGGTGCTGATTGGCGACGACGCCCATGCCACGGTGTTCTCGGCGCTGCAGTTCCTCGGCCTTGGCCATGACCGCGTCGTGCGTGTGAAGACAGACGACAATGGCCGTATCGCGGTGGCCGATTTTGCCGTGGCCGCCGCCCAGGTCTCCGGCCCTTGCATCGTCATCCTGCAGGCCGGGCAGATTAACACCGGCGCCTTCGACGATTTTGCCGGCATCGTTCCCATCGCCCGGCGCATCGGTGCCTGGGTCCATGTCGATGGTGCCTTTGGCTTGTGGGCGCGCGCCTGCCCCGGGCGCAGCTATCTGGCCGCCGGGGTCGATGCCGCCGACTCCTGGGCGACGGACGGCCACAAATGGCTGCAAACGCCCTATGATTGCGGCTATGCTATCGTGCGCGACGAACAGGCGCATCGCCGTGCCATGACGATCGCGGCGAGCTACCTGCCACTGGCCTTCGAGGACGAGCGCGACCTGAGCCACTATGTGCCCGAACTATCGCGACGGGCGCGCGGCTTCGCCACCTGGGCGATGATCAAGCATCTCGGCCGCGAAGGCATCGCCGCGATGGTAGAGCGCCATTGCAAGGTGGCCGGAGCGATGGCCGATAGGCTGCGCGCCGACAACGCCATTGCCGTGCCCAACGACGTGGTGCTGAACCAGTTCGTCGTGCGTTTCGGCGCCGACCGCCCGGACGAGGAGGCCGACCGGCTGACGCTGCAGACGATCGCCCGCCTGCAGGCCGATGGGATCTGTTTTGCCGGCGGCGCCAGATGGCACGGCCGCCAAGTCATGCGGGTGTCGGTGATTTCCTGGTCGACCGACGACAGGCAAGGCGAAATTGCCGCCGACGCCATGATAGCGGCGTGGCGGGCGATAAGGTAGCCGATGGCTCGTCGTGATCGCTTGCTGTCTGACATCTACCCTGTCGGCTGGCCTTGTATTCAAGTAAATGCTAATATTGATCGGGCCCGGCAGATGCCGTTCCAGCTTCGCTCGGCCCATGGCGGCAGCTGATGTCGAGGGGGACGCATGCGGATCGCAATGATCGGGGCGGGCGGCATCGGCGGCTATCTCGGCGCAAGGCTCGCAGAGGCGGGGGGCGACGTCAGCTTCATCGCTCGCGGTGCCCACTTGCAGGCAATGCGCCGGAACGGCCTGCGAATTCAAAGCGATATCGGCAACGTCTTTCTCCCCAATGTGTCCGCGAGCGACGCGCCGGCCGACATTGGTCCCGTCGATCTCGCGATTTTTGCGGTCAAGCTCTACGACAGTGAGAAGGCCGCCGCCGCGCTCGGACCGCTCATCGGCAGGAATACGCGTGTCGTGACGTTGCAGAACGGCATCGACAGCGTCGAGATTCTAGGCCGCCATGTTCCCGGCGACCAGGTGATTGGCGGCGCCACCTACTTGTCCGCATTCATCAAACAGCCGGGAGAAGTCGTCCACGCTGGCGGGCTGCGTCACATCCTGGTCGGTGGACACCGCGAGCCTCTCATCAAGGACCTTCAGGCGCTCTGCGATCGTGCTGTTGGGCTTGAGCTGAAGCCGGTTGCCGACATCGACAATGTGCTGTGGGAGAAGTTCGTGACACTCGCGGCCTTTTCCGGAGGGACGTCGCTCATGCGCTCCGGGATCGGTCCGATCCTCGACGACCCCGAGGCTCGTATCTTCATCGAGCAACTGCGCGACGAGGGGATGGCGGTCGCGGCCGCGGCCGGTCATCCCATGGTCGAGGGGTTCGAAGGGCGCGTTGTGACCAGATGGACCGCATTCCCACCGCACGTAAAATCGTCGATGGCCAACGACCTCGAAAGGGGCAAGCCAATCGAGGTCGCCTGGCTGTCCGGGCGCATGCACGAATTGGGCATCAGGTTCGGTGTTGCGACCCCCGGCCACACGGCGGTCTTCCGCGCCCTGCATCTCTACGCTGCGGGTGCCGCCCACTAGCGGTGCCGCTTCAACGTCCCTTGGGAGGATATCATGGCCAGTTCGTCGAGCGAGAGCATGCCGGTGGCGACCGTTAACGAGGCTACCGGGCCACAGGACACGTTCAACAAGGAGCTGGAGACGTACCGCAGGATCGTGGCCACAAACCTCATGTTCCACCGCGAGGTCTACGGGCTCCTGCGCGATCTGCTCGTCGAGCATGCACCAGGGTCGTTTCGATTCCTCGACGTGGCGTGCGGCGATGCCGCTGCCTCTGCCGCGATGCTGAAGACGTCCGCGATCGGCGGCTATGTCGGCATCGACCTGTCGGAAGCGTCGCTAGCGCTTGCCGCTCGCGCACTCGAAGGGCTCCCATGCCCGGTCGAACTGCGCTGTGGCGATTTCGCGCAGGCGATGGCGAACTGGTCGGAACCCGTCGACGTAATCTGGATCGGCATGTCGCTGCACCATCTAGCGACCGAGGGCAAGGCGAAGCTGATGCGGCACGCCCGCAGGGCCTTGGGCGGCGTGGGCCAGTTCGTCATCTGGGAGCCGGCCCTGTTCGAGGGAGAAGATCGCGCCGCCTGGCTCGCCCGCTTCTCGTTGCTGCGAGACAAATGGTCGGCCGTTTCCGACGAGGAATTCGCTTCCATGGAACGGCATATGCTTCTGGCCGATTTCCCTGAAACCGCCGACACTTGGCTCGGCATGGGGCGGGATGCCGGGTTTCGCCGCGCCGAGGAGATTTTCATGATGCCGAACAGAATGGGCAGGGTATTCCGCTACTGGAACTAGCCAGCGCATCGGGGCGACCATGTCATCAGATCTGAAACCGGGTGAGATCCCGCCGGGCGACGCTCCGGTTCCCGCGGCCGTCGTGCTGGTCGGTCGCTCGGGTCGCCTGCGCCCGCTCGACGCCGGGCGCGACGCATCCTGTCTCTACCCGCTGTCGCATGACGAGCACACGAATGCCACCTGGGTCGACATGAAGGTTGGCCCGTTCGCCAGCGAGCAATGTTTCGCCGACCACGTCGCCGAACTGGTGGCCGACAAGAAACGCGCCTTCTTTGCCGTCGCCGGCCTCGACGACAAGCCGCTGGGGTGGCTCTGTCTGATGGAGGCGAGACCCGCCCATCATGTCGTCGAGCTCGGCTATGTGCTCTACACGCCGCCGCTGCAACGCACACGGCTCGCCACCGAGGCGCTCTACCTGATCCTGCGCCATGTCTTCGACGATCTTGGCTACCGGCGCCTCGAATGGACCTGCACCTCGACCAACCTGCGCTCGCGCAAGGCGGCCGATCGGCTCGGCTTCGTCTATGAGGGCACGCTGCGCCAGGGCCTGTTCCTGAAGGGCAAACCTTGCGACATCTGTGTCTATTCGATGCTTTCCAGCGAATGGCCGGACCATCGCTCAGCTTTTGAGGCCTGGCTTGATCCCGGAAATTTCGACGCCGGGCGGCAGCTTCGCTCGGTTGCCGAGATCAGGAGCGGCCTTGATTAGCATGATCCAGAGGTCAATCCTCAGTCGCAGCACCAGTCAATCCCTTGAAATCACAGTGCCGCGTCATCGACCAAGCGGCTGCCGTGACAAGGCGAGGAGCTCGGCCTCGTCGGTGATGCCGGCCATATAGTTGGCGATGATGCGGGAGGCCAGCGCTTCTCGGCTGGCATCAGAGTCGCCCTCGCGCTTTGCCTGGTCGAAGACCCGCCCAAGAAGTCCCATCTCGGACGGCGTGAAGTTGCCCGCCTCTTTGAGTTTGCGATTGATGGACATGCGGCCTCCCTTCCTTTCGAAAAGTATACGCGCATCTCACGCAAAAAGGACGGACTGAACGAGCGACAGCTTCGATTGCGCCCTTTTTGATTTCGCTCACAACCCGCGATCTTACGCCACCGACCAGCCGCCATCGACCAGAATATTGGCGCCGGTGATCATCGACGCTGCCGGCGAGGCCAGGAACACCACGGTTCCTGCGACATCGATCGGATCGCCGATGCGGCCGAGCGGAATGTGCCCCAAGACATGGGCGTGAAAGTCCGGCTCGGCGAGGGACGGCCGCGTGCCGTCGGTCCAGATGAAGGTCGGCGCCACGCTGTTGACGGCGATCTTGTGCTGCGCCCATTCGGCGGCCAGGCAACGCGTCAAATGGTTGATCGCCGCCTTGCTCATGCAGTAGATCGCCTCGCCCTTCAGCGTCACCGTGCCGGCCTGCGAGCTGATGTTGATGATGCGCCCGGATTTCTGCGCGATCATCAGCCTTCCGACCGCCTGGGTGGTGAAGAACGTGCCCTTGAGGTTGACGTTCACCGTCAGGTCGAAATCCTCCTCGGTGACGTTTTCGGCCAGGTTTTCCGGCCCAAGCCCGACATTGTTGACCAGCACGTCGATGCGGCCGAAGGCGGTGTGCGCCTCGGCGACGGCCTTTCGCACCGTGGCGAGGTCGGTCAAATCCATCTGTACGGCAAGCGCCCGCCTGCCCAAACTCTCGATCTCGGCGACCAGTTCCGCCCCGTCGGCCTTGCTGCGCACGCCGACGATCATGTCGGCCCCCGACCCGGCACAGGCCAGCGCACAGGCGCGGCCGATGCCGCGCGAGGCGCCGGTGACCAGCGCCACCTTGCCGGTCAGATCGAACTTTGGTGTGAACTCTGTCATCGCAACCTCCCCTGAAGGTTTTCGGGCCGAAACTGCACGGATAAGTCACGACCTTTACGCTGAACACTATCCGCTCGCGGCGTGAAAGCCAGCCGGCATCTGAAGACAGCTCAAGACAAGAACACGGCTTGCCCCCCGGACTTGACAGGCTGTGCGGCGTGCTGGCCGATCTCGGCGCTGTCCGCAAGGAGAAGGCGATGGCTGAGGAAGCCGTCGCCGCATGCCAGGACGCGCTCGTTATCTTCCCGGACCGCAATATGGACGATCTCACCGCCGGTTCGGAAAAAAATAACGCCGAAGCGCTAGCCTTGCTGGCCGCACTGCACCGACGCAGCGATTTCCCTCGGGAGCCAGGCGATTGCAACGACGCGTGACATAGTCGATCGCTTGTCGTATATTGACATAAAGATATCCTTATGTGACATGAATAGGCTTGTCGCCAAAGGGATAAAAAATGTCGCAGAATTCTGCATCGCTGGACGCATTGTTCGGCCCCGTTGCGGCAAAGCCCGACGGTTCGGAAGTGCTTGCGGCGCTGACGGCGGCAGCGCGCGAACGCATCCTCATCCTCGACGGCGCCATGGGCACGCAGATCCAGGGCCTTGGGTTCGACGAGGGCCAGTTTCGCGGCGAGGCCTTCGCGGGCTGCGCCTGCCACCAGCAAGGCAACAACGACCTTTTGATCCTGACCCAGCCCGGGGCGATCGAGGAAATCCACTATCAGTACGCCATGGCAGGCGCCGACATCCTCGAGACCAACACCTTCTCCTCGACCTCGATCGCCCAGGCTGACTACGGCATGGAGGATGCCGTCTATGCGTTGAACCGCGACGGGGCGCGGCTGGTGCGCCGCGCAGCGCTGAGGGCGCAGCAGCAGGACGGCAAACGCCGTTTCGTCGCCGGCGCCCTGGGGCCGACCAACCGAACGGCGTCGATGTCGCCGGACGTCAACAACCCCGGCTATCGCGCCGTGACTTTCGACGATCTGCGTCTCGCCTATGGCGAACAGTTGCGCGGGTTGATCGACGGCGGCGCCGACATCATCCTGATCGAGACCATCTTCGACACGCTGAACGCCAAGGCGGCGATCTTCGCCTGCAACGAGATCTTCATCGAGAAGGGCGTGCACCTGCCGGTGATGATCTCCGGCACCATCACAGACCTGTCCGGCCGCACGCTGTCCGGCCAGACGCCTACGGCCTTCTGGCATTCTGTGCGTCACGCCAGCCCGTTCACCATCGGCCTTAACTGCGCGCTCGGCGCCAAGGCCATGCGTGCGCATCTGGCCGAGATTTCAGGCGTCGCCAACACGTTCACCTGTGCCTATCCGAATGCCGGCCTGCCCAACGAATTCGGCCGGTATGACGAGAGCCCGGAATTCATGGCCGCGCAGATCGAGGATTTCGCCCGCGAGGGGCTGGTCAATGTCGTCGGCGGCTGCTGCGGCTCGACGCCGGATCACATCCGGGCGATCGCCGAGGCGGTGCGGAAATATCCGCCGCGCGCCATCCCCGAGATCGAGCCGAAGATGCGCCTGTCCGGGCTGGAGCCGTTCACGCTGACCGACGAGATTGCGTTCGTCAATGTCGGCGAGCGGACCAACGTCACGGGGTCGGCCAGGTTCCGCAAGCTGATCACGGCGGGCGACTATGCCGCCGCGCTCGACGTGGCGCGCGACCAGGTCGCCAACGGCGCCCAGATCATCGACATCAACATGGACGAGGGGCTGATCGATTCGAAGAAGGCGATGGTCAGTTATCTCAACCTGGTCGCCGCCGAGCCGGACATCGCCCGCGTCCCGGTGATGGTCGACAGTTCGAAATGGGAGATCATCGAGGCCGGCCTGAAATGCGTTCAGGGCAAGCCGCTGGTCAACTCCATCTCGATGAAGGAAGGCGAGGAGGCGTTCCTGCATCATGCCAGGCTGGTGCGCGCCTATGGCGCGGCCGTGGTCGTCATGGCCTTCGACGAGGACGGCCAGGCCGACACCAAAGCGCGCAAGGTCGAGATCTGCACCCGCGCCTACAAGCTCCTGACCGAACAGGCCGGCTTTCCGCCGGAGGACATCGTCTTCGACCCCAACGTCTTCGCCATCGCCACCGGCATAGAGCAGCACGACAATTACGGCGTCGACTTCATCGAGGCGACCGGCGAGATCACCGCGACGCTGCCGCATGTCCATATCTCAGGCGGCGTGTCGAACCTCTCCTTCTCGTTCCGCGGCAACGAGCCGGTGCGCGAGGCGATGCACGCCGTGTTCCTCTACCACGCCATCCAGCGCGGCATGGACATGGGCATCGTCAATGCCGGCCAGCTTGCGGTCTACGATACGATCGAACCGGAACTGCGCGAGGCCTGCGAGGATGTCGTGCTCAACCGCGTGCCCAAGGCCGGCGGCACCGCCACCGAACGCATGCTGGAGATCGCCGAACGCTTCAAGGGCACGGCGGGCCAGGAGGCCAGGGAGCGCGATCTCGCCTGGCGCGAATTGCCGGTCGAGCAGCGGATCAGCCATGCGCTGGTTAACGGCATCACCGAGTTCATCGATGCCGATACCGAGGAAGCGCGGCTGGCGGCCGAGCGCCCGCTGCATGTCATCGAAGGGCCGCTGATGGCCGGCATGAATGTCGTCGGCGACCTGTTCGGCGCGGGAAAAATGTTCCTGCCACAAGTGGTGAAGTCCGCGCGGGTGATGAAACAAGCGGTCGCAGGACTATTGCCGCACATGGAGGCCGAGAAGCTGGCGAACGCCGCCAATGGCATCGACAATGGCGAACGCCAGACGGCGGGCAAGATCCTGATGGCGACGGTCAAGGGCGATGTCCACGACATCGGCAAGAACATCGTCGGCGTGGTGCTCGCCTGCAACAACTACGAGATCATCGATCTCGGCGTCATGGTGCCGGCGGCCAAGATCCTGCAGACGGCGCGCGAGCAGCACGTTGACATCATCGGTCTGTCCGGCCTGATCACGCCGTCGCTCGACGAGATGGCGCACATGGCCGCCGAGATGGAGCGCGAGGGTTTCGACATTCCGCTGCTGATCGGCGGCGCGACGACCAGTCGCGTGCACACGGCGGTGAAGATCCACCCGCGCTATACCAGGGGTCAGACCGTCTATGTCACCGATGCCAGCCGGGCGGTCGGCGTGGTCTCGTCCTTGCTGTCGAACGAGACCAAGGGCGGCTATGTCGACGCGGTGCGCGCCGAATACAAGAAGGTCGCCGATGCGCATGCCCGCTCCGAAGCCGACAAGCTGCGGCTGCCGCTGGCCAAGGCGAGAGCCAACGCACACCGGATCGACTGGGCGAGCTACGAGCCGCCAAAGCCGTCCTTCACAGGCGTGAAGGTCTTTGAGAACTGGGACCTCGCCGAACTCGCGCGCTACATCGACTGGACGCCATTCTTCCAGACCTGGGAGTTGAAGGGGCGTTATCCCAAGATCCTCGAAGACGAGGCGCAGGGTCCCGCCGCTCGCCAGCTTTTCGAAGATGCACAGGCGATGCTGAAGAAGATCATCGCCGAAAAATGGTTCGCGCCACGCGGCGTCATTGGCTTCTGGCCGGCCAATGCCGTCGGCGACGATATCAAATTGTTCACGGAAGAAGCGCGCTCACAGGAACTGGCGACCTTCTTCACCTTGCGCCAGCAACTGACCAAGCGCGACGGCAAGGCCAATGTCGCGCTGTCGGATTTCGTCGCTCCGTCGGACAGTGGCAAGCCCGATTATATAGGCGGCTTCATCGTCACCGCCGGCATCGAGGAGGTGGCGATCGCCGAACGGTTCGAGCGGGCGAACGACGACTATTCCTCGATCATGGTCAAGGCCTTGGCCGATCGCTTCGCCGAGGCCTACGCCGAGCGCATACATGAGAAAGTGCGCCAGGAGTTCTGGGGCTACGCGGCAGACGAGAAGCTGGCGCCAGACGAACTGATCGGCGAGCCCTATCGCGGTATCCGTCCGGCGCCCGGCTATCCGGCGCAACCCGACCACACCGAGAAGGCGACGCTCTTCCGGCTGCTCGACGGCGAAGGCAATGCGGGGGTGAGCCTGACCGAAAGCTATGCGATGTGGCCGGGCTCGTCTGTGTCGGGGATCTATCTGTCGCATCCCGAAAGCTATTATTTCGGCGTCGCCAAGGTCGAACGCGACCAGGTCGAGGACTACGCACGCCGCAAGGCCATGCCGTTGGCCGAGGTCGAGCGCTGGCTCGGACCCATCCTCAACTATGTTCCGGCGCACCATGCCGAGGCGGCTGAATAGCGCGGCAAGGTCTGTCGCCTTTTCGCTCTGACAGTCGGTGTGAACGGGACTCAGGCGCAGGTGTTTTGACTCTGGTTCACACTGTGCCGTCAACAGAATTTGCTCTGGTTGCCGGCTTGTGATCCATGGCGTGGCGGTTACACCTTCGGGGTAGCCGTCTTTGTAGTTGGAGCGCCAAATGACTGTCCTCACACGCCGTAGGCTTTTGAAAACGGCAGCGATTGCCGGCGCCGGCGGGGTAGGGCTCTCGGCCATGGGCAGGTTTGCTGGCTGGGCCGCTGCCGGGCCTGAGCCGGTGGTGCTGGAGACGGCCAAAATCCAGGCGAAGCTGATGGATGTCGGCCAGACCAGGGATGTGCTGAGCTATGGCAACGCCGGAATGCCGCCGGTACTCAGGATGAAAAAGGGCCAGCCCTTCGCCGCGCGGCTTGTCAATGCGATCGACGATCCGACGACGATCCATTGGCACGGCATTCGCGTGCCGAACAAGATGGATGGCGTGCCGTTTCTGGTCCAGCCCTATGTCTATACCGGTGATCATTTCGACTACGCCTTCACGCCGCCCGACGCCGGCACGTTCTGGTACCACCCGCACTGCAACACGCTGACCCAGATGGGCCACGGCCTGACGGGGGTAATCGTGGTCGAAAACCCCGGCGATCCGACATTCGATGCCGAGATGGTCCTCAATCTGCGCGACTGGCGGCTCGGCGACGACGGCCAGTTCATCGACCAGTTCCGGCCGCGCGATGCCGCAAGAACCGGCACCTACGGCACCGTGCGTACCGCCAACTGGCTCGATCAGCCCCAATATGACGCGCCGGCTGGCGGGCTGGTGCGGCTCAGGGTCGCCATCACCGACGTCACGCGGATCTATGCTTTTCTCGTCGACGGCGCGGAGGCCACCGTCATGGCGCTTGACGGCAATCCGGTCCCGCAGCGTTTTGCTCCCGATGCTCTGCTGCTTGGACCCGGCCAGCGCATGGAGCTGGCCATCCGCATGCCCGACGACGAGGGCGCGATTGTCAGCCTGCGAGACGTCAGGGGCACCAAGCCCAAGGTGCTCGCGACCCTGCGCGCGACTGGAAGCTCGCTCAAGCGCGACATTCGTGATGTTGCACCCCTCGAGGTCAATCCGGTGGCGGAGGTGGATCTCACCGCCGCCCAGCATATTTCGCTGGCGCTCAGCGCCACGGCGGAAAACGTCCCGAGCGATGGCATCTGCGGTTCGCTTGGCTACAGTTTCTGGGCCATCAACAAGGTGCCGTGGCCAGGCGATACGCCCGATCCAACCGCGCCATTGGCCGAACTGAAGCTCGGCAAAAGCTATGTCATCGACATGGAGAACCTGACGCCGCAATCCCATCCGATGCATCTGCACGGCATGAGTTTCAAGGTGTTGTCGTCCTCGACTCGCCAGGTTCAGCCGCTGATTTCGGACACCTATCTTATCCAGCCCAACGAGAAGGTGAGCCTGGGCTTCGTCGCCGACAATCTCGGCGACTGGCTGCTGCACTGCCACATCATCGAGCACCAGAAATCGGGAATGACGAGCTATGTCAGGGTGGTCTGAACCCGGTTTCAATGGCTCGGAGATGGGTGGGAAGGTTGTTCTAACGCTGCATTGACGAGCGAGAAATTGCCGCCGGCTTGCGGTTTCATTGGCAAAAGGGGGCGATTCCCTGCTATTGCCGCCTCGAAATCGAGAAGCATGGACGCTCCCGCATGACCAATGTCGCCTTGACCGGGCTTGCCCGCGATCTCGCCAGCCGTGCCGCCGAGGGCCGCCCGGTACGCATCGGCGTTATCGGCTCGGGCGAGATGGGCACTGATCTGGTGACGCAAGGCATGCTGATGAAGGGCATCTCGGTCTGCGCCGTCTCGACACGACGCCCGCACACCGCGCGCGAGGCCATCCGTATTGCCTACGGCGATGAAGCGATGGCGGTCGAAGCCGACACCGCGTCGAAAGTCACCGGTGCCATCGAGAGCGGCAAGATCGCCATCACCTCCAATGAAATGCTGGTCACCAATCCGCTGATCGACGTCGTCATCGACGCCACCGGCAAGCCGGGCGTCGCCGCTGATTTCGACCTGATGGCGATGGAGCACGGCAAGCATCTGGTGATGATGAACGTTGAGGCCGACGTCACCATCGGCTGCTATCTCAAGCAGCAGGCCGACCGGTTGGGCGTCGTCTATTCGGTCGGCGCCGGCGACGAGCCGTCGAGCTGCATGGAGCTGATCGAATTTGCGTCCGCGCTCGGCTACACCATCGTCTCCGCCGGCAAGGGCAAGAACAACCCACTCAACCACGATGCTGTGCCGGACGATTATCGCGAGGAAGCGATCCGCCGCAATATGAACCCGCGCATGCTGGTCGAATTCGTCGACGGTTCGAAAACCATGGTCGAGATGTGCGCCATCGCCAACGCCACCGGGCTGGTGCCCGATGTCCCCGGCATGCATGGCCCGAGGGCCGATCGCGATGACCTCGCCAAAGTGCTCATCCCGCGCGAGGATGGCGGTCTGCTGTTGAAGAAAGGCGTCGTCGACTACACGGTCGGCAAGGGCGTCGCGCCCGGCGTCTTCGTCATCGTCGAGGCGACGCATCCGCGTATCATCGAGCGCATGGACGATTTGCATATCGGCCACGGCCCCTATTACAGCCTGTTCCGGCCGTACCATCTGACCTCGCTGGAAGTGCCGCTGACCGCTGCCCGCATCGTGCTTTTCGGCAAGCCCGACATGGTGCCGCTGCCAAAGCCGGTGGCCGAAGTGTGCGCCGTCGCCAAGCGCGATCTCGCCGCCGGCGAAACCTTCGATGCGATCGGCGAGACCTGCTATCGCTCCTGGACCATGACCACAGGTGACGCTCGCGCCCAACGCGCCGTGCCGGTCGGCCTGCTCGAGGGCGGCAAGGTGTTGAAGTCGGTCCGGAAAGGCGAACTGCTGAACGCCGACAATGCCGCGCCCGACCAGACCACGCGGCTGTTCGCCTTGCGCCAGCTGCAGGACGAGATGCTGTACGGAACGAACTGAGTTCTTACTTACCCAGTTCGATCGACCGCAGCCGCGCGGCCTCGACTGCCTGGACAAGCAGATTGGTGAGCCCGTCCTCCCGCATCAGCACGCCAAGCGCGGCTGCCGTCGTGCCGTTGGGGCTGGTGACCTGCTGGCGCAGAACGCCCGGTTCCTCGCCGCTTTCGGCGGCGAGCGAGGCAGCGCCGTAGACTGTCTGCATGGCGAGCAGCTTGGCGGTTGCCGTCGGCAGGCCAGCCTTCTCGGCGGCCACGGTCAGTGCCTCGATGAAATGGAAAATATAGGCCGGCCCCGATCCGGACACGGCGGTCACCGCATCCATCAGGCCCTCGTCGTCAATGGTGGCCACTTCGCCACTCGCCGACAATAGGTCGGAAACGAAACGCTTGGTGTCGTCGGAGACCAGTCGGTTGGAGAACACCACCATCATGCCCTTGCCGATGGCAGCGGGCGTGTTGGGCATGCAGCGCACAACCGGTGCGCGGCTGCCCAGGATTTCTTCGAAAGTGGCGGCCGGTGTCCCGGCAGCGATGCTGACGAAGGTGGTGCGGCCGTCGCCGAAGCGCTTGTAGGCGGCCGTCACGTCGCGGATCACTTGCGGCTTCACCGCGATGACGACGAGATCGGGAACGGCATCGGCTGGAATGCCGCCGGCATCGGCTGATGTCCCGCAGCCCAGCACTGCTGCTCGATTGCGTAGGTCGGCATTGGGCTCGACCACGAAGACCGCCGATGGTTGAAGCTTGCCGGATTTCAGCCAGCCCGAGAGCATGGCGTAACCCATATTGCCGCAGCCGGCGAGAACGAGCTTGATCGTCATGGAACCCTCCGAAGGAAGGCCTTCACATAGACGCTCGCGGTTCGGTGGGGAAGCCCCGTCAGGACGGACGAGAAGACCGCTAGCCGCGATCGGAATCCCGCACTGCCATGGGCCGCAGCGACACCTGTCTCAGCCCAAGCACGCCGAGCACGAAGAACAGCCAGACCGGGTCGCCTCGATGGAAGAAGAAGCTTTCGAGGAAGGCGTTGAGCGCCGTGAACAGCACCACCATCATGAAGAAGTCGCCGAGATAGATGTTTTCCTTGCGAAGCGGGATACGCATATAGTCGCGCAGCGGCGCGATGAGGAAGGTGTAGACCGCGACGCAAAGTGCCGGAATGCCCATCAGCACGGCGATGTCGAGATAGCCGTCATGGCCGTGCACGATGGTTCTGATGTCCCACGGTCGGTCGAAGGGCTGGTCCTGGTTGAGCAGCAGCGGCGTGCCCCAGAAGCTTTCATAGCCGTAGCCGGTCCATGGTCTCTTCGCCAGCATGCTGCCGGCGAACTCCCACAGCGTCGTGCGCCCGGTATAGGTGAGGTCGGGGAAATAGATCGCCGCCAGATGTTTCACCGGCGGCAGGAAGACGATGCCCAGCGTGCCGACCGCCGTGCCGATCATCGCCAGCGCAAACAGGACCGGCGTGCCAAGCCGCATCCCCATCAGGCTCGGCAGCACGACGATCAGGATCGAGAACGGCACCAGCCCGGCCGTCGTCTTGGAGCCGGTGTGCAGCATGAAGATCATCGCCGCGCAAAAGATCGCCGCCCCCCAAAGCCGCTGCCCGCGCCGGTAGAGGTACAGGCCGGCGAAGCTGAAACAGGCCATGATCGGGCCGGCGATGTTCTTGTGGGTGAACACGCCGCGCCACAGGCCGGCATGTTCGGGCTCCTGTGAGTCGGCGGTGTGCATGGCTTCGTGCGGAAAGACGATGAGGCCGAAATAGGACAGGCCCATGACCACGACGGCGGTGAAGATGATGACCTTTGAGAAAGCCTCGGCGTCGCGCGGCAAGACCAGTATCGTCGCCATCGTCAAAATGCCGATCAGCGTGAACGAGGCGGCACGCATCGCCGTGGGCGGGTCGGTTGCCAGCACCACCGACAGGAAAAAGAAACCGAGCATCAGCACCCAGGACGGGCTGAGCAGCGAGCGCACCACGCGCGGATCGGCGAAAGCCATCAGCGAGAAGATCGACATGGCGCCGAGCGAGCCGAAGCCAAGCTGGTTGACGATGTCGCCGCCTTCACCGGTCAGTTCGGCGCCGGCCGGCTGGAACGGCCGGAAGGACACCATGATGACGGTGAACAGCAGTGCTGCGATCGCGGTCGCCACGCCTTCGCGGGTGAATGCGGCGCTGAGCGGCGCGCGCTCAGTTTTTCTCAGGCTGGCGGTACTGCTCATTGGCATATCCGAATTCGGCCAGCACGCGGCCCAGCGCCACATGGACGGGGTAGATGGCGATCGCCGGCGATCCTGTCCGCGCCAGCCGGAGCATGCCGCGGAACGGCGAGGCGGCAAGCAGCGCCAGGCTCTTCAGCAACACCATGGCGCCGGCCAGCGGCGTGCCGGCGCGTTTCTTCTTTTCGACCAGTGTCGAGATCACGCCGTTGCGCAGGCTGCGGGCACGGATCCAGTCGGCTTCGAGGCGCCGGGCCGGAACGGTTTCACGCACTTGTCCCTCGGCGCACCAGCCCAGCACGAAGCCTCTCTGCGCGGACCGGCTGAGAAAATCGGAATCACCGCCGCCCATGAAGTTGAATTTCAGATCGAGAAATGGCGGACCCATGGCGATCAGAACGTTGCGTCCGACCAAAAGATTGCCGGACGAATAGAGCGCCGGCACGCGTCCAGTTTGCCGGTAGGGCGGCGCAAACACTGGATGCTCGGCCCATTTCGCATGGGCGGGGTCGGCAAAGTCGGGCACCTGCGGACCGCCGACGATATTGGCGCCTAGCGTTTCGGCCGCCGTGCACATCCGTTCCAGCCATTGCGGATCGGCGATCTCGTCATCATCGATGACCAGCAGATGCCTGAAGTTGGGGAATTGCAGGATCGCTGTCTGCCAGCCGGCATTGTAGGCGCTGCAATTGCCGCGCTGATGGGCGATGATGACCAGACCTGAAATCTCGCCGCGCTCGAACAGCGGCACCGCCGCCTTGGCGCCGGCACGCGCTTCGGCTTCATTTTCCATGACGATGACGGCGAAGCGCCGGCCGGTTTGCTGCGCACGCAGTGACGCCAGCGTTTCCAGCACCTGCTCGGGCCGCTTGAAGGTCGGCAAGGTGACGACGACTTCGACAGCCTGGACGTCAAGCCGGGGCGAGCGCCCCGCGATCGATACCGAACTGTCCGATGGCAAAGGGATCATCTGTGTCCAGCCACATGGTGAGTTGGGTTCTGGTAGCACCACGGTGATAAGGTTTCGTTAATCACCTTGTACGGAGAAGCCTGCCTGGCAGCGGCTTTCGCTCGTCGATTGTGCTCGCTTAATCAAGGGTTCACCGCACTTTGCTACCGGCTACACCACAGGATAGGTGAGATGCATCTGCTGTTCGCCACATCGATCGTGCCCGACGGCGCTCTTGCCTCGGGCTATGAAATAGCCAACGCTGCAATCATCGCTGCTTTGCGGCGAGCTGGCGCGCGCGTCACTGTCATCGGTTTCACCTGGCCGGGAAAACCCGCAGCCGATCCCGAAAACACCGTGGTGCTGGGTGCGATCGACGTGCGCACGGACAATGCCTCTGCACGACAAAAGCTGGCCTGGGTCGGCAAGGCGCTGCTCTCGGGCCTCACCTTCGCCTCGGTCAAGTTGCGCGCAGTGCCCGACAGCGACGTTCTCGCCGCGGTCGCACGCGCCGGTCCGTTCGACGGCTATGTGCTGAATTCCGTGCAGTTCGCCGGCGCCTTCGAAAAGCTGTTCGCCGACCGGCCCTCGATCTTCGTCGTCCACAATGTCGAGCATCTTTCGGCGCGGGAGAATGCCGCTGCCGCCGGCAGCCTCTTCCAGCGCCTGCTGTTTCGCCGCGAGGCGAAGTTGCTCGAGACCATGGAAGAGCGTCTCTGCCGCCGCGCGCGCTTCATCTTCACGCTGGCCGAGGAAGACCGTGCGGCACTCGGTGTCGCCTCCGACGACCGCTCGGCGGTGCTGCCTTTGGTGACGGGCGCGCAGCCGCCGACCGAGGTAGCTTTGCGCCGGATCGATTGCGAGGCAGCGCTGATCGGCACCTGGACCTGGCAGCCGAACCGTATCGGCCTGGACTGGTTCCTGGGCAAGGTGGTGCCGCATCTGCGGCCCGGTTTCCGCATTCGCATCGCCGGCAGCATGCCTTCGGGCGTCACGTCGAAGCATCCCGGTGTCGAATTCGTCGGCCGTGTGCCGGATGCGCAGGCTTTCGTGCGCAGTGCTGCCGTCATCCCGCTGATCAGCACCGCCGGCAGCGGCGTCCAGTTGAAGACCATCGAGACCTTCGAACTCGGCCTGCCCTCCGTCGCCACCAGCCGCTCGCTGCGCGGCATCGATCATCGCCCGGCCAATTGCGTCGTCACCGACGATCCGGCCGATTTTGCCCGGGCCCTGGAGGCCGCGGCAGCTGTCATCCACGATGTCGACGGCAGCGCTTTCCGTCGGTCGCAGGTCAGGGCGCTCGATGCCGCCATCCGGCTCGGCCTCGAAAAGCTCGGGCCGGTCAGGCAGGAGGCGTTTGCATGAACATGCATGCCGCCCGCACCCCGTCGGGGCTCGACACCTCGAAGACGATCCTCGGTATCCCGGTGCTCGCGATCCGCTGGAACGATGCGGTCGGCCTGCTGAACCGCCTGATTGCCGAGCGGCGCTTCACCAAGGTCAGTTTCCTCAACGCCCACAACGCTAACCTCGCCTCCACCGACCCGGTCTTTGCCGACGCGCTCGATGATTTCCTCATCCTGCCCGACGGCATCGGTGTCGATCTGGCGGCGAAACTTCTTTATGGAGCGCCGTTTCCAGACAACCTCAACGGCACCGACTTCGTCCCCGCCTTCCTGCAGGCCTCGACGACGCCCCTGACGGTCGGGCTGCTCGGCGCGACGCGCGTCAATGCCGAAGCTGCGTCGGCCAAGCTTGCAGCACTTGCCGTGCAGCACAGCTTCGTGGTCATCCATGACGGCTATTTCTCGCCGGCCGAGGAGGCGGGAATAGTCGATCGGATCGAGAAATTGCGGCCGGACGTGCTGCTCGTGGCCATGGGCGTGCCGCGCCAGGAATTGTGGATCGCACGCCATATCGACGCGCGTCACTGCACGCTGCCGATCGCCGTCGGCGCATTGCTCGATTTTCTCAGCGGCGCGGTGCCGCGGGCGCCCTTGTGGATGCGCCGGCTGCGGCTCGAATGGCTGTTTCGGCTGGCCGTCGAACCCGGTCGCTTGTGGCGCCGCTACGTGGTCGGCAATCCCTTGTTCCTGCTGCGCGTTGTCAGGCAGAAACTCTCGCGCATACCGGAAGCTGCGGGAGACATCCATTGAACAGCCGGTTCGTCCCAGGCGCCGCGATCGAGCCAAGCTCGCTTCGGCAGGTACCGACGGCGGCAATAGTGACGGCAAGCTATGCGCCGGATTTCGAGCGTTGCCGGCTGTTATGCGAAACGCTTGACCGCCACGTCTCGGGCGCGGCGCACCACTATATCCTGGTCGAACATCGCGATATCAAGCTTTTCCGTCAGTTGGAGAACGACCGTCGCAGCATCGTCGATGAGCGGGAATTGCTGCCGCGTTGGCTGCATGCCTTCGACGATCCGCTCAGCCTGTTTCGCCGGCGTGTCTGGCTCAGCCTGAAGACGCAGCCGTTGCGCGGCTGGCACGTGCAGCAATTGCGCCGTATCGCGATCGCCGCGCACGCCAGCGAAGACGTCCTGATCTTCTGCGATTCCGACGTCGCCTTCCTCAAACCTTTCGACTGCGGCGCCTTCTGGCGCGAGGGCAAGGCGCGGCTGTTCCGCCGCGACGGGATGCTGGCGGACGAGGGGCATGAGGAGCATCGCATCTGGTCGCGCAACGCCGGTGCGGCACTCGGTATCGACCCCTCCCGGACATCGGTCCATGACTATATTTCGACGCTGATCGCGTGGCGGCGTGACACCGTGCTGGCCATGTGCGGCGAGATCGAGAAGGTCCATGCGCGTGGCTGGGTCGAGGTTGTCGGCTCGGCGCGCAAGTTCTCCGAATGCATGATCTACGGCCGCTATGTCGACGATCTGCTGGAGGGTGCCGGCCACTTCCACGCTTCGGAGGAGTTCTGCCGAGTCCACTGGGCCGGGCAAGCGCTGTCGGACGACGAGTTCCGCCGCTTCGTCGCCGCCATGGCACCGGAGCAGGTGGCAATCGGCATGCAGTCTTTCATAGGCACCGATATCGGCCGCATCCGCCGTCTGATCGGGCTCAACTAAAGGCCGGATCCTGAAAGCGGGCCGGGTTGCCGTCCGCAATTGCGTCAAAGCTGGGGAGATAGGGTGGTTCTGCGTTTCTGTGAACGGTGAACCGCCCTAGACCGGCTTTGCCGGCTTGCGCATCGCCGAATAGGTGAGCAGCGTTGAGGCAAGATACAGAAGCAGGAAGACGACGTTGAGCGACAGCACCAGGTTCGGCGTGTCGAGGATGGTCGTCAGCACATAAGTCAGCAGCACCGCCTTCAGCCCGGCAAGCAGGCCGAGATTGAGCGCCCGCACCAGCGTCTGGCCGCGGGCGAACAGCAGCTCCGCTTGGTATTCGACCAGATTGCGCAGTCCCGGGACGCAGATCGCCAGCGCCACCAGAGGAGCGGCCTCGGCGACGTTCTTGCCGAGCGCATTGGGGAAGAAATGCAGCACGATGCCAAGCGTCAGCAGCGCCAGCGTCGAGACAGCGAAAACGCCGCCTTCGATGCCGCTCTTGACCGCCAGCCGTGACAGAAGCTCCGGCGCGCGCATCATGCGCTGCACCAGCATCATCGAGAAGGTGCGGATCGGAATGGCCGTCAGGTCGACCAGCCGCATGATGATGGCGTAGATACCGGCCAGATGCGGTCCGCCGATCGCCAGGACCAGTAGTTTGTCGAACTCCATCTGCAGATAAAACAGCACTTCGGCCCCGGCCACGTAGATGGAGTCAGCCAGTCGCCGAAGATAAAGCTCGATGCGCAGCCGCAAACGCTGGCGCGGGTAGAAGAAGCCGAAGGCAATCAGCAACGAGGCGGCATTGGCGCCGATATAGAACCACGACCATATCCAGACGCTGTGTTGCGCCCAGAACATGAACAGCACCGCGCCGAGCGCCCGCAGCGCCGTCGCCAGGATGGCCAGCAGCGCGGCGCGGCCGAACTTGCCCAGGCCGTTGTTGACGATCAGCGCCACCTCCACTGGCCGCCACAACAGGGCTTCGGCAAAGACGATTGCCGCAAACACCGACAGCGGCACGGTGTCGGCGAAGAAGATCAGGTAAACGCCGAACGAGGCCGCGGCCAACAGCGGCAGCGACAGCAGGCCGAGCAGCAGGAAGCCGGCGGTGAAGGTGCCGATCAGATTGGGGCGGATGGTGGCGGTGCGATAGAGTGCCGAGATGAAGCCGAAGGCGAGAATGCGCGACAGCATGACGCCGGCCGCCGATGCGGTTGCGAACATGCCGAACTCGGAAATCGACAGCGTGTTGGCCAGCGCGATGAAATAGGCGAGTGAAAACACCAGCCGCCCGCCAGCGCCGCTGATCGCCGAGAAATAGTCGCGCAGCAGGCCCCGTCGTTCGGCCAAAAAAATGCCGATCCGGGCGAGGGTAGGCCGCCTTTGCGGTATGTCACTGGCTTGCGTCATATCTCCAGGGAGAGCTTAGGTCGGAAAACTTAACGTGCCGTTCTGGAGTCCAGGGGCGTGTTGAAAAATAGGTACTGGCGGAGGGAGAAACGGGGGCTTCGGCGGGCGAAAATTAACCTTTTGTTTTCCATGCCTGTTTAGCGTGGCTTAACGAATGGCGAAGCGCCGTTTGCAGGCCGCCAAGGGTAAAGCTCCAGACGATGGTCGACAGGGAAAACCGTGAAGACTGGAAGCGCGAGCGTTCACTGCTGGCGCTTGGCAAGGCTGTGCGTGGCGACGACGAACCCGACGCGTCCCTGGTCTCGATCGGGGACCGGGCGGACCCGTCATGGCGCGAGGATGCCGCCACGCGTCATCGTCTCGCCCGGTCACAGCGCGAAGCGCGGACGAGCCCTTCGCAGCGCGAGGCGCTGTCGAATTCGAAGCTGCCGGATGCCGTTGCAACAGATGGATATCAGGCTGGCTATGAGCCAGCTTCGTCTGCGCAGGTGCCGCCTGAAGGCGGTCGATCCGCTGACGATTATTCAGCAACCAGGTCGGCATCATCGGACTACGCGCAAACCACGTCACGGTCTGCTGAAACCGCAGGCACCACCTATCGCCCCGATCGCATATCCGAACCTTACCATTCAGGCGACGCGCGGGCGTCCCGCAACGACGGCGCGGACAGCCAGCAATGGAAGCCGCTGATCGATCCGATGCAGGTCGTCCGTGGCGTTGGCAAGTCGAAGCTGCTGATCGTGGCGACGACGATATTGGGTGCCGGGCTCGGCATCGCCATCGCGCTGTCGACGCCGAAGAAATACGAAGCCACCACAGAACTGATCGTCGATCCGCGCGACCTGAAGCTCACCGACCGCGACCTCACCCAGTCGGTCGTCGCCTCCGATGCCACGCTGGCCATCGTCGAAAACCAGGTTCGGGTGCTGACGTCCGGCACCGTTTTGAACAAAGTCGTCGACAAGCTCAATCTCGTCAACGATCCGGAATTCAATGGGCAGGGCAGTGGCGGCCTCAGCGTCATGTCGCTCATCCGCTCCATCCTGTCGCGCCACGACGGGCCGGGTGGTGTCGACGAGACCCGCCGCCGGGCGCTTACTGTCGGCAATCTGGGCGAAAGCCTTTCAGTCGAGCGCGGCGGCAAGACCTTCGTCATCACCGTCAGCGCCACCACGCAGAATGGCGAGAAATCGGCTCTCATCGCCAACACGATGACGGATGTCTTCCTGCAGACCTTCGGTCAGATCCAGTCCGATACCGCCGGCCGCGCCACCGACGAACTGACGGCCAGGCTTGATGAATTGCGCAAGGGCGTCGAGGCGGCCGAACGCAAGGTCGAGGATTTCAGGGCCACGCACGACCTCGTCGACGCGCAGGGCCACCTCATCAGCGACGACGAGATGCTGAAGCTCAACGAGCAGCTGTCGGTTGCGCGCGCCCGCACGCTGGAACTCAACGCCCGGGCCGCTTCGGCGCGTTCGGTCGACGTCAACTCGGTTCTCACCGGCACCTTGCCGGAGGAGATCAACTCCAACACGATGAGCGATCTGCGTTCGCAATATGCGTCACTCAAGCAGGAGGCCGACCGCGCCGCCATCCGGTTCGGTCCGCGGCACCCCGAACTCCAGGCGCTCAATGCCCAGCTTGCCGGCGCACGCGACCGCATCGCCGCGGAACTGCGTCGCATCGGCTCGTCGCTGCAGGTCGACCTCAAGCGCGCGGTCCATCTCGAACAGGATCTCGCCTCTCGTCTGGCGCAGCTGAAGGTTCGCAGCGGCGACGTCAACAGCGACCTGGTGTCGATGCGCGAACTGGAGCGCGAGGCCGCCGCCAAGCGTTCCGTCTATGAACAGTATCTGCTGCGCGCCAAGGAGACGGGCGAGCAGAAAGACATCAACACCGCCAACATCAATGTGATCTCGAAGGCCTTCGCGCCGCTCGAGCCGAACGGGCCGTCGCGGGTCGTGGTGGCGCTTGCCGGCCTGCTGCTGGGCTTTGCCTCCGGCGTTGGCCTCGGCGCCATGCGTGGCGCCTATGAGAGCTTGCGTGACACCGCGACATCGCGCTCGCGCCGCGACCGCAGCATGGACGAACGCCGGACGCCTTACGACGACAAGGCATATCAGGCAGCACCGCCGCCGCCAAAACCACCTGCACCGCAGCCGGCGGCACCGCCACCACCGCCACCTGCACCGCCCCCGCCACCGCCTGCACCACCCGCGCCTGTTCAACAGGCTGACGTCACGCCGACCGAAGGTCCCGGTCGGATCAGTGCGTTGCTGTCGAAGCTGCGCAAGGCCATGTCCCGCAAGCAGTCCCCGCAGGACACCATCGATGCCGGTGAGTGGGTCTCATCCTTTGCCGAAGGGAAGCCAACGGAAGATCTGACGCACCCCGCCTATTCCCAGTCGGCAGCGGCCTTTGCGCCCCTGCCGTCGGCCGCGGCAGCCTATCCACCACCGCCTTTCCGGCCCGGCGGCCATGTTCCCTATCCGCAACAGACAGCGCAGCCGCCATTGCCTCCCCACATGATGCCGCAGCGATCGTATTCGGGTCCGCAGGCCTATCCCTATGGGCAGCCGTTAGGCCTTCCGCAGGCGCAGCACTGGCAGGTGCCGCAGCAGCCGGGCTATCCCTACCCGCAGCCCATGCCCGATGCCGGGCAGATGTCTTATCCGCCCCACCCCGCTTCCGCGCCTTATCCGCAACAGCCCACCGCGCCGCAGCAGGCGGCTCAGCCCGACGAGCCATCGGTGGAGGCGCCCCGGGCGGCGGAGGATGTCGAACGGCACGCCCCGATCGACGAAATCCGCGCCAGCCTGCGCGAATTCCGCGAAGCCGTCCGCGAACTTACCGAGACCCGCGCGCGCCGCCGCTACTTCTGAGCCACAAAATAAGTCGCGCTGCCGAACAAAAACATGCCGGTTTCGCGTAAACGGCATGGGACGGCGCTTTGACGGGATTGCGTGTTGGAATTTTCGTGAAAATGCCGCGCTGCATGGTGCCGAAGGCACGCTTCCGAGTTTGATCGGGGCGCGCGGTTTCGCGGCATGCGTCAGACAAGGATCCAGGGTGCCGCATTCATGTTTTCGATGCGGCCGTTTGGGCGGAACGGTGTTGAGGGTGGTCCATGGCCGAAGTGATTGATGGGAAGAGCGTCGCCGAAGACGTGGTGCGGACGGTTAAGACCCTGACGGCCGAACTTGTCGCGAAAGGCAAGGCCAAACCCGGTCTTGCCGTGGTCATCGTCGGTGAGGATCCGGCCAGCCAGGTCTATGTCGCTTCCAAGTCGCGCACCGCCAAGGAATGCGGCTTTCATTCCGTCCAGCACACGCTGCCGGCCGAAACCTCCGAGCCGGCATTACTGAAGATCATCGGTGATCTCAACGCCGATCCGGCCATCAACGGCATCCTGGTGCAGCTTCCGCTGCCCGCCCATATCGACGCCGGCAAGATCATCCAGACCATCGCGCCGGAAAAGGATGTCGATGGCTTTCATTTCATCAATGTCGGCAAGCTCGGCACCGGCGAACTCGAGACCGCCTTCGTGCCTTGCACGCCGGCCGGCTCAATGCTCCTGATCGAGCGCGTGCGCGGCAAGGACCTGTCCGGCCTCAACGCGGTCGTCGTCGGCCGCTCCAACATCGTCGGCAAGCCGATGGCCAACCTCCTGCTTGCCGCCAACTGCACCGTCACCATCGCCCACAGCCGCACCAGGGATTTGCCGGCGCTTGCCCGCACCGCCGACATTCTCGTCGCGGCGGTCGGTCGGCCGGAGATGATCAAGGGTGATTGGGTGAAGCCCGGCGCCACGGTCATCGATGTCGGTATCAACCGCATTCCGGCGCCGGAAAAGGGCGAGGGCAAGTCGCGCCTCGTCGGCGATGTCGCCTATGCCGAAGCGGCGAAGGCCGCCGGCGCCATTACGCCGGTGCCCGGTGGTGTCGGCCCGATGACCATTGCCATGCTGATGGCCAATACGTTAGCCTCTGCCTACCTCGCGGCCGGATTGAAACGGCCGTCCTTCTGACCCACCAGAAAGCCGCAGCTTTGCCGAACCCAACTGTTCCTGTAGAACGGCCGGTCATGACGGATCCCGTTCAAGGCGGCCGGCAGTTCGCTTTCCTGCTGGTCGACAAGTTCTCGATGTTCTCGCTGGCCGCGGCGATCGATACGTTCCGGTCGGCGAACCGGTTGCTTGGCCGCGACTTCTATGGCTGGACGACCGTCTCCGCGGATGGCGATCCGGTGATGGCCTCCAACGGCCTGCCGCTGAAGATCGACTATGCCGTTGCCGACCTGCCGCCGGTCGACATCCTCTTCGTCTCGGTCGGACTGACGACGGAATTTCCCGGCAAGAGCAAGGTGCTGGCGGCGCTGCGCAGCTGGGGCCGGCGCGGCAACGCGCTCGGTGCGCTGTCGGTCGGCTCCTACCTGCTTGCCGAGGCCGGCCAGCTCGAAGGCTATCGCTGCACCATCCATTGGGAAAACCGCGCCGGCTTCGTCGAACGCTTCCCCGACATCAACTGCACGGGCAACGTCTTCGAGATCGACCGCAAGCGCTACACATGCGCCGGCGGCACCACCTCGATCGACCTGATGCTGGAGATCGTGCGCGGCGATTTCGGCTCCAACCTCGCCAATGGCGTCGCCAACCAGTTCCAGCACGAGCGCATCCGCTCGGCCGGCGACCGCCAGCGTGTCGGGCCGGAACGCGATCTCACGGGCAAGTCGGAGAAGCTCAGGCGCATTGTCGAACTGATGGCCGACCACCTCGATGAGCCGCTGTCGGCGGTGCAGCTGGCCAAATCCGCCGGCCTGTCGGTGCGCCAGGTCGAGCGCCTGTTCCTACGCCATCTCAGCGTCACGCCGGGCCGCTATTACATGCGGCTGCGGCTGGAGCGGGCGCGCGAATTGCTGCGCCAGACCAACATGCCGATCCTCGACGTGGCGATCGCCACGGGCTTCACCTCGCATTCCTATTTTGCCCAGAGCTACCGGCTGCAATTCGGTAGGCCGCCCTCGGAAGAGCGCCGCACGACCTACTGAGCGGAGATTTTCGCTTCCGCTCAAAAGTTTGACATTCCGTCCCCTCCCAGCCGCGCCCGGCCTTGTGTCCTGACGCTGCGTCAAATAGTTTCCCGCCCGGATCGGGGCGGATTTGAGGAGATTTCGATGGCGGGATTTGCACGGAGCGTCGCTGCGGCGATCCTCCTTTTGTCGATGACGACGTTCGGCTTTGCCGCAAACAAGGTCATCATCATTCTCGATGCCTCTGGCTCCATGTGGGCGCAGATCGACGGCAAGCCCAAGCTCGAAATCGCCCGTGAATCGCTGAGAACCGTGCTTCAATCGGTTCCCGCCGATGACGAGATCGGCTTCATGGCCTATGGCCATCGCGAAAAAGGCAGTTGCGACGACATCCAGTTGATCGTGCCACCACAGGCAGGCTCGGCAAGCGCCATCTCGGCCGCTGCCGACAGCCTGAAATTCCTCGGCAAGACGCCGCTGACGGCCGCCGTCAAGCAGGCGGCCGAAGCGTTGAAATACACCGAGGACAAGGCGACCGTCGTCCTCATCACCGACGGGCTGGAAACATGCGGCGGCGATCCCTGCGCGCTTGGCAAGGAACTCGAGGCGTCCGGCGTCGATTTCACCGCTGACGTCGTCGGCTTCGGCCTCACCGCCGACGAAGGCAAGCAGATCGCCTGCCTCGCCGACAACACGGGCGGCAAGTACATCCAGGCCTCCGATGAGAAGGCGTTGCAGGAGGCGCTAGTCGAGACGGTGGCGGCACCAGCACCAGCACCCGCTCCTGCTCCTGAACCGGCTCCCGCCCCGACGCCTGCGCCGGAGCCCGCGAAACCGGAATTCAACTTCCAGCCGACGGTGGTGATGGCCGAAGGTGGCGAGCCGATCACCGACGGCAACGCCTGGGAGATCTACAAGGCGAATTCCGACGGCTCGCGCGAGGATTCCGTGACCACCGAATATGGCGCCTACAAGGGCAATCTCGAGCCCGGCGACTATGTCGTCGTTGCACGCGACGACGAGGCCAAGGTGGAGCAGAAATTCAAGATCGAGGCCGGCCAGGTCTACAAGCCGCTGTTCACCTTGAACGCGGGCACCATGCTCATTCATCCGCGGCCGAGCCAGGGCGCCGACATCAGTGACGAGGCCCATGTCGACTTCACCTATCCCGGCGGCAACACCACCCACTATGGCGACACCAAGATCATCGTACCGGCGGGTGAACAGAAGGTCACGGTTCAGATCGGCAGCGGTTCGGTGGTCGAGACCATCCAACTGGCCGCCGGGCAGACGATCGAAAAGGACGTCATCGTCGGCGTCGGGCACGTCGTGTTCAACGCTTATTATGTCACCGGCGGCGACAAGGCCGACAGTTCCGGCCTCGGCTTCCAGATCGTCAAGGCGAAGAAGAAGATCGACGGTTCACGCGACGATGTCGAGCATTCCTATGGGCCGGACAGCAAGTTCTGGCTGCCGCCGGACGACTATGTCGCGCTCACCACGCTTGATCTTGCAACCGTCGAACAGCCGTTCAGCGTCAAGGTCGGCGACAATCAGGACATCAAGGTGCCGCTCGGTGCCGGCGTTCTGGCCATGTCGGCCCCTGGCGCCTACTCGATCGAGGTCCTGTCTCCGAAAAAGGACATCCAGGGCAATCGCAAGGCGCTTGGCCTGAACTATGGCGACGCCTGGCAGCAGACCATTCCGGCCGGCGATTACGTGGTCGTCCGGCACATGTCCGATGGAGGCCATGACAAAGAAATGCCGGTGACGGTCAAGGCTGGCGAGCGTACCGAGATCACCGTTACGCCATGACTGCCGTATGACCGGCAGCAAAAAAGGGCGGCTGTCAGCCGCCCTTTTTTATCGACAGGACGATGATTTCGTCACGCCGTGCCGAAGGCGCTGGCGCCATGGTCGGCACGGCCGACCAGTTGCCGGAAGCCGGCGAACAGCTCGCGGCCGAAACCGAATTCATTGCCGATGAGGTCGGCATCCGCCGTCCGGCGCAGTGCAAACTCGCCGGCCGGCACGAGCACTTCCAGCGTTCCGGCGTCGGCGTCGAGCCGGACGATGTCGCCATCATGGATCCTGGCGATCGGTCCATCCTCGACTGCTTCCGGCGTGACATGGATGGCGGCCGGCACCTTGCCGGAGGCGCCCGACATGCGCCCGTCGGTGACCAGCGCCACGCGCTGGCCGCGGTCCTGCAGGATGCCGAGCACCGTGGTCAGCTTGTGCAGTTCCGGCATGCCGTTGGCCTTCGGCCCCTGGAAGCGGATGACGGCGATGAAGTCACCGGTCAGCGTTCCCGCCTTGAACGCCTCGTTCAGTCCTTGCTGGCTGTCGAAGACCTTGGCCGGCGCCTCGATGATGCGCCGCTCCGGCTTCACCGCCGAGGTCTTGATGACGGCATGGCCGAGATTGCCCGACAGCACCTTGAGACCGCCGGTTGCCTGGAATGCCTTGTTGAACGGCGCCAGCACCTTTTCGTCACCGCTTTCGCGCGGCGAGGCTTCGCGCACCACGCCGCCGTCGGCGCCGAGCTTGGCCTCGACCGCATAGGGCCGCAGGCCTTCGCCCCACACTGTCTGCACATCCTCGTGCAGGATGCCTTCGTCGAGCAGTTCGCGGATCAGGAAGCCGAGCCCACCTGCCGCGTGGAAGTGGTTCACGTCGGCGAGACCATTGGGATAGACCCGCGCCAGTAGCGGCACGGCTTCCGACAGGTCGGAAATGTCCTGCCAGGTGATGGCAATGCCGGCCGCTGCCGCCATCGCGATCAGGTGGATGGTGTGATTGGTCGAGCCGCCGGTGGCATGCAGGCCGACGACGCCGTTGACGATCGAGCGCTCGTCGATCATCCGCCCGACCGGCGTATAGGCATTGCCGAGCGCCGTGATCGCCAGCGCCCGCTTCGTCGCCTCACGGGTCAAGGCTTCGCGCAGCGGCGTGCCGGGATTGACGAAGGAGGCGCCCGGCGTGTGCAGGCCCATGATCTCCATCAGCATCTGGTTGGAATTGGCTGTGCCATAGAAGGTGCAGGTTCCTGGCCCGTGATAGGACTTGGACTCGGCCTCCAGCAGTTCGGCCCGTCCCGCCTTGCCCTCCGCATAGAGCTGGCGGACCTTGGCCTTTTCGTCGTTCGGCAGGCCGGTGGTCATCGGCCCGGCAGGAATGAACACCGCCGGCAGATGGCCGAAAGTGAGTGCGGCGATCACCAAACCCGGCACGATCTTGTCGCAGACGCCCAGATAGACGGCGGCGTCGAACATGTTGTGCGACAGGCCGATCGCTGCGGCCATGGCGATCACATCGCGCGAAAACAGCGACAGCTCCATGCCGGGCTGGCCTTGCGTGACGCCATCGCACATTGCCGGCACGCCGCCGGCCACCTGGGCGATGCCGCCGGCCTCGCGCGCCGCGTCCTTGATCAGCGCTGGAAAGGTCTCGAACGGCTGATGCGCCGACAGCATGTCGTTGTAGGAGGTGATGATGCCGAGGTTCGGCACCGCGTCCGCACCCAGCGCCAGCTTTTCCGAGGGGCTGCACACCGCAAAGCCGTGGGCGAGGTTGCCGCAGGACAGCACGGCCCGGTTGGCGGTGCGGTTCGACGCTTCGGCGATGCGGCCGAGGTAGCGCTCGCGGCCTGGTCTGGAACGCTGGCGGATGCGCTCGGTGATGGCTTCGATGTCGCGTCTGGCGGTCATGGTGTCGGTCCTTTCAGGCGAGGTCCCGGAACACAATCCGGCTGTCTGCCGGGACCCTCAGCACGTTCAAATCAGGGCGCCCAGAAAACCTCTACGGGCTTGGGTGCGGCGTCGAGCACGGCGCGGATCGGCTTTCGCGGTCCAGGGGCAACCGCGCTGTCGAAGGCGGCGCGCTTGTCCTCGCCTTCGATGTGCAGCGCGATGAAGCCTGCATCGACAATGCGCGCCAGCGACAAGGTCAGCCGCGGCTCGACGGCGCTGGCCGCATGAACCGGCAGCACAATCCTGTCGGAGGACGGGTCAAGCAGCTTTGCCAGATCGTCGGCATCGGGAAAGAACGAGGCGGTGTGGCCGTCCGGTCCCATGCCGAGCACGACGACATCGAGTGGCCAGGGCAATGACTGCAGCGCCGAATTGTCGGAAGCCGCCGCATCCTCGATGCCGACGCCTTCGTGATAGAGCGGCACGAACCGTGCCGCCTTGGCCGCGTTCTGCAACAGATTGGCGGCCACCAGCCCGGCATTGGAGCGCGGCGAGGACGCAGGCACGAAACGCTCGTCGACCAGCGTCACAATCACCTTGTCCCAGGCGATTTGCATCGCCGAAAGGGCGGCGAAGAACTTTGCCGGTGTGGTGCCGCCGGAGACGGCGAGCAGCCCCATACCGCGCTCGGCGATCGCCTTGGTCAGGCGCCCGGCGACATGATCGGCGAGGGCGACCGCCAACTCCTGGCGCCCGGCAAAGCCGTTCCAGCTATAGGCGGCGCCGTTCAATTGCTCTCGTGCCATGTCCGCCCGTCACGTTCGATCAGTGCAATAGAGGCCGACGGCCCCCAGGTGCCCGCTGTGTAGCCCTGCGCTTCCTGTCTGGCGCTTTCCCACGCGTTCTGGATCGGGTCGATCCATTTCCACGCCGCCTCGACTTCGTCGCGACGCATGAACAGCGTCTGGTTGCCACGGATGACGTCCATGATCAGCCGTTCGTAGGCGTCCGGCGCGCGGCCGTCGAAGGATTGCGCGAAGCTCATGTCGAGCGAGATCTGGCGCAGCCGCATGCCGCCCGGACCCGGATCCTTGATCATGATGAACTGCTTGACGCCTTCGTCCGGCTGTAGCCGGATGACCAACTGATTGGCGAAGATCGGCCCGGCGCTGTCGCCGAAGATCGAATGCGGGATCGGCTTGAACTCGATGACGATTTCCGAAACCCGCGTCGCCAGCCGCTTGCCGGTCCGCAGATAAAACGGAACGCCCGCCCAGCGCCAGGTGCCGATCTCGGCCTTGATGGCGACGAAGGTCTCGGTGTTGCTGTCGTGGGCAAGCTCCTCGACATAGCCCTTCACAGCGCCGCTCGCCGAGGCGCCGGCGCGGTACTGGCCACGCACGGTGTGCTTGGGCGCCTCGTTGCCGTTGATGCGCTTCAGAGCCCTGAGCACCTTCAGCTTCTCGTCGCGCACCGCGTCGGCGTCCATCGACGACGGCGCTTCCATGGCAACAAGACACAGCAGCTGCAGTATATGGTTCTGCACCATGTCGCGCAGCGCGCCGGCCTTGTCGTAATAGGTGACGCGGTCTTCCAGACCCACGGTCTCGGCCACGGTGATCTGCACGTGGTCGATATGGGCGGAATTCCACAATGGCTCGTAGAGCGCGTTGGCAAAGCGCAGCGCCATCAGATTCTGCACCGTCTCCTTGCCGAGATAGTGGTCGATGCGGAAGATCTGGCTTTCGTGGAAATCGTCGCCGACCAGGTCGTTGAGTGCTTGCGCCGAGGTAAGGTCGCGGCCGATCGGCTTCTCCAGCACGATGCGCGAGTTCGGCGTGATCAGCTTGTGCTCTTTCAGCTTGTGCGAGATATCGCCGAACAGCGCCGGCGCCACCGCCAGGTAGAAAGCGCGGATGCGGTCGCTATCGCCGATCGCCTTCTTCAGCTTGTCGAAGCCGGCGCCTGTCGTCGCATCGGCCGAGACGTAGGAAAGGCGGGCGAGGAACGTCTTCAGTTCCTTGGCGTCGATATCGTCAGCTTTGACGTGGTCCGAGATCGCCTGTTTGGCGAAGGCCTGGAATTCCTCGTCGGTCATCTTCGAGCGTGACGTGCCGATGATGCGCGTCGGCTCGGAGAACTGATGGTCGCGCTGGCGATAGTAGAGCGACGGCAGAAGCTTGCGTTCCGACAGATCGCCGGTGCCGCCGAAAATGATGAAGTCGAAAGGATCGACGGGGATGATCTGGCTGGTCATGGTCTGTCCGCTCTGACGCCGGTCGCTGTGACGCGGCTGATATAATCTAATCGATTTAAATTTTCCAGTGCCATGGTGTCACATCTGAGTGTTGCGCCTGCCTCTTGACAGCCCGATACCTCGGAGGCTTGTCGACAGGCGCGGCCCCGGAAGCCTTCGCAGTTGCAGCATAGAGCGGGATCGAAGCGAAAGCCAAAGGAGAAATCGGCGATGACCGCACATCTTTTGACCAAGCCGGTTAGAAGTCGCGGCCCGGCTAGAAGCCGTGGCCCGGTCAGAAGTCGTGGCTTTGCGTTTGCCGCGGGCACTCCGGTCGATCGTCACCAATCATGAGCGGGAAAAGCATGCGTCTGGAAAACAAGGTTGCCGTCATCACCGGTGCGGCGGCGGGCTTTGGCGAGGGTATGGCCAGGCGCTTTGCGCAGGAAGGCGCCAGGGTCGTCGTCGCCGACCTCAACGCCAAGGGCGCGGAGCGTGTCGCCAGCGAAATCGGCGAGGCGGCGATCTGGACCCAGACCGATGTTTCGCAGCGGTCCGAATTTGACGAGATGGTCTATGCCGCCAAGAGCGCCTTCGGCCGCATCGACATCATGGTCAACAATGCCGGCTACACCCATCGCAACGGCGACATGCTCGACGTCGACGAGGAAACCTTCGACCTGATCACCGCCGTCAACATGAAGGCGATCTATCACGCAGCACGCGCCGTGGTGCCGATCATGGATCGGCAGGGCGGCGGCGTCATCCTGACCACGGCTTCCACCGCCGGTCTGCGGCCGCGGCCCGGCCTCACCTGGTACAATGCCTCGAAGGGCTGGGCGATTACCGCCACCAAGTCGATGGCGGTGGAACTGGCGCCGAAGAACATCCGTGTGAACTGCCTCTGCCCGGTTGCCGGCGAGACCGGCATGCTGGAGAAGTTCATGGGCGCCGACACGCCTGAAATCCGCGAGAAGTTCCGTGCGTCGATCCCGCTCGGCCGGCTTTCGACACCACTCGATATCGCCAACGCCGCACTCTGGTTGGCGTCCGATGAAGCCGCCTTCATCACCGGTGTGGCATTGGAGGTCGACGGCGGACGCTGCATCTGAAAGCGCCAATGCCCCGAAAATCGGTACCGATTTTCGGAAAGGATCATGGGCAAATCAAAATGCGGCACGGAGGCAGCGTTTCGGCGACGGGTCTATCTCTTGTCTTGGCGCAATTCGCTCAGGGAAAGCGCTACGCGCTTTTCCCGGGGAAACCGCTTCACACTTTTCCTGAAATTGCTCGAGGCGTCAGGCGCCGGTCTTGATGTAGGTCTTGTAGATCCAGCCGGTCTTGCCGTTGTAGGTGATCTGGCACCACTTCTTGCAGCTCATCACTTGCACCGAGCTTTTGGCTGGCACCGTGAGGATAGCGGCCGCATTTTTCTTCGGGCCGCTGCGCATGGTCACGGCCCGCAGGATCTGTCCGGTTCCGGCGGCCTCGACTTTGCGTGGCTTCGACTTGGCCTGGCTGCCGTCGCCTTCAGCCGCTGCGGGCTGCTCCGACGGCACTTGCGGCTGCACCGCCGGGATGGCGGCGGTTTTCGCGTCATCGGGATGGCTACCCGCCGGCGGAGTGGGGGCGGCAACCTTGGCAAGTTCGCTGGCCGCATCGCTATCGGCTGCAGGTTGCGCGAATGCCACTGCGGCTTTGTCCGGTGCCTGTTTAGCCTGGTTCGCCACCTGGACGGGAGCAGGCGCACCGGCAGCGGATGCGGCCTTCGACTGCGAACCGGTCCAACGCGGATCATTAGCTGGCAGCGCCGGTATGGTGGCTTGCGCGGCCGCCACGGTCGGCAAAATCTTGTCCGACTTGCGCGCCGCCTGCGGCACGGCTGCTGCAGCCACAGTTGCTCCCGCCGGAGCGATTTTCGTCGTTTTCACCGGAATGGTTGGAATGGTCTGCTCGGGGCTCGCCGCCGCTTGCCTGTCATTGGCCGGCAATGCCAGCCACAGCGCCACCGCGGCGACACCAAGCAGTGCGGCGGTGCCGATCGCAGCGATCACCAGATGCGAATTCGAGCGGACCTCCTGCCAGAAGGACGGCCGCATGTCATATCCGAACTGCATGGCAAAGCGCCGACGTTCCGGCGTACCGAAACTGAAGGGCTCTCTCACTCTTGCCACCTCCATAAGCGGGCCGATGTTCTTCCGATCAAATGCCAAGAACCTGGCGCCAGATCTGCATCAGTCCCAAGAATCAAAGCGGGCAAGCCCGCAGAATTCCCCGTCAGTAACCCACAACCGGCATCTTTATATCGCTGATTGTGGCATCACTACGCCCTCATCAGGGATTCTGCTCCTTTGGAGGGGATTCTGCAATGTGCCGTTACGGCAACAAATATTACAGCAATATTACATAGATGAGAGCGATCCTGTCCGTCCGGACCACGATCCCGAAAAGCGACCATGCGGTTTCGCAGGAGATCACGCTCCCAATTCCACCTGGACAGAACAGCTTCTAGATCCTGTCGCGCAACGCGAACCAGTTGAGTGCCAGGAACAGCAGCGGCGCGCGGAAGCGCCGACCACCGGGGAATGGCGGGATCTTCAGATCCTCGATCAGCTTCAGGCGGTCGCGGTTGCCGGCGACGGTTTCAGCATAGAGCTTGCCGAAGAAGTTCGACAGCATGACGCCGTGGCCGGAATAGCCGCCGGCCGAGATCACATTGGGCATCACTTCGCGCACGAACGGCTTGCGCGGCACTGTGATGCCGACATAGCCGCCCCAGCCATGCGTGATCTCGACATCCCTGAGTGCCGGATAGAGTTCGACGATCTGACGGCGGATGTGGATGTGGATATCCTTCGGATCGTTGACGCCATAGACTTCGCGTCCGCCGAACAGCAGCCGCCCGTCTTTCGATCTGCGGAAATAGCGCACGACGAAGCGGGAATCGTCGACCGCCTCGCCGCCCGGCAGCACTGTCGAGTCCGCGCCCAGCGGCACCGTTGCGCCGATGAACGAACCGATCGGCATGATGTGCGCGGCACTCACCGGCTCAAGCGTGCCGCCATGGGCGTTGACCGCGATCAGGCATTTCTGCGCTGTCAGCGTGCCTCTCGGTGTCGAAACCTTGACCTTGCCACCACTGGAAATGATGCCGGTCGATGGCGTCTCCTCGAACAGTTGCGCACCGGCTTGCGCCGCCACCCGCGCGGTGCCGATCACCAGCTTCATCGGGTGGATGTGGCCGGTGCCGGTGTCGCGCGTGCCGCCGAAATAGGCGGTCGAGCCCAGCCGCTCCGCCGTCTGCTTGGCATCCATGAACGAGATATGCGGGTAGGAAAAACGGCTCGCCATGATCTCGGCATGCGCCTTGTAGTCGTCGACATAGCGCGGCTTGTGCGCCACCGAGAGTTGGCCCGGCATATAGTCGATATCGATCTGGTTGGCGGCGGCAAACTCGAGGAGATCCGCCTTAGCCTCTTCGGCAAGGCCGAACAGCGCCTTGGCGCGGGAGAAGCCGTATTCGGCTTCCAGGTCCTCGACCCAGGCGCGCTGGCCGGTACCAAGCTGGCCGCCATTGCGCCCGGAGGCGCCATCGCCGAAGCGGTAGGCTTCAATCAGCACGACATTCGTGCCTGCCTTGGCAAGGTGAGCAGCCGCCGACAGGCCGGTGAAACCACCGCCGATGATGATGACATCGCACGTCTTGTCGCCATCCAGCGCCGGATATTCCGGCCGTGGGCCGGCGGTGTCCTCATACCAGGAACGGCCGGGAGAAATCGGGGATTGGTAGGGCATGATGGAGGAAAGACTCGGTGATTCAGAAGGAGGAGGTGAAAAGCGAATAGCGAATAGCGAATAGAAAAATATCGGGTACCTTCGCTACTCGCTACTCCCTACACATTCAGCAACAGATACTCTCGCTCCCACGGACTGATCACTTCCATGAACGTCTCGAATTCCGCCCGCTTGATCGCCGCATAGGTCGCGGCGAAGGATTTGCCGAGCAGTGCGCAAAGTTCCTCATCGGCCTCGAACAGGTCGACGGCTTCGAGCAGGCTGCGCGGCAGGTCGATCTCGGCCGCGTTGGCGGTGGTCAGCACGGGAGGCTCGGCCTTGATCTTGTTGGTGATGCCGATCAGCCCGCAGGCAAGCGATGCCGCCAGCGCCAGATAGGGATTGGCATCGGAGGAGGGGATGCGGTTTTCGACGCGCCGCGCCGCGGGATCCGAGCGCGGCACGCGGAACGCCGTGGTGCGGTTGTCGTAGCCCCATTTGTTGTTGACCGGAGCCGACGCCGCCTGTGTCAGCCGGCGGTAGGAATTGACATAGGGCGCGAACATCACCAGCGCGTTCGGCACATGCTTCTGCATGCCGCCGATGAAATGGAAGAAGTCTTCGGTCTCCGAGCCGTCCTCTGCCGAAAAGATGTTCTGTCCGGTCTTCTTGTCGATGATCGACTGATGGATATGCATGGCCGAGCCCGGCTGCCCTTGGATGGGCTTGGCCATGAAGGTGGCGTAGATCTCGTGCTTGAGCGCGGCCTCGCGAATGGTGCGCTTGAACATGAACACCTGGTCGGCCAACTCGATCGGGTCACCGTGGCGCAGGTTGATTTCGAGCTGACCGGCGCCCTCCTCATGGATCAGCGTGTCGATCTCCAGGCCCTGGCCCTCGGAGAAATGGTAGATGTCGTCGATCAGTTCGTCGAACTCGTTGACGCCGGCGATCGAATAGCCGGCGCCGCCGCCGATCGCGCGCCCCGAACGGCCGACCGGTGGCGTCAGCGGATAGTCCGGATCGGGGTTCTTGCGCACCAGGTAGAACTCGATCTCGGGCGCCACCACCGGCTTCAGTCCACGCTTGTCGTAGGCGGCAAGCACGCGCCTGAGCACGTTGCGCGGCGTGAACTCGACAGAGCGTCCGTCCTGGTGGACGAGGTCGCAGATGACAGCGGCCGTCGGGTCCTCTTCCCAGGGCACCACCGTCAGCGTCGACAGGTCCGGCATCAGCTTGAGGTCGCCATCGTCCTCCGGATAGTGGAAGCCGTTGCCATCCTCGGGATAGCCGCCGGAAATCGTCGTCATGAAGACAGCCGACGGCAGTGCCAGCGAGGTGTTGGAGGTGAATTTTTTCGATGGCATCATCTTGCCGCGTGCGACGCCGGCCTGGTCAGGTGTGATGCACTCGATGTCCTCGATGCCGCGCCATTCTAGCCAGGCGCTGGCTTCCTTCCAGTTCTTGACGCCACGTTGGTTTTTCACGAAGGCAGGCGTACGCGCCCGTCCTCCGCGGCTCGACGGACGGACTTCCTTTTTTGCAGGCGGCATCATTCACCAGATTGGGTTGCGGATTGTGGAGTATAGCCGTGCGCCCCTGTGGAAGGGAAGGGGAGCCACGTCGGGCATTGACTGAGGCGGTTGAAAATCACGCCAATCGGCTTAGTTTCCCAATCCCAATCGAGACCCCGATCCCATCGAGACTTTGCATGCGGCACGACAGCAAATTGACGACGATCGGCTTCGATGCCGACGACACGCTCTGGCAAAACGAGCAGTTCTTCCGCATGACGGAGAAGCGCTTTGCCGCCATGCTTGCCGATCATGGCGAAGCCGAGCACATCTCGGCACGATTGCTGGAGGCCGAAAGACGCAACCTTGCCGTCTATGGCTTCGGCATCAAGGGATTTACGCTGTCGATGATCGAAACGGCGATCGAGGTCACGCAAGGCCGCGTGCCGGCTTCTGTGATATCAGAGATTCTCGATGCCGGCCGCGAGATGCTGAGCCATCCGATCGAGGCACTGCCGCATGCGCGCGAGACGATCGAGAAGCTTGCCGGCGCATTCCGCCTTGTGCTGATCACCAAGGGCGACCTCTTCGACCAGGAGCGCAAGCTGGCTGGATCAGGCCTCGGAGATCTGTTCGACGCGATCGAGATCGTCAGCGACAAGAGTGCCGCCACTTATGCCCGCCTCTTCAGCCGCCACGGCGATGGTCCGGCAAGAAGCATGATGGTCGGCAATTCGCTGAAGTCGGACGTGGTGCCGGCGATCGAGGCCGGCGGTTGGGGTGTCCACGTGCCGCATGAACTCACCTGGGTGCTTGAGCATGTAGAGGCTCCGGTGACCGAGCCACGCTTCCGTGAGATATCCGATCTCGGACAACTGCCCGGACTGGTCGAAAGCATCGTCAATCCGGACTGATCGCGGGGCCTTCCTATTTTGCGCAATTCCGGACGGAAATTGCTTAGCGGTTGATCAGGCGATCGATCACCGGCTGCAGCCGTTCGGGTGTGATCGGCTTGGCGACCACCACGTCTATGACGCTCGACAGGCCCAGGCTCTCCGGCGTGCCATTCTTGGTTGAAAGCAGGATCACCGCCGGAAGCGATTTGCCGGAGGCTCGCCTCAACGCGTCGATACTGGCCATCAGATTGTCGCAGTCCTTGTTGTCGGCGCCGCCGTCAAGGACAACCGCACCGGGAATGAGGGACCGCAGGATCTTTACCGCCATGTCGGGAGATTCCGAGATTGGCTTGAGCCCGGATCGCTCTACGATCTTTGAAATCACCACGCGATTGATCGGCGATTTGCAGACGACGAGCACTTGCGATGGATCGCGGATCGTCTCTGTGTTCGAGTCGCGGGCAACAAAATTCAGGTGTCTTGGAGTCTCGCCTTCGCGGTTCACTGGGCACACAAGTCGGCCAAGAAGCTCGCCCCTATTTCAATGCAGAGTTGAATCTGGAGCGCAATTGGCGTGAGATCGCCGCCTATGTCAAGTTGAAATAAAAGTCCCCCAGATCATCCCTGGGAACAGTGAATTTCAAGCAACGCTACTGTACTCAACTGTCCACAGGTGGGCTTCATAAAAAGAAAATTCACCTGCGCAGAGACTGCGCAGGTGAAGGGTCGGTTGCGCGCGTTCGATCAGCTGTTGCTCTGCTGCGTGACGATCACTGGGATCAAGAGATCGCCCCAGTTTCCGTCGCCGCCGTGATGCCGTGCCGAGCGCACGAGCTCCACCGAGACGCCGGCCTCGACTGCCTTCATCACCGACTGGTTGAGGCGGTGTAGATCATTGGCCAGCATGCGGATCGTCGCTTGCTGGTCGACGGTCATCGTTGTGGCCTGTTCTTCGGCGCGTTCCTTGACACGGCTTATCGATGCCATTGGTCTTCTCCTTGTGTTCCAAGCCCTGTTGGGCGTTTCCTCTGTGTTGTTCTGTTTGCTATTCGGCGGCCGGCTTGAACTGCGCGTGCTCGGTCGACTCGTGCATGGCGGTGGTCGACGACTGGCCGCCGGTGATCGCCATCGACACGGCGTCGAAATAGCCGGTGCCGACCTCGCGCTGATGCTTGGTCGCGGTGTAGCCATTGGCCTCCGCCGCGAACTCAGCCTCCTGCAACTCGGAATAGGCCGCCATCTGCCGTGCCTTGTAGCCGCGCGCCAGTTCGAACATGCCGTAGTTGAGCTGATGGAAGCCGGCGAGCGTGATGAACTGGAACTTGTAGCCCATAGCGCCAAGCTCCCTCTGGAATCTGGCGATCGTCGCGTCGTCGAGGTTCTTCTTCCAGTTGAACGATGGCGAGCAATTGTAGGCAAGCAGCTTGTCGGGGTGATGCTTGCGCACGCCCTCGGCGAATTTCTTGGCCTGCGCCAGGTCCGGCTTGGAAGTCTCGCACCAGATCAGGTCCGCGTGAGGCGCATAGGCGACGGCGCGGGCGATGCAGGGTTCGATGCCGTTCCTGACGTGGTAGAAGCCCTCCACGGTGCGCCCGGCGCCGTAGTCGACGAAGGGCTGGTCGCGTTCGTCGATGTCGGACGTCAGCAGCTTGGCGGCTTCCGCATCGGTGCGCGCGACGACCAGGGTCGGTGTGCCCATCACGTCCGCCGCCAGACGCGCGGCATTGAGGTTGCGGATGTGCGCCGCGGTCGGGATCAGCACCTTGCCACCGAGATGGCCGCACTTCTTTTCCGACGCCAGCTGATCCTCGTAGTGGACGCCGGCCGCGCCCGCTTCGATGAAGGCCTTCATGATCTCGAAGGCGTTGAGCGGCCCGCCGAAACCGGCTTCCGCATCAGCGACGATCGGCGCGAACCAGGTCTCGACCGAAAGCCCGTTGCCTTCCGAGGTCTCGATCTGGTCGGCGCGCTGCAGCGTGCGGTTGATGCGCTTGACCAGTTCGGGCGCGGCGTTTGCCGGATAAAGCGACTGGTCCGGATACATCGCGCCAGCCGTGTTGGCGTCGGCGGCAACCTGCCAGCCCGACAGGTAGATCGCCTTCAGCCCGGCGCGCACCTGCTGCATCGCCTGGTTGCCGGACATGGCGCCGAGTGCGTTGACGAAGTCCTCCTCGTGGATGAGCTTCCACAGCCGGTTGGCGCCCATTTCCGCGACGCTCTGGCGGATCTGCACCGATCCACGCAGCCGCTTCACATCCTCCGGCGAATAGGGCCGTTCGATGCCGTCGAAACGACCTTCCGGCGCCGAGGGGACAAGGTTGTAAAAGTCAGTCATTGGTCACTCCGAAGGATTGCTGCACCCGTGTCCGGCGCCAATGATCTGCGCGCCGGGATATGACTGAATTTACATTGCGGTGCGAAATGGGCCAGGGAAATCAAGGAAATCAGCTTGAAATAGGGGAAAACCTGTGTTGTGTTTGACAGGAAGCCGTTGTAAATTTGTCATGACTGTAAAAGATACGCGCGTAAGGTCTCTGCGAAAGTGGTGTAAATTCTTGTCAAGGACAGTTGATGGCTGACCAGAAGATCTTTGCCGGGCCGCGCATTCGCCGTATCCGTAACGCCAAGGGCCTGACGCAGACTGCGATGGCCGAGGGGCTCGGTATCTCGCCGTCCTATCTCAACCTGATCGAGCGCAACCAGCGGCCGCTGACCGTGCAATTGATCCTCAAGCTGGCGTCCGTCTACAAGGTCGATCCGCACGAACTGCAGGGCGAGGCGAGGGGGTCCGTCGCTGCCTTGAAGGAAGTGTTCACCGATCCTCTGCTGGTCGGCGAGTTGCCGGGAGATCAGGAGTTGATCGAGCTTGCCGAGGCGGCGCCCAACGCGTCGGCGGCGGTGATAAAACTGTTCCGCGCCTATCGCGAGCAGGCCGAGCGCCTGTCCGACCTCAACGAACTCCTGGCGCGCGAAGGTCGGGCGACCGCACTTTCCGGGGCTCGCTTGCCGATAGACGAGGTGCACGAGATTTTCGAGCGCCGGCCCAACCATTTCGCGGCACTCGAGGAAGAGGCCGCGGCGTTCACCTCGGTGCTTGATCCCGGCGACGATCTGTTCGGCGCGTTGAAGGCCTGGCTGAAGCGCGAATACGGCATCGTGGTCAAGGTGCTGCCGGTCGCCACCATGCCGAACTGGCGCCGCCGTTATGATCGCCACTCGCAGCGCCTGTTCCTGTCCGAACGGCTGTCGCCGTTCGATCAGCTGCGCGAAGTGGCGATGGAAGCCTGCCTGATCCGCATGACGGTCGCGGTCGCTGGCGAGATCCAGGCGCTCAAATTGACCACCGACGAGGCCCGCCGTCTCGCCCGTTTCGAACTCGGCCGCTATGCGGCGCATGCGCTGATGATGCCCTACCAGGCCTTTCATGCGGCTGCCGTTCGTGCCCGCTATGATATCGACGTTCTGCGTTCGCGCTTCGGCGTCTCCTTCGAACAGGCGGCGAACCGGCTGACCATGCTGCAGCGGCAGGGCGTCCAGGGCGTGCCGTTCTTCATGCTGGAGGTCGACAATGCCGGCAACCGCTTCCGCAAGGCCGGCAGCCAGGGCTTTCCGCAAAGCCGCTTCGGTGGCGGCTGTCCCAAGCTGCCCGTGCATGTCGCTTTCACCCAGCCCGGCCAGATCTTCGTCGAGGCGGTGGAAATGCCCGACGGCGCCGAGTTCCTGTGCATTGCCCGCACGCTGGAAGGTCCGCAAGGCGCCTTCTCCGAGCGTCCGCGCCGCACGGCGTTGCTGCTTGGCTGCGACATCGGCTTTCGCGACGACATCGTCTATGGCGCGGCACTTCCCGGCGCGGCTGCCACCGCGAAGGCGGGCAGCGTCACGGCGACGCCGGTCGGGCCCGCCTGCCGGCTTTGCGAACGCGTCGGCTGTCTGGCGCGTGCCGAGCCGCCGGTGACGCGTCCACTTGGCCTCGACGAGATGGTGACGGGCCTGAGTGCCTTCGACTTCCAGTGACGCTGGCCCCCAGTGACGCCGGGCCGGGTGCCACAATTGTCGTCGATCTCTGGCTCACCCCCGGCCTTCGCCTTTGCGTTACGCGAACGGAGCATCTTTTTGTCGTCCCTTGCGCATCGTCCCGTCCACAAAAGCCCGACAGTCGCGCCCATGACCGACACAGCACCATCACCGAGCGTTGTTTTGTCGACCGTCTCGCCGCGCGAGGAACGCGTCGGCATGCTTTTGGTGTTCCTGTCGGCGCTGATGTGGAGTTTCGGTGGCACCATCGCCCGCTTCATCGCCGTCGGCGACAGCTGGACGGTTATTTTCTGGCGCTCCGTCTGGGCAGCGGCCTTCCTGATCTGCTTCATGGTCTGGCGCGACGGCTGGCGCGGCACGCTGAAATTGTTCCGCGACATGGGTCTGCCCGGCCTGGCCGTCGGGCTCTGCTTCGCCACGGCATCGACCGCCTTCGTCGTCGCACTTGCCTACACAACCGTCGCCAACATCCTGCTGATGCAGGCCGGCGTGCCGCTTCTGGCGGCGCTGTTTGCCTGGGCGTTGTTTCGCGAGAGGGTGAGTGTCGTGACCTGGCTGGCGATCGCCGCCGTCATTACCGGTGTCGCCATCATGGTGTCGGAATCGCTCAATGGCGCCGTCTCGCCGATAGGCGACGGGCTGGCGCTCTTGATTGCTGTCATGTTCTCGATCGCCACCGTCATTACCCGGCGGTTTTCCAGCGTTCGCATGACGCCGGCGACCTGTCTCGGCACCATGCTTGCGGCGGGCTTTGCCGCCTCGCAGGCATCGACATTCGCCGTGTCGGCCAGTGACATGGGCTTTCTGTTTGCCTTCGGCGTGGTCAATCTCGGTCTTGGCCTGGCCTTCTTTGCCACCGGGGCGCGGCTGATCCCGGCGGCCGTCGCAGCATTGCTCGGCACGTTCGAGCCGATCCTCGGCCCGATATGGGTCTGGCTCGTCCATTCCGAAGTACCGTCGGAGCGCACCATCATCGGCGGCGGGGTGGTGGTGACGGCGCTGCTCGTCCATATCGGGCTCGAATTCAAGCGCCAGGCACGACCCGAGCGTGCAGGGGTCACAGGGGTGCCATCGCCTAATTGATGCGGCGTGCATGCTTTGCCATTGACAAATTCGCTGCCGCGCGGGCAGGCTGAGACTACGCAACAACAAGACAGGCGTATCTTGCCAAGTCTCCCTGCCGGTCAGATCGAGACCGGACCACATCGTCGTATCTCTGCCCCCGCCACGGCGAAAGCCTTTGACGGTATCCGCACGCCTCCCAGGCAGCGACAGGGACACAAACCCACCACCCGCCGCTCATCGAACCGCCCGCATGCTGTCGGCGGTTGGCGCTTGTTGCTTCCTGGAAAGCTCAATAGTCTGAAACAAATGCCCGGCCGCGCGGGGTCCGCGTCGAGCCGGCGAAGGAACACTCATCAAAGGAGAATAGCATGATCCGCAAAGCGCTCTGGCTTTCGGCGACCTCGGTATTTCTGACGCTTTTCACCGTCGGCGGCCATGCCGAAGATCGCGTCGTCAACGTCTTCAACTGGTCGGATTATATCGACAGTTCGATCATCGATGATTTCACCAAGAAAACCGGCATCAAGGTCGTCTATGACACCTTCGATTCCAACGAAATCCTGGAGACCAAGCTGCTTGCCGGCGGCAGCGGCTATGACGTGGTCGTGCCCAGCGGCAACTTCCTCGCGCGCCAGATCCAGGCCGGCGTGTTCCAGAAGCTCGACAAGTCGAAACTGCCGAACATTTCCAACATGTGGGACACGGTTTCGGAACGAACCGCCAAATACGACCCCGGCAATGAATACTCGGTCAACTATATGTGGGGCACGGTTGGTCTCGGCTACAACATCAAGAAAGTGCAGGCGGCACTCGGCACCGACAAGATCGACAGCTGGGATGTGTTCTTCAATCCGGACAGTCTGGCCAAGTTGAAGGACTGCGGCGTCTATGTGCTGGATTCACCGGCCGACATCATCCCTGCGGCGCTGAAATATCTCGGTCTCGACCCCAACAGCACCTCGCCTGACGATATTGCCAAGGCCGAGGAGGCCCTGCTCAAGGTCCGGCCTTACATCAGAAAGTTCCACTCCTCGGAGTACATCAACGCACTCGCCAACGGCGATATCTGCCTGGCCGTCGGCTGGTCGGGTGACGTGTTCCAGGCTCGCAACCGCGCGGTCGAGGCCAAGCAGGGCGTGGAAATCGGCTATTCCGTGCCGAAGGAAGGCGCTCAGATGTGGTTCGATCAGATGGCGATCCCTGCCGATGCGCCGCATGTCGCCGAGGCGCTCGAATTCATCAACTACATGATGACGCCGGAAGTGATCGCCAAATCGTCGAACTATGTGCTCTACGCCAACGGCAACAAGGCGTCGCAGCAGTTCGTCGACAAGGCGCTTCTCGACGACCCGTCAGTCTATCCCGACGCGGCGACCTTGCAGAAGCTCTATACGGTCCAGCCTTACGATCCCAAGACCCAGCGTCTGATCACACGCAGCTGGACCAAGATCGTCACCGGCCAATAGCAATCCGAGACGGTCCCGGCAGCCACCTGCCGGGACCGATTCTTTCTGGGGCAAGAAGCAAGACACAGGACGGAGTGGGACATGAAATCGCTTGGCAGCATCCGCAGGGATTTTGCGCCGTGGAACGACCCGAACGCCAAGCCATACATCCAGTTCGACAATGTCACCAAGAAGTTCGGTGACTTCACCGCCGTCAACAATCTGTCGCTGACCATCTTCGAGCGCGAGTTCTTCGCCCTGCTCGGCGCGTCGGGCTGCGGAAAGTCGACGCTGCTCAGGATGCTCGCCGGATTCGAGGAGCCGACAGCTGGCCGCATCCTGCTCGACGGCCAGGATCTGCGCGGCATTCCGCCCTATCGCCGGCCGGTCAACATGATGTTCCAGTCCTATGCGCTGTTTCCGCATATGACGGTCGAGAACAACATCGCCTTCGGCCTCAAGCAGGACGGCATGCCGAAGCCCGAGATTGCGTCACGCGTCGCCGAGATGCTGAAGCTGGTCAAGCTCGAACAGTTCGCCAAGCGCAAGCCGCATCAATTGTCCGGGGGCCAGCGCCAGCGCGTCGCGCTCGCCCGCTCGGTCGCCAAGCGGCCGAAGGTGCTCTTGCTCGACGAGCCGCTCGGCGCGCTGGACAAGAAGCTGCGCGAGGAGACCCAGTTCGAACTGATGGACCTGCAGCAGAATCTCGGCCTGACCTTCGTCGTCGTCACCCACGACCAGGAAGAAGCGATGACCATGGCCGACCGCATAGCCATCATCGACAAGGGCGAGGTGATGCAGGTGGCGACGCCGGCCGAAGTCTATGAAGCGCCGACATCGCGCTTTGTCGCCCATTTCGTCGGCAACGTGAACATGTTCGAGGGCAAGGTCGCCGAGCAGACCGCAAACACGACACGCATCGCGGGTTCGAGCGGAGCCCAGATCGTCGTCGACAACGCCGCCAAGACGGCTGCAGGCGCCGATATCGTGTTCGCCATCAGGCCGGAAAAGATCAAGATTTCGTCTAAGAAGCCGGCCGATGCGGTGAATGCACTTGAAGGCGAAGTCTATGACATTGCCTATCTCGGCGACATGACCGTTTTTCACGTCAGGCTGGATGACGGGCAGATGGTGCGGGCCAGCACCATGAATGCCGCCCGCATCACCGAGGATCCGCTGAGCTGGAACGACCGCGCCTGGGTTTCCTTCCGGCCCGACGCCGGCGTCGTGCTGACGCGGTAGGGGGCGGTCATGTCGAACGCCGCCGTCACCGCATCAGCCCCGGCAACCAATGCCGACAAGTCCGTCCTGGCCAGGCTGGGAGCGGCTTTCGTCGGCCGCCTGGTCATCATCATCCCGTATGTCTGGCTGCTTTTTTTCTTCCTCGTTCCCTTCATCATCGTCTTCAAGATTTCGCTGTCGCAGACGGCAATAGCCATGCCGCCCTACACGCCGGTGCTCGACTTCAAGGACGGCATCTCCGGGTTCTTCGCCGGCTTTGGCGCGCTCAGCTTCGACAACTACGCCTGGCTGACGCAGGATGCCCTCTATTTCAACGCCTATGTGACAAGCGTCATCATCGCCGCGATCTCGACGGTCCTGACGTTGATCGTCGGCTACCCGATCGCCTATGGCATGGCACGCGCGCCGGCAACGATCCGCCCGACATTGCTGATGCTGGTGATCCTGCCGTTCTGGACTTCGTTCCTGATCCGCGTCTATGCCTGGATCGGCATCCTCAAGCCGGAGGGGCTGCTCAACCAGCTGCTGCTGGCCACAGGCATCATCAGCCAGCCCTTGATCATCCTCAACACCTATACGGCGATCTTCATCGGTATCGTCTATTCCTACCTTCCGTTCATGGTGCTGCCGCTCTATTCGTCGCTCGAAAAGATGGATTATTCGCTGATCGAGGCTGCAAAGGATCTTGGTTGCCCGCCGACCAGCGCGTTCTGGAAGATCACCTTCCCGCTGTCGCTGCCCGGTGTCATCGCCGGCTGTCTGCTGGTGTTCATCCCCGCCGTCGGCGAGTTCGTCATTCCCGATTTGCTCGGTGGATCGCAGACGCTGATGATCGGCAAGACGCTGTGGAACGAGTTCTTCGCCAATCGTGACTGGCCGGTCTCGTCGGCCGTGGCCGTCATCCTTCTGCTGCTCTTGACCGTGCCGATCATGTTCTTCCAGCAGGCCCAGGCGCGCGCCCAGGAGCAGGACAAATGAACACCACCTGGAGCCGATTCAACGTCACCTCGATCGTGCTGGGCTTTGCCTTCCTGTACCTGCCGATCGTCCTGCTCATCGTCTTCTCCTTCAACGAGTCGAAACTGGTTACCGTCTGGGGCGGTTTCTCGACCAAATGGTACGTTTCGCTGTTCCACAACCAGGGCCTGATGGACGCCACCTGGGTTACGGCGCGCGTCGGCGTCATTTCGGCCACGGTGGCGACCGTGCTCGGCACGCTGGCGGCGCTCACCTTGACCCGCTACACGCGGTTCAGGGGCAGGTTGCTGTTTTCAGGCATGGTCTTTGCGCCGCTGGTCATGCCGGAAGTCATCACCGGCCTGTCGCTGTTGCTGCTGTTTGTCGCCGTCGGTCTCGACCGCGGTTTCCTGACCGTCACGCTCGCCCACATCACGCTCACCATGTGCTTCGTCGCCGTCGTCGTGCAGTCGCGCCTGGTCAGCTTCGACCGCTCGCTGGAAGAAGCTGCGATGGATCTTGGCGCAACGCCGGTGAAGACCTTCTTCCAGATCACGCTGCCGGTCATCATGCCGGCGATCGTGTCCGGCTGGATGCTGGCCTTTACGCTTTCGCTCGACGATCTGGTCATCGCCAGCTTCACCTCCGGGCCTGGAGCAACAACGCTGCCAATGAAGATCTACAGCCAGGTGCGTCTCGGCGTGACGCCGGAGATCAACGCCGCTTGCACGATCCTGATCGCCGTTGTCGCGGTCGGCGTCATCATCGCCTCGGTCGCCAACAAGCGGCGTGAGGTGCAGCGCCAACTCGACGAGCGGGCCGCACAACGCGGCTGAGGCAATTCCGGGAAAAGCGCGCAGCGTTTTTCATAGGGAATTGCTTCACGACAAACCGGCGGTAAGGCCTATTCCCCAGAAACGCCGCGGCTGATCGGGGAAATGAACGGCGTGCTCCACGTTCCTCCGACGAAGAAGGATGACTGGATGGGGCCTTGCTGGCCGTTGGCCTGCGTTGCCGCCTGGTCCGGCTGAATGATACCGCCGGACAAGGCCAGTCCTCGTCCGGTGTAGGACGCGATCCCGGACAGCCAGAGCTTGTACTTCGCCGAATTGGCTTCGGCCTTGTCGATCCGCGCCACGCCCTTCGTGATGCTGGCCTTGATCTCGGCACCGTCGATCGGCAATGTTCCGTCGGAGACGTCGTCGAGCGCGAAGAAGCCGCCTTGTTCGGTATGCTTGAGGAAGGCGGGCAGGTTGAGCTTGCTCAACACACCCGGTCCGAACGTCGCGGAGACCGAACCGTCGGCATTGTCGAAGATGGAGTCCCAGGTTCTGCCTGGTCCCTTGAGGATCACCGAGACCGTTCCGGTGGCGACCGGCACCAGCCGGGTCATCCCAGCCGCCGTGCCGAAGGCGCCGCCATCGATGTCGGACGCCAGCAGCTTAATCTCGACCTGCGAGCCTTCCGGTTTGCGGTCGAAGCGAAGGCTGCTCTGGATGTTGCCGCCAAAGGCCGAGGCATCGGAGATATCGAAGACGGAAAGACCATCCTTGACCTGGGCGGTGGCGGCGACGTCGGCGAGTTGGATAGGCCCCGCCGTAGCGTGCGCTGCCGACAGCCTGAGATCGAGGTTGACCTTGTCGGCGAAACTTGTGTCGATGTCGCCGGGTTCCGCCCCTCCGGTCGGCGCCAGCGGCGTAAAGGCCGACAGAAACGATCTGAGATCGAGCGTGTCGAAGGCGAGCGTCCCGGAAATCACCGGTTGCGCCTCGCCCAGCGAGAGATCCAGCGCGCCCATTCCTGGATTGTTGTCCAGCGCGATCGCGGTGTTGTCGAATTTGACGCGCCCCGCCGTCGCCGTGATCTTGCTCGAAATGCTGACCGAACCGATCGCAGCACTCGGCGCAATGCCGGCCTGCGACCACTCCAGGACACGCCGCAGCGAAGGTGCCGAGAATTTCGCCTGGCCGTCGAAGTAAGCGTTTTCGGACATGCTTGCCGTGCCGTCGAACGAGAAGGTCGCGGGCGCCGCCTTGAAGGATAGCGTCAGCGGTGCCGTACCGCCGGCAAACAGCACAAGCGGCTTCGGCGAGGCGACGTCCAGCGCGACGCTTTCGCCGCGCCAGATCCCAGTTGCCGACAGCGTCGCATTGCTGTTCATCGCCGCCCAATTCGCCTGGCCGGACAGGCTGCTCAGGATCTCGACATCCTTGCCGCCGATGGACGCCACCATGCGGCCGTCGCGGAACTCCACCGTGCCGAACGTGTCGGCCGGCAGCTTGTCGAGGTCGGGCTTGGCAGGGTCGGCATTGACCACGCCGCGCGCCGTGTCGATGGAACGCGTGATGCGCCCGCCGGTCGGGACGGCGGGCAGGAAAAAGCCGGCCGGCGTTCGCTCAACCCGGATCGTCGGCCGCACCAGCCGCGCCGTCGAAAACTCCACGTCGCCGCGCAAGGCCGCCATGGCGGAAAGGTCAACCTCGACCCGCTCGGCCTCGACCACCGGCGGCGCCTCGGTGTCGGTCCATTGCGAAAGCGTCACATCGGTCAGGATCGCGCGGAATTTCGGCCAGACCTCGATGCGCGGCGAGCCGTCGATGGCGACCCGGAAGCCGCTCCACGCACTCATTTCCCAGGCAATGCGGTCACGCACGATTCGGGTGGAGGCGATCAGCGGCAGGGCGGCAACGACCAGCGCGATGACGAGCACGGCGGCGCCGATCGCCCATATTCCGCGCCGGATCAAAGTTGATGGCATATCGCCCCGTATGTTTCCATTCCGACAAAAATCGCCTGACGGGCGTAACCCCAGTCGTCACTACGACTTAGGGCTGAGGCATTTCAAGTCTTTATGGCCCGGCGATGGCATTTGCGCACATCTGGTCTCACTGACCGAACAAAATCTTGCTCTGCTGCGCTGCGATATGCATAAGCGGTGGCGACCGTGGAGGAACGATCATGGCTGCCGAAGTACCGCTCTGGACCCCGACGCAAGACCAGATTGATGCAGCACCCCTGACCGCTTTCACGAAGGCTGCGGCAGTGAAAGCCGGCGTAGCGTTTTCTTCGTATTCGGAGCTCCACCGCTGGTCGGTCGAGGACCGCGAAGAGTTCTGGAACCTGGTCTGGGACTTCGGCGGTATCGTCGGCGACAAGGGGACCAATGGGGGCGAGCGCGTGCTCGTCGACGGTGACAGGATGCCTGGTGCCTCGTTCTTCCCCGACGCGACGCTGAATTTCGCCGAGAATCTACTGAAGAAGACCGGCGCTGGTGAGGCAATCGTGTTTCGCGGCGAAGACAAGGTCGAGCGCCGACTGTCGTGGAACGAGTTGCAGGCGCTGACGTCACGGCTGCAGCAGCTTTTCCTGTCGCTCAAGGTGAAGAAGGGCGATCGCATCGCAGCGATGATGCCCAACATGCCGGAGACCGTCGCCGCCATGCTGGCTGCCGCCTCGATCGGCGCCGTCTGGTCGTCCTGCTCTCCCGATTTCGGCGAGCAGGGCGTGCTCGACCGCTTTGGCCAGATCGAGCCGGTGGTCTTCATCGCGCCCGATGGCTACTGGTACAATGGCAAGGCGATCGAGGTCGCCGACAAGATCGCCGCGGTTGCGGCCAAGCTTGGCACGGTGCGCAAGGTTCTGGTCGTCGACTATCTCGGCACCTCGAGCGATGTCGCTGATGTCATCGACAAGGCCGTGGCGCTGGAAGAGGCGCTTTCGCCCTTCGCCGTCAAGCCCGTCACCTTCGAGCGGCTGCCGTTCGCGCATCCGCTCTACATCCTGTTCTCGTCGGGAACGACCGGCATTCCCAAATGCATCGTCCATTCGGCCGGCGGGACGCTGATCCAGCATGTCAAGGAACATCGGCTGCATGCCGGTCTCACCGACGGCGACCGCTTCTTCTACTTCACCACCTGCGGCTGGATGATGTGGAACTGGCTGGTTTCGGGGCTCGCCTCGGGCGCGACGCTGCTGCTTTATGACGGCTCGCCCTTCTACCCCAACGGCAATGTGCTGTTCGACTTCGCCGATGCCGAGAAGATGACCTTTTTCGGCACCTCGGCCAAGTTCATCGATTCCGTACGCAAGGCCGGTCTCAAGCCGATCCGCACGCATGATCTGTCGAGCGTGCGGGCGATTTCTTCCACCGGGTCGCCGCTGTCGCCGGAGGATTTCCGTTTCGTCTATGACGGCATCAGCAAGGATGTCCATCTGGCTTCGGTCTCCGGCGGCACCGATATCGTCTCCTGCTTCGTGCTCGGCGTGCCGACACAGCCGGTGTGGACCGGCGAGATCCAGGGACCTGGCCTTGGCCTTGCCGTCGATGTCTGGGACGACGACGGCAAGCCGATCCGCCAGGAGAAGGGCGAGCTGGTCTGCACCAGGGCGTTTCCATCGATGCCGATCGGCTTCTGGAACGATCCCGAGGGCAAGAAATACCAGGCCGCCTATTTCGAGCGTTTCGACAATGTCTGGTGCCATGGCGATTTCGCCGAATGGACCGTGCATGGCGGCATGATCATCCATGGCCGTTCCGACGCCACGCTCAATCCGGGCGGCGTGCGTATCGGCACGGCGGAGATCTACAACCAGGTCGAACAGATGCCGGAGATTCTGGAAGCTCTGTGCATCGGCCAGGATTTCGACAACGACGTGCGCGTCGTGCTGTTCGTGCGACTCGCGGCCGGCGTCGAACTGGATGACGATCTGGAAAAACGCATCCGCTCCAAGATCCGCAGCGGGGCGAGCCCGCGTCACGTGCCAGCCAAGATCGTCGCCGTCACCGACATCCCGCGCACCAAGTCAGGCAAGATCACTGAGCTCGCCGTGCGCGACGTGGTGCATGGCCGCGCCATCAAGAACAAGGAGGCGCTCGCCAACCCCGAGGCGCTGGAGCTGTTCAGGAACCTACCGCAGCTGGCCGAGTAACCGGGCAGGCATGGTTAACCAAATATGTCGCGAGAATTTACCTAGATTTCATGAGTGGTACACATTCGTAAACTTTCGGCGGCGCCGGTAAGGAGTTGTTAAGGCCCGGCGTCGATAGTCGCACGTAACTTGAGGGAGAAATCCCGTTCCTCTGTCCCCGGAGGATCTGAATTCGCTCAAGCCCCGTTGTGACAGCAATCCCATCTCTTAAGGCGTCCTCTTGGGCGCCTTTTCTTTTGCTGCTGCATGCCGCCCAAAAGTGGTCCCGGTTTGGGAGAACGACATGCACAAGGATAAAGACCGAAAGCGCATCGCCTGAATCTGATCGGACGCGCTGCCCTGGAGGTCGGTCTGTTTTCCGGAATTGCTTATTCGGCGAGCACGCGGGTCGACGGAAACGCGACCTCGACCAGGGTGCCTTCACCCGGTGTCGAGTTGATGGTGAACCGGGCGCGGTTGGCTTCCACCATCGCCTTGGTCAGCGGGAGTCCAAGCCCCGTGCCGTCGCCACGTCCGCGCTTCAACGCGTTGATCTGCTTGAACGGCTTCAGTGCCTGCTCGATCTCGGCGTGGCTCATGCCGATGCCGGTGTCGCGCACCCGCATGACGACGTCGCCTGACGTCTCATAGGCGGTCGAGACGATCACCTGGCCGCCGGCTTGGGTGTAGCGAATGGCATTCGACAGGATGTTGAGCGCGATCTGGCGCACGCTGCGCAGGTCGGCGACCACTTCCGGCAGCCGCGACGCGAAGCTGGAGCGGATAATGACGCGCTCGCGGTTGGCCTGCGGCTGCATCATCGCCACCGTCTCGGCCAGCGTGTCGTTGAGCGACACTGCCTCGTATGCCATCTCCTGCTGGCCGGCCTCGATCTTCGAGATATCGAGCAGGTCGTTGACGAGGTCGAGCACATGGTTGCCGGAGCGATTGATGTCGCGCAGATAGTCGCGGTAGCGGTCATTGGCGACCGGTCCGAACTTCTCGTCGACCATCAGTTCGGAAAAGCCGATGATGGCGTTGAGCGGCGTGCGGATCTCGTGGCTGATGCGGGCGAGGAAATCGGTCTTTTGCGAGGACGCACGCTCGGCCACCGCGCGTGCCTGGGTCAGGTCCTCTTCGGCCCGCTTCCACTGCGTGATGTCACGCACGACGGCACAGAAGCCGCTGTCGTTGGGCAGCCGGCCGATGGTCATGAACAGTGGGATGAAGCGGCCCTGCGCCTCGCGCCCGATCACCTCGCGGCCGTCATTCATGACGCTCGCCACGCCGGGCTCGGACAGTCCGTTGAGATAATCGCGCGCCGCACGCTGGCTTTCTATCGCAAACAGCGAGGCGAACGGTTTGCCGGTCACTTCGTCGCTGTCGAAACCGAACAGCGCTTCGGCCGGCCGGCTGATCGAGCGGATGGTGCCGTCACGGCCGATCAGCACGACCCCGTCGGTGGCGGTGTCGATGATGGTGCGCATCTCGGCGATGCGTGCCTTGAGCTCGGGAATGTCGGGCTGCGTCTGCTCGTCGCCAACCACATGCAGGGCCGCCGGCGCGTCATCTTCGCCGGTGCGGCGCACGACCAGCATCAATGCCTTGCCGTCACGCCAGGGGACGGAGCGCAGGATAGCCTCGATCGGGAATTCCTGCCGATCGCGCGTCTTCAGTCGCAAGGCGCGATCGGTGCCGTCGGAGGTCCCATCGTGGGCGTAGGGGTCGGCAAACAGCGCGCCGAGGCCGCCGGCATCCGCCAGGTCGTCGAGCGCCTCATAGCCGGTCAGGTTGAGGAATTCCTCGTTCGCATAGTGCAACTGGTCGCCGGAATGGATGAGCAGCGGCACCGGCAGTTTGCTGAGAAGCGAGGTATCAGGAGCCTTGTGCTCATCTCCGGCGGAAAAGGCCGACGGCACGAAACCTTCGACCTTGAGCGGCGGCACATTAAGGCGTGGGCGCGCGATGCGTGCTGCGGCGCCGCTTGCGCCGGCAGTTCCCGCGACGGATGCGGACAAATGCTCGTCAGAGGCAGCGGCTTCTTCGTCGGGCTGTACCCAATCCTCATTATCCTCGGCATCGCGAAAATCCGCCGATGTCATGCTGTCGTCATCAACAGCGTCATGTGTCGCATCGGCTACAACCGGCCCTTTGCCGGTGGCGACGGGCTCGGTGATCTCTGGTTGCGCCGCCACCGGTTCGGAAACCGGGGCCCCGTCGCTGTTGTCCGCGACAGGACCGCGTTCATCATCACGGTCGGCATAGCCGAGCAACGAACCCGGCAGGGTATCGGAGGGTGCCTCGTGACCCGCTTCGTCCGGGTGACCGCCGTCAAGCCGCGCCAGATCCGCTTCGTCCTCGGCATCGACATCCGTCTCGGCCGTTTCGGCCGGCATCGTCTCTGGCTCCGCCGCCGGGATTTCGCCGGCAAGCGTCGGCTCTTCGTGCGAGGCCACATCCGCTGTTGATGGAATCTCGCCGACTGCCGCAGCTTCGACAGGTGTCTTGGCCGCCCGTTCCCTGGGATTGTCGAGGCTGGACTTCTCGGCCTCCGGCGACTCGACCGGGGAACTGTCCTTCTTCAGCCGTTCGCCGATCTCGCGGAACGCGCTTCGCTCCAGCGTCGACAGGCCCTTATCGTTGGCTGGCTGGCGATGCTCGGCCAGCCGGATCACCTTGTCGGCAAAGCGTCGCTCCGGTTTCGGCACGATGGTCAGCGCCGGCACCTCGCCCTGGAACGGGTCCGATGCCTTCGGCTCCTCGACCTTCGGCTCCTGGGCTTTCGGCGCTTCAGCCTTGGGCTGTTCAGGCACGGGTTCCACGGCTTGCGGCTCCGGCGTCTCCGGGGCCTTGCCGTTGGGCACCAGCGCCATGCCGATGGCTTCCGGATCGACGACCGCGTCACTGGCCCGGGCAACGCCGAAGCCACGGAAGCCTTCGAAAGCACGGCTGCGGCCATAGACAGGCAGCGCCGCCAGGTCGACCGGGATCTTCAGATCGGATCCGGCGACCGGCCACAGCACGGAGCGGCCGGACCAGGTATCGCGCCGCTCCAGCAAGCCGGCGATCTCGCCGGAGGGATCGAGGCCGAAAGTGGCCGCCACATCCCTGAAGCGCCGCCCGATCACATCGGCGGCCGGCTTGCCGACAATGTCGGCGAATTCCGGAGACAGCGTGCTGAACTTGCCATCGGCATCGGTGCGCCAGACGAAGCGCAGTGGCGCCGCCGTGCGGTCGATCGACCGCACGACCGGGCGTTCGACAGGGGCGGTGGCCTTGGTGTCGTGCCGCGTCGGGATTTCCGCCGCACCCTCCGCGACGGCGGCAGGGGGCTCAACCGGCTCGGCTGCAGCGGCCCGGCCGGCCCGTTGCCTGTCTTCCTCACCGGCATTGAAGTACCAGTGATCGTGCTGCGCTGCCGTAGCGGCGGCAGTTCCCGGGTCGTTATCCGCCGCCTCCGCAGGCTGCCCCGCTGGATCGGCATTCTCAGGCGCTGGCGGAATGATCTCGGCGGCTTCCGGAACGCTCGGTTCGTCCACGGCCGGGTGTTCGATGTCGATTGCCGGTCTGTTGTCCTGGTCCGGTTCCGACTGGGCAATCGCGCTTACCGCAGCCGCGGTTTCAACCTGGGCTGGCGCTTGCGTGTCCGCGACACTGTCGTCGGCAGCGGACGTGTCGTCGAGTTGGTCCTCGTCGATCACCACCAGCAGATGCCGTTCCTCGGTCAATCTTGCCAGGCCTGCCGGATAGGAGGTTGCGCCGCCGGGAACGAGGCGCTTGACGATGCGGTCGCCCTCATCCGCGACGTCGGCAACCAGCGCCGCCAGCGTCTCCGGCAAGATGCCCAGTGCCGAAAATCCTTCCGAGGCGGCCTCGACGTTTCCGCTGGCATCGACAAAGGCAATGAAATGGCCGTCTTCGGTAAAGCCGCCGATGGCGCGAGCGGCGATTTCGCCGGCGCTGCGCGAGCTCGTCTGCGCCGCCGGCACGGTCAGCATGATCGCCTTTTCGGCGTCCGGCATGGTCACGGCACTGGCCAGGAAGCCGACGGCACGGCTCGTCATGCCCGTTGCCAGCCGCACCGTGATGGCGCGGTCGCCGCTGATCTCGGGAAATCCGCTGGTCGCCATGATCTGGCGTCTGGCGATCAACGGCAGTTGCGCGGAGGCGCCGATGATCGCCTCGATGTCGGGGTAGCCGAACACCGCGGCTCCTGGCCCATTGGCCCAGATCACCTGCTCCAGATCCGTCGAAAGAATCGCGATCGCGTCGCCGGCGGCAAAGCGCTGGCGGACTGCTTCGAGCACGGCGACGTCGAGGAAGGAATATTCGGACGGCATGCGCTTGGCGAACCCTCACGGAGCGGCAAATTGCGGTTAACGCTTTGTTAATAAAAGCCGGCGGCGCGAAGGTCCACAAGCCAGAACGTGCAAAGGCTGGAATCTGGCCTCTTGGTTAACGGCCCGAAGAAAATTATGGTGCACTGCAACAAAGATATTGCAATGCACAAAATTTGCCTTTATATTGCCATCATACATGAACGAGACGGCTTTCTGTCAAAGCCGCTGACGCTGAAAAGGATGGAAAATGTCCAGGACCAAAACTGCCGACACGATCGAAAACGTTGAATTCCCGAGCTTCGACGCTTCCAAGGCTACCGACCAGATGCGCGCTTTCGCCGAAAAGGGCGTTGAGCAGTCGAAGGAAGCCTACGCCAAGCTGAAGACCGGCGCCGAGGAGACCCAGAAGGCTCTGGAGTCGACCTACGAGACCGCCAAGACCGTTTCCAGCGACCTGTCGCTCAAGACCATTTCCGCTCTCCGCGCCAATGCCGAGGCTGGTTTCTCGCATCTCGAAGCCCTGATCGGCGCCAAGTCGCTGTCGGAAGTCGTCGAGCTGCAGACCGCCTTCCTGCGCAAGCGCGTCGAAATGACCGTCGAGCAGGCCAAGGACTTCCAGACCGTCGCCTCCAAGGCGGCCGAGGACGTCACCAAGCCGATCAAGACCGCCTTCGAGAAGGCGATGAAGGAAATCAAGGTTGCCTAACATTTGCGCATGATCTGAAGATGCAACAAAAGGTCGCATTTTCTTAAAAACGATCATGCGTATGATGGTAGCCATCAAGGAATACCCGGCGAGTGGAACCTCCTCCCTCTGCTCCCGGGGTGACCAGCCAGCACCTCCTCCCGCTGGCTCGTAACAGGAAAAGGCCGGCACCTCCTCCCGCCGGCCTTTTTCTTTGTCCGGCGAAAAGTCGATGCTGTTTGTGGGCAAGCGACCTTTGCCTAGCAAAAGTCTTGAATTAAAATCCATTAGCCCGTAAGGACGCATCGCCGAACGACGGAGCGGATCACGGAAAGCGCGCTTTCCGCCTGGTCCGGCTCGGTGAACGTGCCGTTGTAGCTCAGATGGTTAGAGCGCCGGATTGTGGATCCGGAGGTCGCTGGTTCGATCCCAGCCAACGGTACCACAAATTTCTCGGTAACTAATTGATTTTGCTGTATAATTTCAAACTTCTAGCCGTCAATTTCGGTTCATTCTACTCATTTGTGTTACCTACTGTGCTACTTAGCGGACAAATTTGAGGGTTGAACGAAACGGCTTTGGGCCTCTTCGTCGAGGCCTGCCGCGAAGTTGATCTTCGAGTCGTTGCGGATCACTGGACTGGACATGTGGTATGTTCCGACTTGCCCCATAGTTGACCTGCGCCAGCCGCAAGAGGACGGCAGCTTTGCGCCTCATGTCGGCCGTTCAGGCAATCCGCACTATCCTCAAGAAGCGGACGTCGATTGTTTCAACGTGAGGACAAGTTGCGAAAGCTGCCGGACGTGCCCCCCGAGACCCCTGCGGCACCAACATGTTCAGTGCTGCGGGCGGCTCAGCGTAACAATGCCTTCGACGTCCTGGCGGGTACGCGCGAAGCGCTTGAGCACCAGAGGGTCGTGCCCGGGGACGATGTGAGCGGGGGAACTGGCGAGTTGTTTCATACGCTCGACCCCGAAGATCACATCGCTCAGCCGGTCAAAGACGGGAAAAGGTTTTTCGCGTTCCATGTTGGCGTAGAAATGGGCTGCGTCCGACGCGATCACGACCGCGCCGTTGTCGGTCTCCACCCGCACGACCTGCAATCCGCGCGAGTGGCCGCCAACCTTGTGGAGCGTTATGCCGGGCGCGATCTGCGACTCGGGGTCGTGGAAGCAGACCTTTCCGGCAAAGACGCGTCGTACCATGGTTGACACGTCTTCCGCCTCGAAGGGATGGCGCATCGCATGGTGGCACATGCAGCGGCCGGTCGCGAACTCCATCTCCGCATCCTGCAGGTGAAAGGTCGCGTTCGGGAACAGATGATGGTTCCCGCAATGGTCGTAATGCATGTGGGAGATGATGACGTCGCTGACGTCGGCGTGGTTGATGCCGATTGCCGCCAGGCCTTCATCGACGGGCCTGACGACACTGCGTCCGCGTTTGTCGCCGGTCGGCTTGTCGAAGCCGGTGTCGACGATGAAGGTGCGTTTCTCCCCAACGATCGCCCAGACGAAGTAGTCCAGCGGCATGGGAACATCATGCGTGTCGCCGCCCAGGAAATTCTCGCCCGAGCGGCGCTTGAAATGGCCGTAGCGAACGGCATGGATTTCATAGCGTCCGGGGTCACCCATGATCAGCTCGCTTTGGCGACATCTGTGGTCTGGGCCGAGCCGACCTCCACATGCGCCCATGTCTCGACCGTCTTGACCATACAGGTAAAATCGGAATCAGGCCCGTAGAGCTGGTTCGTCACGCTGAGCAACTGGCGCACGGCACTGCCCACCACCATCGGTACGCCCATCGCCTCCGCCTCATCCACGCACAAGCGTACATCCTTGAAGGACAGGCCTGTGGCGAAACCGAAATCGAAGGTGCGCGGCAGGACGGATTTCGGGAACTTGTCTTCGGTGGCGCTGTTGCGGCCACTCGAGGCGTTGATGACGTCGATCATCACCTTGGGGTCGAGGCCTGCCTTGACGCCCATCACGACCGCTTCGGAGGAGATCGCAAGTGCCGCCGCCGCAAGCAGATTGTTGGCAAGCTTCATGGTCTGGGCGGAGCCCTGAACCTCGCCCATGAAGAATATCCGCCCGAAATTCTCGATCACCGGCCTTGCCGTTTCGAAGGCAGCCTTCGGCCCCGACACCATAACGGCGAGGGTGCCGTTGCGCGCTCCCTTCAATCCTCCGCTGACGGGCGCGTCGATCATGGCGATATTCTTGGCAGAAAGGCCTTCGGCAACCTTGGCGGCCGTGCGCGGACCCGTCGTCGAGATGTCGATGAAGATGCGAACCGCCTTGCCCTCGGCGATACCGCCTTCGCCGAGCACCACCTTTTCCAGGATCTGCGGGCTGGGCAGACTGGCAAAGACGATCTCCGCACTGTCGGCAACATCGCGCGCACCGGCGGCGGCTTTCGCGCCCGCATTGGTCAACTCCGCAACGGCTTTGCCGTCGACGTCGTAGACAGTCACTTCGTATCCGGCCTTGATGAGACGGGTCGCCATCGGCGTGCCCATTTTTCCGATGCCAACAAAGCCGATTTTCAGGGTCGACATGATCGCTCTCTCCTCTTTCGGGGCCTATTGCCCATGGTGCTTGGTCTCGATCTCTGGGATCGCATTCCGTCAGGTCGTTTCCACCGTGGGCATTTCGAGCGCCTGGCCTGTTCGCGGCACGAGAAGTTCCGCTATGTCCACGACCTTCAATCTGTCGGCCACGCCGAGCGCATCGATCGCGGCGGTGTACATCACCTTGTCCTTCGGGCAGGCGACGACGAAATAGGCGATGTCGCCCAGGCTCAGCGCTTCACGGATGCGGTTCTCGCTCGGCCGCTCGGTCACGCCGTCGTCGCCTTGCCAGATGCGGCCGCCGCCGGCGCCGCAGCAGAAGGAATTCTCGCGGCAGCGCGGCATGTCATGAAGCGTATAGCCGGCGGCGCGGATCAGCTCGCGCGGCGCATCGAAGCCGCCATTGTAGCGCCCAAGATAGCAGGGATCGTGATAGGTGACCCTGGCGCCGTCGGCGACGTGCAGATCGAGTTTTCCCGCCGCGATAAGTTCCGCCAGCAGCGCCGTATAGTGCAGCACCTCGAACGCCACACCGAAATGCTGATAGTCGTTCTTCAGCGCATTCAGGCTATGCGGATCGGTGGTCATGATCCGCTTGAAGCTGCACGCCTTGATCTCGTCGATGTTGGACTGCGCGAGCGTCTCGAACAGACCCTCTTCGCCGGCACGCCGCACATCGTTGCCGCTGTTGCGCTCGGCATCGAAGAGAATGCCGAAGTCGACACCGGCCGCGGTCAGCAGTTCTGCAACCTTGCGGGTGATTTCCTGAACGCGCGGATCGTAGGACGCGTAGTCTCCTACGAACCACAGAACGTCGACGGGTTCCTCGCGCGCGTCCTTGACCGGAAAGCCGAGCTCCCGGGTCCAGCGCGCCCGCATCTTGGAAGGCTTGCCCATGGAATTGCCGAGACGGGTCAGGTTCGATAGCGCCTCCTGCAGACCGGGGCTGACATGGCCTTCGTCGACCAGATGACGGCGCATGTCGATGATCTTGGGCAGATGTTCGATCTCGACCGGGCATGCCTCCATGCAGGCACGGCAGGTGGTGCAGGCCCACAGCGTCTCCTCGGAAATCACCCCGCCGACCAGCAGGGCCGCCGATGATCCTGCGGCAAGCGCGTCGCGCATGTCGGTGATCAGCAATTTCGGGCTGAGCGGCAGACCGGCCGCATAGGCTGGGCAGACCGCCTGGCAACGGCCGCATTCGGTGCAGGACAGAAGGTCGAGCTGCTGCTTCCAGTCGAACTGCCCCAGGCTGTCGATGCCTGGAGTCTCACGCGCTTCCGGGACCGCGGGCGCCAGGCCGCGCGGTTCGAGGCTGCGGAAGTAGATGTTGGGCGCGGCAAGGAACATGTGCCGGTGCTTCGAACCGGGGATATAGACAAGGAATGCCAGAATGGCGCCGATGTGAACCCAGTAGAACAGCTCTTCGCCCGCATGCGCCGACATGCCGGCACGATCGAGCAGTCCTGCCAGCGCTGACGCGACCGGCCGCCACGAGCCGTCGGCGCCACCGACTATGCGCGCGGCCGCCTCAAGCAGCAGAGACGCCACGATCAGGACGATCAACACATAGATGATTGCCGCATCACTGCCGCTCGAGCCGTCGAAACGGGCAGGCCGCAGCACGTAACGCTGATAGAGTGCAAGTCCGACGCCGACCAGCATCAGCACCGAAAAGATATCCTGCAGAGCGGCAATCCAGGTTTCGCCACCGATGGGCGCAAGTGAGAACCCGGGAAACAACCGCGAGCCGAAGGCATCGATCGTGGCGGTGAACAGCACGAAGAACGAAATGAAGATGATTGCGTGAAGCACGCCGGAAAGCGGCTTGCGGACCATTTTCCGGTGCATGCCGATGGCGACCATCACGCCCTGGAGACGCAGCATCGGGCGGTCGAAGCGGGCCGCTGCCGGTGCATTGGCAAGAGCAACCGCGTAACGGCGCGAGCGCCAGACCGTCAACGCGAGTGCTGTGATGACCAGGATCCAGAGTGGCAGGGTCGATGCCATCTCAACGGCCAGAGCCGGCCCGCAGCCTGTCGCTCAGATTGGCGACGAGATCGAACAGGTCACAGGTCGCGCCGTAATGCGCGACATTGAAAATGGGTGCCTTCGGATCGGTGTTGACTGCAATGATAAGGTCGGCCTGCGACATGCCTTCGAGATGTTCGGGCGCACCGGACACGCCGAGCGCCAGATAAAGCTTCGGCTTGACCTTCTGGCCGGATTTGCCGACTTGGCGCAGCTTTGGCAGCCAGCCATTGTCGACGACCGGACGGCTGCCGGCGATCTCCGCCCCCAGCATCGTCGCCAGATCGCGCGCAAGGTCAATGCTTGCTTCGTCGCCGATGCCTCGGCCCACGCACACGATCCTCTCGGCCGTCGTCAGATCGACGTCGGCATAGTCGGGCACGTCGATGGCCACCATCTTCACCTTGCCGCCGGCGAGCACGGGTTCGGCATCGATCGTCTGCACGTTCACGGCGGCGATCGGGCCTGGCGCTGCCTCCGCGAAGGCACCTGGGTTGATCATCAGAATGGCGGGCAGCGGCACTTCGCATTCGGCGAGTATCTTGCCGCCATACATCTGCGCGACGACCGTCAGGCTTTCGCCACGCCGCTTGATTTCATTGACATAGGAGACGAGCGGCCAGCCGGTTCGCGCCGCGATGTCGGCTGCCACGTCCAGTCCGTTTGCCGAATAGGGAATCAGGACCAGGCCAGGGCTCTCGGCGGTGATGACATCGCGCAGAAGCAGCGCGTAGGTCTCGGCCGGAATAACATCCGATTTTGTGGCCCGGACCACTATCAGGCGATCGGCGGCACCGAAGGAAGCGGATGCGCCTTGTGCGTCACCGCCGGCGAAAAAGGCGACGACCTCGTCGCCGGCCTGGGCGAGCGAACGCGCCGCCGCGATCATTTCGAGGGAGAAGGCTTCGATCTTGCTGGAGTGGCCTTCGGTACAGGCAATCAATTTCATGGCTTAGTTCCTCGCCAGGCCCTTGGCTGCCAGGATGCTGACCAGCCGATCCGCGACTGTCTCGGCATTGCCGCCGAGGTTCTCGCCGGAGCCGCCCTGGACTGGCAGACGCAATGTGATGATCCCGGCGGAACGCTCGAAGCCTGACGATTCGGGCGTGGCGCGGCCGATGGGCGTTTTGGATGCTTCGCGAAGCTTGCTGCCGGAGACATAGCGTGGCGCCTTAGACGCTGTCTGAACGCCCAGTACCGCCGGCGTGGCCAACTCATAGGTGACGGCGACACCTGCGCCGCGCTCTTGCGTGACCCCAAGCACTGCGCCGTTCGCAACGATACGGTTGGTTCCCGACACATGCGGCCAATCGAGCAGCGCGCCGACATAAGGCGCGAGCTGGCCGAAGACATCCTCGCTCGATTGAACGCCGCTCAGAACCAGGTCGGCCGACTTTGCCCGCGCCATCGCCGCGATGGAAGCCGCGATTTCGCGTGAGGAGATCATGGCGTCCTCCTCGGATTGAAGCGCCACGACTTCGTCGGCGCCGCGCGCGGCAGCCATCTGCAAGACACGGTTGGCGCCCTCGCCAATGGCCACCGCCGTCACCTTCGCACCGACGGCTTCCTTGAGCAGGATTGCTTCCTCGAGGGCATGATCGTCGAAATCGTTGAGCTGGAAATCCAGCCATTCCCGATCGATGCTGCGCCCGTCCTCGGCGAGCTGCAGCTCGCCCGCGGAATCCGGGATCATGCGCAAGACAACAAGAATATTCACGGCCTCTCCTCCGACGGAACGCACCTCAAGCGCCCGGCACCGGTTGCTAGATAAGTCGTATTCTTCGCCGTCCCCAATGGCGAAAAGGGTAATAGCAGCTATTACAAGACGGCAGATTGACGATCGTGGGTAATCGACTGCTAATTTGCGTCAAATCGCTTTCAATCGAATTTTCCTGAATTGGAGGGTATCAGGAAGATAGCCGTGCGATTTGCCCGGGGTATAAGCATATATTCTTTGTTTATACTGTCCCGCGTGCACGAATTTCTGAGGAGAATTTTAAGCGCTCTGTCGAGCGTTCAGGAGGAGGAACCAATGTCAATAAAGAGCATCCTAGACCACAAGATATCACGCAAAAGCTTCATCAGGGGTATGCCGGCCGCCGCCGCGGCGATCGCCGCCGTGCCGGGGCTCCAGCTTGCACAGGCCACCCCGGCCGCCGCGGCTGAAGCCGAAACCAAGCCCGGCTACTATGGTGCGCCACGCACCTGGATGTGGAACCCCAATGCCAACAGCATGGTCGACACGTCGAAGTGGAAGAAGGCGGGTCCCTATACGATCGGCTTTTCCAATGCGTCGATTTCCAATGCCTGGCGCGTCGCCTTCCAGCATGGCGTCCTCTGGTCGGCCGGCCAGCATCGCGACGAGATTGCCCATCTTCTCGTCACCGACGCCAATGACGACCCTTCCAAGCAGATCGCGGACATCCAGGATCTGATCAGCCAGGGCGTCGACATTCTGCTCATTGCGGCCTCGACCGAGGACGCGCTCGATTCCGTCGTCGGCCGCGCCACGGAACAGGGCATTCCCGTCGTCATGGTCGATCGCAAGGTGAAGACGCCGGCAAACTACATCACCTACGTCACGGCATCCGATTGGGCGCTGGGCCGTCTCGAGGCACAGTGGCTGTGCGAGACGCTGGGCGGCAAGGGCAACATCGTCATGCTGCCAGGCATCGCCGGATCCAGCGTCGCGGAAATCCGCATCAAGGCGAACGAGGAAGTGTTCTCCAAGTTCCCCGGCATCAAGGTGCTGGAAAAGCAGTATTGCGACTGGAATCCGGCCACCGGCAAATCGGTGATGGCCGCGCTGATCCAGAAGCACGGCAAGGCCATCGACGGCGTGCTGTCCGACAGTGCGCTGCAGGGCTATGGCGCGATCGAGGCGTTCCTCGACGCCGGCTACAAGGACGGCGAATTTCCGCCGATCACCGGCGGCGACGTTGCGCGGATGTATCAGCTGGCCAACCAGCACAACATCAAGATGGTCGGTATCGACTATCCGACGTCGATGGGCATCACCGGCATCGAAACGGCGCTCGATGTGCTCAAGGGCATTTCGGTTCCCGACAAGGTCGAGGTCAGCTTCCAGGTGGTGACGTCGCCTGGCGCCGATACGGTGTCCGTCAAGGGCGACCGGCATCTGCTCGACCATGTCAGCATGAGTGACCCGGGTGACCTGTCGCCAAGCAACGGACTGCCGGCGGGATACAACCCCAGCACGTTCAATCCCGACTATCCGAAGTGAGCCTCCCAGCTCAACCGGGTGCGCGTCCAAGGACGCGCACCCGGGTGTGATTTGATTGTTTTGAGCGTCGGATAATGTCCATTTCTGTTATCGAACTCAGCCAGATCGAGAAGGAGTATCCCGGCGTAAAACCCCTGGACAAGGTCGATTTCGCCGTACAGCCAGGCGAGATTCACGCCCTTCTCGGTGAGAATGGCGCTGGCAAGTCGACCCTTATCCGCGTCATGGGCGGGGCCGTGAAGCCGAATTCCGGCGCCATCACCTATCTCGGCAAGCGGGTCTCCTGGCAATCGCCAAAGGCCGCGCGCGCCGCCGGCATCCATGTCATTCATCAGGAACTTGCGCTTTTTCCCGAACTGTCGGTGGCCGAAAACATTCTGATCGACGCACAGCCTCGCGGCCGGTTTGGGCTCATCTCCAATCGTGCCCGCCACGCCCGCGCCGCGGAAATCCTCGCCCAGCTCGGGGTTAGCATTCCCACGCACGCAAGGATCGACGAACTGCCGCTTGCCGACCAGCAGATGGTCGAGATTGCAAAAGCGCTGGTCGGCAAGGCCAGGCTGCTCATCCTGGACGAACCGACCGCTGTCATTGCCGGCCACGAGGTCGACCTTTTGTTCGAGAACATGCGCAGGCTGCGCAACGAGGGCGTCGGCATCGTCTATGTCTCGCATCGGCTCGAGGAAATTTTCGAGATCGCCGACCGGGTAACAATCCTGAAGGACGGCCAGGTCGTCGGCATGAGCCCGGTGGGCGAGATCAGCCGCGAAGAGATGATCACCAAGATGGTTGGCCGCAGCCTCGGCCAGATCTATCCGGCGCGGCGCGCGGCGCCGGCGGATGGGCCGGACATCCTCAGCGTTCGCAACCTGCGGGCCGGTCCGCGCGTACGCGACGTCAGCCTGAGCGTGAAGGCCGGAGAGATCGTCGGCGTGGCCGGCATGGTCGGCTCGGGGCGCACGGAAGTCGCGGAGGCCATTTTCGGCGCGCGCGCCGTCGAAGGCGGGGTGATCGAGTTCGACGGCAAGCCGTTCCCAAAGAGAGTGCCGAAGGATGCCATCGCCGGCGGCCTCGGTTTTCTGACCGAGAACCGCAAGGACGAGGGCCTCTTTCTTGGCCTTCCGATTTCCGCCAACATCATGGCGCCGGACCTCCAGGGCATTACGAAATATGGCCTGATCGACCGCTCGCGGGAGCGTGCGCTGGCGGAGCGCCAGATCCACGATTTCTCGGTCGCAACACCGTCGCCTGATGTGAAGGTCGGCAATCTGTCTGGCGGCAACCAGCAGAAGGTGCTGTTCAGTCGCTGGTCCAGGATCGCCAATCGGCTGCTCATCCTCGACGAGCCGACACGCGGCGTCGATATCGGCGCCAAGGTCGAGATCTACCGCATCGTCCGGCGTCTGGCGGATTCGGGCGTCGGCGTCCTGATGATCAGTTCCGAACTGCCAGAAATCGTTGGTCTGTCCGACAGGGTCTTCGTGATGGCCCAGGGCCGCGTCGTGGGCGAAGTCGAAGGCGACGCTCTCGGCGAGGAGGTAATCATGGATCTCGCGGTAAGATCGATCGAGCGTCACAAGGCGCCAGCGGAGGAGATCGCATGAGCGCCATCGCCATGGATATTCGCCGCAACCGGCTGATGATGTCGTACCTGATCGTTGCGGTGCTGCTGGTCATGCTGGCTGTTGCCGGCGGTTTCCTGTCCGACCGCTTCCTCACTTGGCGCAATGTCGGCAATCTGTTCCAGCAGCTTATCGTGCTGGGCATGGTCAGCCTCGGCCAGACCTTCGTCGTGCTGATGGGCGGCATCGACCTGGCGATCGGCTCGCTGGTGAGCGCGCTGACGGTCTTCCTGGCGAACTTCCTCGAATGGCGGCCGGACCTGGTCTGGCTGGCGCTGCCGCTCGCCCTGGTGGCCGCGACCGCTGTGGGGGCGCTCAACGGGCTGCTGACGGTTGTGCTGCGCGTCCATTCGCTGATCGTGACGCTCGGCATGTCTTCTGTCATTTTCGGCGGCACGCTGATGTATCGCAAGGAGCCCGGCGGTTCGGTGCCGCGCGCCTTCGCCGACGTCGCCTATGCCAAGGTCGCCGGCATTCCGGTCAGCGCCATCATCCTCGTAGCCATTTTCGCCTTGGCCGGCCTCTGGCTACAGCGGACCCGTTCGGGCCGCAGCATCTATTTCGTCGGCGGTGATCGGGAAGCGGCAAGGCTGAACGGCCTGCCCGTCGACCGCATCGTCGTGCTTGCTTACGCGCTGTCCGGCCTGTGCGCCGGCATCGCGGCGATTTTCCTCACCGCCCGCACCGGTGTTGGCGATCCGCGCATCGGTGCTGCGCTGACACTTCAATCGGTGACGCCTGTCGTGGTCGGCGGCACCATACTGGCCGGCGGCAGGGGCGGCGTGCTTGGCACGTTCCTCGGCGTACTGCTGGTCACCATGCTCAACAATTTGCTGAATTTCGTGAACGTCTCGTCCTACTACCAGTGGGTCATCCAGGGTCTCATCATCATCATCGCGGTCGGCATCCACACTTCGAGGCGGAGATAACGATGGCGCCTCTCGACACTCCGATGCCGCGCTCACGAGGCCTGTCGCTCGCGACCATCTTCGAACGCTATGGGCTGGTGATCTTCCTGGCGGTGCTGATGGCGGTCGCTGCGGCGGCGTCGCCGACCTTCCTGCGGCCGGCCAACCTGGTCAATGTGCTGACCATCGCGGCACCGCTCGGCATGGTCGTGATCGGCCAGACATTCGTGATCCTGGTGCGCGGGCTGGACCTGTCGGTGGCGTCCCTGATGGCCACGGTCGCGGTGCTGGCGACAGCCTTCAAGGCCACCACCAACGACGCCATTCCGCTGATCTTCCTGGCGGCGATCGTCTTCTCGGCCATTGTCGGCTTCCTGAACGGATGGCTGGTGGCCAGGCGCAACGTCAGTCCGTTCCTGGCGACGCTGGCGATGATGATCATCCTGCAGGGTATCCGCTTCGCCTACACTGGCGGTGCGCCGATCAGCACCTTGCCGCCTGGCATGGGCTTTCTGGCCTCCGGGCGCATTCTTGGCGTTCCCGTCAACCTGATGACGCTGGCGGTGCTGGCGATTGCTTTTGGCATCGTGCTGCATCGATCGCGCCTCGGACGCGAGATATTCATGGTCGGAACCAACCCCAAGGCCGCGTTCCTCAACGGCGTCGCGCCTGATCGCGTGATCATCCTGTGCTACGTGATCTGTTCGGTCTGCGCGGGAATAGGCGGGCTGTTCCTGCTCGGCTATGTCGGCACCGTTTCGAACTGGGTCGGCCAGGGCTACGAACTGGACTCCATCGTCGCCGCCGTCATGGGCGGTGTCGCGCTGACCGGGGGGCGCGGCAACATCTTTGCGGCGCTGCTTGGCGTGGCCGTGCTGATGGTGATCAACAATCTCGTGCTGCTGCTCGGATTTCCGATCGAGATGCAGCTCATCATCAAGGGCATCATCATCATCGGCGCGGCGGCGTTTTACCGGACGCGCCTCGTCTGACACGATGTTGCCATTGGACCGCAAGGGAGGAAGAAAATGACCGTTGAAGTTCTGGCGGATCGCAGTGCACGGGCAAGGCGCGACGAGGAAGTCGATGTCGTGATTGTCGGCGCCGGTCCATCCGGCTCGGTCGCAGCCCTCCATCTGGCGCGCGCCGGCATTTCCGTCGTCGTGCTCGAGCAGGGCGAATGGCCGGACTATGCCGACTATACGGGTGCCCGTCCGGAGCACGAGCTTGTCAGCACCAAGCTCTGGCATCCCAATCCCAACGTCCGCGACAATCCCAACGACTATCCCGTCGACACCTCGACGACGGACATCAACCCGCTGATGTATGCCGGCGTCGGTGGCAGCGCGACGCTCTACGGCGCGCAATGGATGCATTTCCTGCCGTCCGACTTCCGCGTGCGCTCGATGGATGGCGTGGCCGAGGACTGGCCGTTCACCTATGAAGACCTGTTGCCCTACCAGCTCGAGATCGAGCGCGAAGTGGGCGTGTCTGGCCTTGCCGGCGATCCGGCCTATCCGCCGCGCGGCGCGTATCCCTTTCCGGCGCTCCCCATGGGCTCCGTCGGCCAGCGCGGTGCGCTGGGTATGGAGAAGATGGGCTGGCACTGGTGGCCCGGCAGCAACGCCATCCCGTCGGAGAAGTTCGGCGAACTCAATCCCTGCGTGCGCCGCGGAACCTGTCTGACGGGCTGTCCGGAGGGCGCGAAATCGACGACCGACCGGTCGCATTGGCCACTGGCCCTGAAGGCCGGCGCGCGGCTCGTCACCCGTGCCCGTGTCAAGGAGATCGAGACCAACGACCAGGGACTGGCGACCGGCGTCGTCTATGTCGACGCGAACGGGCGCGACCGGCGCCAGCGCGCCAAGGTGGTGATCCTGTGCGCCAACGGCGTCGGCACGCCCCGGCTGCTGCTGATGTCGGGAGGGGCCGGGAACCCGGACGGCCTTGCCAACTCTTCGGGCATGGTCGGCAAGCGGCTGATGATGCATCCCTTTGCAAGCGTACTCGCCTCCTACCAGGATCCGCTGGATTCCTGGCGCGGTCCCTTCGGCCAACAGGTCTATTCGCTGGAATTCTACGAGAGCGACGAAAGCCGCGGCTTCGTACGCGGCTCGAAATGGAACTGCATGCCGTCGGGCGGACCGGTCGGCATATCCGGCGCGACCGGGTCCAAGGTCTATGTCGCCGAAAGCGGCCGGTTCCAGGATTTCTGGGGCGCCAACCTGCATGAAAATGTAGCGCGCCGCTTCGGCCACTCGCTGATCTGGGGCATTGTCGGTGAGGATCTTCCGGAAGAGAGCAACCAGGTGGTCCTGTCGAAGGATCTGGTGGATTCCGATGGCCTGCCCGCGCCGCAAATCGTCTACAAGGTCAACGAAAACTCCAACCGGCTGCTGAAGTTCAACATCGACCGCTGCCTGGAATCGGTGCGCGCCGCCGGCGCCATCGAGACGCTGGTTTCGACGCCGGTGCGTGAATCCGGCTGGCATCTCATCGGCACCACCGTCATGGGCGACGATCCGAAGCGCTCGGTCGTCGACCAATGGGGCGCCTGCCACGACGTGCCGAACCTCTACATCATGGATGCGTCGACCTTCCCGACCTCGGGCGCCACCAACCCGACGGCGACCATCATGGCGGTCGCGCTACGCAACACGCGCCGCATGATCGCCGAGCGCCGCAACCAGAAGGTGGCCTGACATGTCAAACCAGAACACTTTCTTCGCGCTCGCCGACTTCCTCATCCCCGCGCATGGCAAGATGCCGAAGTTCAGCGACGTCTGCGGTTACGCCGATGTCGAGAAGTCGCTGGATTTTCGTATTGATCTGAAGCCGGGCTTTGCGCGCGGCATCGCAGTCGATCCGGCCAACGGCGCCGAGGCTCGCCTGGAAAGCCTCAACAAGGAGGATGGCGAAGCCTTCTCGGCGATCACCACGATTGCCATCGCTACCTACTACATGAGCCCGCGCGTGCGCGAACTGATCGGTTATCCCGGCCAGGAGAACGTCCCCTACGATTCCAAGGCGACGCAGACCTACCTGACCGACGGCTCGCTCGGCCAGGTGGTCGCGCGCGGCCGCAAATATCGGCCGAGCCCCGGCCTTTGATCTCCCAAGCAACTGGAAAGGACCATCCAATGGGCAAAGACGTTTTCGACAAGGGTTTTGAAATCCGCAAATCGGTTCTGGGCGCCGAATTCGTCGAGAAATCCTTCGCCAGCGCCGACGATTTCAATCGTCCGCTGCAGGAACTTGTGACGGAATATTGCTGGGGCGCTGTCTGGGGCCGCGACACGCTCGACAAGAAGACCCGCAGCATGCTGAACCTCGCCATGCTTTCCGCGCTCAATCGTCCCCACGAGCTGAAGATGCATGTGAAGGGCGCGCTGACCAACGGTGTGACCAAAGACGAAATCCGCGAAGTCCTTCTACAAGTCGTGATCTATGCCGGCGTGCCCGCGGGCGTCGATTCCTTCCGGGTGGCGCGCGAAGCAATGCAGGAAGTCGGCGCATGACAACGCGTCCGCCGCTGGCCACGGAAAAGCTCTCGATGCTGATCGGCGGCCGCTCGGCCGCCGCGCAGTCGGAGGATTTTTTCGAATCCTTCGATCCCTTCACCGGCAAGGCCTGGGCCCTCGTTCCGCGCGCTGGCGTAGCCGATGTCGATGCGGCCGTTCAGGCAGCAGCGGCCGCGTTCCGCGGTGAGTGGCGGACGATGACCCCAAGCGCGCGTGGCCAGATCATGACCCGCTTTGCCGACCTTGTGGCGGAGGAGGCCGAAAACCTGGCTGTTCTCGAAACCCGCGACAACGGCAAACTGATCAATGAAATGCGGATGCAGTGCAAATACATCCCGCAATGGTTCCGCTTCTTTGGCGGCCTTGCCGACAAGATCGAAGGGCGTGTGATCCCGATCGACAAGCCGGGGGTGTTCAATTACACGCGCCGCGAGCCGCTCGGGGTTGTGGCCGCGATTACGCCGTGGAACTCGCCCTTGATGCTGGCGACGTGGAAGCTTGCCCCGGCGCTCGCTGCCGGCAACACGATCGTCTGGAAGCCGTCGGAATTTTCCTCGGTGTCGGCATTGTTCTTCGGCCGGCTTTTCGAGAAGGCGGGCTTTCCCAACGGCGTCGTCAACATCGTCACCGGCTTCGGCCATGAAATCGGCGACCGCCTCGTCACGCATGCCGATGTCGCGAAAGTGGCGTTCACCGGTGGCGATGCAACCGGCCGCCGCGTCTATCAGGCTGCCGCTGGCGGGCTTAAGAAGGTGACGCTCGAACTCGGCGGTAAATCCGCCAACATCGTTTTCGCCGACGCCAAGATGGATGCCGCCATCCCTGGCCTCGTTTCCGGTATCTTCGCCGCGACGGGGCAGACCTGCATCGCCGGCTCGCGCGCGCTTGTGCAGCGCTCCGTCTACGACCAGGTGACGGAGAAGCTGGTCGCCTTCGCAAAGACCGCGAGGATTGGCGATCCGCTCGATCCCGAGACCCAGGTCGGTCCGATCACCACCCTGCCGCAGCGCGCGAAAGTGCTCGACTACATTGGCATCGCCAACGGTGAAGGCGCCGCGCAATTGCTCGGCGGCAAGATACCCGAGGACAAATCGATTGCCGACGGCTGGTTCGTGGAGCCGACGATCTTCGGTAACGTGAAGCAGTCCATGCGCATCGCCCAGGAAGAGGTCTTCGGACCTGTTCTGTCGGTCATTCCGTTCGACGACGAGGACGAGGCGGTGGCCATCGCCAATGACACCATCTACGGACTTGCGGCCGGTCTTTGGACGCAGGACCTCGGCCGCGCAATCCGCCTGCCCGAGCGGCTCGAAGCCGGTAGCGTCTGGGTCAACATGTACCGCGCCACCAGCTATCTCTCGCCTTTTGGCGGCTACAAGCAGTCGGGCATCGGTCGGGAGAACGGCCAGACCGCCATCTACGAATATCTTCAGGAAAAGAGCATCTGGATCGATGCCGGGAATTCCATTCCCGCGCCGTTCGTCCAGCGCTGATCGAAGAGACCCTTCGGAGGAAATCATGAACATACGTTTCGATGCGGTGCCGCCGCTCGACCCCAAGGTGGCGGCGTTCGTCGGCGGCAGGCATGCGATGCTGATCGGCAACGCGTGGCTGCCTGCGGCCTCCGGACAGTCGCTCGACGTCATCGACCCCTCGAACGGCCGGGTCATCGCGCAGGTGCCGGCTGGCGATGGTGCCGATGTCGATCTGGCGGTCAAGGCCGCGCGGACGGCGATCGACGGTCCCTGGTCAAAAATGGTGCCGGCCGAGCGCGCCAGGCTGATCTGGAAACTTGCTGATCTGATTGACGCCAATGTCGATATGCTGGCAACGCTCAATTCTTATGAGAGCGGCAAGCCAATCGGCGATTCCCGCAATGGCGAGGTGCCGTTCACGGCCGAGACGTTCCGCTACTATGCGGGATGGGCCACCAAGATCAACGGCGAGACGATGACCATCAACGCGCCGGGTGACTGGCATGCCTACACCCGCCGCGAGCCGGTCGGCGTCGTCGGCCAGATCATCCCGTGGAACTTCCCACTCAGCATGCTCGCCTGGAAGGTGGCGCCGGCACTGGCGGCTGGCTGCACCATCGTGCTCAAGCCGGCCGAGCAGACGCCGCTCGGTGCGCTCTACTTCGGTAAGCTGGTCCAGGACGCCGGTTTTCCGGAAGGCGTGGTCAACATTCTGACCGGCTTTGGCGAAACGGTGGGTGCGGCTATGTCGGCCCATCCCGACATCGACAAGGTTGCTTTCACTGGCTCGACCGAAGTCGGCCGGCTGATCGCACGCGCCGCGACCGGCAACCTCAAGAAGGTCAGCCTGGAGCTTGGCGGCAAGGCGCCAACCATCGTGCTCGGGGACGCCGACATCGACATGGCGGTGGCGGGCGCCTCGAGCGCGGCATTCTTCAATGCCGGCCAGAGCTGCGGCGCGGGAACGCGGTTCTTCGTCCACAAGAAGATCTACGACAAGGTCATGTCCGGCATTGCCGAGCGTGCCGAAAAGCTGAAGCTCGGCGCCGGGCTTGATCCCTCAACCGAGCTCGGCCCCGTCGTCTCTCAGCAGCAGATGGAACGCATCACCAGGTTGATCTCGGAAGGCAGGAGCGACGGTGCCGAAATCGTCACCGGTGGCGCGCGTGCCGGCGACGTCGGCTATTTCGTCGAGCCGACGGTCATCTCCAGGACGCGGCCGGACATGTCGGTGATCCGCGAGGAGATATTCGGGCCGGTGGCCTGCGCGATGCCGTTCGACGACGAGGATCTGGACCAACTTGCCAGGGATGCCAACGACACCGAGTATGGCCTGGCTGCATCGATCTGGACCAACAATCTGGGCGCCGCGCATCGGCTGGCCGCGAAAATCAAATCCGGCACGGTCTGGGTCAACTGCCACAACTTCAACGACGTCACCATGCCGTTCGGTGGTTTCAAGCAATCGGGGTGGGGGCGCGAACTTGGCGAACAGGCGCTGCAGCTCTACACCGAGACCAAAACCGTCGCGATCCGGTTGCCATAGGCGAGGCGGTCAATGTCCTGCTACGAGACGATCGACACACGGTTTGGGGAGCTGATCGATCCGGTCGCATTCCTCGAAACCGTCCATACGGGAAATCGCTGGGCGGAGGGACCGGTCTATTTCGCCGACCTTCGCTCGCTGATCTGGAGCGATATTCCCAACGACCGCATGCTGCGATGGGACGAGGAGACGGGAGCGGTTTCGCTTTTCCGCGGCCATGTCTCCAACCCGAACGGCAATACACGCGACCGAAACGGAAGGCTGATCACCTGCATGCAGGGGGAGCGTCGCGTCGTGCGCACGGAATGGAACGGCACGATCACCCTTCTGGCCGATTCTTTCGATGGCAAGCCGTTGAACTCGCCGAACGATGTGGTCGTGAAGTCCGACGGCAGCATCTGGTTCACCGATCCCAATTACGGGATCATTTCGGATTATGTCGGGCGCAAGGGCCTGCAGGAGCAACCGGGCTGCCGCGTCTACAGGATCGATCCCAGCTCGGGAGTAGTCACCGTTGTTGCCGATGATTTCTCTATGCCGAACGGGCTAGCCTTCTCGCCCGACGAGAAGCACCTTTACATTTCGGACTCCGGCTTCCTCACAGACCGCACCGCCCCGCATCACGTCAGGCAGTTTGACGTTGACGGTGACAAGTTGGTAAATTCCCGCGTCTTCGCCGACATATCGCCTGGCATTCCGGATGGCTTTCGCGTTGACGTTGCGGGCAATCTCTGGATCAGCGCGTGGGATGGCGTACAGTGCCATACGCCCCAAGGTGAGCTCATCGGGAAAATTCAGGTGCCGGAAATGGTTGCGAACCTGACCTTTGGTGGACCGCGCAACAATAGGCTGTTCATCACAGCGACAACGTCGGTCTATGCCGTTTTCCTAAATGTCCGGGGCCAGCAGTACCCGTTCGGCACGTGACACGGACACCACTGAGTCAGCCTGGAAGCTCTGTAGCAGTGGATGGTTAGGGCGAAAGTTGGACACGAAACAGCTACAGGTATTCATCGCCGTCGGTGCGGCTGGCAGCTTCTCGAAGGCCGCGCTCGACCTCAACGTCACCCAGCCGATGGTCACGCGCCATATTCGCGGGCTTGAGGAGGAACTCGGCGTCGAGCTGTTCTATCGCAACGGCCGCGGCGTCGTGCTGACCGAGGCGGGCGTGCTTCTGAAGGCCCATGCCGACGAGATCGTCGAGCGGATGCGGCTGGCGCAGAATGCAGTATCGAACCTCAAATCCTCGCCGAAGGGGAGGTTGGTGCTGGCCGTGCCGCCCTCGGTTGGCACCGTGCTGACCGTGCCCTTGGTCAAGAAGATCAAGAACGAGTTTCCCAATGTCGCGCTGCAGGTGATCGAAGGCTTCAGCGGCCATATCCTGGAATGGCTGATCGCCGGTCGCATCGATGCCGCCGTGCTCTACAATTCGCCGAACCATCCTTCCGTGCTGACCGAACCGCTGGCCGATGACGAGCTGTTTCTGATCGGGCCGGTCTTGTCCGAGCGCGCGCTGCCGCGCGGGCCGGTCGGCCTCAACATCTTCGCCGAGCTGCCGATGATCCTGCCCAGCCGCCCGCACGGACTGCGGCGGCTTATCGATAACACCTTGGCGGAGCATGGCATCTATCCGCGTGTAGAGATGGAGCTGGAGGCAATGCCTTCAACCTTGCTTCTGGTCGAGGAGGGAACTGGCTATACGGTTCTGCCCTACGCTTCCGTCCACCTCCTTGTGGAGGCTGGCCGCATCGAGGTCTGGCCATTCGACCCGCCGATTACCCGACAGCTGATCCTCGCGACCTCCTCGCAGCGACCGATGTCCTCGAACTTTCGCCCCCTCTTCCGTGCGGTGCGCACGGAACTGCGGGACATCATATCGACACACATCTGGAAACCGACAAGCCATATCGAATAGCTGCACGAGCAGGATAGTGTGCAATTCGGCTGCCTGCTGCCAACCAATAGCTCCCGATGGAAAGAATTTGATGCGGAATACGATGCTGGGCTTCGCGGCACTTGCCCTGGCCGCGTGCCAATCGGCTCCTGTGGAGCCGCGACCCGCCGCTGTCGAACCTCCTTCAGGTCCCGTTGCCTGACTACGAGGGGATTCAGGCACAGCGCAACCGCGACTGGAAACCGACTTTCGGACGATAGACGAAGCGGGCCTTTAGAGCGGCAGACCAAGGACTTCAGTCTTACAATGGTAGTTGTGACGACTATTCTGGCCGCGCTGCGTTCCCCTTTAGCCCTTGCGGCATCGCCATTTCCTGATTAAGCGCCAACATCCAAAAAGAGGTACAGTTAACAGCCAAAAGCATCAGCAGGGGAGCCGGCGCTCGCGCGGGAAAGTGGCAGCACGATCGCAAAGGACAAGTCTGATCACAACGCGGTGCGAGCCCGTCTGTGCTCTTTAGGCTGCTGCTGCTCTTTAGGCTGCGTGGGCGAAGCGATCGACCCTGAAGTCGTCGAGCGGCGTTTCGCAATGGTCGGTGGTGATGAGTTCGGCCATGGCGTCGCCCACGCCCGGGCCGAGCTGGAAGCCGTGTCCGCAGAAGCCGAAGGCGTGGAACAGGCCTGGCGTCGTCGCCGAGCGTCCCATGACCGGCAGCATGTCCCGCACATAGCCCTCGCAGCCGGACCATGTGCGGATGACCGCCACATGCGCGATTGCCGGCAGCAGCCGCGCGACGGCGCGCAACTGCACCGGCAGGCGCATGGGGTCGGCGTTCGCATGGCCCGGATCCAGGTTAACCGCCACCCTTTCGGCGGCGCCGCCGAAGACGATGTTGCCCCGCTCGACCTGACGCAGATAGGCGCCATGGTGCTTATCGCGCGTCCAGATGCCGACCACCGGCAGGATCCGATGCGGCAGCGGCTCGGTCACGCCCATCTGCGGGCCGTAGGCATCGAGCGGGATCACTTCGCCGAACTGCGCGGCGATGCGCGCGCCCCAAGCTCCGGCAGTATTGAGCAGGCAGCCGGCGGCGAATGTACCTTTTGAACTGGCTACAAGGAAACCGGAGCCCGTGCTGGTGATCGTCCCGACTTCGGCTCCCTCGACGATTTCCGCGCCCAGCTTGCGGGCAGCCTCGGCAAAGGCAGGTGCGATCAGCCGCGGATTGCCGCTGCCATCTTGCGGAGAGAACGACGCGGCGATCGCTTCGGGACCGAGGCCGGGAAAGCGGGCATGGATCTCGCGCGGGCCGAGTTCCTCTAGCTCAAGGCCCCAGGGGCGCGCCGCCTCGGCATAGGTCCGCATGTCTGCGAGCCCGCCTTCATCGAAGATCAGCCGGATATGACCGGTGGCGCGGAATTCCACGTCGCGGCCAAGCATTCTTTCGGCCTCGCCCCACAGCCTGAGCGAACGGTGGGCCAATGGAAGCTGGGAGAGATGGCGCCCGGTGCGCCGGATGTTGCCGAAGGAGGCGACGGTTGCACCGGTGCCGATCCGATTGCGCTCGACCAGCGTCACGCGTGCCCCGCGCCTGGCGAGGAAATAGGCCGAAGCCGTCCCCATCAGTCCGCCGCCCAGCACGATCACATCCATAGTCGTTCCTTAGCGTAGAGCAGCCGATCCTTGGATGTATCCATCTTGTCTGCGCCACGGCATTGCGTCAAAGATGGGTTTGGATAACAGCCATAAGCTTTACCTATGGAGTGGCAATGCGGGCCCGGCAGCTCGAAGTGTTCATCGCCGTCATGCGTGCGGGCACCGTGACCGCCGCGGCGCGGATGCTGAACATCTCCCAGCCTGCGCTCAGCCAGATCCTGCTCCACACCGAGGACGAACTCGGCTTCACGCTGTTCGAGCGGGTGAAGGGCCGGCTACGGCCGACCCCTGAGGCGCTGGAGATTTTCGCCGATGCCGAGAGGCTGTCGGCAGGGCTCGAGGGCTTGCGCCGCAAGACCACCGACCTGCGTCTGGGCCGAACTGGGCTGGTCCGGGTCGCGGCTTCGCCACCGCCGGCCATGGCGATATTGCCGCGCGCGTTCACCGGATTCCGGGCGCAGCATCCCGATATTTTGCTACGTTCCCATATGGCGCCGATCGCCGCGATCATCGACATGCTGCGCGCCGGCGATGCCAGCCTCGGCGTGGCCATGGACGACCGTCTGCCTCCCGATATCGAGGCGGAAGTGATCGGCAGCGTCGGATTCGCATGCCTTTTGCCCATAGGGCATGCGTTGGCCAGGAAAACCGAGCTGCGGCTCGCCGATCTCGCCGGCGAGGAATTGATATCCTATCGCGGAAACACCCGTCCCGCCGACGAACTGGCCCATGCGGCCCGCGCGCAGGGTGTGGCGCTTTCGCTGTCGCTCGAGATCGACGTGTCCATCTCCGCGGTCGGCTTCGTCCAGACCGGTCTGGGTATCGGCCTCGTCGACGCGCTGCTTCCGTGGCACCAGTTCGCCGGGCTTGCCGTCAGGCCGCTCGCGGCGGGGCCGGAATTTCCGATCGCGCTGCTGACCTCGCGCACACGGCCACTTTCGCGGGCCGATGAGATGATGCGCGAGCAAATCCGTGCTGCCTGTTCGGTGGTCCTCGGCGAACATCGCGCCAAAGCATAAGCAAGACTTATATCCTTGCCTCTCATCCATCTTGGACCCTGACCGTCCGCTCGTGCCAGTTTTGGTCGGCAGACAGGAAGGGACGCATCATGGACGGTGCCATCGCGGTAAATGGGGCGCGGAAAGAGGCCGACTGGAAGGTCGGCGTCGATATCGGCGGGACATTCATCGATTTCTGCGCGCTCGAAGCCCGCTCCGGACGCGTCGCTTCACTGAAAGTGCTGACGACGCCGGAAGATCCGGGTGCCGAGCTTATGACGGGTCTTGCCCTTCTGGCCGAACGCGAAGGCTTTGATCCTGCCCACATGACGCGCTTCGTGCATGGCACGACCGTCGGCATCAACACGATCATCCAGCGCAAGGGCGCGCCGCTGGCGCTGTTCACCAATGCCGGCTTCGAGGACGTGATCGAACTCGCGCGGCTGCGAATGCCGGACATGTATTCGCTGTTCTGCTCGCGGCCGGATCCGCTGATCTCGCGTGACATGGTGTTTGGCATTCCGGTTCGCATGCGTGCCGATGGGAGTGAATCCCAGGCACCGGACATGGCGGCTGTCGAGAGGGCGGTGGCACTGGCGAAAGCGAACGGGGCGCAAGGGATCATCGTGTCCTTCCTCCATTCGTGGCGCAACGCCGCGCAGGAAACCTCGGTGAAGGCGGCGATCGCGCTTCTTGCGCCCGACCTCTTCGTCTTCTCCTCGGCCGAGGTGTGGCCGGTCATCCGCGAATACGAGCGTAGCTCGACCGCCATCCTTAATGGCTATGTCCATCCGCGCGTCTCGTCCTATCTGACGGCGCTGGAAGAGAGACTGAAGGACCGCGGCGTGCCGGCCCGCCCGATGCTGACGAAGTCGAACGGTGGGCTGATGAACGCTGCCGAAGGCAAGCGTGCCTGCGTGAACATGCTTTTGTCGGGAACGGCCTCCGGCGTCATCGGCGCCTCGTGGCTGGCGCGCCAGGCAGGCGAGGACAAGGTCCTTACCCTCGACATTGGCGGGACCTCGGCCGACTTCGCGCTCATCATCGGCGGCGAGGCGCAGTTCGGGACAGGCGAATTGATCGGCGAATTTCCGCTCCATATCCCCTCCGTGTCGGTGAGCTCGATCGGCGTCGGCGGCGGCTCGATCGCCAGTGTCGACGCACAGGGGGTGCTGCGGGTCGGGCCGGAGTCGGCCGGTTCGACGCCAGGACCGGCATGCTATGGCCGTGGCGGCGAGCGGCCGACGGTGACGGACGCCATGGTGGTGTGTGGATGGCTCGGTCACAGCGAGATGGCCTACGGCCAGCTCAGGATCGATACCGGGCTGGCGCATCGCGCCATCGGCGAACTTGCCGCCCGCCTCGGCCGTCCAGTCGAGCAGACCGCGCAGGCGATCCTCGACATCGCGGTGTCGGAGATGTTCGTCGAGGTCGAGAAGCTCGCCTCGCGCGCCGGCGTGGACTTGCGCGATTTCACGCTGATGCCCTTCGGCGGCGGCGGCCCGATGCTCGGCGCCTTCCTTGCCCGCGAACTCGGGATGAAGCGTGTCATGGCGCCCCGCCGTCCCGGCGTGGTGTCGGCGCTGGGCGGGCTCGTGGCGGACCTGCGCGGGGACTTCATTCGCACCATCTTCAGCCTGCTGTCGGGCATGTCGCTCGCCGGAATTCGCAATGCCTTCGAGGCCCTCGCCCAAGAGGGTCGCGACTGGCTCGCGGCGCAGGGGCATGAGGGGGCGGCCGAACTCAGTCTATCCTGCGACATGCGCTATGTCGGGCAGAGTTATGAGATCGAGGTCGTCCTTCAGCCGGAATGGCTGACGGACGGCAATGCGACCGCCATCGCACAAGCCTTCCACCTCACCCATGAGCAGCTCTACGATTTCCACGACCCGGACGGCGAGATTGAACTTGTGAATGTCCGGCTGTCCTCAGTGGGCGCGGGGCCGAAACTCCACTTCCCGGTGGTCGACGTGATCGACGCCCCGGCCATTCCGGCGCGCCGTCTCCCGGTCTACACGGGCGCGAGCGTAGAGACCGTCGATCTCCACGACCGGCAGGCCCTCGTGCCGGGCAGCACGTTCCATGGGCCTGCCGTGGTCGTTCAGGAAGACACCACTTTTGCCATTCCCGCGGGAGCGCAGGCAAGGGTCGACCGTCACCTTAACCTTCTGCTGACGTTCCCGGAGTAAGCCATGTTTGACCGGACAAACCTGCAGGTTCTGGCGAACCATGCCCGCGCGGCGGCCGAGAACATGGCCCACACATTGCACCGCACCGCGCACTCCGCCTTCGTCAAGGAGACGCAGGACTTTACGGTGATGCTGATGGACCGTTCAGGCGCGACCTTCGCCGTGCCGATGGACCTCGGCGCCACCTGGTATCCGGGGCTTTCGTATCACCGCGCGATCGCGATGGTCGACAACTACCGGCCGGGAGACGTTGCGTTCACCAACGATCCCTATTCCGGCCACGTCGCCACGCACGCGCCCGACACGCATCTGTGGAAGCCGGTCTTCGTCGACGGCGAGATCGTCGCCTGGACCGGGGGGCATATCCATAACACCGACATGGGCGGGGCCGTGCCGGCTTCGCTCAGTCGGGCGCTGACCGAGATCCATCAGGAAGGGATTCGCTTTCCTCCGATGAAGTTGGTGAACGAGGGCGTCTTCGACGAGACGATCCTGCGGATCATGAGCACCAATGTGCGCAAGCCCGACCTCAACATAGGCGACATCAAGGCGCTGGTCGGCGCGCTCAACACCGGCGAGCGCAAGATCCAGGCGATGGTGAGGAAGTTCGGCAAGGCCGGCTTCATCGAAGGCGTTTCCGCTCTTCTCGACCATGCCGAGGCGCAGGCGCACGACGTGCTGCGCGCCATGCCCGACGGCACATGGGAGTTCGCCGATTATGCCGATGAGGATTCGGTCGAGGCCAATCCCTGCCGGCTGAAGCTGACGCTGACGATCAAAGGCGACGAGGCGGTGCTAGACTTCACCGGCTCCGATCCGCAGCTCGGCTCTTCGCTCAACGTGCCTTCAGGTGGCGACCCGCGCCACACCATGCTGCTGGTGGGTGTCTACTACGTCCTCTACACATTCAACCCGAAGCTCCTGCTCAATACGGGCCTCACCCGGCCGTTCACCTGCATCGCACCTACGGGTTCGGTGTTGAACCCGGTATACCCCGCCGCCGTGGGCATGCGCTCGCTCACCTGCGCCCGGCTGCGGTCGGTCATCTTCGGCGCCTTCTCGCAAGCGGTGCCGGACCGCCTGCCAGCGGCACCCGCCGGCAACAACTGCATCGTTAACGTCATGACCACGGACGAACGTACCAGCCGGACCGTGATCGCGGCGGTGAACCCGGTGGTGGGCGGCGGTGGCGCGATGCCGCATCGCGACGGGACCAATGGGTCGGGCGCCGATGCCGCCTATCTCAAGAACACGCCGATCGAGATCACCGAGACCGAGACCCCGGTCGAATTCGTGAAATACGGGCTCGCCATGAACAGCGGCGGTGCGGGCCGTTGGCGTGGCGGCCTGGCGACCGAGATGGCCTTCCGTGTCTTCGCCCCCGACTCAAGGATCACGGCGCGCAACCGGGACCGCGGCTTCTTTCGTCCCTGGGGCGTGCTGGGCGGCAAGGCGGCCGGCCTGTCTGACATGGTCGTCAATCCGGGAACCGAGCACGAGCGGCGACTGGGCAACATCGACACGGCGGTGCTGCAGCCCGGCGACGTGCTCGATATCCGTTCCGCCGGAGGCGGCGGGCGCGGCGATCCGCATGGGCGCGAGCCCTGGCGCGTCGCGCAGGATGTGCGGCGAGGCTATGTCTCGCCAACGGCTGCCGAGCGCGACTATGGCGTCGTCATCCGCGACGGCGAGGTCGACGAGCAAGCGACGGAAAGGCTGCGCGCACGCCAGGGGCCAGCCGCCGGCCATTTCCATTTCGGTCCGGAGCGCGACGGTTACGAAGCGCAGTGGACCCCAGCGGCCTATGACCGGCTTACCGCCATACTGAGGGATTTGCCGATCCATTGGCGGTTCTTCGCCAAGACGGAGATCTTCCGCCGCATGAAGGGACGTTCGGGGCCGGAGGGCGTCCAGGCGGCGTTCGATGCGGCCTGCGAGCGGTTCCCCGAACTGCCACGTCCTCGCCCCGTGCGAGAAGCAGCAGAATGATCACCGCCGGCCGCATCGTCCGGCTGGCCGAGCGCGACCGGGCGCAGTTGCATTTCTTTCTCGACGGGCAGATGCGCAGTGCACTGGCGGGCGACACCGTGCTGACCGCCATGCTGGCATCAGGGTACGCGTTGCGAAAGTCCGAGTTCGGACCAGAGCCGCGCGCCGGCTTCTGCCTGATGGGAGCCTGCCAGGATTGCTGGGTATGGCAGGACGAGGGACCGCGCCTGCGGGCTTGCTCGACACTTCTCAGCGAAGGCATGCGGTTGCGCACGATGCCACCGGAGCGCTGGCCGTGAGCGAGACCCCGCCGCCGCGGATCGTGATCGTGGGCGCCGGTCCGGCTGGCATAAGGGCCGCCGCGACGCTTGTGGAGGCCGGGCTCCACCCGGTGGTGATCGACGAAGGGCAGCGCGCAGGCGGACAGATCTATCGCCGCCCGCCCGCCGGCTCCACCCGCACATCGGAGCAACTCTACGGGTCGGAGGCGGCGAAGGCGCGAGCGCTGCATTCGCTCTTCGACCGGCTGGCCGCAGAGGGGCGGCTCACCCATTGTGCGGCGAGCTCGGTCATCGCAGTGCATGAGGGTCGGCTGCACGTGCTGGGGGAGGGTGGTGTGCAGGTGGTCTTCTATGACCGCCTGATCCTTGCCACCGGCGCATCCGACCGTGTCGCTCCGGTGCCGGGCTGGCAGAGCGCCGGCGTCTATAGCCTTGGCGCGGCGCAGATCGCGCTCAAGGCGCAGGGCGTCGCTCTTGGGCGGCGGATCGTCCTTATGGGATCGGGTCCTTTGCTGACGCTGGTCGGCGCCCAACTGGTCAAGGCTGGAGCGGATGTGGCAGCAGTGCTCGACACGTCTCCCTGGCATCAGCAGATGCGCGGGTTCTGCCAGCTTGCCGCCCGGCCGTTCGTCACGCTGCGCGGTCTGGCCCTGCGGACGAGACTCGGCGGCCGCTACCATGCGGGCGTGACGCTCGAACGGATCGAGGCCGACGGGAAAGGTGTCACAGCGATGCGCTGGCGCGACGCCGGCGGCCGGGAGCACCGCACCTCTTGCGACATGATCGGCATGGGCTGGCACCTGCGGGCAGAGACGCATCTGGCCGACCTTGTGGGATGCACCTTCACCTATGACGAGCAATGGCGGCAATGGCTGCCAAGGACCGACCAGATGGGTCGTGCCGGCAACGGAGTCTACCTTGCCGGCGATGGGGTTCGTCTTCTGGGAGCGGATGGCGCGGAGATCGCTGGGCGTCTCGCGGCTGCGGCATGCCTTGCCGATCTCGGAATTCCTGCGTCCGCCACCGGCGTCGATTTGCGCAAGCTGGCACGGCTCGAGCGCTTTGCCCGCGGCCTGGCTTACGCCTTTCCCTGGCCGGCAGCGATGGCGCGGGCACTTCCCGATGAGGCGGTCGTCTGTCGCTGCGAGAACGTGACAGCCGGAGCCGTACGCCAGAGCGTGGATTTCGGCGGCGGCGAGGCCAACAGGGTGAAATCGCTATCGCGCGTCGGCATGGGGCGATGCCAGGGGCGCTACTGCCAGTTGGCTGCCGTCGAACTCGTGGCGGCGCAGGCCGGCTGTGCGGCCGACGCTGTCGGCCGGTTCCGCGGACAGGCGCCTGTCCGGCCGGCGCCTGTCGGTGCCTTCCTCCGGGACGGCTGATGCAATTCCGGAGTCCACACCAGGAAGACATGGATCACGTCTCAGAAATCGGCGACCTTCCCCCAGGCTGAAGCGTCGAAGCGCCGGGGATCATAGGAATTCGGATCGACGATCGGTTCCGACCCGGTCACCAGATCGGCGACGAGGTGACCGGCGCCCGGGCCGATGCCGAAGCCGTGTCCCGAAAATCCGGCAGCCAGGAAGAAGCCCGGCACCGTTTGGATCTCGCCGATGGCGGGCACGCCGTCCGGCGTGCTGTCGATGTAGCCGGCCCAGGCCGCGCTGATCTTTGTTTGGCGCAGTGCCGGCAGCAGCTCGAGCGCCCGGGTGTGCGTCAGGCGGATGGTCGCCTGATCCGGGGTCGGATCGAGGATGCGCATCCGTTCCATCGGCGTCGGCTGGTCGAGCCGCCAGCAACCGAGTGTTTCGTGGCCCGAGCGCATGCCCTGCAGACCGCCGGGTGCGAGGCTGCGCCAGCGCTTCAGGAACATGGGCAGGAACTGCGACGAGAAGCGCAGCTGCTGCGGCGTCACGTCCACCCGGCCGCGTCCGCTTATGGCGAGCGTGTAGCCGCCGTCGCCGCGACGCGTGGCCGAGATCCTTGCCGTGTGCAGCGCATCCGGCAGACCTTCGGCACCCGGCGAGACGGACAGGATGGAGGAACGGATCGACGCCTGCGGAAAGCGGAAGTCGAACTGCCGGCAAAAAGAGGAGGCCCAGGCGCCGCCGGCTAGGACGGCCAGCTTCGTCCGGATCGTTCCGCTTTCGGTGACCACGCCGCTCAGGCGGCCGCCCTCGATCTCGATACCGCGCGCGGCGCAGCTCTGGTGCACGGAGCCCCCAAGCTTGAGAATGGCACGGGCGACCGAGGGCGCGGCGCGCGACGGGTCGGCGGTGCCGTCGGTCGGCGAGAAGACGCCGCCCTTCCAGGTCCGGCCCGTGGCGCGGCCCCGCTCGCTGGCCGCGGCGCTGTCGAGCATATGCGTGGTAACGCCGGCCGTTTTGGCGAAATCACGCCAGCGCGCCCAGCCGGCCAGTTCCGCCTCGTCGTCGCTGAGATAGAGCAGGCCGCAGCGGCGAAAGCCGGTGTCTTCGCCGGTTTCCGTCGCGAAGCTGTCCCACAGATCAAGGCTTCGGGTTGCCATCGGCAGTTCGCGGGCGTCACGATTCTGCTGGCGGCACCAGCCCCAGTTCCTGGAGGACTGCTCGGCGCCGATGCGTCCCTTTTCGACAAGCACGACCTGCATGCCGCGCCTGGCCAGATAGTAGGCCGCGAAGGCACCGACAATGCCGCCGCCGATCACCACCGCGTCCGCGGACTGGGGCAGTTCGCCGGATGTCTCGATTTGCTGCAGCGGCGCGCGCATGGTCCCTCTACGTTTGAAGCGCCAATCCTAGCGCGTTGCGCAGGCAGCCGCTGCCGCAGTTGAGGCCCAAGCAGAATTTTATTCCGGCAGCCCGGTTGAAATCGGGAGTCGCTGCGTTTCAAAGCGGTATCGCTTGGATGGACAGGCCGGCGGGCTGTGGTAGTGTCAATGGCTACTAGCAAGGCAGCATTTTGTGCTGTGGCGAGCGCGTTCTGCGGAGACGGCCGTGAAACTGGATCGGATCGATATCAAGATCCTCTACGAGTTGCAGAAGAACGGCCGCATCACCAATGTGGAACTGGCCGATCTGGTGCATCTGTCGCCAAGCCCGTGCCTGATGCGGGTCAAGAAACTCCAGTCGGAAGGCTACATCGAGGGCTATTCCGCACAGGTCAATATCGGCAAGCTCGGCCAGACGCTGACCGTGTTCACCGAAATCACCTTGAAGAACCATCGCCAGGTGGACTTCGCCCGCTTTCTCGCCGTCGTCGAGAAGATCGACCAAGTCATCGAATGCCACCTCGTGTCGGGCGGCTACGACTATTTGATGAAATTCGTCACCGCCGGCATAGCCGAGTACCAGACGATCATGGAGCGGTTGACCGACATGGATATCGGCATCGACAAGTATTTCAGCTTCGTGGTGCTGAAGTCTCCCATCGTCAAGGCGCACATGCCACTGCCCAGCCTGTTTCCGAGGTGAGGCGGCTGCTTCCTGAAACGGTGGCCCCTTATCGATGTAGTCAGCGGTGGCCGTACTGGCTGACGAGCTCGGGGTCGCGGACGAGGCCGTCCAGCCAGGTCGGGTCGAGCTTCGGCACCGAGGAGAACAGAAGCTTGGAATAGGGGTGGGTGGGCGCCGTCACCTTGTCGGGCGTGATCTGCTCCACCCGTTCCCCGTTGTACATGACCATGATCTCGTCGCAGATGGCCTCGACGACGGAGAGGTCGTGGCTGATGAAGATGTAGGAGAGTCCCAGCTCGCGCTGCAGCTCCTTGAGCAGCTCGATCACGGCGGACGCCACCACCGTGTCGAGGGCCGAGGTGATTTCGTCGCAGATGATCAGCTTGGGGTTGGCCGCCAGCGCCCGTGCGAAATTCACGCGCTGCTTCTGGCCGCCAGAGAGCTCCGATGGGTGACGGTAGCGCAGGCCCCTTGGCAAGCGCACCATGTCGAGCAGTTCGTCGACGCGCTTCGCGCGCGCCTGCCTGTCGAGGCGGTGATAGAAGGCCAGCGGACGAGAGATGATGTCTTCCACCGGCTTGGCCGGATTAAGCGCGGTATCGGCATACTGGAACACGATCTGCATCTCGCGCAGCTGGTCCCGACTGCGTTTCCTGGCGGCGCGCGGCAGGTCCTTGCCGTCGAAGACGATGTCGCCGGTCGCAGCAGGATGGATGCCTGCGATAACGCGCGCCAGCGTCGATTTTCCGCAGCCGGATTCGCCGATGACGCCGAGATTGCGCCCCTTCTCGACGACCAGGCTGACGGAATCGACCGCGCGGATGAGTGGCAGTCCGTCATCCCGAACCGGGCCGTAGCCGGCCGTCACATTGTCGATACGCAGCAGCTGCTTGGTCCCGGCATCTGCGTCCGCATGTGCTTGCCGCGGCTTCGGTTCGAAGGCGGCCAGCAGTTCGCGCGTATAGGGATGCTGGGCAGCCGAAAGGATTGCTGCGGTAGTGCCGGTCTCCTGCACTTCGCCGCCCTTCAGCACCACGATGCGGTCGGCGATCTGGGCCACGACCGCGAGGTCATGGGAAACATAGACACCCGCCACGCCGCCCGCCCGCATGACCGACTTGAATGCCTTCAGCACGTCGATCTGCGTCGTCACGTCGAGTGCCGTCGTCGGCTCGTCGAAGATGACCAGCTTGGGATCGCTGATGAGCGCCATGGCCGCCGAGAGCCGCTGCAACTGCCCGCCCGAAACCTGGTGCGGATAACGGGTACCGATCCCTTCCGGGTCGGGCAGAGACAAAGCCCTGAACAGCTCGACCGCACGCTGCCGCGCCTGTTCGGGCGGCATCAGCTTGTGGATCCGCGTGACCTCGATGACCTGCTCCATGATCGTGGAGGAGGGGTTGAACGAGGCGGCGGCACTTTGCGGGACATAGGCAATGTCGGTCCCGCGCAGCCTGGCGCGTTCCTTTTCGGAAAGGGCAGCCATGTTCTTGCCGCCAACATTGATCTCGCCGCTGGTGATCCGGCAGCCGGGCCGCGCATAGCCCATCAGCGAGAGCGCCACCGTAGTCTTGCCGGAACCGCTTTCTCCGATCAGGGCGACGATCTCACCGTCGGCGATGTCGAGGCTGACGCCCTTGATGATTTCGACAAGCCGTCCGGAGTCGGTTTTCGCCTCGATCCGCAGGTTCCTGACCTCGACGAGATTGCTCATGCGTCCCGGTCCCTGATCTTCTGCGGCAGGTTGTCGATCAGCAGGTTGACGCTGATGGTGAGGCTGGCGATTGCCAACGACGGCACGATGACGGCGGGGGCCGCGAAAGGCAGGCCGCCGATGTTCTCGCGCACCAGCGCGCCCCAGTCGGCGAGCGGCGGCTGGAGACCGAGTCCCAGGAAGGACAGGCCGGAGAGCAAAAGCACGATGAAGACGAAGCGCAGGCCGAAGTCGGCCAGCACCGGGCGGATGATGTTGGGCAGGATTTCAGACCCGATGAGGTAGAGGGTGCTCTCGCCGCGGACACGGGCGACGGTGATGAAGTCCATGGTGTTGATGTTGACGGCGAGCGCGCGCGCAAAGCGGTAGGCGCCGGGGATATAGATGACGGCGAGCGTCACGATCAGCACCGGGATCGACGAGCCGACCGCGGCGACGACCACAAGGCCGAACAGCTTGCTGGGGATGGAGTTCATGGCGTCCAGGAAGCGGCTGAGGCAGGTGTCGAGCCAGCCACCGGTGACGGCCGCAATCATCCCCAGCACGACGCCCGAAAAACAGGCGATGGAGACGGCGGCGAGCGATATGCCGACGGTGTAGCGGGCGCCCATCAGAACTCGCGAGAGCATATCGCGCCCAAGATAGTCCGAGCCGAGCCACAGTCCCTGGCGCATCGGGCCGAAATAGTCGTCGTCGACTATGTCGCCGATCGAATGGGGAATCACGTAGGGCGCAAGGATCGCGACGAGCGTCCAAGCCAGGATGACCAGAGCGGCCACGACGCCCACGAGGCTGTAGCTGTGGCCCAGGAAGGACCGCCGAGAGGTTGTCACGCGCGCTGTCGTCATCTGAGCCTCGGGTTGGACATGATGGCGACGACGTCGGCGGCGGTGATGAGAAAGAGATAGCCGAGGCAGAAGATCATCGCGCAGCTCTGGATCAGCGGCAGGTCGCGGGTGGCGACCGCATCGACCATCAGCTTGGCGATGCCGGGATAGTTGAAGATCGTCTCGACGATGATGACGCCGCCGACCAGATAGGAAAGCGAAAGAGCTACCGCGTTGACGATCGGCCCGAGCGCATTAGGGAGCGCGTGCCTCAGGACCATGCGGCTGCGCGAGGCGCCTTTCAGAAGCGCCATCTCGACATAAGGCGTGGAGAGCGTCTCGATCACCGCGGCGCGGGTCATGCGGATCATCTGGGCGGAGATGACGAAGGTGAGCGTGATCACCGGCATTGCATAGATGCGCACGAGATCGGTCAGCGAATGCGCCTCGTTGACCGAGGACAGCGCCGGCAGCCATTTGAGATAAACGGCGAAGAGCAGGACCGCGAGGGTCGCGACCATGAATTCCGGCACGGAGATGACGCCGATCGACAGGATGGTGACCGTGCGGTCGTAGACGGAGCCGCGCAACATGGCGGCGGTGATGCCGAGCGTCAGCGCCAGTGGCACCGAGAGCAGCGTGGTGATGCCGGCGAGCTTCATGGTGTTGACCAGGCGCCCGCCGATCAGCGCCGCAACAGGCATCTCGTTGGCATAGGAGGTGCCGAGGTCACCATGGAGCAGGCCGAGAAGCCAGAGCAGGAAGCGCAGGATCGCCGGATCATTAAGATGCATAGCCTCACGCAGGCCGGCGACCGCTTCAGGAGTCGCCGCCTGGCCGAGCAGGATCGACGCGGTGTCGCCGGGTAGCATGCTGGTGGCGAAGAACACGGCGAACAGCACGATCAAAAGTGTGACGGCCGCGATCCCCAGCCGCTTCAGCACGAGGTTGAGAACCCCAGATGTCATGGAAGCGCTCCCTGCGGTTGTTCGGCCAAGCAATCTTGCGCAATGAACTGCCGGGGGCTGGCTGACCGGCCCCCGGCAGGCGTCTCTCAGGCTTCAAGCCAGAGATATTCTGCCATTGCGTAGCCCATCATGCCACCGAGCGGGTTCGCCTCCAAACCCTTCACCTTACTGGAGAGGGCATCCACGTTGGAAATGTAGGCCGGGATGATGGTGCCGGCCTCCTCGGAGACCATAGCCTGCATCTGGCCGTAGATCTCCTTGCGCTTGGCCTGGTCGAGCGAGCCGCGCGCCTCGATGAGCATCTTGTCGAACTTCTCGGACTTGTACTGGCTTTCGTTCCAGGGCGCGTTGGAAGCGTAGAGGAGCGAGAACAGGATGTCCGGCGTCGGGCGCGGATTGATGTTGCCGAAATGGATCGGCGCCTTGAGCCAGTAATTGTCCCAATAGCCGTCGGCCGGGACGCGCTGGACGTCGAGTTTCATGCCGATATCCGCGCCGGCGGCCTGGATGATCACCGCCATGTCGATCGACGAGGTCGCGGCGTCGGAAGCGATCACCGGGATGGACTGGCCGAGCAGGCCTGCCTTCTGGAAGTGGAACTTCGCCTTGTCCGGGTCGAAAGCCTTCGGCTTGATGTCGGGATTGTGGAAGATGTTTGCCGGCGAGACAGGCTGGTCGTTGCCGATTTCGCCAAGGCCGCGCAACGCCGATTTGACGATCTGCTCGCGGTTGACGAGATACTTCATGCCGGCCACGAAATCGGCCTTGCTGCCCGGATCCATGTCGAGGCGGATGTTGAGGTCGGTATAGTTACCCGAGGTCGTCTTCGACAGCTCGAAGCCGTGCTGGCCGCCGATGAGCTTCATCGCGCGCGGATTGATCGAAGCCGCAAAATTGATGTCGCCGGAAAGCAGGGCGTTGACGCGGGCACTGTCGTCGCTGATGGCGATGAATTCGAAAGAGTCGAGATAGGGCTTGCCCGACTTCCAGTAGTTCTTGTTCTTGGTGACCACCGACCGCACGCCCGGTTCGAAAGCCTGGAGCACGAAGGCGCCGGTGCCATTGCCCTTGGAGAAGTCGGTGGTGCCGTCCTGGACGATCATGAAGTGATGCAGCGCCAGGATGGTCGGGAGGTCGGCATTCGGGTCGGCGAGCGTGATTTCGACGGTCGACTTGTCTACCGCCTTGAAGCCGCTCATCTGCGCGGCGATCTTGGCGACCTTGGAGCCGACCGCTTTGTCGAGATGGCGCTTCAGCGAGTAGACGACGTCGTCGGCGGTAAGGTCCTTGCCGTCGTGGAAGGTGACGCCCTTGCGCAGCTTCACCGTCCAGGTCTTGGCGTCCTTGCTGTCGAAGCTCTCGGCCAGCTCCATCTGCGTGACGCCATCCTTGTCGAGGAAAGTCAGGCGGTTGTAGAGCGAGCAGCAGCGGACATAGTCGGTGGAGAGCGACGCCTTTGCAGGATCAAGCGTGTCGGCGGTCGATGACGACCAGCCGGCGGCTTTGAAGTTTCCGCCGGAAACCGGCTCAGCGGCGACGGCATTGGTGGCGCGGCCGAGCACCAGGCTGCCCGCGGCAACCGCGGCGCCGCCGGCCAACAGCATCTTGAGAAGTTCGCGGCGGTTCGCGCCCCGCCGAATGGCGTTTTCGACCATGGCATCGTCTGCGCTGGTCCAGTTCGTGATCTTGTCGGTCATGTTATTCCCCTTTCTGTTTGTTTGGTCGGGATGCTCGTCTTGTTGCGGCTTTCCGGGCTTGGGCTCAGGTTCGTTCCTTCAGGCTTTCCCGCACGGCCGACGCCAATGCGGCCATTGAGGTGAAGTGGTAGTCCGGGGCGGTGAAGCGCTCCGGCTCGATCGTGCCGCCATAGCCCTTCTGGGCGTGCCGGCGTTCGATCCAGCAGTTGGTCAGGCCAAGTGTCCGGGAAATGCCGATGTCGTGATACTGGCTCTGCGCGACGTGCAGGATGTCGTCCTTGCGGTCACCCCGGGAGGCGACGAAATCAAAGACCTTCTGGAAGAACGCCGGATCCGGTTTCTCCGTTCCGGTATCGTCGGCGGTAAAGGTGGCGAAGAAGGGCGATCCCAACTGCTTCTCGAAATGATTGAGTGCCCAGCGCCGGGCATTGGTCATGGCAATCAGCTTGTGTGACTTCGCAAGCTCGGCCAATGCCGCCGCGCTGTCGGGAAAGCCTTGCCAGGTGCTGGCGGAGTCCTGCAGGCGGACGCCGTATTTCTCCTCGGCCGGCAGGCCGAGCCGCGGCGCGATGACCCTGTAGACACGCACGAGATCGTCAGGGAACAGCCCTGCATCGGGCATGTAGCGGGCCTGCCGGTACAGGGCCAGCGCGGCTTCGCCATTGATGGAAACGCCAGCGTCACCGGCAATCCCGGCCAGGCAGGTGGTAATGCCGCCTTCGAAGTCGATCAGCGTGCCGACGACGTCGAAGGTCATGTATTTGAATTCGCTAAAGCCCCTGGCCAAGACTGGCTCTCCTCTGCGCGCGGCCGAATTGAATGGTGTTGAACAGAACAAAATTCCGTGCTGTCCGGGGCGTCGGCCTTTTCAAAAGCTCGGAAATTCGGGCCTTCTGGCCTTGTCTTAAGGACAGTCTGGCACTTCCCCCGCGCTGGATTCGCCGAAAAGGCGTGAGGGAGCGGCACAAAATTGCGAAATCGTCTGCCCCGGCGCTATTTCGAAATACGCGGTATTCGTCGCCCGTCATGCCAGGGCCTGGCGGACATCAGCATCGTCCAATGTTTGGTCGAGCGTCCGGCGCGTGCGCTCGACGATAGCATCGATGTCGTCGTCGGTGCAGCAGAGCGGGGGAGCGTAGCCGATAACCCCATTCGCAAAGGCACGGATGATGAGACCGTTGTCCCACGCCCTGTCGAAGACGCGCCGCGCCGGCATGGCCGATGCGGGAAGCGGTGTCTTCCTCCTTTTGTCGACCACCAGTTCGATCGCGGCAAGCATGCCGCGACCACGCACGTCGCCCACCAGCGGGTGGTCTCTCAGGCCCTCCAGCCCCGCCATCAGGCGAGCGCCGGCCTTGATGCCGTTCTCCAGCAGGCCGTCTTCGTAGAGCTTCAACACCTCGAGCGCGACGGCGGCGCTGACGGGATGGGCGGAATAGGTATAGCCGTGGCCGACCGCAGAAGCGCCCGCGCCATCGGCGATGACGTTGTAGACATGATCGGCCATGAACACTGCGCCCATCGGAACATAGCCCGAGGTCAGCCCCTTCGCGGTCGTCATCAAGTCGGGAACGATGTCCTCGTCCGTGCAGGCGAAGAGAGGGCCCGTGCGGCCGAAGCCGGTGATCACCTCGTCGGCGATGAACAGGATGCCGTACTCCCGGCAGAGTTCGCGCATCGCCTTGATCCAGCCCTTCGGCGGGACGATCACACCACCCGACCCCTGGATCGGCTCGGCATAGAAGGCAGCGACCCGCTCCGGTCCGAGCTCCTCGATCTTGGCCTTCAGCGCGGCGAGCGATGCGGCGATGATCGCGTTCGCGTCCTCGCCTACCGGGTTGCGATAGGGGTAGGGCGAGGGGATCTTGTGTTGCCATTCGAAGGGAATGCCGAAACCGGCGTGAAAGGCGGGCAGGGCGGTCAGGCCCGCGCCGACCACCGACGATCCGTGATAGCCTTGCTCGATGGAAATAAACTGGTCGCGTTTCGGCTCGCCCCTGGCATTCCAATAATAGCGAACGAAACGGATCGTGCTGTCGACCGCGTCAGACCCGCCGAGCGTGAAATAGACGTGATTGAGATCCCCGGGCGCGCGTTCGGCCAGTTCCGAGGCGAGCCGGATGGCCGGCTCCGAACCGAGGTCGAAATAGGCGGTGGCGTAGGGAAGCTCGCGCATCTGCCTTGCCGCCGCCTCGACGATGCTGTCGTGGCCGTAGCCGGCATTGACGCACCACAGTCCGGCGAAACCGTCGACAAGTTGCCGGCCGGATGCATCGGTCACGGTCGCCCCCTTCGCCGATTTCAGCACGCGCACGCCGAGGGCCTCATGGCCACGGTATGAGGAGACCGGATGGATGAGATGGGCGCGGTCGAGTTCGATCAGGGAATTGGCGAGCATTGTTTTCCTCCGCGCTAGCCGAGCGCCTGATTGGCGAGGGCGTAAACTTTTGGCCTGGCCTGTTCCGCGCCCGTCTTGGGCGGACGGTCCATGGCGACGCCGCCGCCGGCATGGGCGAGGCCGATGTCTTCGAGCCAGCCGGCAATGCCGGTCCGGCTGTCGGTATCCACACGCAGAAAGGCGCCGGGGCGCGGCGCGGCGAAGAAGCTGATCAGGGCCCTGGCGTCCGCGGGACTTCCCGCGATGACCGGACCAATCACCTCGCCGCGTCCAAACGGGCGGATCGCGGCATAGGCGTCGATGGCGCCGTTGCGGCGGATAACCGCGAGTTGGCCGTGCTCGGCCAGCGCATCGATCAGGGCTTCGCGGTCGGCGCCATAGGCGTCGCGGTCCATCGCCTTGATGTCCGACAGATCGTCCATGCGTGCGGCTTCCACGTCCTCGGGCGCGCCGAGCTGTGCAACCGTGCCCTGATGCTGCAGGATCGTGCCGGAGGGCACAAAGCCCAGTTTCTGATAGAGAGGCATGCCGTCAGTCGTCGCGACGAGCCGCAGCGGACGGTCGCCGGCGAGGGCGAGAGCCTGATCCATAAGCCGGCGCCCGAGCCCCTTGCCACGCACGTTCCTGTCGACGATCACCATGTTGATCATGGCGCAATCCGCGCCGTAGGGCGTTACCAGGATGGTTCCGGTGACACGGCCCTCGTCGTCGAGCGCGACCGCGCCGCTTGAGAGCTGCAGCGCCATCTGCCAGTCCTGGGGGCGATGCGGCCACTTCTCCTGGCGAGAAAGCGCCACCGCTCCCTCGATATGGTCCGGCCCGAAGTCCTGGATTTCGATCTCGCCCTGCGGCATGAGGCATCCCTATCGTCTGCTGCCCAAGTCTCGGTCATCGGCGCGCCGCAGATCATCTGAAGGCTTTGGCTTCGACAGTATCTTTCGCCGTAGCGCGAGGCGTGCGCCGCATCTTGTGCTGGCACCCTCCACGGCGGACTTGCTTCACATCTCGCACGGCGCCGCTTCGGCACGGCAAATGCTACAGCGTGCCAAACCGGATGGTGGATACGGAACTTTCTGCTTTCGGGAGGGCGATTTCGGTCAGGTGGGTCGCCACCAGCCGTCCTATGATGAAATACATCCCAGCGCGGATGTGCTTCCACCGGAGATCGACGGACATGGCTTCCTTCAGGCCCAAATACATCACCTTCGACTGCTACGGCACGTTGACCGATTTCCAGATGGCGGAAGCGGCGCGAGACCTCTACGGCAGCCGGCTCGACGAACCGCGCATGCAGGAGTTCATCAAGAACTTCGCGGCGTATCGGCTCGACGAGATCATGGGCGACTGGAAGCCCTATGCCGACGTCGTTCACAACGCGCTCGAGCGCTCCTGCAAGCGCAATGGCGTCGCCTTCAGCGCCGACGACGCCAGGATGGTCTATGAGCGTGTCCCGACCTGGGGACCGCACGCGGACGTCCCGGCCGGCCTGGCGAAGGTGGCCAAGGCGATTCCGCTGGTCATCCTGTCCAACGCCATGAACGCGCAGATCATGTCCAATGTCGAAAAGCTAGGCGCGCCGTTTCACGCCGTCTACACGGCCGAGCAGGCGCAGGCCTACAAGCCTCGCTTCCAAGCCTTCGAATACATGCTCGACATGCTGGGCTGCGGCACGGAGGACATCCTTCACTGCTCGTCTTCGTTCCGCTACGACCTGATGTCGGCCCACGATCTCGGCATAAAGAACAAGGTCTGGGTCAACCGGGGCCACGAGCCAGCCAACCCGTACTATGGCTATGTCGAGATATCAGACATTTCGGGTCTTCCAGGCGTGGTCGGTCTCTGAAACAGGCGGGTTGCCGATGAAGTTCGTCTCCTACTGGCACGACACGGCCCCTGTCTTTTCCGGCGGGGCGCAGGGCCCGGTCGAGGGGCACTACGATGCCGCCATCATCGGCGGCGGCTTCACCGGTCTCGCCGCGGCGCGCCAACTGGCGAAGGCCGGCGCCAAGGTGGCCGTGCTGGAGGCAGAACGGGTCGGCTGGGGCGCATCCGGTCGCAATGGCGGGCACTTGAACAACGGCCTCGCCCACAGCTATCTCTCGGCCAAGGCGGAGCTCGGCAAGGAACGCGCAATCGCGCTCTACCGGGCGCTCGACGACTCTGTCGATACCATTGAGGCGCTGGTCGCCGAAGAGGGCATCGACTGCAATTTCCGCCGTGCTGGCAAACTGAAGCTCGCCTCCAAGCCGCTGCATTTCGAAGCGATCGCCCGCAACTTCGAAGCTCTCCATGCCGAAGTCGATCCGGATACGGAGCTGCTGTCGGCGGCAGATCTCAAGTCCGAGATTGGCTCGCCCTTCTACGGCGCGATGCTGTCGAAGAAGAGCGCCATGATGCATATGGGCCGCTATGTGGCAGGCTTGGCCACGGCCGCCGCCCGCCACGGCGCGGTGATCCACGAGAACGCGGCGGTGACCGACCGCAAGCAGGCCGGCAACAGGCATGAGCTGACAACCTCCCGCGGGCGGATCAGCGCCGACAATGTGCTGGTGGCGACCGGCGCTTACACGACGCCGAATTTCGGCTATTTCCGCCGCAGGATCATCTCCGTCGGCAGCTTCATCATCGCTACAAGGCCGTTGAGCGACGACGAGATCGCTGCGACCATGCCCGGCAACCGGACATGCGTGACATCGATGAACATAGGCAACTACTTCCGGCTTTCGCCGGACAGGCGCCTGATCTTCGGCGGTCGCGCACGCTTCTCGGCGACATCGGACCAGCGCTCCGATGCCAGGAGCGGACAGATATTGCAGGCAGGCCTTGCGGCGATCTTCCCGCAACTGGCCAAGGTCGAGATCGACTATTGCTGGGGCGGGCTGGTCGACATGACCAAGGACCGTTTTCCGCGGGCCGGCTACCATGACGGTGTCTGGTACGCGATGGGCTATTCGGGCCACGGCGCGCAGCTTTCCACCCATCTCGGCATGATCCTGGCCGATGCCATGCTCGGCCGCGAGGACCGCAATCCGATGAAGGGGCTCGAGTGGCCGTCCATCCCCGGCTATTCTGGCAAGCCCTGGTTCCTGCCGATGGTCGGGCTCTATTACAAGATGCTAGACAAGATCCAGTAGAGGTTCCAGCAGAGGGCGGTCGCGGAAGGTCCGCACCGCCTCGTGGCTGCAGCTCAGCTCAGCCCGCCGATGTGAAAACTCTTCATCTCGAGATATTCCTCGATACCGGCCTGCGCGCCTTCACGCCCGAGGCCGGACTGCTTGACGCCGCCGAAGGGGGCCACCTCCATCGAGACCGTGCCGGTGTTGAGTCCCACCATGCCGAACTCCAATGCCTCGCCGACGCGCCAGGCGCGTTTCAGGTTTTCTGTGTAAAAGTAGGAAGCAAGCCCGTAGGGCGTGCCGTTGGCGAGCGCGATCGCTTCCTCTTCCGTCTCGAACCGGAAAAGCGGCGCGACCGGGCCGAACGTTTCCTCGCCGGCGAGCTGCATGTCTTTCGTGGCGCCGGTCAGCACCAGCGGCGCGACATATTGAGGGCCCTCCGGCAGCGCCGGCTTCTCGCTGATGATCACAGCACCTTTGGCGATCGCGTCGTCGACATGGCGGTTGATCTTCTCGACCGCCGCCATGTTGATCATCGGCCCGATGGTGACGCCAGGCTGCGTGCCGGGCCCCACCGTCATGGCGTTGACGCGGGCGGAAAGCTTCGCGGCGAAGGTTTCGTAGACAGTGGCCTGGACGAGAATGCGGTTGGCGCAGACGCAGGTCTGGCCGCCGTTGCGGAACTTCGAGACAAGCGCGCCCTCGACGGCGAGATCGAGATCGGCGTCGTCGAAGACGATGAGAGGCGCGTTGCCGCCGAGTTCGAGACTGAGCCGCTTAACGCTGTCCGCCGCGCCACGCATCAGCAGCGAACCGACCCGAGTCGAGCCGGTGAAGGAGATCTTGCGAACGGTCTCGTTCGCCATGATCTCGTTGCCGATTTCGGCCGGCATGCCGGTGACGATGTTGATGACGCCGGCGGGGATGCCCGCGCGCTCGGCAAGCACGCCGAGCGCCAGCGCCGAATAGGGGGTGAACTCGGATGGCTTGATGACCACCGTGCAGCCGGCGGCCAGCGCCGGCGCGACCTTGCGGGTGATCATCGCGTTGGGGAAGTTCCACGGCGTGATGATGCCGCACACACCGACCGGTTCCTTCAGCACGATGATGCGCCTGTCTGGCGTCGGCGAGGGGATGGTGTGGCCGTTGATGCGGCGGGCTTCCTCCGCGAACCATTTGACGAAGGACGCGCCGTAACGGATCTCGCCCTTGGCCTCGTCCAGCGGCTTGCCCTGTTCGGTCGTCAGGATCAGCGCGAGATCGTCCAGATGCGCGAGCATCAGGCCATGCCAGGCTTCCAGCAGGGAAGCGCGCTCGGCGTTGGTCTTCTTCTTCCAATCCGCGTAGGCGGAAGCGGCGGCCTCTATGGCCGCGCGGGTCTCCGGACCGGCCATGTCGGGCACCGTGCCGATCGCTGCCTGCGTTGCCGGGTCGACGACGTCGACCGTCCTCCCGGAGCCTGCAGCGACCCACTTACCGCCGATCAGGCCGGCTTCTCGGAAGAGACTTTTGTCTTTCAGGTTTTTCATCGAAAACGACCTTGCAATCAGGTGAGCGCCGCGACGATGGCGGCCGTGATGGTTTCCGTGGTGTCCTTGCCGGCAGTTGTTCCAACGCCTCGCGCGGTCGTCGCCTCGACTGCCTTCATGACGCGGTCGGCCGCGGCTTTTTCGCCGAGATGATCGAGCATCATTGCGCCGGACCAGATGGTGGCGATCGGATTGGCGATGCCGAGATGTGCGATGTCGGGTGCCGAACCGTGCACCGGCTCGAACATGGACGGCGCCGAGCGGTCGGGATTGATGTTGGCGGAGGCCGCGTAGCCGAGCCCGCCCTGGATTGCCGCGCCGATGTCGGTGAGGATATCGCCGAACAGGTTGGAGGCGACGACGACGTCAAGGCTCTCCGGCGCCATGATCATGCGCGCGGCGAGCGCGTCGACATGATAGCTGGTCACTTCGACGTCGGAGTACTCCGCGGCCAGCTTGCGGGTAATCTCGTCCCAGAACACCATCGAATATTTCTGCGCGTTGGATTTGGTGACGGAGGCGAGCTTGCCGCGCCGCGCCCGCGCCTGCTCGAAGCCGAAGCGCAGGATGCGCTCGACGCCGGCACGGGTGAAGATCGAGGTCTCCACGGCGACCTCGTCCAGCGTGCCTTGATGCACGCGCCCGCCGGCGCCCGAATATTCGCCTTCGGTGTTCTCACGGATGCACAATATGTCGAAGTTTTCCGCCCGCAGCGGCCCTGTCACGCCCGGCAGCAGGCGGTGCGGCCGGATGTTGGCGTACTGCACGAATGCCTTGCGGATCGGCAGCAGCAGGCCGTGCAGCGAAACGGAATCCGGCACCTCCGCCGGCCAGCCGACCGCGCCGAGAAGGATGGCGTCGAAGCCGCGCAAGGTGTCGATGGCATCCTCGGGCATCATGCGGCCGGTCTCCTTGAAGAAGCGGCAGGACCAGGGGAACACGGTGCCCGTCAGGGCAAAGCCGAAGTTTTTGGCAACGGTTTTCAGCACTGTCCAAGCGGCGGCGGTCACATCGCGGCCGATGCCGTCACCAGGGATCAGGGCGATCGAGTAGGTCGTCATCGGCATCACTTCAAAGGCTGATCAGGACACTCTTGGTCCTGCGGTTGGCGAGATAGGCCTCACGGCCAAGATCCTTGCCGATGCCGGACCGCTTGTAGCCCCCGGTTGGCAGGATATGGTCGCGCGAGCGGCTGTAGCGGTTGACCCAGACGGTGCCCGCTTCGAGCTTGCGCGCGAAGCGGATGGTACGGGACAGGTCGGAGGTGAAGAGGCCGGAGGCGAGCCCGTAGGTCGGATGGCAGGACAGTGCCAGCGCCTCGTCCTCGGTCTCGAAGGTCTGGACGGTCAGGACCGGACCGAAGATCTCCTCGACGATCGCTGGATTGGCCTGGTCGACATCTGTGATCAGCGTCGGCTCGTAGAAATAGCCGAGGCTGTCCATCGCGGCGCCGCCGGTCAGGCATTGGCCGCCGGCTTCGACCGCGGCCCGCACGATGCCGTCGATACGCGCCCGCTGCCGTTCCGAGATAACAGGCGAATACTGCGTCGCCTCGTCCCAGGTCGGGCCGGGCCGCACCGCCTTCATCTTCTCCAGGATCGTGGCCGTCAGCCTGTCGGCCAAGCTCTTCTCGACGATCAGGCGCGTGCCGGCCACACAGGCCTGGCCGGCATTGAAGGTGACGCTGCCGGCGATCGCCGTCGCTGCCTTCTCCAGATCGGCATCGGCAAAGACGATCTGCGGGCTCTTGCCGCCGAGTTCCAGCGTCATCGGCTTGACGCCGGTGCGAGCGACGTTTTCCATGATGGCCGAACCGGCGCGGGTCGAGCCGGTGAAGCTGACCTTGGCGATCTCGGGATGGCCGGTCAGCGCCGTTCCAGTCGTCAGGCCGTCTCCCAGGACTACGTTTATGAGCCCTGCCGGTAAGCCTGCCCTCACGGCGAGTTGTGCCATGTAGACTGCGGAAAAGGGCGTCATTTCCGACGGCTTCAGCACGACCGCATTGCCCGCGGCCAGTGCCGGACCAAGCTTCCAGCCAGCCATCGAGATGGGGAAGTTCCACGGCGTGATCGCGCCGACCACGCCATAGGGCTCGCTCATGATCATGCCGAGACTGGCTTCGTCGGTCGGCACCAGCTCGCTGCCTTCCTTGTCGGCGAATTCGGCAAAGAAGCGGATCTGCTCGGCGGTTATGGCAATGTCGCCGGCGACGAGCTGGCCGACGGGCCGCGTCGAGCACAGCGCCTCGATTTTTGCCAGCGTTTCGGCTTCCGCCTCGATCAGGTCGGCCCAGGCCTGGAGCGCCCTGGTGCGCTCGCGCGGCCGAACTCCGCCCCAGTTGCTGGTCTTCAGCGCCGCCTTGGCGCCCGCTACCGCCCGGTCGACCATTTCGACGCCGGCCACGGGGCTGACGGCGTATGCCTTGCCATCCGACGGGCGGCGCATCTCGATCGCACCCTCGGCCGCAATCAGCTCCCCGCCGATAAAATGGCCGACGGGAAGGGAGACGGTATCCGGGTCGAAGCTCAGGCCCATGGGCGCCCACTCTCAGCTGTTCTGGAGGAGCCTAGCCCGTGCAACAGCGCAGCATGCACCGTTCGAAGATCGGTCGCGGATGATTGTTGCGTGCTGGCGATGAGGGACGGCAAAATCTGTTGCGGAGGCCAGGGCCTCACGTGCGAACCCCATTATCCTACCGTGACGTAGATCTTGCGCACCGTTTCGATGGTCTTCCAGACGCCGGTGAAGCCGGGCTTCATCACGAAGCTGTCGCCGGCGCGGTAGGTCACCGTCTCGCCGGCGTCGGGCGTGATCTCGATCACGCCGGAAAGGATGTGGCAGAATTCGAAAGTCTCGCCCTTGATCGAGCGCGTCTCTCCCGGCGTCGCTTCCCAGACGCCGGTATGGACGAGATCGTCCTTGGCGGCGTCCTGCGCCCACGTCTTGAAGGCGGGGTCGCCGGCTATCAGCCGTTCGGGCAACGCCCTGGACTGGCGTGGCGGGAAAGATGGGGCGGTGTCGACGGTCTTGAGCAGGGACAAGTGATGGCCTTTCAGGTTGGATTTCAATAGCCGCGCGACCGGTCGATGAGCCCGATGGGGTCGAGCCCGGCGCGGTGGCGTCGGATGTTTTCGATGACGGCCCGCGCTGCAGTTGCGGGCTGGGTGACGCTGGCGACATGCGGGGTCAGGATGATCTTCGGATGCGACCAGAACGGATGGCCTGCGGGCAGCGGTTCGGGATCGGTGACGTCGATCATCGCCGCCGCAAGGTGGCCGCTGTTCAGCGCGACGAGAAGCGCTTCATGATCAAGCTGTGGCCCTCGGCCCGCGTGGACGAGCGCGGCGCCCTTGGGCAGTTTCGCGAACAGGTCGGCATCGAGAAAACCGCGCGTGTCTTCGGTCAGCGGCAGCAGACAGACCAGAATGTCGCTGGACGCCAGCGTTCGCTCCAACCCGAGCTCGCCGTGGTGACAGGTCACGCCGTCAATCTGCCGTGGCGAGCGGCTCCAGCCGGCGAGCGGGAAACCGAAGGGCTTCAGCCGGTCGAGGACGGCCTGACCGAGTTGCCCGAGGCCGAGCACGCCGATCCGGCGCGACCCAGCCTGCAGCTGTGGGATGTCACGCCATTCGCCGGCGCGTTGCTGTGCCAGATAGGCGGGCAGGTTGCGATGCAGGGCGAGCACGGCCAGCGTTACATACTCCTGCATCATGCGCACGATGCCTTCCTCGACCGTGCGCACGATCTTCACCTGTTCTGGTAAGGTATCGAGGCGGAACTGGTCTACGCCGGCGCCAATGGAGAACAGGATCTCCAGGTTCCTGTAGCGCGCGAGGTCTTCTGGCGCGGTCCAGGTAATGAGATAGCGTACGGAGTCAGGATCGACTGTTGCGGCATCCATAGTGAAGGGGACGTCCGGCAGTTCCTCGGCGAAGGCATCGGCGAAGATCGCTCCGCGCCGCGCATCGGAATTGAACAGGAATGTCATTCCGGTTCCCCTTCAAGCCGCGCAGCGGGCGCCCAGCGCCTCGATCAATCGCTGGCAGGCGGCGAGTTCGCTGGTGAGAATGTACTCATCCGGCTTGTGGGCGCGATCGATGTCGCCGGGGCCGCAGATGATCGCATCGACCCCGGCAGCCTGGTAAAGTCCGGCCTCCGTGCCGTAGCTGACGGCGGCAAGCGGCGCTTCGCCGGTCAGCTCGGCTAACAGTGCCGCCAGTGCCGCGTCCTGCGGCAGCGACAGCGCCGGATAGGCGCTCATCGGCGTCCACTCGACCCGAAAGCCATCTTCGGCCGCAAGGGCCTCGGCTCGCGCCTTGACCGGCGTGAGCAGGCTGGCCGGGTCGACGCCTGGAATGGCGCGCGCCTCAAGGTCCAGCGTGCAGGTGCCGGGAATGATGTTGACCGACTGTCCGCCTGCCACCACGCCCGCTTGCAGCGAGGAGTAGGGCGGCTCGAAGGCAGGGTCGAACGGACCGTTCGCCAGCCGCTCGGCTTCGCTCACGGCCGTGCTCAGCGCACCGGCCATGGCGTGGATGGCGTTGAGGCCGAGATCGGGCCGCGAGGAATGGCCTGAGCGCCCGTTGATCGTCACGCGGGCGGCCGCCTTGCCCTTGTGCCCGCGCACGGCGCGCATGCCGCTCGGCTCGCCGACGATGACACCGAGCGGCTTCGCGCAAAGTTCGGGGAGGCGGGCGATCAAATGCGGCACGCCGCGGCATCCGACCTCCTCGTCATAGGAGAAGGCAAGATGAATTGGCCTGGCCAGGCCCAGTCCCGTCAGCGCAGGCACGGCCGCGAGCGCCGCGGCCAGAAACCCCTTCATGTCAGTTGTGCCGCGTCCGTAGAGTCGCGTGCCCTCTCGGCGCAGCGCGAAAGGAGCCGAACTCCATTGCGGCTCGCCGGCGGGAACGACGTCCATGTGGCCGGACAGGATGTAGCCAGGGACATCGGCGGGGCCGATCGTCGCGAACAGATTGGAACGGTCGCCTTCTGGCCCCGGGAGCACCGTGACCTGCGCCCCGTGCTCTACGAGATGGGCCTCTATCCAGCCGGCGATATCACCGTTCGGCTTGCCTGCGACCGATGGAAAGGCGACGAGACGGTCGAGGATGTCGAAGACGTCCATTCCAGCCCTCAAAGCATTTCGGGTCCACCGGGATCGATACCGTCGACCATACGCTGCTAGATTTCCGGAGAGGATGTGCGCGTTCTTTCGCGATTGCGTGCCGAAAGCGGAAATGTTTCAGTTGAATCTAGCGTTGGTGCGCGGCTTTCGAGCAAATCGTACCGGTCTGCTTGTTTAGCGTTGGTAGGGGCAGAGGGTGGCCATCGGTGCGTCGCTCTCTGGTACGATAATCTTGCAGGGGCATGGACTTGAAGCCGTCCGGAAGCTTGAAAATCGATACGTTCTCGATGCGCGTCGGCGACATCGAAAGCGTCGAACTGGATCGCTTGCACGCGCTCTCGCTCTCCGTGGGATGGCCGCATCGCGCCGAGGACTGGCAATTCCTGCGCGAGTCGGGAGAAGGGTTCGTGGCGCTCGATGAGATCGGCCGGGTTCTCGGTTCGGCCATGTGGTTCGCGCATGGTGCCGATTTCGCAACCGTGGGCATGGTCATCACCTCGCCGCGGCTCCAGACCCTGGGGGCGGGGCAATGGCTGATGAAGCGGGTCTTCGACAAGGTCGTCGGCCGTGATCTGCGCCTCAATGCAACGCGCGCGGCAAGGCGGCTCTATCTCTCGCTCGACTTCCAGCCGGAGAAGACCGTTTATCAATGCCAGGGCATCGCCCGCGTGCCGACGACGGGTTGGCCGGCAAATATTCGAGGCGATGTCCGGACTTTGGACGCAAGGGATATTCCCGCCGTGATCGCGCTCGACGCGGCAGCATTTGGCGTAAGGCGGACGGCGCTCGTCGAACAGCTTTTCGCCCTCTCGGCCGGCTATGGTCTTTTCAAGAATGGCAGGCTGAACGCATTCGCGCTCTGTCGGCCGTTCGGGCGGGGCCATGTCGTGGGGCCGGTTGTGGCGGAAAGCGACGCGGATGCCGTGGCGATCGTGCGGCCGCACGTGGCCGACCATTCGGGGGCCTTCCTGCGCATAGACACCCACATGGACAAAGGCGAGTTCGCCGCCTTTCTGTCACACAGCGGAATGCCGGTTTTCGACACGGTTCTCACCATGTCGATGGGCAAACGCCTCGCCGATTTTGCCGTCGGCGGCGCATCTGCGCCGGTGACCTATGGCCTCGCCAGTCAAACTCTCGGGTAGTTTAGTCCAGGGCGCGGGCCGGCGCGGCGGTTCACGCCGGCACAATCGCGGCTAGCTGGGAGAACCGACATCGAGGCGAGACGGCTTTTTTTGCAACCATGCTGGACCAAACGCAGCAGGCCAAACTGGAAGTGTTACAGCCTTCCAAATTGCTTAAGGGGGCGTGGATCAATAGGGGTCATAGAATTAGCCGAGTTTCGATAGTGAAGCGTCGCGGAACCATACGAAACGATGCGGGAAGATTTCTGATTTTGGCCCACGAAAAATTAAATAAAATCAACGTTCTTGATACGTCCTCCGGGCCCACCAATACCTTTTCGAGATAAAGAGTATCAGCCTGGGTGGCAAAGGAGCAGAACATCAAGGTGAGCCGACGTGCGTGAGGATGTTGCTCTGTGCGGCTCCTTCGCCCAACGCCCCGTGAAAGTGCTACCTATTGTGACACCTAATTGTGATACAAATCGAGACCAGAGGCAGAAAAAAGACAATAAAAACAATATCTTGTAGAAGATGTTGATCCCAGCCAGCGGTACCAATAAATTCAGTGGTTTGTCGCATGGGGTAGGGGCGTCCTTGCCCGCTTCATGTCACACCTATGTTGCAACTGGCTACCGTTGATTTCCAAGGGTTTCCTGCGACTATCGGCAAGTCCGTGCGACATCCCCAAAAACGGCGGCGGCGCCGGGGTGAGGTTGAGCAAGCCATGAGGCTGATCAGATCATTGGTGAGACGTGCGCCGGAATGGCTGCTGCTTCAGTGGGAAAAGGCGCGGCGACGCCAAATCCTCAAGCGCTACCCCCCTTTTGGGGAGCCGGCGTGGGGTCAGCAGCCGACTTTTTTGAGATACTGATCGGATTGGTCCATGCCACTTGATATCGAAACTCGGTTTCTCTGCCTGGCGGATTTTGAACCCGCGGCGCGGGAGCTATTGCCGCACGCGGTTTATGAGTTCATTGCCGCCGGTGCTGGCGAAGAAATCACCAAGCGTGACAATGAAGCCGCATTCGACCGCATCAAGTTAAGGCCGCGCGTGCTTCGCGATGTGACAAGACTTGATACCGGGATCACGCTCTTCGGGCAAAGTCTGCCGCATCCGATCATCCTAGCCCCAATAGCATATCAGCGGCTGGCGCATCCGGAAGGCGAGGTGGCCGCGGCGCGCGGCGCCGGAGTGGCGGAAGCGGTGTTCACTCTGGGCACGACGGCGACGGCGGCGATCGAGGATTGCATGGCGGTGACCCAGTCTCCAGTCTGGTTCCTTCTCTATTGGCAAAGCGATAGCAGTTTCAATGGCGAACTCGTATCGCGCATGGCCGCACTGGGCGCAAAGGCGATCAGTGTGACGGTCGACATGCCAACACCAGGCGATCGCCGCAGGCAGTTCCGGGCAGGATTCAAAATTCCCGACAGCCTCGCAACGCCATACTTCAAGGACCGGAACACCGGCGTCCTCAAAGTTGGCACTGCGCAGCGGCGCGCCATGCCGACCTGGGCGGATATTGCCTGGCTGCGTTCTCTGACAACCCTGCCGCTTATCCTGAAGGGCATCCTCGATCCTGACGATGCCGAGCAGGCGATCGGAACCGGTGCCGATGCCATCGTCGTCTCGAACCACGGTTCGCGCAACCTCGACACCCTGCCGGCGACCATCGACGCCCTGTCCGCCATCGCGGATCGGGTGGCCGGGCGGATTCCCATCATCCTCGACGGCGGCGTGAGGCGTGGCACCGACGTTTTGAAGGCAATTGCCCTGGGGGCAAGCGCGGTCATGATTGGCCGCCCCTATGTCTACGCACTGGCAACGGATGGTGCCGAGGGCGTAGCCCATTGTGTCAACCTGCTTCGCCGGGACTTCGAGGTCGCAATGGCGCTTACCGGCCGGGCGCGGATCGGCGAGATCGACCGGTCGGTAATCTGGTGAAGCCGGACCTATTCCTTAGCGCTCTGATGGCGGCTGTGGTCCTGTCTCAAAGACGATTGACGAAGCACTCTGCCAGTTCCAGCAACCCCGCCGCACGCTCTGGAAACGGCCGGCGTCGAGTTCATCGCAGAGAGCGCCCTAGCATAGCGCCTCGTGCCCCTCAGATGTTCCTCTCGAAGGTATGAGCCACGATCGGATCTGGCGTCGATAGCTCAAATCCTTTAGCTGCCATAAAGGTCAGAACGATAGCCACAGCTATCGATGCAATCACGGTGGCGGTGCGAGCTATGATTCTCATGATCTCTACCCAAAGCTCCAGCAAATTCTCTCGGACGGGTAGGTCCGCCTTCTAAGGTCGGGATGCTCGCGGCGGATTGCAACTAACCCTTAGTCTAGGTCCAGCTTCGGCGCGCTTGGCAATGCGGGTCGGAAGCGGCCCCGCGTTTCGCTATCCCTTCGGCAGCAGCACCGGCATTTCAGAAAAGCACCAGCTAATTTGTGCTCCGCTGGGCGGAACAGCGCCGTTAGAGCCAGTGCTCCAAAAGAAAGGAGTGGACAACGCACCCAGGGCGGATTGCGTTTGCGCTCGACTGGCGCAATCCTCACCTAGGGGAAGTGAGGAAGCATGAGCAGCTTGGGCTTATGGGTCATACTCGCGACGGCGACCATGGCGATCCTTTACCTGTTGTCGTATGTCTCGATCACGATGTAGGGAGATGGCCGGGGCGTGCTGCATTTGTTGACGGTCAGCGCCCCTTCTTCACCTTCGGCGTGATCTCCTCGATCCGCACCTTGTTCTGGATAGCCAGCGTCGAGGCAGCCGGTCGGAAGCGCACCACGGTAGACAGCTATAGCTCGCACCTTGATCTGCACATCGTGCCGTTGATCGGGATCTCAAACTTACAGCGCTGAACATCGCCGCTGCACGCTCGTTTGAGGATCAACTGCGCGCAGCGGTCGTTCTCAAGCGATGATCCGAAGGGTTCGCTCGCATGGGTGAACTCACTCGGGGTAGCCCCCAACGTCCTCCGGCCCCGGCTTGTTGAAAAGGATAAATGCCAAGGGATTGCCGGGCTCGGACATTGCATCGCTGCGCAGGCCCGATATCTCTCCAGCCACGCCGCTTGCGTACTCCGCAACCACTTCGCCGAAGCTATTGCGCTGGATGGCCACCTTCTGTCCGGCCTCGACCTTGTCGTTGAGCTTGACCAGATACTCGACCAACCCGCCCTCGGTTGCCAGGATCGGGAACGCACTGTTGCCGACAAAGACGTGCACGTCCTTGCCCGTGCGTCCCATCGGCCCGGCGACGATGCCGTGATGCTTGAGCACGTTCATCGTGCCTTCCACGAATAGCCCGATCATCTCGAGGTCCAGGTGGCGGGCAGCCCCGATCTCCGGGCAAAAGGACGGGATGCCCGCGGCGTTAAACGCGTTATGGAGGACATTGGGATATGTTGGATTGTCGAAGATCTGGCCGATCGGATAGAGCTCCGCCATCGCCTTGATCTCGGGCACGTCCATCTCGGCAATATTGAATGCGGTGACCTCGAATCCGGTCGTTCCGGTATGGAAGTCGATCGCGAAGTCGGCGTTGGGCCGCAGCAGCCGGTTGAACACCAGCCCGGCGTGTCGGCTGGCCGCGGTGATGTCGTTCTCGTTCCCGGGCCACACCCGGTTCATGTCGATCAGGTCGAGGCCTCTGCCCGCGTTGGGCCATCTGCGCTGCATGCTTTCCAGGGCCGGGCGGGAGATGTCGGTGACCGCCATCACCGTGCCCGACATCTCAGCGGGGTCGAGCTGGTTCATCACGGTCTGGACCGTATGTATGGAACTCATCTCGTCGCCATGCACCCCGCTGGTCAGGATGCCGCGCTTGCCCGACTTCGCCCCCTTGGCGACGGCCACGGACACATACCAGTGCTGTCCAGTGGGACTCTCCACGCCCTGGAAATACAGAAGGTGCTTCTTGCCGGGCTCCAGGTCGTTGACGTCGAGCGTGCTGACGACTTTCTTCCCCTGGATCACATCGCCGACATAAATCGTCGCCGATGGCGCACCCGCTGCCGGAGTGGACGAGGAAGTCGCCGAGTCCTCGGCGTTCGCGGCGCCGGCGTTGGCCGCCAAGGCGGCCGCGGCGCCGACCGTTGCAATGGATGCCATTATAAGGTCGCGGCGATCAATGCCCTTTACAGATTTGTCCGACATGATGGGGCCTTTTTGCAGAAAATCCCCCGCGACTTCAAAATACTGGTATGCCGCCCAACAAGCAAGCTTGCATGATTTCTGTGCGGTAGGAAGAGGAGTAGTCCGGGCCGGTGCCAACGCTTCGGTGCTGCCAATCTTCAGCGTGGCCAGCCTTGTCGGCTCCGGCGCGGTGGTTGCGGCGGTCCCGGCTTTCGAGATCGTGTGCAATTGGGTGCTTGGGATCAAGGGCCGGCCCTTGGTCTCGCTGGCCATCGCGGCCAACATCCTCGCCTGCGCTCACAGGCTCGGCCTCGGGCGGCCTGACCGTCGCGCTCGAAGTTAGTCCCTTGACAATACGCTTTTCGGGGGAGTTGATTCTAGGGAAACCAAAGCAACGTCACGGAGAGTTCCATGCCTCGTCCCTTGTTTGCTTGCCTGGGTCTCGTTCTCAGTCTTGTCGTGCCCCTGGCTCTGCCGGCGCCCGCCCATGCCGTCACGATCAACATCAACATCGGCACCAGCCTCAACAATGGCCGAGCGATCACATGCCGAGAGGGCGAGAGGCTGCTGCGCAACCGTGGTTTTTGGAACGTCCGGCGAGTGGATTGCCGCGGGCGCCTTTTCACCTATCGGGCGCGCCGCGCCAACGGTCTGTTTGAAGTCGGGTTGAACGCGCGCAATGGCCGTGTCGTAGATATGCACCGCATCAGGCGGTGACCTCGTCGCGGGTCCGGCTGCCGCGGCCGGCCGTTCGAACCGCGAAACAATCGCATGAGGCGCCCGTCGCAAGCAGCGATCACATCCTGGCGCGCGCGGCAAGATGTTGCTTCAGTTGCGCTATCTGGTCGGCCGACCACCCCTGTGGGTCAGTCACGGCGAGCCACGCATTGACGTAGTGTTCGGGCGCAAAGACATGTCCGTAGCCCATCGGCGAGTTGGTCGACACGGCCATGTCGAGGGCGAGCTGCAGCATCGATACGATCGGGTACCACCGCAGCTCCGGCGAGACGTCCGGGCCGCGCGGCGCATTCATCCAGTCCGGACGGCGATAGAAATCGCTATAGGCGAAGAACGTCAGTGGATCGCTCGCATACTGGAGGTAGACGATGCGCAGTGGACCCCAGGGCGCGTCCCTCGGACCGGGGTCGCCGTTCTGGTTCATGAAACGGACGAAGGACCCGTCTCGGAATTGCGGCAGCCAGGCCGGTGACCCGGCATTGCGATGCTCCGTCACGCTGCGCCAGATTCTGCTCTTGAACGGCGGACCGCTCCACAGAGCCCCCTGGACAGGGTCACCAAGCATCTCGAAAAGCTCCATCGATCTCTCGGAATTCATCGCTCCCAAGCTCAGGCCATGCAGATAGAGTTTCGGCCGACTCTCGTGCGGGAGCGTCGTCCAGTATCCATAGACTGCGGCAAACAAAGCCTTTGCAGCCTCCGAGCCGTATTCCGGCTCGAGCAGCAGCGATAGCGGGCTCGACAGGTAGGAGTACTGCTGGGCCACGCTCGCCACGTCGCCGTGGTGGAGATACTCGACCGTATCCATCGCAGAGGGATCGACCCAGCCGGTGCCGGTGGGGGTGATGACGACGAGTACGGAGCGTTCGAAGGCGCCGACGCGTTTCAATTCATCGAGGGCGATTTGCGCCCTTTCCTCCGCCGTGTCGGCGACACCGAGCCCGACATAGACCCGGATAGGTTCGAGCGCATCGGCGTGCGTGAACGCGCGTATCTCGGCGGCGGTGGGTCCTGTCGCGATGAATTCGCGTCCTGCCCTTCCAAGTTCTTTCCAGCGGACGAGGGAAGCCGAGCTGCCGGTCTTGAGCGGAGATTCAGGTTGCGGTCGGTCCGGCTCGATGAGGGCGTCAACCGCCGCGAAGGACGAATCGGCCAAGTGCAGCACGTAGCGGAAGAGCACACCGTTTGCCATCGTCCAGAACAACAGTATCGCGACTGCGAAACCGATCACCTTCGAAACCCTGCGTGGGACGAAGCGGCCCAACCTTTCTGAAAACCAACGGGAGATACCTTTGAAGAGCCTGGCAAGCGCGATGACCACCAGGAACGTAGCGATCGCAATGAAACAGACCTCAACCGGATGCCCGCTCGTCACGGGTTCGAGCTGCATCAGTCGACGGATCGAGTTCTGCCATTCCGCCGCCCACCACAGAAACAGTATGGCGATGACGGCGCAAGCGGCCGCGACAGCAATCTTGAGAGAGAGCAGAAGCCGCTCACGCGGTTCCGGCAGTTCCATATAGGTCCATAGCCAGCGCCAGGCGACTCCGATGCCGTATCCGACGGCGAAACATGCCCCGGACAGCACGCCTTGGGTCAGGTAGGTGCGGGGAATGAGCGTCGGAGTAAGCGAGGCGACGAAGAACAGCGTGCCCAAAGCGAGGCCGCCGGCGGAAAGCGAGCGCCAGAACCTTGTCACCCAGCTGCGCATACGCCCGTTTCGCTTCCCTTTGGGATGAATTGTCTCGGGATGATTACGATGGGCATCATGGCTCGCTCTCGCGTTTAATAGAAGGACGCAGCTGCTGAAATTTCCGTTTGCCTCGTCCGGCAAGGCGCACCATGTACTCGGTTGAGCGTCGACCTTTCGCGCCGACGCCACCACGACCGCCAGCGTGGTCGCCTGCGACGTCAGCTTTCAGGAAGCGGCAAAGCTGGCCTCTACAGTCGAGATGCGGCGCTGAGTTGCCCGTTCCAGCAGCCGGCTCAGGCGGCAAAATCTGACTCCATTGTCGACCTCAGCCCGGACAAGTACCAATTGCAGGGTCTTCAGGAAGGAAGAAGCTTCGCCGCTCGCAAGGGGTGAGTTCGCGAGGCACGGTGCGCCGGGCGAAGTCAATGAGGTCCCTGGGTGTCTGGAAGACGCGAACGATGCGGACGCTTTCCTCGCCGGAAACAATTGCGATCTGGGTGCCGTCGGAACTGAAAGCTGCGCGTGTAAGGCCCGGTCGAACGGTCGCTTCGTCCTGGCTGGCAAGGACGGCAATCTGGCGCCCCGATTGCGTCGCCCATAGCCGGACCGTGCGATCTTCGGATGACGCGGTCACGACATACAATCCACTGGGACTGAACTGGGCGCTGTCCACCGCGCCGCTGTGGCCCCTAAGAACGGTCCTTTCCAGTCCGCCAGCGACGCTCCAGATCCGGACGGTTCCATCGCGTGAGGCCGTCATCAGCGACTGGCCGTCGGGACTGAAGGAGACCACCGTCACCTCGCCGGTATGTCCCTCTAGCGTTACGACGTTTGCTCCGTTCGTGGTCGACCAAATTCGGGCCGTGTGGTCGAGTGAGCCCGTGGCGACCAGTTGACCGTCCGGGTTGAAGGCCGCTGCCGTGATGCGATCCCGGTGCCCCACAAGGGCCTTAAGCTCAGCCCCGCCCGCCTTCAGGAGGTGGCCCGCATTGTCTTCCCTGGCCGCGAAGACCAGACGTTCGTCGGGGCTAAGAATGGCCTGCGGCAGCTTGCTGCTTGAATTGATGACGGCCAGCTCGGTACCGGTCACCGCATCCCACAGCTGCGCGGTACCGTCGATCGATGCGGAAACAAGCGATTTGCCGTCGCGACCAAACTGGATCTGGATCAGTCCGCCATGGGCTCGGAACTGGGCGGTCTCGAATCCCCTGGCAACCTCCCAAATTCGGACCTGGCCCCCAAGAGATGCCGTCGCGACGCGCCTTCCATCGGGACTGAACGTCGCGCGTTGAACGATCTCATGTGTATCGAGTCGGATGATCTCGCGGCCGCTCACGACATCCCAGAGATGCGCCGCGCTGTCGCCGCCACCGGTCAACAGGTGGATATTGTCGGCACTGAAGACCGCGAAAGTCGGCCGATATTCATGAGAGAGCGTGGTCGTCAGTGCGCCGTCGACGTCCCACAGCCGAGCTGTGCCATCGTGCGAAGCGGTGAGAAGAATGTTGCTGTCGGCCGGGCTGAATTCCAGATGCTCGACCAAAGATTCATGACCGGCGATCGTCGTGACCAACGAGGCGCGTTCAACGTCCCAGATGCGGACCGGCCCATTGACCGAAGCAGTCGCCAGAAAGCGGTCGTCCGGGCTGAAAGCACCGTTCATCTCTTCATCGCGTTCATCCGCACCGATATCGGCGAGCTTCAAACCCGAAACCTCCTGGCCGAGCAGGTCATGCAACGTTCCCAACGATCCATCCCAAATCCGGGCAGCGCCGTCGAGTGATACGGTGGCGATCCGCTGACCCCCGTGACTGAAAATCACGCCGTTCAATTGCGTGTCGCTCTTGTGGCCGTCCAGCTTCGCGATCTCCGTTCCTTTCGACGCATCTAAAAGGCTGGAAGTGCCGCCGTATGAAAGCGGGCCGCATGCGCCAGCCAGCAGCCGGCCCCCGTCCGGGCTGAACGCCAGGCTATAGGGCCGGGAGTTCACCCGGAATGACCGCGTCAGTGCGCCATCCGCGGTACTCCAGATCGAAACAAAGTGCTTGCGTGCCGTCGCGAAGCTGTGACCGTCCGGACTGAAGCCAGCCCGTGCATATCCGTCGCTTCTTACACTCACGACTTTTCTTCCGGTCCGGGCGTCCCAGAGCACTGCATCGCTGTTCTCCCCCGCCGTCAGCACCTGGTTGCCATTCGGGCTGAAGATTGCGGTTGGATAATTGCCTACCGGCTGCAGGATGAAGAGCTGTTCTCCCGAGATGGCGTTCCAGACGCGTGCAGTGCCGTCCCTCGCGGCCGTCAGGATACGGCTCCCGTCCGGGCTGAACTCAGCCCTCTCCACGGCCCCTCCATGACCTTTTAGAACCGCAGTTTCGGCACCGCTGGAGATGTCCCAGACGCCTGCAGTTTTATCGTAGGATGCAGTGACGATGTGATCGCCGCTCGGATTGAACGCCGCATCCGCGACGCCGGCACCATGCCGGAAGATTTTGATCTGGTGGTGCGCCAGCAGGGCCTTGAAGAGGGCTGCCTCCGCTTCAAAGAGATAGGGCCGCTCGGACGGGTCTTTCGAGGACAGTGCTTCGAGCGCCAACAGGATCGCAGCCTCGGTGTTGCCTCTCGCCGTGGACTGCTGCGAGAGAAACGCGAGCGAAAGAGACTGGTTGCGCAGCGCCAGGTCGCGTTGCGACCTTGCTTCCTCCTGCGCCCTGAAGGCGACCAGTGCACCTGCGCCCGCCATGAGAGCGAGCATTATCGCCACAATCGCGGCATTGCGCGTACGGCGGGCAAGCCGGTTTGCCGCGGCAGCCGCGAGGCTCCGGCGCTCGGCCTCGCGCTCACGGCGCTCGCGTTTTGCCTCTTCTGCGGCCTCGATCAGCGCCAGCTCTGTGTGCCGGTCCTTCTCCTCTTTCTGCTGATGGGCACGCAAGGACGCCTCGATGTATTCAAGTACGTCATCGTCGACCTCCTCCCGTCTTGACAACATCAGCTCTTCGCCCTCCGCGAGACGTTTGCCGGACGGAAGGAGAAGCTCTCGATTCCTGCTCTCCAGGTGCCATCGGTGGGTGTCGGCCCTGAGGCGTTCGCGCGTCTCGAGAAAGTCCCGGTTTGCATTCACAATGTCACCGGCGCGCGGCCAACGGCTCAACAGTGCTTCATGTGCAACGCGGACGAAGACATGCCCTCCGGCGTCCTCGTCGCTGACGAGGAGCCGTGCGTCGATCAGGGCCCTGACGAGGGCCGATCGCGAGGGGGTGCCTGCAATTTCGGTGAACAGGGCCGGACGTGCCGTGACCGTTTCATCGCCAGGACTTGCCGTGGTGAGCGCGCGCAGCACCGCGGGTAAGGCCTCCTGGATGTTGGGCGCCAGCAAGTCCACGACTTCGTCGGCGCGGCGCGCGATTGCGCCTTCGAGCCCGCCGAGCGCGCGATAATGCGCAAAGGTGAGAACTCGGCGCTCGCGGCCGGCCTCGTACAACGCGTCGAGCACGAACTCGAGAAGCGGCAATGATCCGGGATCGGCAGCTGCTGCCTCCTGCAGCACATCGTCGAGCCGCCCCAGTTCGGCACTCTCCTCGAAGCGGAGCCCGGCGACGCCCGCCGGTTCGCGGATGATCTGCCCGATCTCTGGGCCAGTCGGCGGCAGGAGTTCGTAGCTGGAGAGGCCGTCCTTGAGCGCCGAGAAACCCCGGACCTCTCCGCAGCGGTGAAAAAAGTCCGAACGGATCGCCGCTATCACCCAGGCCAGTCCGCTCGCGGCCAGCACCGCCATGAGCCGCACGAGGGCCTCGCGCGTCGCCGGCTGCTTCTCCGTCGTGAACAGCTCCTCCAGCTGATCAATGGCGACAAGCAATCTGATCTGCGGGCGGGCCGGCCCGGCGGCCTCGCGAAGTGCCTGTCGGATCATCGCCAGTGCCCGATCCGGCGTGCTCCTGCAGAGCCGAGCAAACTCCGCGGCTGTTACTTCGGAGGCCAGCTCCGGCACAGCAGTTTCGCGAAGCAGTGCCGCAGCCAGCACAGCGAATGCATCCGGTCCTTCGGAGAGGCGGATCAGGCAGCGGCGCCACAGGGATATGCCTGCCACGGCTCCAGGCAGTGTCAATGACGGCAGCAGGCCAGCGCGCAGGAGGGAAGACTTGCCGCATCCGCTCATACCGTAGATGAGCAGGAATGCCGTGCCACTTGCTGCCTGCTGCTCAAGTCTTGCGGTGCAGGCCGCAATCGCCCGCGCTCGGCCGAAGAAGAGATCGGCATCTTCGAATTCGAAGGCATCGAGACCACGAAATGGTGACCTGACCGGTTCCTCCGCAGCAAGGGGTACGCGGTAGATGCGCAAGGCGCGTGCGACGTTCTTCAGCTTGTGCTCGCCGAGATCGACGAACTCCAGCGAGAGTCGGTCTTGAGCCTGGGCGCGCACCGCTTCCGTGACGCAAATCCCGCCCGGTCGTGACAATGTTTGCAGATGAGCGGCGACCTCGACGGCCTCGCCCGCGAGGTGGTCGCCCTCGGCGACGGCATAACCCAGGTGAACGCCGATGCGGAAGCGCAGGCGCTTTACCTCGGGAACTTCGCGGTTCCGCCTATCGACCTCATGCTGGATCTCGCCCGCACACCGCATCGCCTCGACAGGGCCGGCAAACTCGGCGACCAAGCTCTCTTCGGCGCTCCAGAACACACCGCCTGCATGTTGAACCAGCAGCCGATCGATGATCTGCTTGTATGCCCGGAAAGTTGCAGCGGAGATCGGCTCATCCATGCCTGTCAGCCGGCCCCCGGCGGCCACTTCGGCGGCCAGGATGGTGGCCATTCTCGGTCCGGCATTTGAGGGAAGGACCAGCCTGTATCCGCGCCTCGGAACCGTCTGCACGACGGCCTGCCGATTGTCGTTGAGCGCCGCACGGATCTCGTGAATGCATTGCACCAGGCTGTCGTCGGTCACGGCTATGCCGTTCCAGACTGCCTTCATCAGGTCGTCCTTGGTGATGACCCGATCAGCGTTCTCCAGAAGGTGACGAAGCACCGCGAAGGTCTGGTGGCGAAGTGCGATTGTCCTGTTGGACTTGTCGCGCAAGGTCTCGCTGCTCAGATCGGCGGTAATGCCGTTGAGTACGAACGTCGTGGGCGGCGAGCTATTCAAGCCGGTTCCCTCACGCACGAAGCCGCAGTCCAATTCTTCGATCTTAGCACGGTTCGCGCTGCGAAGAGTCATCGCCATCCAGACCGGCGGGGAGCGCAGATTTCGGCGAATGATCGGACGCCGTTCGTGACCAAAGAGACGCTCGGACCGACAATTGCATTCTCAGCGGGAGGCTCGCCATGGACTACTTGGTGCGGATTGCTCGATCTGCCGGAGCAAGACCGGTGCCACGGCTCACGGGCTTCTGCCTGCTCAGTCTGTTCTTCGCGATGGCGTCTCTGGCTTCCTCGACCGACCGTCGCGCAGACGACCTGACCGAAGTCGATCTGCAATTGATCCTTGCCGTGGACGTCTCGCCCTCGATGAGCAAGGTTGAGCAAAGAGTGCAACGCGACGGCTACGTCGATGCTTTCCGCCACACGGACATCGCCGGGGCAATCAAGTCGGGAGAGCGGGGCAGGATCGCAGTGCTTTATCTGGAGTGGGCCGGCCCACGTCAGCAAACAGTCATTGTGCCGTGGACAATTGTCGAAAGCCTCGACGATGTTCTGACTTTGGCAGACAGGCTTGCGGCGCTGCCGTTGACTGAAGGCCGCGGAACGTCGATTTCCGGCGCATTGTCGGCCGCGAATGATCAGTTCGCGAAGAGTGGCTTGCGCAGCCCGCGCAGGGTTATTGACGTATCCGGCGACGGACCCAACAATGCCGGAGCGCTCCTTGACCCCATCCGGCAGGTTCTTCTCGCGGAAGGCGTGACGATCAACGGGCTGCCTATCGCAATGCCCCGCATTGGCGGGGCCGACGGGTTTGCGATGTACGACCGCTCCAACCTCCAATACTATTTCGAGCGCTGCGTCATTGGCGGGCCAGACGCATTTACAATCGGCGTAACCGAGGCTGCTATGTTCGCGACTGCAGTTCGTCGAAAGCTGGTGCGTGAAATCTCCATGAACATGGGTCAGGTGATCCACGCCAGCTACACCGTGCGTTCAGACCGCACGGTCGATTGCAACGGGATCGCTCAAGTGCCGGGCCGGTAGCGATAGGCGATTGGGTGGCCGCGTTGCAAAGGGTGGGCAGCAACACGCACCGCTGCCTACAGTCAAATTGAATCTGCTTGCGGACCCAGGGCCACTGGCTTGCCATGCGGTGTATTCAGGTAGGCGTTTCGCCAATCCTGTTGGCGTCTGTCCACCTCGGCCCGTGCTGCGAACTGGCTCTTGTCCAATATCTGCTCCAGAGCGCTGAGAAAGGCCCCGTAATAGATCGCGTCGGGGTCAATGGCAGTATCGGCCGCCCGTAGATCGAGCTCGGCGCCCAGGGTCTGAGACCAATCCTCGGCTTCGATCTTTCCGTCGGCGATGAGCAGGTCGACCAGCGCAATGACCTGAGCGTGCCATTGCTCGGAGAAGACAGGTTCGCCATCGCGATGGCGCCGTGCGCGACGGGCAATCTCAGGCCGGCTCAAGATAGCTGTCCCACATGTCGATCTGCAGGCTGTCTGCGCTGTCGCCGGCTTCAGGCCAAAGATCCGACATGCGAAACCGCACGACGTATGTCTGCTCGCGCCGTATCGTGCCGACAGCTTTCTCGTCGGGCAAAGGCTGTGGTCCGTTCACGCTGTCGACAACCCCGGGCCGGCCGCGGACATACCCAGCCAGCCGCGTGTGCATTGTGGCGACGTCGCGCCGTGCCACAATCTTGTCGCCAGCCTTGAACCTTGCCTCTGTGGGCGGGACCTCGACCGCAGGCCTGGGCGACTCGTATTCGAAGGTTCGACTTGAGGCCCTGCCATCGAAGAACTCCTGAACGCCCGCGACGCCTTCATCCACAGACGTGACCATCATGGCCAGAATCCACTTCTCGAAATAGTCGAGGCCGAGGTAGGCGTCCGGGGGAAGCCTTTCCAAGACGTGGCGATACCAATCGAGCGTCCAGCCCGTGCGATCCGTCGTCAACTTTTTCATCGACATCATGGCGATCGCCCATGTGCGCGCCTTCCATTCATCGGAAAACAACGCCGAGTCATCTTCTGCGACGTTCGGGATCGGCCTGAACCCTTGCCTGCCGCCGAGGTCGTGTACCGTATCCATCACCCCACCTCCTGCTTTGGCAACAGATCCCTCATCGTCCCGATCATTGCATTGCGCGTCACGAGGTCGGCGAGGTCCTCTTCGGTCCAGCCGTCCGTCCCTTCTGGACGCTCCGGGACCACCATGTACCGCCTGTCTGAAGTCGAGTCCCACACCGTGACCTCAACCTTGTCCGGCAGGTCGGTTCCGAATTCGGCGAGAACGCCACGCGGATCGCGGACCACTCGCGCCCGGTACTCGGTCGACTTGTACCAAGATGGAGACATTCCCAAGATTCCAACCGGATAGCAGGAACACAAGGTACACACGACAACGTTGTGGATCTCAGGAGTGTTGAACACTGCGACAAGAGGGTAATCCTTCCTGACGCTTGGGACGATTTCCGAAAACGCCTCGGCCGCATGTTTCGCCAGCCGTTCGGCGAACTTGGGATCAGTCCACGCCCGCGCGATGACCTTGGCTCCATTCATCGGACCTACGTTTTCCGAGTAGTCGTCGAGCCACTTGTCCACGGCGTCGGCCGCCAGAAAGCCTTTCTCGACCAAAACCGTCTCCAGTGCTCTCAGGCGAAGCGCCGGTTCAGGCGGAAGATGGCTGTGCAATTCCCGATGAAGTTTGGCAACCTTGTCGGAATCGTATGAACTCATTGATGCCCTCCCCGAGTATCATTCTTCGCACCGCGCTGGGTTGGATTTTTAGGGTTGCGTGGCTAACTCCTCGCCGACCATCAATGACCAGTTTATTGGAGCGGTGCACTCGAGTCATTGACTTTCTGACCTTACGTCAGCTTCGAGGTCGAAGCCTATGTCTTGCAGTTTTGAGGCCCCTGCACGCGGCGACCGGACCGGGCGCCTACTAGGGCACGCGCCAGGCGCGACACCATTGCAGTTCGACACTCCGATATGATCGGCCCTTGATATCGTGTAAAACGATCGAGGTCCTCAGTGCTTCCGGAATGAGACGATGCGCCCGGCCAAGATCCGTCATTCGAGAAGTGATGGCGAGGATCGCGTACAGAGCGATGGGCATAGGCTCGCGCGATCTGGTGTGCCTGGCTTTCTCTCGCGATCGCATCGCAGGCGGCCCATGCTAGGGGCGGCGAGAGCCTCGCGCCCCAACATACGACTTACCGCATCACTTGGGATCGGACCATGATCCGAGTTGTGAAGGAGGAACGTCCATGACCGGCGACGCATTCTACCACGAAGGCAATCGCTCTCTGCAGGACCGCTTCGAGAGCCGGCGCATCGCTGACCGCCTGGCAGAGATGGCGCGGACGGTCTTCACCGACGAGGATAAGACGTTCATCGAGAATGCGATTTACTTCTTTCTTGCCACGGTCGACGCCGAGGGACGGCCAGATTGCTCGTTCAAGGGCGGCCCGGCCGGCTTCGTGCGTGTCATTGGGCCGTCGGAGCTAGCGTTCCCGGATTATGACGGCAACGGCATGTTCAGGAGCCTCGGCAACCTCGACGTCAATCCGAACGTCGCGCTGTTGTTCATCGCCATGCACGGCACGCCGCGTCGCCTGCGCATTAACGGCGCCGCCCGAATCGACCGAGATGATCCGCTAACAGGCAAGACGGTCGGCGCACAGATGATGGTGCGCGTGCAGGCGCGCGTGATCTTCCCGAACTGTCCGCGCTACATCCCGATGATGCAGCTCAGCGAGCCGTCGCCCTTCACGCCCATGCCGGGCTGCGATCTGATCGAACCTGCTTGGAAGGGCTTCGACGCCTTCAAGGACGACATCCATCCGCGCCAGCCGACATGGAAAGGCTGATCGACGGCGATCACGTTGTCGCCCAAAAAGCCGCGAAGCCCGAGAATACGCGGTGACGCGGCCCTCCAAGTCAATTCCGTCGCGCGGCGCTAGCTGGGCTCAGCTTGGCCGACCCTGCTGCTCAGTATTTGATGGATCGCATTTGCGCTGGGTCAAAGCTCGCCTCATCCATTGTGACTACAAGATGGTGATGGCAGTTGGCCGTTCGACCATGGAGACGATTCCAATGAAGCTGATGGCATCCCTGTCCTTGGCTACTTATCCAGATGCGAACTCCTCGAAAATCGCGGCGAACTCGGTTGCTCTCGTCAAGCAGATCGACGCATCGCTTGACGCTGTTGCCATCAATGTCGACATTCCCGACGTTTCGAACGCGCTGTCGAGCTACTTGCTTGATCTTCGCAACAAGATACGAGAGGTCGAGGCGACCAGCCGCAAGTGCGGCAGTGTTCTGCTAGAGGCCATTACGCAAGAAGCGGCACATAGCGGTGTGACCCTCACGACTCAGGAGCTGACCGCACCACCGGCGCTGATGGGCGAGGTTGCCGCAAACCACTCCCGCTATTTCGATATCTGTCTGGTCGGCTGGGCGCCGGCCAACCAGACGGCGCGGATGATAGCCGAGGCAATACTGTTTGGTTCGGGTCGACCGACCCTGCTTCTTCCCGACTCCACTGACGTCGGGGTTCTTGGACATGTCGTTATCGCTTGGGACGGCAGCCGAGTCGCCGCCCGGGCCGCTGCCGATGCAAAGGCGTTTCTCGAACGTGCCTCGATGGTCACTGTTGTGACCGTGGCTGACGAAAAACCGCTTCCGGGACAGGACATCGGCGAACGCCTTGCGCAGGGCCTGAGGACGCGTGGCCTGGTGGCCGAGGCTGCCTCTATTCAAGCGGGGAAACGTTCAATCGGAACTGCCCTACAGGAACACGCTCTCAAGGTCGGCGGCAACCTGCTTGTCATGGGCGGATACGGTCATTCCCGCGTCAGGGACTTCGTGCTTGGTGGAGCCACCGAAGGCATTCTCGCCGATATGCGCCTGCCTGTTCTCCTGTCGCATTAGGTCGGCGCGAGATGAGAGGCGAGACGGATCCAGTCCTGCGCTTCCACGGCGCGGCCCATGGTGTCACCGGCTCGTGTTATGAAATCGAGACGCCGCATTCGCGGATCCTCATCGACTGCGGCCTGTTCCAAGGTTCCAAGTCCGAGAGGGAACTGAACTATGGTGCGTTCCCGTTTCCACCGGACGCGATTGACGCCGTCATCCTGACCCATGCGCATATCGACCACAGTGGCCTTTTGCCGAAACTGGTCAAACAGGGCTTTTCTGGTCCGATCCATACGACCCGTGCCACCATTGATCTCTGCTCGGTCATGCTGCCGGACGCGGCGCATATCCAGGAGATGGAGGTCGAGCACCTGAACCGTCGCAATGCGCAGCGCGGGCGCCCGCCCGTCGAGCCGATCTACGGTCAGCAGGATGCCGCCGCGTGCATGATATTGTTTCGGGCTTCGGAATATGGCGAATGGACCACCATCGCCGAAGGCGTTCGCGCCCGCTTCTGGAACGCGGGCCACCTGCTTGGTTCGGCGTCGGTAGAGCTCGAGATCGACCGACATGATGTGCCGCTGAGCATCGTGTTTTCGGGCGACATCGGCCCAGGCCACAAGCTGCTTCAGACCGATCCTGAGGGGCCGGCCGACGTCGACTATCTGATCTGCGAATCGACTTATGGCGACCGGGACCGCCCGGACGTTTCGCCCGAACGGCGGCGATCTCAGCTCGGTGACGTCGTGCGCGGCGCCGCCAAGGCCGGCGGCCCCCTCATCATTCCGTCCTTCGCCGTAGAGAGGACGCAAGAACTGCTGATCGATCTGTATTTGCTCATGAAAGCTGGGGAGGTTCCGTCAGCCCCGGTCTTCGTCGACTCGCCGCTGGCAACACGTGCCAGCGCGATTTTCGAGCGGCATGCCGACGAGATCGAACAGGGCAACGTGCTGCGCCAGGCCCTCGGTTCAAAGGAGTTGCGCTTCACCGAGACGGTGGAGCAAAGCAAGGCGATCAATCGCCTGAGTGGCTTCTTCGTGGTGATTGCTGCCAGCGGCATGTGCGACGCGGGGCGTATCCGCCATCATCTCAAGGCCAATCTCTGGCGCAGGAACGCCACGGTGATGATGGCCGGATATCAGGCCCAGGGGTCGCTCGGGAGGATCCTGCTGGACGGCGCGCAGCGCGTGCGCATCCAGGGTGAGGAAGTAGAGGTCAAGGCCCGTATCAGCCTGTTCGACCTTTATTCCGGACATGCCGATGCCAGTGAACTGGTCGCCTGGATCAGGGCCCGAACTCCTGTGAAGCAGCAGGTATTCTTGACGCATGGAGAGGAGGCTGGACTCGGCGGCCTGCGTAGAAGGCTTGCAGGACTGATACCCGACGACAAGATCATCATCCCGAGGCTGGACGATGCTTTCCAATTGACTCCCGGTCGCAGTTTGCCGGTCGAGGTCAACGAGCCCCGCCGTTTGAGGCCGGAAAAGATTGCCCGCCTCGACTGGCACAATGACCTTTCAAAGCTACTCCTGGACGTAAACGAGGCGGTCAGCGCCGCGACCGATGAACGGGGTCGCGCCGCGGTGATCAGGCGCATGCGCAGGGCGCTCGAGGACAAGGACGTGTAGGGGCCGGCCTTCTTGGTAACTGGTCCCCTGCACCGGCACCTTTGTCCTCATAGGGGCCGGGCTGCTCGAGCGGGCGCCGCGGGAAGGTGTGATTTCCCGACCTTGAAGCGGAAGAAGATCGCTTCTTCTGAAGATCGTCACCATTTGACGATGCCGACGCCGGCGATATTGTGAACCGCATGACCGACCAGCCCAACCGCCCGGACGACTATCCCGATCGCCAGATCGATCGCCAGCAGGAAACAGGTTTTGAGCGCAGAGTTCCCTTGCCCGCTGGCTACCGACAAGGTGTCATCTCCGCTATCACCGTGCTGCTCGGATTTTCGCTTCTTTTCCTGCGGTACTGGAATTTCGAAGTCGAGGGCGGATGGACGTTTGCCTCGATCCTGGCGACGCTGCTGCTGGCACTGGCCATCGTCCTTCAGTTCGTTGCGCTGTGGCGGTCGTTGCTCCCACGAGACGATGACGAGCCGGTTTATCAGGTCACGCTGCGCTGGTTCCTCGCCTCGATCATCGCTCTCCTTGCGGGCGTGCTGCTCGCCGGGCTGACGGCTTCGCACGTCTTCAATCTTTGATCGATACCGGCCGCGCGACTGCCGCCGTCCAGCCCTGGCGCCTGTTTCGCCTCGGGCGGTTCCGCCCGAGCCGAGCTTCCCGTAGATCGGGCGGCCCCTCGCTGCGGGCCGGCGCTTCGTGGCGGCGAAAGGCGTTAAGGCTTGTGCAATCTTCGCGGTCTATCGTCACGGGCAGATTGGCGAGGGAACATGAAACGCAAACCGCTTCTGCTTTTTGCCTTCCCGTTTCTCATTCTTGCGATCCTGGCTGGGGAACGCATGGCAGCCTTCCTGCTGGGAGCCTATCCAGCCAGCCCTACCGCATGGTGGATATGGCTTGAACTGCGCCCTTTGTCGACGATGCTTTGGCAGCAGGTCGATGTCTATCTGGGTGGGTCGATGGCTGTCGACGCCGCCGTCCTTGCCGCCGCATCGATCGTCTGCTGGATGGCGTGCCAGACCCGAAGGTCGGCTTTCTTCTTTCTCACCAACCACGTCGCCCTGCTCTTCGCTGGGCTGATGATCGCGGTCGGCAGCCACTCGGAAACGGCGAGCACGATCGCTGCGTTCACCTCGCCCGGCGGTCTTCCGTTTTCGCTGGCGATGGATTTCACCTTGAAGAACAGTCTTGTGCTGCTTCTGGGCACAGCGGCCTGTGCGTACTGCCACATCGTCTTCCTCGCCGAAGCGCGGGCGCGGTCCGAAGCCCGGACCACCCGCATCATGGCCCTGCAGCGCGATCTCTAGAGCAATTTTCCGTCCGGAGTTGCGTCAGAACAAAGCGTTAGAGCGGGCGCCACTCGCCACCTGTGCCCTGCCAAAATCCATACCCTACAAGGTCTAATTGATCCTCTTGTAATAGACCTTGCCGTCAGGCTGCTGGATGCGCTGGTAGTTGGAGCTTGGGGGAGGGGGCGACGCCGGCGCGGCCCTCTTCCTGGGCGTGACACTGGGTTCGCTCGCGCTCGCGCCTTCGAGAGCTTCGGGCGCTTCCGCCAGCGTGCTGGTGGTCATCTCCGGCGGCTCCATCGCACCCGGCGTGGCCTCGTCGCCGGCAATCGGCCTAGTCAGTGCCAGCTGGGCAACGTTGCTATTGATCTCGTTGAAGCTGCCTTGCAGTTGGCTGTCCAGTTTCTCGAACCGGCTCTGGAAGCCGTTGTTGACCGTGTCGAGCCGTGCCGCGATCCGCTGCTCGAACGCCCCGAGCTGCTCCAGCCGCGCTTCGACGAAACGCAGGTCGCTCATGCCGCGATAGAGATAGATCGCGGCGGCCATGTTGATCGCAGTGATCACCAAGGCACCGCTGGCGACGAGAATGGCGATGGCCCTTGCCTTGCTGGGTCTCTCGATGACGACGACCTGTTCGCGCTGCTCCTGTTGTCCGATATCGATCGCCGGCATGTCCGGTTCGCTGAGCATCGTCATTGGACCACCACCTTCGCGCCGACCGCGACGCGCTTGAAAAGATCGATCACATCGGTGTTTGTAAGCCGAAAACATCCCGATGTCCCGTCGAACCCGACACCAGACGGATCATTGGTGCCGTGTATCCGGTAGAGTGTGTCGCGACCGTCACGCAGCAGGTAGAGTGCCCTTGCGCCAAGAGGATTGTAGGGCCCGGCGGGCACCATTTTCGGCAACTCCGGCTGGCGGGCCCGCATTTCCTGCGGCGGGCGCCACTCCGGCCATTCGGTCTTGGCCCCAACCTTGACGACGCCCGTCCAGCCAAACCCGTCGCGTCCGACGCTGATCTGGTAGCGGAGCGCCTGGCCTTGGCGGGTCACCAGGTAAAGCGCCTTCTCGTTCTTGCGGATGATGATCGTTCCTGGCTGCTCGGTGGTTGCGAAGGCAACCGTCTTGCGCAGGCTGGGGCCCATCGCCGGCAGCGGCGGCCGATCCGAAAGGCTCGATCTCGCCTGGGCGAAGTCCTGGACGGATAGCGCCAACGCCGCGCCCAGCAGGCTGGCGTAGGCCAACCCCTGGACGATCCGGTAGCTAGCGTGCAGCGTCATCGAGCCGCTCTTTGAACATCCGCTTCAGGTCCTTGTTGAAGCGCGCCCGCCCATCGACTTCGGAAGGCAGGATCGCACGATTCAAGGCGTCGGTCAGCAGCGCATTGTCCAGCGGGACCGACTTGATGTGCGGCGCCTTGAAGATCTTCTCGAGCTCGCTGCGCGAGAAGTGGTTGCCGAACCATTTGCGCTTGTGCTTGTTGGCGACCAGCGTGATGTTGACCGCATTGCCACGCAGTTCGCGGATCTTCGTGTAGAGCCGCTTGCCTTGCCGTAGCGAAGCGACATTGAGTTCGAAGACGATGAAGATCTCGTCGCTCGTCGACAGCACGGAGTTCTGCCAGGGCGTTTCGATGTTCGGCAGGTCTATGACGATGTCGTCGAAACGGTAGGCGACGAGGTCCAGCAGCCGGAACACGAAATCGCTGCCATGCGGCTCGAAAGGCAGTTGCGGCCTTTCGAAGGCATACATGGTGAGGCCGGACGGGCGCGACAGCTTGATGACATCCATCAGTTCGACATCGAGCCGTTCCGGCTGGCCGATGATGCCGGCGAGGTCGAACTGGTTGAACAGGTTGAGATAGGCGCCGCAATTGGCGCTTTGGAAATCGAGATCGACCAGGCAAGTGGAAGCCGCGCGTTCGGCCGATTTCGAGGCCAGGTATTCGGCCGCCGACAAAGCGAGTGTCGTCCCACCGGCACCGCCGCTAGCGCTGACGAAGGTGATGATCCGGCTTTTTGTTCCCTGGTTGCCGGTGTCGTGGAAGGTCACCGCGTTGAGCAGTTCCTTGGCGTCGAGCGGCTTGTGCAGCCAGTCGGATGCGTTCATGCGCACCAGCACCCGCGTCTGCTCCGACGTCAATTCGCCGGAAACTGCGATCAGCGGCACGCTTGCCCATTTGGACCGTGCCTCGACGATGCCGGCCTGGCCGAGCACCTCGCCATTGGCAAGGTCGAGGATGACGATGCCGGGACGCGTGTCGGCGGGCGGCCCCTTGAGGAAGTCGGCGGTCTCGGAAACCCTGACATCGTAGATCGCCAGCGCCTCAAGCCGCGTCGCCACCTCGCGCTTGAAGTTCGGATCCGACGAGAACAGCGCCACCTGCTTGCGCTTGGTCGGTGTAACTTTGGTGTTGATGGCATTCATGATGGGGTGCTCTTCAGATCTTCGCCCGTGACCGTGCTCAGCATGGAGGGCATTGGAATGCTTCCGAATCCGTACAGTCCGCCCAGGAAGAAGAACTGGTAGGTCCTGTTCTTCAGGTTGACGGTGATTGTCGGCACCGGTCCGCCCAGTCGTGTCTGGTAGCCGAGGCCTGTGGCAGCGTAGGTGATGACCACATTGTCGCGTTGCAGGCCGGGGAAGAAGTGGCACATGCCGCGCCGCATGGTGAGCCACTGGGCTCCGGTGATTGTCGGACAGGCGTTGTCGTTGGTGACAGCCGTGTCTCCCCGGAATATGCGGCTGAAATTGGTGGCGCTGAACGTGCCGCCATTGCTGCAGGCGCCTGTGGTTCCAGTGTAAGTGCAGACGAAAGGTCCATACGCGCCGGCGGCAACCGGCGCGCCGGGCGATGCGATCGGCGCGGCAGCCGCCAGATTGGTTACAACCGGATCGGAGATGGATGCCAGCCGCGCGCCGATCTGGACTGCCTTGGTCGCGGCATTCCATTGGTAGAGTGCGTAGCCGAAATCGACGAAGCCCAGCGTCAGCGCAAACAGCAGCGACGAAACGATGGCCATTTCCACCATCGCTGTCCCATCTTCCGATTTTGCGAAACGCTTCATCATGATCAGAACCGGATGTACCGCTCCTCATGAGAAGCGTTCAAAGTGATCGGACCGAAGCCGAGCAACGACAGCATGCCGATGCCGCTATAGGAAAAAGTACCCTCCACTCTGACCTTGCAGACCTTTGTCGTGGTAGAACGGTATTCTATGACGCCCGTAGTAGGGTCGACGGCGTCACGGCAGGAGGCGGGGGCGGCGATGGTCACCGTCACATTCGCTTTCGCCCAGCCAGTGATGCGCGGAGGGTCCGTTGCTGGATTCGCGTTCCATTTGCCGAACACCGCTATGTTGGTAGCGATGTCGGCGCAATTGATCGCCGCAAGACCGTTGTCGGTGTACATCTGGCTGTTGCAGCGCGCGCCGTAACGGGCGGCATCCGAAAGTCCGGCTTCCATCAACAGCTTGTCGTGGATCAGATTGCCGAATTCGAAAACGCCCGCCGACAGGGGCACCATCAACGGCAGTATCAGAGCCGTCTCGACAATTGCGGTGCCGCGATGGTCGCGTCGAAATCTCTGGAGGTGACGGAACAGGGTGCTGATCATCGCTATCACCGGTAAAGCTGGGCTTCGTCGCGCAGGTAGTTGTCGAGTGTGCCGTTGCCGCCCTTACCAGTGATGTCGACCAGTTCGACGAAGATATCCTTCCCGTCGTGGATCGGTTCGGTGATGAAGAAACTGGCGAATCTCCGGACCGGAATGCCCGTCAAGCGGCCTGTGAATTTCAAGCCGGAAGCCTGGAGCGCATTGCAGTCCAGGACCGCGCCGTAAAGCAACCGGCGGTCAGGAATCGAGATCGGGGTGCCAGCTCCGGCCGGCGGTGTGCCTTTTTCTCCACCGACAGAGGCATCGCCGACGATGCTGTCATTGGTTAGGGGATTTCCATCGGGATCGAGTTCGTAGCGATAGACCTCATACCGCGTCGGGAGGTTGGCGCCAGTGCCGGATAGAGCCGCAGGCACGGGACGCGAGGGGTGGTTGGCAGCCCAGTAGCGCGCGAAGTTCCAGTCACCGGCACCCATGCGGCCGCCCATCATGGTGCAGTTGCCGGCGATCTGGCACGAGTCGCGTTCAAGACCGACGCCCTTGGTGGGGTCAGTTTGGTAGTCGACCTTGTTGCTCTTGACGTACTGGTCCCAGTTTTTGGCGCCCTTGCGCACATTGACGGCAGGTCCGTCCGAGTAGTTGGACGAATTGATACCGAAACGCGAGTTGATGCCGTTCTCCACAGGTCCGGCGTTCTGTCCCGGCTCCGTGTCGACGCCGTCGCGTGAATAGCAATTCTGCGGCTTGGAGTCAGCGAGCATCTTTTCGAGCTGATTGGCGCCGTTGCCGAACGGCGAAGCCAGGAAAGCGAAGTTACCTGGCATGTAAGACCCGTCACCACGCAACTTGATCTGCCGGCGACGGTATTGCCGGGTCTGCGCTGCCTGCTCCAGCGTGACGCCGCCGGTGATGGTCGTATCCTCATAGGGATTGCACATGAAAACGGGCGTGTAATCGCAAACGCCCGATGTGAACCCGGCAGTCGCCACTGACCCAATGGCCCACGAGTTGTTGGTGCCGCCGGGCAGGAACGAGGCTGGAAATAGTGTGCCGAAGCCTTGGGGCGTAATCTTGACCTGTATGTATCTGGTCTCATCTTCGCCAACGGCCTGAACGGCATCGGCAAGATAAGTCGCCTGGTTGGCAGTCGTTATCTGAATGCCGTCCGTGGGGGGGATTGCCTTGAGGAAGCACCAGGAAATGCTTCCAGCGCTGTTGCATCGCGCCGTGCCGCCCGGTTGCCCGGAGGTCAGGGGAGCCCGATAGCCGGAGGTCGAGAAATTGCTTTGATTGTTGACAAGGGTTGCCATGGCGCGCTCTGCCCGTACCCATGAACCGGGAAGGCCATCAAGTTCTGCCGCTCCGGCCAGCGCAAATGCGTCGGCGGCCTTTTGCATGTCGTTTTGCAAATTGTTGGCCCGGCTCATATCGATCACCAGCACCGAAAAGCCGATGATCGCCGGCAACATGATGGCCACTAGAACGAGGGCTATACCCCTTTGATCCCGCCAGAACGCGCGAATGACTCGCAACATGGCCTTACTCTTCGCTCCCCTGACGCCAGGTTCCCTCGTATTATCTGGCGCACTGAAACCGCATCCCTCTGTTCAATTCACTGTGTATTCGTCACACCCGAGTTGCCGATATTGACCGTGATGGGCGGCGGCGCCGGCGGCGCCGGCGGATGTCTGTAGTTCTCGCCAACAATAGCAGCGCGCATGCCGTCACTTTCGATCTTCGTGTTCTTGGACTGCGGGTTGAGCGTGTCGACCGTCTGCAGCAGCGAATTGAACTTCTGCGTGTCGCCGGCGGCCAAGGTCACCGAATCGTAGTTGTTCAGATAGTCCGCGGCGCAGCCTGACAGCGCGCTGGCGCACAGGGTGAGGATCAAGAGGCTATTTCTTGACATAGATCATCTTGTCCTTCGATTTGAAGTCGAGCATGTGGCCATAGGGGCCGGTGACGCCGTCGCCTGTTTCATACTTTCGGATCATGTCCTTGTTCACCTCGAGCTGGCCCAGCACGAAGAATTCCGGGTCGTTGGCGGGCCGCGTCTTGTCGAACGGCGTCGCCAGTTGCTCGCCGGGCTTCACCGGCCGCACGAGATGAGGCGTGACGATGACCACGAGTTCGGTTTCTTCCTGCTGGTTGCTCGAATTGCGGAACAGCGCCCCGATGACCGGCACCTGGCCGAGCCACGGCACCTGGTCCTGAAGCTTGGTGGTCTTGCTCGACAGAAGTCCGCCCACGGCGAAGCTCTGGCCGTCGCGCAACTCGACCACGGTCGCAAGCTTGCGGTTGGTGAAGATCGGGTCGCCGGCGGTTGTGAAGCCGGTCAGGTCGCTGACCTCCGGCGCCAGCTTCATATGGATCTTACCGTCGTCGAGCACGACCGGCGTGAACGTAAGGTTGACGCCGAATTGCTTGAAATCGATCTGGACGAGGCCATCCGTGCCGATGCTGCGGATTGGGACTTCGCCGCCGGCGTTGAAGCTGGCCGGCTCGCCTGAAAGCGTGGTGAGGTTGGGATTCGCGAGCGTGCGCACCACGCCCTTGGACTCCAGCGCCTCGATGATCAGATCGATCTTGATATTGTTGTCGATGACGCGCGTGATCAGGGCTCCGAAGGGATTGGAGTTCGATAGGAGGCCGCTGAGCATATCGCCTGGCCCGAGCACGATATTGTCCTTGTCGACGGCGGCAACACCAGTACCGGTACGGGTCGTGCCTCTGCTGTTGGTGCTCTTGATCGACACGCCGAGATCGCGGCCGGCGTTGCGCTTGGCTTCCAGCACGCGCACTTCCAGATTGACCTGCTGGCTGTCGTCGACGATCACGGAGTTGATGATGGCATCGGGGCCATATTGCTGCGCCACTTCCATGATCGCCGCCAGCGTGGCGCCGTCCTTGACATGACCGGCGAGCCTGACCCTGCCGTTGACCGAGCCGACTTCGATGCGCGACTTTGGCGCCACCTGGCGGATAGCCTGCGCCATGTCGCTGACGTCGACGCCGACCTCGATCTGGATGACGCCGAGCGAACGCTTGTCCGTGGAGAAGAGATTGACCGTCGTGGTGCCTGCGCCCTTGCCGATGACATAGAGCGTGCGGTCGGTCATCGGCTGGGCATCGGCGATCTTCTCGTCGCCGACGACGATGTCGCCCAGATTGGCATTCACCTGGATCGTTACCGATTGCGACATCGGCAGGAAGATCTTGTGGACGCTGGGGTTCGACACATCGATGAAGCGGTCTGCAGCATGAGCCGCGAGGCTCAATGACAGCAACGCACAGAAACACGCTAGAACGGCGGCGGCCAGTGATCCCCAGAACACGCGCATCTACGCTACCCCCTCGCCGGCTGATTCGGACTCCAGATATCCTAGTATGCCGGTGTTATTGTTGTCGTGGCACATCATATGTTTCGAGCTTTATACCTCGAAACACACCCACTGTCGCCCGCGCCGGTGGTTCCGGCTGCACATATTTGACCACTTCCTTGACAACTTCTTTCACCTGCGGCGCAGAAGCCACAGCTGGAGCCGGCTTCACCTTGCTCAGATCGTCGAGCTTGCTGCCCACTCGGTCGACTGCCTTGGTCAACCCTGCGAGCTTTTCGTCCGCGCGCTGACGTTCTGCTGCTGCTGCAGCTTCGGCTGCAGCCTGCTTGTCCAGTTCGGCTTGCCTTTTGGCTACATCCGCTGGCATTTCACCGGTCAGGTCGGAAAGCGTTACGCGCTCGGTCGTCTCGCCGCTGCTGGCCGCTGCCTGGCGAAGCGCCAGCGACAGCTGGCCCGCACCCGCTGCGAGGGTGAGCTTCTGCGCGTCCTTGGTGCTGACTTCGACGGTCACCGCTTTGACCACGGTCGGGCTGTCCTTGCTTTCGTCGGCGACCTGGTCGACGGCGAGCACCTTCACGCTCTGCAAAAGGACATCGACAAAACTCTGATCCGCGCCGTCTGCATTGCGCAGGGTGCGCGTCAACAGGACGTCGACCCGGTCGCCTGGGAACACAAATCCGGCAACGCCGAGCACGTCATTGACTCTGATGGAAACGGCCTTCAAACCTTCGCCGAGCACCGCCGATAGCGTGGCGCGCTGGCCGGGGCCGGTAATTTTGGTGGCGAGGACAGGTTCATTGGCGCCGATCGACTGGAGCGCCTGCTTGGGGTCGCCGGTCATGAGCTCCTTGGCCGTCTTGAAGGCGCCCGCCGGGACCGCGCCCGCCGGCCATGCGATTTCACGCAATTTGTCGGCGGTTAGCGTATCGCCGAATTTCAGGGCCACTGCGGCGACGACGACCGTATCGGCCTGGACACCGTTCGCTTCAGCCATGGCGCTGCGCTGGCTGGCGAGCCAGATATTGATGAGAACCACCGCAAGCACGCCGAACACGCCGGCGAGTACGATCATGATGATTGTGTTGCCACGCATAGCCCAAGCCCCAAAACCCCAAGGGCGGGAATTCGCCCGCCGCGATTTGAATCAGGCCCGGATCGAATGGATCCGGGCCTGAAGCATTTGATTAGCTGCCGACGCCCGGACCGCAGGTGCCGATGCCGCTGCCTGCCATCGCCGTGCAGAGGCCGGTGAAGCGACCGTTCACCCAGAGACCGATGCCGACGATGATGAGGATTGCCGCGCCGGCGATGATGCCGACCAGGATGGAATATTCGACCATGGCAGCGCCGTTTTCGTCGTCGCGGAACTGCCGGGCCATCGTCATGAGCTTCTTCATGCCAATTTCTCCCTTTGGAGGTTTGAACCCGACGAGACGAGCCAAGGATGAAATCCATACCCAAGCATCCCCCGTCATCCCAATCCTTGTCCCGCTAAAATGCAGAGTCAAACGGGATTAACAGTTCCTTAACCTTCCAATACCTGATCGGAGGCCAGGATAGTTTTTGCAAGAGCTTGATTCGATTAGTTTTTCAACCGCCTTAACCATTCGTTCACAATTTGGCCATACATCCGAATTCGGTATCGCTAAATTAGCCAATATGCATAATCCTTTATATATAAGGGCTTACGAGAGGGCATCGACCCGGCATGGCTCATTACAATCGGTCATGTTCCGTGAGCGACACGTCGATTGCCGGGTCTTGGCATGTCGCCAAATAAAAACGATTTTTTTGACCCCTTGTCCTTAACTATGTCACAAGTATTGTCCGTTCGGTGGAGGGCTCGGCGCTTGTGCCTTCCGTGGTTAACGCTTAGTTTCCAGGCAGGGGAATTTTCGGGGGACTTGGCGAGATGTTGGGCCGCTTCATAAAAGGACCGAGTGAGACACGGGCGCAGCTGCAGCCGGTGCAGGTAGCGGTGACGCCCGGCGTTCCGTCTCCCGCGACGGACGCCGCCGAAGACGGCACCGATTTCCTGACCCTCAAGGTCGAGCTTCACCGCCATTTGATCGACCGCTTCAACCTCGCCGTCCTCGAAACAGCGTCCAAGGACGAAATCCTGAATGAGATCCGTCCGATCGTGCGCGAGTTCGTGCGCGGCCGAAACGTGCCGCTGAATGCGCGCGAGCTGGATCAACTGACAAGCGACACCGCCGATGAAATGCTCGGGCTGGGTCCGATCGAGCCGCTGCTCAAGGATGACTCCATCGCTGACATTCTGATCAACACCCATAATCGGGTATTTATAGAGCGGCGTGGCGTGATCGAGGAAACCGCAATACGGTTCCGCGACGAGGCGCACCTGCTGCGTATCATAAACAAGATTGTCTCCGCCATCGGCCGCCGTGTCGACGAATCCGCGCCGATGGTCGATGCCCGACTGGCAGACGGTTCGCGCGTCAACATCGCGGTGCGGCCGATCTCGGTCGATGGCCCGCTGGTGTCGATCCGCAAATTCTCAAAGCATCCCTATTCGCTTGAGCGCCTGATCGCGTTCAATTCGATCCGACCGCCGATGGTCGATCTGTTGCGGATTGCCGTGCAGGCGCGCAAATCGATCCTGGTTTCGGGAGGCACCGGCAGCGGCAAGACGACCTTGCTCAACGCGCTGTCGAGCTACATCCCCTCGAAAGAACGCCTGATCACCATCGAAGATGCGGCGGAACTGCAACTGCAGCAGCCGCATGTCGGGCGGCTCGAGACGCGTCCGCCCAATGTCGAAGGCAAAGGCGAGGTTCGGCAGCGCGAACTGCTGAAGAATGCGCTGCGCATGCGGCCCGATCGCATCATCGTCGGCGAGGTGCGCGGCGAGGAAGCCTTCGACATGCTGCAGGCGATGAACACCGGCCATGAAGGCTCGATGACCACAATCCATGCCAACACGCCGCGCGACGCGATATCCCGGCTCGAGCAGATGGTCGGCATGGCCGGCATGCCGATGAGCCATGACTCAATCCGCGCGCAGATCGCATCGGCTATCGACATCATCGTGCAAACGCAGCGTCTTTCTGATGGTGGCAGGCGGGTCATCTCCATATCGGAACTGACCGGCATGGAAGGCAACGTCGTCCAGCTTCAGGAAATCTATCATTTCGTTCGTCGTGACGTGACAGCAGACGGCATCATCATCGGCGATTTTCGAGCGACCGGCGTGCGCCCCCGCTTTGCCCAGGAAGTCGCGACGCTCGGGCATCAGTTTGCCAAGGATGCCTTCAACCCGCAGGTTGCCCTGTGATGCCGACCGGTCAGACGCTGCTTTACTTCATCTATGTACTTGCCGCTGCGTCGGTGATCCTCGCCGCCGAAACCTTTTACATGGCTTATGCCGCGCGGCGCGCCCGAGCCGGCACGATCAACCGGCGTCTTGCGCGCCTCGCGGAAGAAGCGCCAGCAGAGCAGACCTTGCAGGGCCTGCTGCGCGAACGCGGGTTGACGGTCACAGGCGATTATATCTTCGGCATGGTCGCCTTGAACCGGCTCTACACGCAGTCGGGCATCACCGGCAATCCGTTGGCTTTCGCCGTAATGTTCCTGCTGGCGGGATTGGTGCTGGCGCTGGTCCTCCCATTGATTTTGGGTTTTTCGTTCGTGGCAGGCCTCCTCGCCTTTTTGCTTGTGGGTTTCGCCCTGCCGCTTCTCGTTCTTCGGCGCGCACGCAACAAGCGTATCGTGAAATTCGCCGCCCAGCTTCCTGACGCATTGGACATGATCGTCCGTTCATTGCGGGCCGGGCACCCGACCACCGTGGCCATCACACTCGTGGCCCGCGAAATGCCCGACCCGCTCGGCACCGAATTCGGCATTGTTTCCGACGAAATCACCTTCGGCCTCAGCCTTGAAAATGCCGTGCGGAAGCTTTCGCAACGTGTTGGGTTCGAAGGCCTTCATCTGCTGTCCGTTTCGCTGTCAATTCAAGCCAAGACCGGCGGCAACCTCACCGAAATCCTGGCCAATCTCTCATCCGTGCTGCGCGAGCGACAGAAACTGCGCCTGAAGATCCGGGCACTGTCGGCCGAGGGCAGGATGTCGGCATGGATCATTTCGCTGTTTCCGGTGGTCATGCTTGCCCTGCTGATGGTTATCGCGCCGAGCTACTACGGCGATATTTGGGGCAGTCCCCTTCTCATGCCGGCGTTCGTGCTCTTCGGACTCTGGGCGCTGCTCGGTGACTTCATCATGTACCGAATGGTCAATTTCGATTTCTGACAGGAGCGAACCATAAACCTGTTCTCAAATACCCAGGATCTGGGCCTTCTGGTTTCCATCGCTGTCTTCCTGGCGGCAATGGCGCTGTTCCTGTTCGGCGCGCTGATTTTCCGGCCTGCCTTGCAGACGCGCAAGCTGGTCACGCAAAACCTGCTGTCTGAAGGGATCGCCAGCCGTCGGTCGTTGGTCGGGCAGGAGCAACTCGCCAAGATATCGGCGCAAAGACCCGTCGATGCCTACTTCCGCTCGGTCGAGAAAGAGCGGGGCGAGCCTAACGCGCTCGAAGCCAAGCTCTTTCGTGCCGGATTCTACCAGGCGAGCGCGCCGCTTTTCTATACGCTATCCCGAATAGGGGCCGTCGCTGTCGGCTTTCTGGGAGTGTACACCGGCTTGCTTGCAGTGGTCCCGCCGGGAATTCCGGGGGTTCTTGTATTCGTGGTTTCCGCGCTGTTCGGCCTCGCTTGTCTGGTTATTCCGAGTGTCGCGCTGGATCGGTTCGAGAATGCCAAGAAGGAAACCTATCGCCGGGGTTTTCCCGACTTCATGGACATGATGATCACCTGCGCCGATGCCGGCATGAGCCTGGAGGCCGCCGTGGAGCGGGTGAGCCAGGAACTGGCTGGCACGCACAAATGGCTGGGGATACAGCTTTCGATCATGAATTTGCAGTTGCGCGCCGGCAAGCCGTTGCGTGAGGCCCTCCGGGATCTTGCCGACCGTCTGGGCCTCGATGAGGCGAGGGCGCTTTCGGTATTGTTCCGCCAATCGGAGGAACTCGGCACCAGCCTGACGGATGCCCTGCGTGTCTACAGCGACGAGATGCGCGGCAAGAGAATTCTCAGGGCGGAGGAAAAGGGCAACGCGCTTCCGGTCAAGATGATGATCCCGCTCGGGGTCTGCGTCTTTCCGGTGGTCTTGATGATCGTCCTGTTGCCGATCATTATCCGCATGAGGGGGATTTTCTTTTAGTTATGTGTATGCTTTGGTCCTAATGTGAGTCGGGGGACCCTCGAGGGGAACTGCATGAAGAGGCATATCGCTGTCGCAGCCTGCCTGTTGACGGTAGTGCTGGCCGGCTGCCAGACAGACCCCGCCGACGGTGTCGTTCGCACCAACGAGCCGTCGAAAGGCGACGTAACGTCCTTTGGCGATGCTTTCGACGGGCTGAAGACGATCGCCGATGTCGAATATCACGCCTCGGACCAGGCCGTGGCCGAAGCCAAGAACCAGTTCCGCGCAGAAAACTACGGCAATGCCGGCGCGTTGTTCTTCAAGGCGACGCAACTGTCGCCCAATGACGGTAACGCGTGGATGGGGTTGGCTGCCTGCAGCGACCGGATCCACCGGTTCGATCTCGCCGACCGGGCCTACGCCCGAGCGCTCAAGCTGGTCGGCCCGACGGCGGAATATTACAACAATGTCGGCTATTCCTACCTGTTGCGCGGCAAGCTGCAGGACGCACGCAGCAATTTCCTCAAGGCTTACGAACTGGCGCCCAAAGACCCGACTGTCGCCAACAATCTGAAGCTGCTGTCATCCAGCGTGCAGAATATCGAGCGCTAGCATGCTGCTGGTAGAATCGCTGCTTCTGAAAGCGCTCGCGATCCCGCTGTTGGCCAGAATAGGCTGGCTCGACTTCACCACCCAGAAGATCGCCAACCGCGACGTGCTGTTGCTGCTCTGCCTGGGGGCGGGGGGCCTGCTGCTGCTGTCGCTCCAAACCGGATCGTGGTGGGAGATGGGGCTGAGCGGCCTTGCCGCGCTTTTGCTGTTCGTTGTCCTGTTCCCGTTCTGGGCGCTGCGCAAGGTCGGGGCCGGCGATGTCAAGCTGCTGGCGGTGGTGCCCTTTCTGATAAGCGGCGGCGATCTCGCGGTGTTTTCAGTGCTGCTTCTGATTTTCGCCCTCGCCACAGCGGTGATCGTGAAAAATCCGCTCTTGCTGCCTGCGGGCGCTTTTCGGGTCATTATCCAGCATTTGGACCGCAAGGGCGTGGTGCCATTCGGAGTGCCGATCTCGATGGCCGCGATCTGTACGATAGCGTTCCTGATCTACAAAAGTCTGGTGATGACGACCAACTCTGGAATCCTCGATCAGCTTAACTGAACCTTGAGCTTAGATAGCCAGCAAAATGGCCGTATACCTCTATATTAGCTTGTGCTAACGTATAGAGGTCGCAGCCCAAAACACCCCAAACGACCCCCCGGTGCTGCGATTACCGAGCGCCGGCAAATATGCGCTCACCAGACTCTCCAGTTTGCCGGCGCTCGGTCCCCTCGGGGTGACGACGCGGGCGTTGCAGCAACGCTTGCGCCGCGTGGGTTACGTTTGCAATTTGGACAGACAAAAATCCAACATAGCGAGCCGCCAAGGCATATTAGTTCATGCTTGCATTGATGTCCAAAAACTGGAACTGTTCGTGCGGGGTAGAAATCATGCGATGGGGCGAAAGACAACCGGGTTGATTCTTCCCGGAATCTTTCGAGGGCGAATGTATTTTCCACAGTTTCTGGTGGGAGCAACGGCGGCGTTGGCCGTCATCTTTGGCTGGATCTACAGCGTCACGGGCTCGTTTTGGGTCTCGTTGGCGTGGACAGTCATCAGCGCCGTCGTGCTGCAGGTGGGGTATTTCGCCTGTGTGCTCGTTATGATTTTCCGCCGCGTCGATGAAACAACCGATGCCGATCGAGCGGTTCAGAAGAAGTCCGATGAAGCGTTTCCCGCCAAACGCGACGGTATCTCGTTCTAGAGCAATTCCCTAAGGGAAAGCGCTGCGCGCAATCGCGGATTACTTCGCGCTGTCTTCACCAAAGCTGTCTTTCATCGCGCGCAGGATAATGACGGCCGAGGCCGCTCCCGGGTCCATGTGCCCAAGGGATCGCTCTCCCAGCCGCGCCGCCCTTCCGCGTGCTGCGACCATGGATCGTGTCGAATTTGCGCCGGCTTCCGCGGCCTCCAGGATGCTGCTCCACATTTCCCGGCTTCCGGCAGCGCGGGCACGTGCACCGACGGCTGCTTCCGTTGCTGGGATCCAGGCATCCAGCATCGTCTTGTCGCCGCGCTGCCCTTTGCCGCGCTCCTTGATGCCGGTCGTCATGGCCTCGACGATCGCCGCCTGGTCGGCAGTCGAGAGGCGTTCATCTTGCTTGACGGCTTGTGCTGCTCTTCGGAACGCCGTCGCATAGAGCGGCCCCGTGGAGGCGCCGACCGCATCGAGAAAGGCCGATGCGGCAGAGGTGAAAACGTCCGACGCAAGCATGTGGTCGAGGTCGAGCTTGGCGAGCTCCGCGTTCACCGCCATGAAGCCGAGCGACATGGTGATGCCATGGTCGGCATCGCCGATGGCGCCATCCAGATCCGAGAGGTGATCCTTCCCCGCCTCGATCGCAATGGAGATGCGATAAAACATCCTGCTCAGGCGTCGCGCCGCATTGTCCGACATCGTGTTCCTCCCAGTTCAAGCAGGATGCGACCCATCGTCGATCGGCGCATACTCGTATCTCAGCCGACCCGCAGGACGGCTGTATCGCAAGGATGATGCAACAGGTCCGTCAACTCGTTGTCGAGGTGCAAGACCGTTATCGACGCACCGACCATGTCGAGCGATGTGCAATAATGCCCCACCCAGTTCGCCTCTATGGTGATGTCCTTGGCGCTCAATCGCTGCGCGACGCGCCTGAACAGGATGTAAAGCTCCATCAGCGGCGTGGCGCCGAATGAATTGATCAGCACCGCGACACGGTCGCCCGCTGCCGGCTTCATCTCCGAAAAGATGCGGTCCATGATCCGGTCCGTGATCGCGTCGGCGCTCATCATCCTTTCGCGGATGACGCCGGGCTCGCCATGGATGCCCATACCGATCTCGATGTCGTCGGGGCCGATTTCGAAATTGTGGCGACGGGTCTGCGGCATAGAGCAGGGCTCCAGCGCAACGCCCATGGTGAAAGTCCGTGCGTTGGCCTTGCGCGTCACGGCCTCGCAGGCGTCGAGCGACAAGCCGCGGTCGCAGGCAGCGCCAGCGATCTTGAACATGAAGAAGTTGCCGGCAACGCCGCGGCGGCCCTCCCTGTCCTCAATCGGCGACGAGGCGATGTCGTCGGTTGTCACCACCGTGCGGACCTCGATGTTGTTTTCCGCCGCGATCTCGGCCGCCATTTCGAAGTTCATCACGTCGCCGGCATAGTTGCCGTAGACGAACAGCACGCCTTGCCCGCCCGATGCGGCATTGGCGCACTGGAAGATCGTGCCGGGAGGCGGTGACGAAAAGATGTTGCCGACGGCCACGGCATCGGCGAGCCCCTTGCCGACATAACCGAGAAAGCAGGGCTCGTGCCCTGTGCCGCCGCCGATCACCAGCCCGACTTTCCCGGGCCTCGGCCCGGTGCGGGCAACGAGAGCACGATGCGAACCCTTGATCGGCTCGATATAGGCGGCGTGGGCCCTCACCACGCCGTCAAGCATTTCCTCCACGACATCGTCGGGGTCGTTGAGGAACTTCTTGATATGGGTGCGGAAGTTGCTGGGCAAAGCCACGGCGTTGTCGAGCCTTGGGCGCTGCGAGAGCTTTTGGTCGAGCTCCGTCACGCCGTCGGCATTGAGGATGCCACGGCCGGTGGCGGCGTCGGTGATGAGCACGTTGACGTAGCCGCCCCGCAGCGCGGCAAGGATTGCCGGCACCTTGTCGAAACCGCCGGCGACCGCAATGCGCAGGCCGATGGCCTTCAGCCTGTCGAGCGATATTCCGATCGTACGGTCGTCGAGCGGGCCGGCCACCGGATTGCCCTGTCCGTCGATGAAGCGGCCGGCGACGACACCCACGGCATCCTTGGCGAGGTATTGTTGAAGGGGGACCGATTCGAAGAAGCCGCTGGTGTGGATCGTTGAATTCGGGCGCAGGGAAGAGATGCCGAAAAGCGCCTTGTTGGCTTTGGCAAGCGCCTCGAACTGGCTTTCGATCAGCGTCTCGCGCAACAGCATGTCGCGAACCTCGGCCGTCGAAACGACCGCTGGCGCGGTGATGTTGATCAGCTTCCCATCCACAGCGCCGGCAATGGCGGCCGCGCACAGTTCCGGCGTATAGGCAAAACTCGCACGAGTGCCTCCGGTCGCCTGAACGACGGTGACGTCCTGGAGGCCAGGCACGGAGGCCTGCTCCCCGATTGCCAACACAGTTCGTCCCCAGGCAACGGCAAGCGTGTCACCGGATTTCAAAAGCTTGGCAAGCGCCTGCGCCGCAGCCCCGCCAAGACGATCGATCAGTGGACGCGCATTGTCGTCGCTTGGCACGACCAGGCAGTCATGCAACCCGAAGTGACGCTTGAGTTCCTGCGCGATCGAGAGCGAACTCAGCCGTGACGGCTCGAGCGAAATGTTGACGATCCCGCGGGCGCGGGCATCGGCCAAATAGCTGTTCACCGTCGCCCGCGAAATGCCCATGATGTCGGCGATATCGCCTTGCGTCATGCGATCTTCGTAGTAGAGCCAGCAGGCCCAGACGTAGGGGTCGTCACCGTAGCGCAGCGGGATGGGTTCGGTGCCGGCCTCGGCCCCCGTCCGCACCGTCCCGTTCTTCCGCGCCGATGATGCCTTGACGGTCATGCTGCCTGGTTTCCCCGAATCCATAATCGGTCGCCAAGATGGGCGCAAACGGGCGAACTCTCAATCTTGCTCCGCTCCCGGCTGGAAGATCAGCCGGGAGCCATTGCTCGGGAGGAGCATTCTTCAAAATTCAACGCACCGCTGTCGCGGACAGCTGCAGTTTCTGCTTGGCGCTTAGCGCCAGGGCTTTCAGGATCAACGCGCAGGATGTGGCGCCGGCGTCGAGGACGCCGACCGAGCGCTCACCCAGGCGGCTGGCGCGGCCGATCTTGGCCACAAGGTCCTTCGTGCCGTCGCGGCCTTTTTCGGCTGCGGCAACCAGGGCATCCAGCGCGTCCGGAAATGGCTTCCCGTCGGCGTTGGCGCTGTCGAAGGCGTCGATGGCCGGGACGAGCGTGTCGAGAAGCGTCTTGTCGCCAACCTTGGCCGACCCGATGGCCTGGATGCCGTCGAGACCATTGGTGAGCATCGTGCTGAAAGTCTTCGCATCGATTGACGATGAGTGTTCGATCGTCTCGGCGAATTGCGTGAACATGACGCCATAGAGCGGACCCATGGAACCACCGATCTCGGTCATCAGCACGGTGCCCAGCGTATCGAAGGCGGTGGCCAGCGACATGTCGTTGCCCCTGATCCTCTCCGCGGCCATGCCGAAGCCCTTGGCCATGTTGACGCCGTGGTCGCCGTCACCGATCTTGCCGTCGATCTCGCTCAGATAGGCCCGGTTTTCGATGATACGGTCCGCCACCGAAAGAACGATGTCGCCAGCGGAAGCGTTTTCAAAATGCTGCATTCGCCTGTCTCCTAGAACCTTGCGGGACAATCGACATCGACATCCAGCAGCCTTTTCAGTTCGGCGTCGAGCGCCATGACCGTGAGTGTGGCGCCGACCATTTCCAGCGACGTGAAATAGTTGCCGATATAGGTCTTGTGGATGCTCAGCCCGCGTCCGGTGATCTCCTGTTCGATCGTGTCGTTGAGGATGTAGAGTTCGTTGACCGGGGTTGCGCCGAGGCCGGACACCAGCACCGCAACTTCCGTTCCGGCTGCAAGGTCATGATCATCGAGGACGATCTTGACCATCTCCCGCGCTATCTCGGCGGCGGGCTTCAGCGGTTCGACCCGGACACCCGGTTCACCGTGATGACCGATGCCGACTTCCATCGTGCCCGGCTCGATCGAGAAGTTGGGGTGGCCCACGGCGGGCAGCGTGCAAGGGCCAAGACCAACGCCAATCGAGCGGCAGTTGTCGATCGCCGTTTGCGCTGTCGCCCGCACGTCCGCGAGACCAGCACCTTCCGCGGCCTTGGCGCCGGCGCATTTCCACATGAAGATCTCGCCGGCAACGCCTCGGCGCTTGTCGCGTTCATCCGGCCCTGCCGAGCACACATCGTCGTTGGCAACGACGGTTGCGATGTCGATGCCTTCCTTGGCCGCGAGTTTTATCGCCATCTTCACATTCATGTTGTCGCCGGCGTAGTTGCCATAGAGGCAGACGACGCCCTTGCCGCCATCTGCCTCGCGCGCGGCGTCGAGGAAGCTCTTTGCCGTTGGTGACGAAAACAGCTCGCCGACCGCAACCGCATCCAGCATGTTGCGTCCCGTATAGCCGATGAAGGCAGGCTCGTGGCCGGAGCCACCCCCGGTGATCACGCCGACCTTGCCGCTGACCGGCGCATGACGGGCGACGATGACACGGGGATTGCCGCCAAGCCTGACGATATCGGCATGCGCCTTGACGAAGCCCTTGACCGTATCCTCGACGACCTCGTCGGGATTGTTGATAAACCGCTGCATTGTTGCTCCAATCCTGCGCCGCTCAGATTATGGTGTAGCCGCCGTCGACCAGAAGGTCGGCGCCGTTGATCATGTCGGCGCCGTTCGATGCCAGGAACACCGCTGCGGCGGCTATTTCCTCCGGGAAGGCAAAGCGGCCGGTCGGGATGCGCTGCTTCAGCGCCTCGCCGCGCGGCCCGTCCCACGCCTTTCGGCCAAGGTCGGTCAGCACCACTGTCGGCGAAATCGTATTGACCGTGATGCCATGCTTGCCCCATTCGGCGGCAAGCGTCTTGGACAGGCCGATGACACCGAATTTCGAGGCACAGTAGGCGACGTGCTGGTCGATCGCGACGGTGCCGGCCTGCGAAGCCATGTTGATGATCTTGCCGCCGTTGCCGGCTTTGATCAGGACGCGTCCGGCGGCCTGGGAGACGAGGAACGTTCCCTTGAGATTGATGGCGATGGTCTTGTCCCAGGCATCGAGGCTGAGCTCCTCGGCCGGAGCAAGGATGGCGACGCCGGCGCTGTTGACGACGATGTCGATATGGCCGAAAGCCGCTTCCGCCGCAGCAAACACGGCCTCCACGGATTTCGGATCGGACACATCGCAGACGAAGAACTTGGCACCGTTGCCGAGTTCATCGGCCTTCGATCTCGCAACCGATTCATTGATGTCGATCACTCCGACTGCGGCACCCTTCAAGGCAAATGCCGATGCAATGGCGCTGCCGATGCCGGAGGCGCCGCCGGTGATCAGGGCGACTTTGCCGCCAAGTGAAAAATTGAGATCGACCTGTATTGAATCAGTCATGGTTCTCTTCCCGGCCTGTTGGAAAGTGGGGTGTGCAAGAGGGCACACCCCACGGCTGAATTACTTGCGTGTCGCAAGAAGCTTGTCGACGTTTTCCGCCGTCACCGGCGTCCACGGCACATTGTAGATCTTCTCCTTGCCGTCCTTCCACGGCATGTCCTTGTAGGTTGCCCAAATGTCGGACTGGGGTTTGTAGTCACCCTTCTTGGCATTGAAGATGGCGAGATCGAGCGCCCCTTGTGCCTGGGCACGTGCGTCCTGAAGGATCGACGTCATCTCGCCGTTCTTGACGGCGTGGAGCGCGTCGGTGATGCCGTCGATGCCGGCAATGGCAAAGCTCTTCGTATCAAGGCCGGCGGCCTTGATCGCCTCGATGGCGCCGAGGGCCATTTCGTCGTTTTGGCCAATCACGCCATTGATCTGCTTGGGGTGGGCGGTGAGCCAGTTTTCCATCAGCGTCTGGGCTTCAGCGCGCGACCAGTTCGCCGTCTGATCTTCAAGGATCTTGACATCCGGGCACTCGGCAAGCGCCTTCTTGTTGCCTTCGAGGCGAGAAATCTGCGCCGACTGACCGACCGGCCCCTCGAGAATGACGACGTTGCCCTTGCAGCCAATCTTGTCGAGCACGGTCTTGGCTTCCATGTAGCCCGAGATCGTGTCGTCGGACCCGACATAGGAGGCCAGGAGATCGGAATTGACGCGGGTGTTGGAGCCGACAACCGGGATGCCGGCATCGGCGGCCGACTGCACGGCGGCCGCGCCTGCATCGACGTCAATCGGTGCGAAGATGATCGCATTGTACTTCTGCGTGACCATTGTCTTGAACTGGTCCTGCTGCACCAGGGCATCATAGCGGCCGTCGAAAACCGTCAGTTCGACTTCACCGCTCTTGACGGCAGGGTGCTCCTGAAGCGCTGCTGCCCAGATCTGCATGAACTCCGCATTCAACCCGTAAGGTGCTGCGCCGATCTTGATCTTCTCCTGCGCCATGGCCGACGAGGCCAGCAGCGCGGTCGCGGACGCGAGCGCTATCATCAATGTTTTCATTTCGTACCTCCACTTTAAGTGAGCGACCGACATGGTTCGCCTATCAACGGACACGCGGTGTGCAGGTCCGATCCCGGAGGGGCTTTGGGTCCGATGCTCTAAGCCCCGTAGTTTCTCTTCTGATCAAGCATCACGGCGCCAACGATCAGGGCGCCCTTGAGAACTTGCTGGTAGTAGGATTGGATACCCATCAGATCGAGGCCGTTGTTCATGACGCCGATGATCAGCGCGCCAATCAGTGTGCCGGTCACCCGGCCCACCCCTCCTGAGAGACTGGTTCCCCCGATCACCACCGCGGCGATCGCGTCCAGCTCATAAGCAATACCGGCCTGGGGCAGTGCGGAGCCGGTGCGGGCGCTGAGCAGCATTCCGGCGAGGCCGGCAAGACCGCCGGAGACGACATAGACGACGAACTGAATGCGGGTGATGTTGATGCCCGAGGTCCTGGCAGCGTGGGGATTGCCGCCGACGGCATAGATGTAGCGGCCGAAACGCGTCCGGTTGAGGATCCACCAGGAGACGGCAAACACGATAGCCAGAATGACGACCGGGGCTGGTATGCCAAGGATGTCGCCTGTGCCGATCCAGCGAAACGCCGGCGTCAGCGCGGGAACAGGCCGGCCTCCGCCATAGATGAGGGTCAGTCCGCGTGCGGCCGACAGCATGCCCAGCGTCGCCACAAAGGCCGGCACCGAAAAGCGCGACACGATCACACCCGAAACGGCGCCGCAGGCAACGCCGACCAAAAGACCGATGCCGAGGCCGACGACGACTGGATGGGGTGAACCGGAAATCCCGGCGGTCGCGGACGTGGTCACGAAACTGGCGCTGATGAGACCGGCAAGCGCGACCACGGAGCCGACCGAGAGGTCGATGCCGCGGGTCAGGATGACGAAGGTCATGCCGATGGCGAGGACACCATTGATCGACGTCTGCAGCAGCACGTTCGAGATGTTGCCGGCTGTCAAAAAGAACTCGTTGGAGACCGACAGAACCGCAACCAGGATCAGGAAGGCAAAGAAGATGCCGTATTCCTGAATCAGCAGCCGGCGCTGCTCCGAACCGAGCCAGCTTTTTGCGTTCTCGTTGTTTCCAACCGACATCATTGACTCCTCTGCCGCCGGACGAACACCCTGTCCCTGCTCAGGTTGATAGGTGGACGAGTGATTGGGCATCCGTTTCCTCCCGGCTGTAGATCCCGGCGCTCTTGCCGGCGCGCATCACCATGATGCGGTCCGACATGCCGAGAACTTCGTCGATTTCCGACGAGATCATCACGACCGTGCCGCCGGCGGCGGCGAAGTCATTGATGATCCGATAGATTTCACGCTTGGCCCCGACATCGACGCCGCGGGTCGGTTCGTCCAAAAGCAGGACCTTCGGGTTGCGAAGGAACCATTTTGCCAGCACCACCTTCTGCTGGTTGCCGCCTGAAAGGCCGGAAACCGGCATCGTGTCGCGCGCCGCCTTGATCTGGAATTTTTCCCGCATGTCGCGGCTTGCTTGCGCCTCCCGCGGCCGATCCATGCTGAAGGCGGGGCTCATTTCCGGCAGGCTCGCCATGCAGATGTTGGCGCGCACGGAATCGGAGAGATTGAGGCCGGTCAACTTGCGGTCTTCGGTGACCAGCGCCAGCCCGTGCGCCATGGCATCGGCCGACTTGGAAATAGTGACCTCGGCACCGTCGAGCTTGATGCTTCCTGCCGAAGGCTTGTCGAGCCCGAAGAGGCAGTTGAAGATCTCGGTCCGTCCGGCCCCCATCAGGCCGTAAATGCCGAAGATCTCACCCTTTCGTGCGGTGAACGAGATATCCTCGATCTTGTTCGGGCATGTGAGCGCGGTAACCTCGAGAACGGTTTCCAAGGTGGGCGTGTTGGTCTTGATGTATTCCTCGGACAGTTCGCGGCCGACGATCATGCGGATCAGGTTGTGCCGATCGATGTCTGCAAGCGCCCCGCTGCCGACATAGGCGCCGTCACGGAAGACCGTGTAGGAATCGGCGATCTGGAAGATCTCCGACAGCCGGTGAGAAACGTAGACGATACCGCGGCCCTGGGCCTGCAGGCGGCGGATCGCGGCAAAGAGGTGCTGCGCCTCCCGCTCGCCGATCGCCGATGTCGGCTCATCCATGAAGATGACCTCGGCGTCGTGGCTGAGCGCCTTGGCGATCTCGACGAGCTGCATCTGCGCGACCGAGAGGTTCATCATGTATTGTGTGGCTCGAATATCGAATTCGAGATCGTCCAGCAGCTTTTGCGCGGACCTGTTCATCGCGCGGAAATCGATGCCGCCGAACCGTGCTGAAGGCTCACGGCCAAGGTAGATGTTCTCGGCAACCGTCATGTGAGGGACGGGGCTGAGTTCCTGTTCGATAATGGCGATGCCCGAGGCCAATGCGTCGGCCGGGCTTGCGAATTCCACATCCTTGCCGCGACGACGGATTGAGCCGGCATCGCGCTTGAAGATACCCATCAGTATCTTGAGGAAGGTCGACTTGCCGGCGCCATTGCCGCCGCAGAGCGCGTGAACCGTGCCGGCGCGAAGTTGAAAGCGGCCCTCGCGCAAGGCTGCGACGCCACCAAAGGACTTCTTCAGCCCTTCCACCTCGAGCAAAAATTCCACGTCGGCTCTCCTCCCAAGGGCACTCGACACCCCTCCTTGGCGCGAGCTGATCGACACGAATGATCTCTGTTGTTGGCGTCGATATTTACAATAGTCGACTGGCACTCGACAAATGTCAAGCTGCGAGCCAAACTATGAATGCCAACCGTTGGCCGCGGATGGAATGCACCCGCTGACACCCAGGACCCGGGCGCCAGACGGCGCATCCGCGGCACAACTCAGAATCTGAAAGGAAGTGAGCCCATGAAGATCGCTATCGGCGCCGACAGTGCGGGAAAGCCGCTTCTGGATGTGATTGCGGCTCATCTGGCCGGAAAGACCGGCATAACGCTAACTGATTTCAGTCAGCCGGGCTTTTACGCCGACATAGCGCAGACGGTTGCTCGAAAGGTGCTTGAAGGTGAATTCGACCGCGGTTTGCTGTTTTGTGGAACCGGCATCGGTGTTTCGATTTCCGCCAACAAGGTGCCGGGCATGCGCGCCGCACTGACCCACGATACCTACTCGGCCGAACGGGCTGCCAAGTCCAACAATGCTCAGATCATCACGATGGGCGCGCGTGTGATTGGCCCGGAACCGGCGAAGGCGATTGTCGACAAGTATCTGGCGTCCGACTTCGATCCCACCGGGCCTTCGGCCGAGAACGTCAAGGCAGTCGATCGTCTTGATGAGATCAAGCGCTAAAGAAACGAAGGGCCGCGCGCGAATTCTCGTGGTTTGGGGATCAGTAGGTGGCGCGGCCGCCGGAGAGATCGAATACCGACGCGGTGGTGAAGCTGTTCTCCTTCGAGACCAGCCAGGCGACCATGTTCGCCGCCTCGTCGACTTCGAGGAACCGTGCGCGCGGGATCTTGGCCAGCATGTAGTCGATATGTTCCTGTTTCAACTGGTCGAAGATCGGCGTGCGCGCCGCAGCCGGCGTGATGCAGTTGACCGCTATGTCGTAGCCGGCAAGCTCCTTGCCCAGTGACTTGGTCAGCCCGATGACCCCTGCCTTGGACGCCGAGTAGGCGGATGCGTTGGGGTTGCCTTCCTTGCCCGCGATCGAGGCGATGTTGACAATGCGGCCGTAGTTGCGCGCCTTCATGGCAGGCACGACAGCGCGGTTGACGTGAAAGGTTCCGTTGAGATTGATATCGATGACGCGCCGCCAGGCATCGAGCGGATACTCGTCGAGCGTGTGATTGGGCCCGGCTATCCCCGCCGAATTGACCAGGATCGAGACGGCCCCGCTCTCGTTTTCGGTGCGGGCGTGCGCCGCAAGCACCGCCTCGGCATCGGTGATGTCGACCAGGACGCCCTTGGCTGCGTCCCCGAGGCCGGCAACGGCCACCTCCAGCCCTGCCTTGTTCATGTCCCACAGGCTCACCCTTGCGCCCGATGCGACCATCCGCCGGGCAAAGGCCAGGCCCAGCCCTTGCGCTCCACCGGTAACGACGGCGACCTGTCCTTCAAGATCGATTTTGTTCATTGCGTTCAATCCCTGGCGATCGATATGCAACCACACGACGGCACGCCCGGTTTCGGCATGGAAATCGCCGACAGGGCACTGCTGAAATCCCTCGTCTAACGTGGCGGCCTGACGCTTGTTTTGTTCGGGCGGGCAGTATCGACATCTTCAGGCAGCCGAGCCCGACGTCAATGGTGTCGGCGAGGGCAGTTCCGTAAATGTGCTACGTGTTGTGATACAAATCTGCCGCGCGCTCTTCGGGTTGAGGCCGACGCCGCTGCCAGAAGGCAGTGTCCCACCGCGCGGCGGCGGCATAATGCACGCCGAGCGCGGAGGCGTAGTCGGCAAAGCCCTGCGAGGCGATCATCGCGTAGCGCGTGCGTGCGAGGTCGTCGCGTCCGTCGACCATGTCCGACGCGGCATAGGCGGCGAGGATCCCCGAGCGCAGCGCATGCACGATCCCTCGCGACGACAGCGGATCGGCGGCGAACAGGCTGTCGCCCGCCGCCACCCAGCGCTCACCCGCTGCCGGATCGACGGTGGCCGTTCCCGCCGATTTCACCAGCGTTGCGGTTTCACGCGCGCCAGGAGGCAGAAGCGGTGCGATCAGTCGTGTTGCCGCCAGTGCGCGGTACCAGGATTCCGGATCGCGCAGGCCGCTGCCCAGGTCAGGATCGGTCAGGCACGCCACCACCCGGCGTCCGCCGGGCAAGTCGGCGCTATACCACCAGCCCTCCGGGCGCGCCTCGATGACCATGCGGCCATCGCCCGGCGCGCGGTCGAAGAAGCGGGTGTATGCGGCGAGGTGGCCATGCACCCGAAGCTTCGCGCCGAAGGATCGCGCCAGCCGCCAGCTGCGGCCGGTCGCCCAGATCACGGCGCCGGCGATAATGTCCCCATCGGCGAGCTTGAGCCGCCAGCCCTGGCCCTCACGCGCCGCCGAACGCACGTCGCACCCAAGTCGCACTTGCGCGCCTGCCGCCGCTGCCGCCTGCACCAGAAGCCGATCGAACCGTGCCCGGTCGAGTTGCCAGCCGGCGCCGTGGGCGGAGAATATGCTGTGCCGCTCGTCGAGCGCCTCGCCGGCCCATGCCGAAACGACCGCGCGGTTCTCCACGAAAGCCGCAGCAAGGAACGGCGTCCAAACGCCGAGCTGGCGTAACAGCCCCTGTGCTACCGCCGCCAACATCTCACCCGGTTTTATCAGCTCGTGCAGCCCCGCTTCGAACAGCACCACGCGCCGTCGGGGCGCGTGACGGCGCAGCATCAGCGCTGCCGCGGCACCCGCCGGCCCGCCGCCGATGACGACGAAGTCAGCCTGCTCGCACGGCATAGAAGGATGCCACCACCCCTGCCGGGTTCGTGCTGCCGCCATCGCCCGAATGCGGGATGGTGCGCACCACCGAGCCGACGATCGCGGGCACTTCCAGCCGGTCGGTGCTGTCGGGCCAAACCGGCACAAGCCAGCCGATATAGTCGTAGATCCACTGCTCGCCGCCGATCACGCCCTTGCCCTGGAAGCGGACCTGCATCGGCGAACCGTAAGCGAAGCTACCGCGCAGATCGAGCGACCATCCCGGCCCGCCGATCGTTCCCGCAAGTTCGGTGACGGACTGCTCCGCAATGGCCAGCGTGCCTTCGCCGAACAAAAGGTCGTTGGCCGCCTTGCTGAGATCGGGGTCGTTGTTGAAGCTGCGATAGGCCCAGTTGCCGACAAACGGATTGGTCACGGTCATTCTCCCGAATCTTCGACGCAGATGTATTTGATTCCGGGCGAGGGCTGATCGAGCCCGCCCGCCGGATTGCGGACGATGAAGCCGAGCTTCGACCATTCGGTCACCATCTTGAGGTCGCCGGCAAGCGTCTGCGGAATGCCGCGCGCCCAGTTGCGGAACTGGAAGTCCTTGCCGACGGGATAATAGGCCTGCATCGGCCGATGCGCCGGCCACCATAAGGTCTCCCACACGCGCCGCTCGCGCTCCATCAGCGTGTTGCCGACGCTGTCGGGATAAAGGACGTTCCATTCCTCGTAGGTGACGTCGATCGTCTGGGTGGAGCATTCGTTGAAATCGGCCTGCCATGGCAGCCCGCCGAGCTTGGTCAGGTCGCCGGGCTGCAATCCCAAATCGAGGTCGCTGCCTTGCGACAGCGGGTCGGAGGCATAGGCGATATAGCCTTCCTCGCTGACGCCCGCTCCCCATCGGTTGGCGTTCTCCTGCGCCGCGGTCAGCGCAAAGCTGTACCATTCAGGGTCGGCTTTGATCCGGTAGGGCTCGCGCCAGATCGCCGGATTGCGGATGATCCACGTCACCTCACCGCCTGGGCAGAAGGCGCCGCCGAGTCCGTTCGACAGCACACCCTGGTCGAGACCGCGTCCGCCCGGCACGTTCCAGTCCTTGTAGGGCTGCCAGGGATCGATCGCGGGGGCGAAACCTGCATCCACCTCGTCAATGAAGATGCCCGCCGCCCATTGCCGCAGCAGGAACAGTTGCGTGTCGGTCAGCCGCAGGAACTTGCTCACCGTCTTGTTGGTGATCGGATTGTCGCCGGCAAGCAGCGGCATCAGCGGCAGGTGATAGGTCCGCGTCGCCGGATTGGCGTCGAGCCGGAACAGGTTCTCCTCGCCTGGCTTGCGCAGCAGATCGAACAGATACTGCCGCGCGGAACGGCCGGGATCGGTCGTGGCATCCTTGGCCGCGGCAGCGAGCGCGCGCTCGAGCAACTGGCCGGAACGGTATTCGAACGCCAACCGGCGGAGCGCAGCCTCGATCGGCTCGTCCGGATCGGTGGTCCGGTCTGGTTCGCCGGGCTCCTGCCGCGACGAGGCCCGGGCGAGCGTCAGCATCCGTTTGCGCGGCGGCGCGGCGGCCGCGGCGATGCGCTCGATCACGCCGGTGATCTCAGCATCGAAGGCGCTGCGCGCCTCGGCATAGGCCGGCTCGGCCACGGTGTCGTTGTCGGCGAAGGTTTTTTGCCAGCGCGCGGCATAGCTGCGCGGCGCCTCGCCATCGTCGGGCGGGCAGACCGCGGCGGTGAAAGTCGCCGCTGCCGCCCTCAGCGTGGCGGCGGCATCGCCAACCACGGCATCGGCAGCCGCGCCCGGCGCCTGCGTTGCATCGAGTAGCATCAGGCTCGGTTCCACCGCTGCCTCAAGCAGCCGTCCGCCGACATGGTCGTCCTTCGCGCGGCCTTCCTTTTGCGCCAGCGCACGCGGTGCGATGCGTGGCGGGATGCACAGGCGATAGGGATCGAACGTGCCCCGGCTCGACTGGTTGTGCGGGAAGTTCGATTGCTGGAGGATGTTGGTGAAATAGGAGAATTCGTCGGCGCGGAAAATGATCGGCCAGATGTCGCGCCAGAACCAGGGGCGATAGGCCGGGTTCCACTCAACCGGTCCTGCCTGCCAGTGCTGCAAGGCCGCCGTGTCGGTCGGATCGATCTTCTGCGGCGCGTCAAACGTTCCCGCGGTGCCGTACATGTCGGTGCGATAGGCAAATTCCCGGATAGACATGTCCTCGACCACGTCCTCCAGCGTGATCATGTCGAGCACTTCCGGCGCATAGCGCGGATACCCGACCAGCACCCAGGCAGGATATTCGACATCGATGTAGCGCAGCGCCTGGACGCGCTCCTCCATCATCACCAGCCGCGCCATCACCGGCCCGTCCGAGATGTCGTCGAACCAGCCGTCGCTGTTGGCGTAGGTCTCGATGCGCGGATGGCCAAACCCGCTGAGGAACGAGCCGCTGTTGCCGTGTCCGCCAAGCAGCAGCAGCCGTCCGCTGTCGTCCGTCATCATTTCGCCCAGCGTGTCGATGTCGTTCGGCACCATCCCGGTCGGCGGGAAGGTGACGGCATAGGCGGGGTTGGTGTCCCGCCCGAAGCTCGCCTTTCGCCGCGCGGTGCAGTCGACGGCTTGCGGGCCGGCGTCGATGATCAGATTCTGCCGTTCGACCGGATCGGTGATGCCAGCGTTGCGCAGCGGCGCGTCGGCGGCATAGCCGGCCTCGCCGCGCAGCCCGTCGAAGGTGAACCATGCCGCCTTCTTGTTGGCGAGCTGAACGCGCCACTGGATGTCGACCAGCTTGCCGCGATTGCCGCCGCCTTCGACATGGTCGCCGATCTTCAGCGGACTGCCCTGTGGGTTGGCCGCGTCATAGACGAAGATCTGGAAACGCGCGGCCTGGCGCTTGATGCGGCCCTTGCTGTCCTTGAAGTGTTTGATCGGCGCGTCGTCTTTCGCGGCATTGCCGTTGGCATCGCATTCGATCGGCAACTGCGCCGGCTTTTCCGGCGAGATGCAGAAACCCTCGGGGCTGTCGCCGAGCCGCGCGATGCCGACGGCCGGGTGGATGCGATAGACTGTTGGGTCGGCCATTTGATTTCCCCTCGGTGCCTGCGCCGGCCGTGTCTTGTGTTTTCAATCCAGAAAGTTGAGCGAGACCCCGTCGAGCCGCAGCAACTCGCGGTCCTCCTCATAGGAGGCGCCGATCACGACCAGGCTTACTGTCAGGCTGGTGGCGCCGGCCGCGATCAGCCTGCGTGCGGCGCGCGTCACATCGATGCGGTGGTTGCGCGGCGTGTTCATGCTGCGCTCGCGTAGATCGAACTTGCGGTTCTCCGCTGGTGGAATTTCGCAATGCCCGGGCCCGCCAAAACATTCGCCGTGGCCGAAGATTGCCGCATAGCCGGCATAACCCGGCAGGTTGAGCGGCGTGCTGGCGTCGGCGTCCGGCGTGTTGAGAAACACGCGGATGAAGCAGGAGCGCGGCAATTGCGGCACCCGGTGCAGCCGCACTTCCGCCGAGCGGAAGCTCTTGGTCGCTTCGGGCACCGCGATCGGCGCCGAGACGAACCGTCCGACCGGACTGGTCAGCCCGACCGGCATGAGGCATCCGCCACGAACATATTCATAGCCGAAGCGGTTCATATCGAGCGTATCGCGCACCGCGTAGCTCCACGGCGTCAGCGCGGAATCGAGATCGGCGGGCAGGCCGTCGGGATGGTCCTGCTGCCAGCGCCACCAGAGCCGGTCGATATTGGCGTGCACCGGCCAGAAGATCGGGTCGTAGGACGCGGTCAGGTTCGAGAACATGTCGCCGAACTGCGGCTCGGAGTAGAGGTCGTCGCGCTGGTGGAACTTGCGTCCGGCAACGCGTACCGCGCTGTTGCGATCGGCGGGCGCGCTGGTCTTGAACGCAGGGTTCATACCGCCGGTCCAGATGTGCATCGTGTTGTGCGGATTCTGGTCCAGGAAGCCGAAGCTGTCGACATAGAGGCTGCCACCGCCGAAGTCGCGGAAGGTGCGCAGGCTGAGGATCTCGTCGATGTCCTCCTGTGCCGGATAATGATAGTGGATGACGGTGTTGATCGTGCCTTTGCCGAACTGGCTGGAATAGCGCAGCGGATACCATAGCGAATTGGCCTCGAGCAGCGCGTCGATCAACCGCTTGCGATTCTCTCCCTCCACATAGTCCTTGCCGCAGGCGCCGCTGACCGCGTCATAGGCCTGCGTCGGATTGGCCCACAGCTGTCCCACGAGCGTGCCGATCTTGGCCGGGAAACCGTGATCGCGCAGGAAGCGCACCGAGGCCTCAGTGAGGAACCCCTTGAACGCATCGGGGAGGATGGCGCCGTTGGCCGGATCCTCCGGCTTGTAGCGCGTAGCCGGGAAATCCCACCATGGCATGGTCACATCGGGGCAGAAATCCTGCAAAGCCTGTTCGAATTCATAGAGATACACGCGATGCCACGGCAGGAAACGTTCCCAGCCATGCTGACAGTGGTTCTGGTGGATCAGGGCCAGATTGTTGTAGCTGCGTTTGTCGCCGACCCATTTGTTGAGCTTGTAGAGCTCACGAAAGGCATAGCGCAGCCGCTCCTTTTGGGCATCGTCCAGCACATCGACGTCCATGCGCTGCCGCAGCTCGCCCTTGGCGTAGCGCCATGCCGCCGGATCGGACGCCGCGCTGAAGACCGGGCCGGCAATCCCCTTGACCTCGACGCGCGCCTCGGTCGCCACGCTGACCTCGCTGGCGAGCGCAATCGAACCGATCAACGCGCCGGGGCAGCCCTCTTCGATCCAGGTCTCGATCCGGTCTATGTCTTCATCGGCGACCGGCTTGCCGCCCCAGGGCAGGCGAGGGAACTGCTTGCCGTCGAACGGCGGCAGTCCGCGCAAGCCCCGGATCAGCGCCGAGCGCGCGCCGCGCCCCTTGGCATCGCTGGTGCCGCAACAGGTGGTCGAGAGCGGCGCGATCAGCGGCATCCCGTGCAGCTGCAGTGCCAGGAACTCCGGCAGCGTCAGTCCCGTCAGGCTGCCGGGTCCCCCGGTGCCGCCGGCCGTCGCGAGGATCGCCTCCACATCGCTCCAGGTGAACGGCGCGGCGGGCATTGGCTGCGCCTTATTTGTGGCCATCGTGGCCATCCATCTGCATCTGCATCGCGCCGCTCTGGGTGATGTCGCCCACCTGATCAGGCAGCACCACGGCAACGTTCTGCATCATGCCCTGGTCCTCATGATCGAGGATGTGGCAGTGCAGCACGTACTCGCCAATGTAGCGCTCGTAACGGGTACGGACCTTGATCGTGTAGATGCCCGAGAAGCCGGCCGGCAAGGATTGCGGGATCAGGCTCTTGATCCACAGCGTATCCTTCCACACGCCCTTGAGCCCGGCATATTGCGGATCGTAGGGCTCACCGCCGGCATCGTCTATCGCGCCCGGCGCGCTGACGTCCTTGCCGTTGGGATCGATGATCGAGACGATCTGGAACGGATTGACGTGGATGTGGAACGGATGGCTGACGAAGTGCGACTGCAGCGTCCATTCCTGCGCCTTGCCCAGCGGCAGCGAGCGGTCGATGCGGGTCGGGTCGTAGGGCTTGACGTCGGCCGCGTTGAGCGTGTTGCCGACCTCGAACTTGGTGTTCGGCCCGGTCGTGTCGATGAAGAAGGTCAGCTCCTGCGTGCCGTTGCCCTTCACCTCGTCGTCGGTGACGTCGGGATGCGGCGTGAAGCTGGTGAATTTCATTCCTGCCTTGAGATCGGCCACCACCGTCGCTTTGACATTCGCCGGCATGTTGGCCTCGGCCAGGGCGACCAGCTTGCGATTGACGTAGGTTTCCACATTTTCGACCGCCGTTCCCGGCGCGACGTCGACCAGTGCGAGCAGTTGCGATCCGACATCGAGCCCGTTGACCACGCCTGATTTGGGCGCCGAGGAGTCGATCACGCAATAGCGTCCGGCTTCTGGAAAGACGACCAGCGCGTCAAAGCGATAGCCGGGCTGGAAGGTTGCAAGCTTGGTCGGCTGCGCCGCCGCCATCGTCAGCCCGTCGGCCGCGACCAGCGTATAGGGCACGGGCGTGGTGCTGCACGTATCCTTGATGAACGCCGCGTTGGTGTCGGCATTGAGCAGCGTTTTCACTCCGGGCTTGAGCTTGCCGTCAAGCACCTTGAAAAATTGCAGGCTGATCGTATCGCGCACGCCGGCATGGACCATGCGCCAGCGCTCGATCTGGCCCTGCGTTGCCTTCAAGGCGTCGTTCGGATTGAACACCTTGCCATTGAGCGAGGTATAGCGCCCCGATGCCGGCCAGGTGCCCGGCCCGAACTGGTCATAGCCCTCGATGCCGCCGACATCGCCGGGATCACAGAAATAGTGGCCGTTGATGTCCTGCTTGATCGGGCCGAGTTCTCCGGGCTTGGCCGCCGGCGCGCGGCAGGCATACTGGATCTGCTGCATCACCAGCACCCGCTCGGGGATCGCCGAGGTCGGGATCAGCGTATCGATGTCGCCATGGGTTGTCGGGGTCGGGAAGCGGTTGCCGCGGATGATCAGCGCACCGGCCATGCCGCTCGACACCTGCAGCGCCGTCGAGCCGTGGCGATGGGTGTGATACCAGAACGTGCCGGAAGGATGGTCCGACGGGATGTTGTATTCGTAGGTGAACTGCGTTTGCGGGTTGATCGACAGCAGCACGTTGTCGCTATTGCCCGATGGGCTTACCCACAGCCCGTGAGTATGCAGATTGGTGCCGTTGAAGCAGTGGGGGATGTCGGGCATCTGGCCGCCGGGCATGCAGCCGGGGTCGCCGGGCTGCGGCCCTGCCGGCAACTGATTGTCGAGGGTGACGCGCACCGTGTCGCCCGGAACGGCCTCGATCGTCGGCGAGACATAAGGAGCCTTGGGATCGACGCCCTTGCCGGTGTAGCCGCGCAAATGGACCTTGTCGTAGCCGCCCGTGGACGGGTTGTAGATCTGGTTGTCGATGTACTCGATCTTGAGATTGAGCAGGCGGTCGCCACGCACCGGCAGCGTGTTTCCGGGCAGTGGTGCAGCAGGTGCGAGCTCCGTCAGAGCAGGCTTGGCGATCGGCGCGCGGTCATCCTGCAGCACCGGTGGATTGAGGATCTCGGCCGCTGCGGGCAGCACCGCGATTGGTACCAGGCTGCTGCCGAAAAAACCCAAGAGAAATCGCGCACGCGCCATCGATCCACCAAGCGACATGGGGCCTCCCTCATACTGGCTGTAGACTTCGATCCGTAAGCATAGTGCGCCCGATCCGGAAATCTGTCTAGCTTGCAAAGCCATAAAATCTAAAATTTACTTCCAACAAAACTGTGATGGTGCACTTAAAGAACTTGCTTATACGACTCACGGTCAGTTCATTTCAATATTGCTCTATTTTTAATCAGTTTAGGTGCCGATCGGCGGCGGAGCATGACCGCGAGGATCACAGCGTCTGCAATGTCACCGTGGGGGCGGCAGTCACCACCTTGGGGACGCCGCTCAGGACGGAGCCGCTGCCAAAATAGGCCACGAACAGCACCGAGGTTCCCCAGTTGAACTCGAAACTGTAGCTGTTGCCGCCGGCCGTCGCGTAGTAACCGGCCGGGGCCGGTGTCGGGTGGCCGGGCCCGGTATCGCCGTACTGCGAATTCAGCGCGATCGCATAGGCATTGTTGCCTTTGGTGTCCTGCGGGCCGCCGATGAAAGCGAACAGGCAAAGACCGGCCGAATTCGCCTGGAAGCCCAGCTGCATGTACTGCGGCAGCGTGACCGCTTTCAGCGTGGTGTCGACAGCGACCGGGACGGCGTCGCCGGTGGTCGGCAAAGGCGTTGGCGCCGCGCCGCCCATGCCCGGCCCATAGGCCGCGATCCAGATTGGCGTGTTGGTGTTCACGCTGACATTGGTGATGTTCAGATTGTTGGCCTGCCAATTGTTGATCAGGATGGTGGGCTGCAAGGCCAGCCCCGGCGCCAGCAGGAATTGCGGCTGGCTGCTGCCGCTGGTTAGCGCCAGCTTGCCGGCATTGTTCATCTCGGAAGCATTCTGGAAAGCCAGGATCATCGACCCGTTGGGGGTCTGCGGCATCGCCACGCTGTCGCGCACGGCAAGCTCCACCGGGGAGCCATCCCAATTGTCCGTCGCCAGGGATTGACCCAAAATGTTGAAGTCCGAAGGTGGCATGGCTTCCGTCTCATAGAGCAGCCAAGATGGCGGAAAGGCGGACCGGTGCGGAGGTCTACAGGGATTGCAGCAGGGTCGTCACCGGCGTTGCGGTCTGCGGCGAGAGATTGACCACGTAGACTATCGCCGCCCCCCAACTGAAGGACATCGTGTATCTGTTGCCGGCCGCCGTGGCGTAAAATCCGTCCGGCGGAGTGTTCCCGGTCGGCGGTCCGGTGTCGCCGCTCGGGGCGTTGAGCGCAATCACATAGGCATTGTTACCCGACTGGTCAGGCGGTCCACCGACCACCGCGACCACCTGCTGATTGCCGGTGCTCGAGCTGAACTCAAGCTGCATCCAGTTCGGTGTCGTTATCCCTTGCACCGCCTGGCGCATCGCCAGCTGGACAGGTGTGCCGCTCACGAGCTGGCCAGGCTGCATGCCGGGAATGCCGGGGCCGAAGGCCTGCACGAAGATGGGGGTCGCGGCATTGAGGCTGGTGTTGGTGAGGGTCAGGTTGTTGGCCTGCCAGTTCGCTGTCAGCACGCTGATCATCCGCGCCAGGGCCGGAACCCGAACGTTCGTTGGGGCGCTGCTGCCAGAGGTGAAGGTAAGCCTGCCCTCGTTGTTCTGCTGTGACTGGTTGAAGTAGCCGACGATGAGGGAGCCGTTGGGCGTCTGCGGCATGGTCACGCTGCCACGGACCGCCAGTGTCTGCGGCATGCCGTTCCAGGTCGCGTTGACCGTGCCCGCTGCGATGAAGTCGTGCATGTCAGGATGTCCTCTTTGCACCGGCGTTGTCGCGGGAGCCGGCGGCTTGCGCTTCCGGCTCCCGCGCTTCGATCACAGAGACAGCAGTTGCGCCGTCAGCGAGGAAGCCGTCGAAGGCGACATGTTCGCCACGTAGACGACCGAGGAACCCCAGTTGAATTCGAAGGAGTAGTTGTTGCCGCCCGTCGTCGCGTAATAGCCTTGTGGCGCCGCCGTGCCGGTGCCCGGGCCGGTGTTGCCGGACGGCGAGTTCAGCGCGACGGCGTAGGCGTTGTTGCCTGACGCATCCTGCGGACCGCCGACAACGGCAACGATGATCAACTGGCCCGTATTCGTCCCCAGGGTCAGCTGCATCCAGTTCGGGGTCGACGTTCCCTGGGCAATGCCGCCTGGCTTGAGCGTCAGCGCGGTGTTGATGGCTAGCGCAACCGGCTTCTGGCCGGGCAGTCCAGGACCGAAGGCCTCGATCCAGATCGGCGTCGCGGTCGCGACGCTGACATTGGTGACGGAGAGATTGTTTGCCTGCCAGTTGTTGACGAGGATGTTCGGCTGGGAAAGCAACGCCGGAGCTGTCAGGAACGACGGTGTCGAACTGCCCGAGGTCAGCGCCAGCTTGCCGGCATTGTTCAGGGAGGCGGTGTTCTGATAGGCGAAGATCATCGATCCGTTGGTCGTCTGCGGCATCGCCGCGCTGTCGTGGTAGGCCAGCGTCAGCGGCGAGCCATCCCAGTTTGGGTTAGATGCGTTTGCACCGAGAATGTCGAATTTTGCGGTCGTTGCCATAATTTCCCTCGCGGTTTGCGGGTTTCGGACTGTCGTTCTTGCAGGCGAATTCCAGAGCGGCGGACTTGAAGTCGAAGCGTGCCGTCGCTCGATCGTTTTGTTTCAACATCGGATGCTTCCAAAACCTGTTGCCGGCTTGGGGCCCGATGGTCTGGTTTCGAAACGGCTCCTCCTTCCACTCGTGTCTGCGTGACGCCGCCGCGAATGCCCGCCTTGAGGCGGTCAGCTCGCGTCGATGTCCGTCAGTTTCAGTTGCAGGTTGCTGAAGCGCAGCACCGGCGTATTGACGCCGCTGAGTGCTGCGTAAAGCGTGATGTCGAAGACCAGCCTCGCACCTGCCGGCATTGCGCTGGCGCCGAAGACAATGCTGTTTTTGGAGGCCCAGCCGGCGATCGCCGCTGCGAAAAGCGCGGCGAAATCGCCGAGCTCCGCCGGCTGTTGCCCGTCGATCTCGAAGGACCGCGCCAGCACGATCGGAACAAGCGGGCTGATCGAGGCGCTGTCGAACGCGCCGCCGGCAACGGCGGGGAACGGGAACTGGTAGGAGCAGGCGACCTTGACCCGCCTTGTGGTTCCGCTGGTCACGTTGGCGGCCGCATGCGCCGCAAGCAGCGATTGTTCGTGCACCGGGTCGGCCAAAAGGTCGGCCATGATCGTGTAGATGCGCTGGCAAAGGCTTGACGGCGATGTCGGACAGGCAGCACCTGAACCCTGGCCTGGCAGCGTCGCCACATCGATCGGCGTCGCATTGTCGATGAACGGCGTGACCGGCTGGCTCGGCCTGACCTGCGGCGTCATGTAGACGAATTCCGGCACCACCTGCCACGCCGTGTTGTTCGGGGCTTCAAGCGTGATCAGGTTGCGCTCGATCTGCACCGAGGCGAGCGCATTCTCGGCCGCCAGCACGTTGAGTGCATCGACCTCGATCGTGTGCGCCACGCCGAAATTGCCGGGCGCGGCGTTGTCGACCTCGAACAGCAGGCCGTCCGGCGGCGACGGCTGGACCGGATGCTGGTTGGGGTACGGCGTCAGGGTCGACGGGTCGAGTGCGGTGACGGTCAGCGCGACATTGGAGAAGCTGGATTCGCCTTGAGCGGCCGGCCACTGCAAATCGATCTGCCGCGTCGTCCCGTCCGGCTGCAGCGTGTCTGTGACGACGTAGCTGTCGGTGACGCTGATCAGACCCTGACCGAGGGCCATGTTCAGGCTCGGATTCCAGTCCTTGTTCGCCGTCACCTCGCCAATGGCGGTGGCGAAGGCGGCCACCGCATCGGGCCAGGCTGGATCGGCCGGGTTGCGCAGCACCGGGCTGATGGCACCGTAGACGGCCGAGGTGCGCGCCAATGCCGTGAACAGGTCGTAGGGCGGGCCTGCGCTGGGGGCAGGGTTGGCGGAGTTCGGCGGGTTGTCCGGCGCCGCGCTGAGGTTGGTGTTGTAGGTGACGGCGGTGTTGATCTGGTCCTGCGCGACGAGGAACGCCTGATAGGTATAGAGGTAGCTCCAGTCGGCGCCGTCGGCGATTGGATTGCCCGAACCCGACGTTGGCGTGTAGCCCGACCAGGTCTGGCTGACCAGCGTCGGCGGCGTCGGATACTGGCGATACACGACCGGGATTTTGGTCAGCGCGCCGGCCGGTCCGACATGCGGCACGCCCTTTGGATAGGGATCGACGAGCTGCAGCCAGATCGATGGACGCGCTTCGCCGGGTGCGCCCGCCGGCGCCAGGAAGAACTGCAGGTTGGTGATGGCGAAACGCAGATCGAAAGGCACCACCGCGGCAGCGGCCGCGTCGGGATCGCCGTAGAGGAAGGTGAGGGGGCTCGCCCCCATGCTGCTGACGCCGACATGGGCGGTCGAGAGCCCGGCGTTCTGGCGCGTGGCGGAGAAGGTGCCGGCGCCCGAACCGCTGGCGGCGGTGGCGATCGTGAAGGTGGTGTCACCGGTGACGGTGACGCCGTAGACGCCATTCGCCGGCAATTGCCCCGAACTGGCCTGGAATATCATCAGCACCCTGCTGCCGTCGGTCAGGCCGTGCGGATTGTTTGTCGTCGCAGAAAGGCTGAGACCGCTCCAGCTGTAGTTTCCGGCGAGTACGGCTTCGATCTGGCCGAAGAGCTCGATATTGCCATCGGCGGCAGCCGAGACCGACTGGTTCCAGGTCACGTCGTATTGGACGATGGTGTCGACGGAATAGGCCGTCATCAGCGCCGCGCGCATCTGCTGCTCGAACACATCCTTCGCGATGGCAAGTGCTGCGGTCGTGCCGGTGAACGGCGATTGCGGGCCAAACAGCCAGTCCACTTCGTATTGCGCGTATTTCTGCGCCAGCGCCTCGCGGCCGAGCGCCATCGCGTCGTAGGCGTCGGGGGCGACCTCGAAGGCCTTGGCCGCCGAGGCCGGTGACAGCACCTCGTCGACCGCCTGGAAGAAGATGCGGTTGAGCTGGTCGAGGTCGGTGTCGATGAACAGCTGTTGCGCCGGCAGCGCCGGCAGCTTGGACGACAGCTGCGGCATCGAAACACTGGCGCTGTTCAGCACATTGTCGAGCGGCTTGGGCGACAGGAAGCGCGGTCCGGCACCTGCGGCACCGATCGAGATGTCGAGCAGCGATGCCGCGGCGGCCCACAGCGATTGCGAGCCGGCGCGTGCTCCACCGGAGCCGTCATGGGCGAGCTTCAATGACTTGAGCCGCTTGCGCGCCAGTGCCGTGCTGGACTGGGCCGTGCTCGACAGTTTCTGCTGTGGCGATGCGTCGGCCCCATTCATGCCGATGGCGAGCTTCTGCGCCGGGAAGGCGCCAACGAAAGCGGCGGCGAACTGCGACATGTTGCTGGCGCCGCCGGTCGCCGGAACAAATCCGGTCGCGACGTTCTGCGCCGACGGCACCATGATCGTGCCGAACTGGTCCTTCAGATAGGGCGAGATCAAATTGGCATCGCGGGTGATGCCGAACAGCACGACGATCTCGAACAGCGGCGGCAAGGCGCCGGGACCGCTGACCGGCATCGAAATGGTCACCGCGCCGGGGAAGTTGGTGCTGAGCCCCGCCAGCCAGTTGACGAGGTCGGCAACCATGCCTGTCACCTTGCTGGTGTCTGCAGCACCCACCGGGAAATTGACAAGGCTGCTGCCATCCGCCTGCAGGGCAAGACTGGTCTCGACATAGAACGAGATGCCTGGACCGCTGATCTGGTCCTCGATGGTGCGGAAATTGGCCAGGGCTGCCGCCTTCTGGTCCGCCGACATGCCGCTGAAGGCCGCCTGGCTCGGCGTCAGGACGATCTCGATGGTGTTCGGCGTCGAGCCGTTGAAACCATAGGTCGGCAGGATCCCCGGCCATTGGTCGACCGGCACGATCGGATCGAAATAGAGGTTGGTGTCGCTGTAGCTGGCCGGCGTCGGCAGCTGGTTGCCGAAGGCGTCGTTGACGAAGAAGTCCAGCGTGAACTTGTCGTTGATCGAAGCGTAGCGGTCGGGCGTGGTGGAGCCGGCATTGGCGGTGGCGACGTTGTACAGCGGCGCGAACACCCGGTACGTGCCGGTGGTGCCGGACTGGTCGGGCTTTTGCGGCTGGATCGGCGCTGACAAATTGCTCAGCGTGAAGCCTGTCGTCGCCTGTATCTGGTAGGTGACGAGACTGTAGAGCCCGTTGAGCGACGCCTTCGCATCACCCGCCGCGACCAGTGCTGCGTGCAGTTCGGTATCGTCGGCGATGCCGGATGCGCGCAGCGCCTCGATGACGCGACCGCGCGAATGGGAGTTCGCCGCGCCAAGCTGCCCGGTTTTGACCAGGGCGGCAGGCGTCTTCAGTTGCATGACGCTTTCGGAGCGCGTCAACTCGACACCGAAGGTGCCGGCCGCGACCTTGACGTAGCGGGCCTCCAGGGCCGGGTCGGCGGTCTCGGCATAGTAGACGAGGCCGCTCTGAGTGCCGGCAAGCACGACCGCGTTGTAATAGGGCTGGATGGCGAGCGGCGAGCCGCTCTGGTTGGTTCCGCTGCCGGCCTTGTAGGTCACCAGCATCGTCACCTGCGCGACGCCCTTGACGAACAGCGGCGTTGGCAGGGCGTTGCCGGTCTTGTCGACAAAGCGCAGATAGTAACCCTGCGCATTGGCGACCGTCGCCTGCTGGATGATCTGCAGGAAACCGTAGCCGCCATCCGCTGTGATGTCGGTGCTGGCGCCGACGGACACACCCGCCGGCAGACCGAGCGCGAAGGCCATCAGCCCTTGCGGCGGCTGCGACACCGTCGTGGTGTTGGTGCGCAGCGCGAAGACGGCATTTGGATCGACCACTGCCGAGACGAGGCCGGGCGCACCGGCGGCCGTCTGGAACAGGATCTGGATCGCGTCGACCGGCCGGTCACCGCCCCTGAGATCGTCGAGGATCCGACCGAGCAGCGCCTCGTCCGACTGGCTGGCGCCGGACAGTGCGTAGACGTCGGCAAGCATGCTGCCTTGCGTGGCGCCCGGAATCTGCTTGACCGTCAGCGTGATGCTGGTGGCAAAGGTAATGTCCCCAGCAGGCAGCGGCGTGCCGTCCGGCAGATAGGCCCCTTGCGCCTGGCGGGATTTCACCAGGACGGGGATCGCTGCCGTTCCTTCATTTACCTGCAATTTCTCCAGGCTTGGCGCGAATGGCCGCAGGCTGAGCGCCGTCGCGCTTGGCGGCGTCCAGGCGATGGCGTTCTCCAGCGCGAAAGATTGCGGCCCGGTCGAACTGAGCGCGATTGGTGTCGGGCTGCTTGGCGCCGTTATCGACGCTTCGGTGAAGGCGAGATAGGGGCTTAGGACGTCTTGGGTGAGCGAGAACGAGGCGTTGACGGCAAGCCAGTCCTGCGTCTTGTCGGGATTGCTCAGCGTGATGCTGTAGCTGTTGTTCTTGGCGAAGCCGCCGGCCGGAAATTCCTGCCACAGAAGCGCGAACAGCGGGTTCGTGCTGGTCGACACCGCCCCGCCTGGCACGGTGAGACCGGCGGTGTAAGGCAGGCGCACGCCGCCACGCAACGCGCTCGACATCTGCCCCGCGAGGCCCTGGAAGCGCGTTTGCGCACCGGGTGTCGGTGCGGCCACCGCCGCCATGAACAGCTTGTCGAGCGGTGACGAGGTCAGCCCCGCATCCTGCATCGTCACCAGCAGCTCGTGCACCGCGCCACGGATCAAGCCTTTGAAATAATCGAGGAATATCTCCTGCGACAACGGCGTGGTGCCGCCGGCGTCGTTGACCGAGGTCGGGTTCGAGGTCTGGTTGACGAAGAGCTGGTTGAAATAGGTGTCGACCGCTTGCAGGTAGGTCTGCGAGACGAGGTTCTGCGCCAGGAACTGGTAGGACAGATCCTGTGCGTTGCCATTGCCGTCGGTGCGCCCGGTGGTCGCCATGTTGAGGAACGGCGGCATCGGGAACACGCAGGCCTTGGCTTTGCCGGTCGGTGCGGCAAGCGTGGCGGAGAAATTGGCGAGCTGGCCAAGCAAGGTCGGATAGTCGATCCAGCCGGTGAGCGCGTCCGGCTCGCTGTCGATGTCCTTCAAACCGGGCGTGCCGCTGCTGGAATCGAATTCGAGCAGGACCACGGAGTTGTAGGCCGGCAGGTTCAGCGCGTGCATGAGCGCGAAGGTGGCAAGCTGCGTCGTCACCGCCTCGAACGGCTTGAAATCGGCATAGGTCGGGTTCTGCGACGGGTTGTCGTCGTACTGTATGCCGAGCGATGTCACGACCCACGGCGTGCCCTTGCTGGTCGCATCGGGGAACACCACGGTCAGTTCCGGCAGGAACAGGATAGGCAGGTCCTTCGGCAGGTTGGGGCAAAGCCCGACACTCGCCGCTGCACCCGCAAGAAGCCGCTGCTTCAGCCGCGCGAAAGTTTCGATCTTGGCCTGCTGCGACGAACCGGCAAGCTGCCATTCGAAGCGGAACGAGGCATTGAAGCTGAAGCTGATGGAAATCGAGAACAGGAAGAGGTTGATCTCCACCGTGACGCTGACGCTGACGCTTGCCTCGATGTAGAGCAGGATCGAGCCGCCACCGCCGCCCGGCACACTGGGTGGCTCCAGCGCCAGGATGATGCCGATGCTGGCCTCGAGGCGGACGTTGACGCTGGCCTTGATGATGACGAAGTCGAGCGAGCCGTAGAGCTCGCCGATGATGCCGAACTGGCCTTGCAGCGACAGCGCGTCCGGCTTTTTGGCGAGGTCTCCGCCACCGCTGGTGAGATAACCGGCCGCACCCTGGATGATGCCGAAGAAGGTGACGCTTACCCCCGCCTTCAGCGGCCCGGCGGTGAAGTCCTTGCCGACGCCCAGCCGCGCGGCAAAGCCGAAGGCCAGGATGCTCTGGTAGGTGCCTTTGAACACGTCGGGGTCGGTGGCCGAACTCAGGCTGGCTATGTAGAAGCCGCCCGATCCGGTCACCGGAATAGGCCCGGCCTGCGCCTGCACCTGGAAGCAGACGCTCCAGTTGTCGCCGTCGGGGAAACCGAGGTCGACCTTCCAGTCGCCATTCGTGTAGACGTCGACGCTCAGTGTCGGCAGCGTCAGCGAGGCCGCGCCAACCTGGAAGGTGCGCAGGCTGTCGGGCAGGCTGAAGACCGCGGCGAATTTGCCGATCGTGTCGGAGATCTTGGTGTAGACGACCTCGAATTCCGCACCCTTGCCGGCACCGCCGGTCAGCTTGAGCAGCAGTGCGTAGAACGGCGTCACGTCATAGAAGATGAAGCCGACCTCGAGCACTTTCAGCAGCGTGAAGTCGGTGACGATGATCCACTTGCCTTCGGGATGGTAGATATCGGCAAATTTCTTGTTCTTGAGGGCGTCCCAGAAGTCGCCCTGCATGAACTTCAGGAAAGCATCGAAATTGGCGGGCGGCTTGGTCGGGTCGGGCCCGACCCGCTGGCCGACACCGAGATAGACGAGCTCGAAGACATCGCTGACAGCGCCCACCTTGGCCGGCGCCGCCAGCAGTTTCTGCGCATCGTCGCCACCACCGCCGCCGCCATCCTTGCCCAAATTGTAAGCACCGATCCAGCCAATCTGGTCGGCGCCTTCGGTCGGTGCGAACAGGCCGATGCTGATCGTCCCGTCCGGTGGCAGGCGCTGGCCCAGTATCTCGATGAAGCAATTGTGCATGCCGAGCACCAGCATCTTGGGATCGGCATCGGTGGCGTATTCGAGATTGAACTGTTCGATCGAGATGGTCAGCACGCCCTCGATCTTGATTTCCAGCTTGCCGTCGACTTGCGGAAGCTGGATGCCGAAGGCCAGCCCACCGCCGTCCTCGGGGCTCAGCCAGCCGATGAGGACGCTGAATTTGAAGGCCGAAAGCGAACCGACCAGCCCGCCCATCGAGCCGAGATCGAGATCGAAGATCAGCGCATAGTTGAAATTGTCCTGCAGCGTGACGCCGTTTTCCGCCAGGCCAGGCAGCGAACCGAGCGAATAATAGTTCAGGCTCTCGATCGTCTGATCGGCCGTGCCCGAATAGAGGAATGACTTGAGCTTGAACGGGATCAGGTCGAGCAGGCTGTCGGCGCCGCTGCGCTTCTCGGTGGCGCCGAGGTCGAGCCGCAGGTCACCCGGCGAAAAGCTGAGCGACGGCGTGCTTGTCGACGGCTGTCCCTGGGCCGGGATCGTCAGGTCGAAGCCGACGTCGATACCGAGATTGGAAAAGGCCAGCTTCTCGAACGCAAACAGGTCGAGCACCTGGAATTCGTTGAACTCGATATCACCCCAGATGGCGAAATGGGCGCTGATGTGGGTCGTGTCGGCTTTTGGCGGCGTCGCCGCGGTCTCGTCATCGAACGAGAATTGCAGTTTCGTCAGCGTGATCTGCTTGAGATATTTGTTGTTGGACTTGCCGTTCTCGTCGGTGAAGTTGAAGACGAAATCGCCCTGGGCGACGAACGAATAGACGCCCTGTCCGGAACTCTTGTCGTCGCCGCTGGTGCCGTGCGCCTGGTAGGAACCCATGATGGCGATGACATTGGCGTCATCGCCGGCATTGGCGGCCGGGCTCAGCGCGGCATCGAGATTGACGCCGGTCTTGAACAGATTGTTGATGGTGAGATTGACCTCGCAGGCGAAGCTGCGCAGCTCGGAATTGGTGAACAAAGCGCGCAGATATTCGACCTCGAAGCCATAGTCGATGTCGATATCAATATTGCTATCGGGGGCCGCTGCCGACTTGCTCGCCGCCTTTTCATAGTCGACCAGCGCGAAGGTCGCGCTCTGCGCCAGCGTCGGCACGGCCTGCGACGGGTCGGTGTTGTTGATGGCGATGCCGACATGGTGGACACGAAAGCCGGCTATGCCTGGATCCTTCATGCCGCCGAGCACGGCGCGCACCGCGGTCGGCAATTCATCGAGCTGCATGTTGCAGTTGACGGCGAGGATGCCGTTGAAGGTCGGGTCGGTTACGGTCTGGTAGAAATTCCAGTATAGCGAGGTGGTGTCGGGCTGCGTGCCGCCATTCGGGAACACCGCGGCCTTCGCCTCGGTGATCAGCTTTTGCAGATAGGCCTGGGTGGCGGCGGCGGTGAACGTCTTGTTGAAGATGTCGGCCTGCGACCACAGCCTTGTGTCGGCAACCAGAGCTTCGATCGTCTCGCCCGGATAGAATTTCATCATGAAGATCGGCGGCGTACCGTCGGGCGCGGCGCGCTTGCCCGGCGACAGGTCGAACGTCCAGTCGCCGATCTCCAGTTTGTCGCCTGAAAAGTCGAACAGGGCCTGCCCGGAGCCAAGCGGGTCAGGGTTGGCGGGGTTTTCGCTGACCACCGTGAAGATCTGGTTCTGCTGCACGGCCTTGCAGATCGACGGACCCATGGCCTCGAATTCCAGGATGCCGGCTGCACTCGTCGCCATCTGCAACCCGGTCCATGCCAATGGCGTGCCGGCAAGTTCGGCCAGCATGCCTTGCGGCGTCATCGCCAGCGTCGTCGGTCCGGCGGCGACAGCGTTTGCCGCCGCGCCTTGCTTCGGTGCCGGAATGAAGCCGCTGGCGCGCCTCGGGTTGAGCGCCCGCGATTCCATGTCGAGATAGGCGGCGGCATTGAGGTTCGGGTCGGTCGAGAAATCGAGCCCCGCATAGGGCACCAGCGGTATGGCGGGCGTGCTTGCGGCTTTCGCGCTCCATGAGGCGACCTTGAAAGCGTCGAGTACATAGACGGTGAGGCCGGAGGCGGGCTCAGCGCCGGCAAGCATTGTGGCCGTGTTGGTGCGCTGATTGTAGAGCGGAGCGCGCTCGGGTTGCGAGACATAGCTGCCGTCCTGGACGATGAGCTGTGCCCACGAAGTCGTCGCGGTGGCATCGAGAAAAGCCGGGCTGGTCGGCGAATCCTGCGCTGGCGCAATGCGATAGGCCGGCTGCGCCGGTACGAATTCGAGCTTGTCTGGTGCCGAGCCGATGGTGACGGTCACGAATTCGGTGCCGGTGACGCCGCACAGCATCTGCACCGTTTCGGAGCTTGCGCCTGCGGCCAGGTTGGCGCCGGCATCGAGCGCCAGGCCGAACTGTCCCGCCGGCGTCAGGTAGTAATAGCGCTGCTCGCTCGGCGATTGTTGCGGACGGCCGGCGAAGACGAGACGGCTCACCGTGCTGATATCGCCGGTGTTGATGGTGCTGAGGGCGAAGGGCTTGCCGTTGGTGGTGACGAAAGTCGAGCCGAGCAGCGGGTCGGTGAACTGGAAGAAGCTGCGCGTCGCGTCGAGTGGGCCGAGCACGTCCAGCGTGACGTTGAAGCCGAACGGCGTGGCCGAGCCACCGACGCCGCGGAAAACCGGATAGTTCAAGGCACCGACCAGCCCGCCGCCGGTTGGCGGGTCGAAATACATCATGCCGGCCTCGAACTGGACGAGGTCGGTGGTCGCCAGTTCAAACGCGGCGCTTGCCGTACCAGCGAGCGGTCCGCTGAGCGCCAAGCTCGCGAATGGCGCGGCCGACTGGAATGTCACCGTGGCACCGGCTGGCGGCGTCGCCGTCAACAGCAGCGCCGCCGGCGGCTGGCTGTTGGCGATCTGCAGGCTGTTGGAGGCGTCGTCGAACAGCACCGTCGTGGACAGCGTGAACAGGTCGGGCTGAACCTGGAACGTCACGCTCTGCCGGAATGCCAGCGAGAAGGACTCCCCCACCGTCGGCGACGAGGTGCCTTGCCCGGTGACCGAGACCAGGATCGGCGCGATGCTGAGCGGCTCGGGAAACCAGCCGATCTGGGTTCCGGGACTGTCGGCGAAGGCTTTGCGGATGCCTATCTCGAAAGCGTTCCAGTCGCGTGTCGCCGAAGGGACGAAGAACGCGATGTAACCAAGCTGACCGGGGTCGACCCAGCTCTGGGCGGTCAGATCGAATGTCGGGTCGGCGCGTGACTTATCCTGGAACAGAAAGGCGACACGTGCGCCGGCTAATGGGTCCGCCAGATAAAGACCGCTCGCATCGCGTTTGAAAGCGATCATCCCCACCTCCCATGCATTCTACGGCACTATCCGGCCATCTCCTGCCGCCGCTTTGAGTCGGGCGGAAGGACTTGGCGCAGCGCTTATATTACCAAGACGTAAAGTATAATTGTAAGACGAAGAAAGAGATTTGTAAAAGACTATATTTGGGTGGATTTCAAAATGAAATAAATTTTATCTATATGGTGACCCGGCTAACTCATCGGTATGAATGGGTTCTGATTTGATACCGAGCGGCGCAGTAATACGCACCTCAACAGAATCAATCACTTAGTATGACGAGTGGAATCATCTTATGCCGATGGCGGTCGCGTACGTAACCGCAAAAGCTATCCCGGCACCGGCGCGACGCGCTTCAGGGGCGGCTAGCCATTTGTCCCAATCCGAAAAACTCGCTGGGGAACATCGCCGCCAATCAGGGCGGCAAAATCTTTCCGCCCCTCTATGTCAAAGTTTATAGACGGCAAACTTTAGCCTGCTCTAATGGAGTTTCATGCTGTCTGGGGGGTGGTGGGGCAGGCAAGCATGGGGCCGTCGTTTGTGGGAAAACGACGGCCTTTCCTTTCGACGGCTACCTGGCTTCAGGGTTTTGCCGGCGCGCAAAATGTTCATAGGTGATTTGCCAGGGGTCGCTCTCGGAATCTCTTTCCTCGCCGATCCAATGGAAGCTGTCGGCAGTGATCTCGGTGAAACGCCATCGGGTTTTCAAACCGCGCGAGTCATTGCCGAGCTGGACGATGTCCTTCCCCTAGGTCCGCCCGACCTGGTGCGAGTGATCCCGGTTGAGCGGGTCGTTCCATATGATGTGCCAGCCATCGATCCCAGGATCGAAGATGCGCAATGTCGTGCCATACATCGTTGACGGCGCAGGCCGCTTGGGCCTGATCCAAACGTCCTGGATCGCGCGGCCTCCAAGCACCCAGCCAAAATGGCATTCTCCATTCCATTTCTGCGTTGTGCCGTCGTCGAGGTGGTGGACCGTATCCATTTCCCAACTTCCAACCAGCCATCCATACAGGGCCATGTCTTTCGCCCGGTCGGCTGGGGGACCTTCGGATCCGAGAGCGGTGAGAAACGGAGAAATCGTCATCGTCCTATGCCTTTCCAGCTAAACGAACCAAACTGCCTGAGCAGCCCTGCCGGCCATTGTCGCGCTCGCCCGCCGCAAGAGCGCCGCCTAGTGGAATTTTGCGATGGAGGCCCGTGTCGGCGTCGGAACATTGCCGCCACAACTTGCGGCGTTGCGGTGTCCAGGGCTTGGGGAAAATTGCTGTAGTTCCGCTATGAATGAGATCGTCTGCGAAACGCGATGGCGAGCGGACCCGCATGCGCATCCTTCGCGATATGCGCGCAGGATAGGCCATTTGGCTTAATTGCGAGATTGCTAATATGCTTGTACTTTGATCGTTGCTGGTCCCTCGAAGCCCCAGCATTGGCCGGCACGGCCCAGCGCCACCCCGAAGGCTGCAACCGTGCCGGCCTACCACGTGGCTGCCGTTCTCCACTTCGATCAATTCTAGCGTGTTGGCGCGTGCCAGCGACGACAGGTGCTAAGCAATCTTGCGTTTCGGCGAGGCGCTCTTTGTAGGCGGCCCCAACCCTTCCTGCTTGAGGCTCTTTTTCAGCACCTCGGCCAGGTTGATGACGTTCTCTTTCGGCTTCGGCGCGGGCTTCGGCGGCTGCTTGCCCCTGCGTTTGGCATCGATCATGGCGATCAGCGCATCTTCGTAGGTGTCCTCGAACTTCGAAGGATCGAATGTCGTCACCTTCTTGTCGATGAGCATGCCGGCGATTTCAAGCAGCTCGGGATCATATTTCTGCTTCTTCAAGCCATCGAACACGCTGTCCTGCGAGACCATTTCATTGTGGTTGCGCAGCTCGGTCATCACCATGCCCTTGCCATAGGGCTGGATCAGAACCTCGCGGCCGCGCTGATACAGCACGACGCAGGATCGTGCAGCGACGCCCTTGTTCTTCATGGCATCGCGGATCACGCAGTAGGCCTCCAGTGCAGCTCCATCGGCCGGGATCAAATAGTAGGGTTTCTCGAGATAGCGCGTATCGACCTCGTCAATCGACACGAACTCGCCGACCTCGAGCGTATGCTTCGACGTCAGCTTGAGCGCCTTGATGTCGTCGGGCTCGATCTGGAGGAACTCATCCTTTTCGACTTCGAAGCCCTTCACCTGGTCTTCCGCGTCGACCGGCTTTCCAGTGTCCTCGTCGGCGTAGACGCTTTTGACCGGGAGTCCGTCCTTGCGGTTCAATATCCTGAAATGAACCTTCGACGCCTCGCTGGTGGCGCCGACGATCTTCACGCCGCAGGACACCGAACCAACCTTCAAAAAACCCTTCCAGGCAGCACGCGGGGCGACCATTTTGCTCATCCTGTTTCCAGTCAGGGCAAACGGGTTTCCGTGCAAATCGTTCCTACGATTGGCTTCCCTGACAGGTGCGCAACACCTATCTCTTATCAACGAGCAACGCGGGCGGCAGAAATTGGCGCAACGATCTGGAAGTGCTGATCTCCCACTGCATGGCGGTCGCGTGCCCAAATGGCTCGGTGATCGCATGACGCGCCTTGGGGCGGTGATGTGCGAGGCGATCATCCATCACTATGGTCGCACCGAATTGCTGCGCCGCCTGGCACACCCGTTCTGGTTCCAGTCTTTCGGCGCGGTGATGGGGATGGACTGGCATTCCTCCGGCATCACGACAAGCGTTGTCGGCGCCCTGAAACGTGGCCTGTCTCCACTCTCCGACGAACTCGGGATCCATGTCTGTGGCGGACGTGGCGCACATTCGCGCAAGACTCCGCACGAACTGACATTGATCGGCGAGCGCGTCGGTTTCGACGGGTCGGGCCTGGCCAAGGCCAGTCGGCTGGTCGCCAAGGTCGATAGCGCCGCCGTTCAGGACGGCTTCGACCTCTACCTTCATGGCTTCATCGTTACCGACGATGGCGAGTGGGTCGTGGTGCAACAAGGCATGAACGGCGACAGCAAGGTGGCGCGTCGCTACCACTGGCTGTCCGAGGGGCTGACGAGCTTTGTCGACCAGCCGCATGCCGCGATCGAAGGCGCCAATCAGGGCGAGATCGTCAATCTGACCGACCGGCGCGCCGATGCTTCGCGTCACGGCCAACTGGAGCTGCTGCGGGATCTGGGTCCCGATCGCATCGTGAAAGAGTTCGCCTTGCTGGAGCACGGCTCGCCACCCGCTCCCGCGCAGCCCCTGCTGCCGCATCTGATCATGCCGGCCCATCACGACGTCCGCGAAAGCGATGTCGTCATGCGCCGCCTGCACGGCAATATCGCCGCCGCCGTCGAACGCGGGCCTGCGGATTTCCCGGAGCTGCTCTTGGTGCCAGGCGTCGGTGCCCGCACCGTGCGTGCATTGGCGATGGTGGCCGAGGTCGTGCATGGAGCGCCATGCCGGTTCTCGGACCCCGGCCGGTTCTCGCTGGCCCATGGCGGCAAGGACAGGCACCCGTTCCCCGTGCCGCTGAAAGTCTATGACGAGACGATCGGCGTGCTGAAATCGGCCGTTCACAAGGCCAAGCTCGGCCGCACCGAGGAAATCGATGCATTGAGACGGCTGGACGACCAGTCACGCCAGGTCGAGCGCTATGTCACCGGTCCCAGCCTGAAGGAAATCGTGGCAGGCGAGTTCGACCAGTCGCACATGCTGGGCGGACGCAGTGTTTTTGGATGGGAGCCACCGCCGCAAGCGCAGCCGGCTCGATCCGGCACCGAGGAATGACGTCAGCCGAAAGGCCCTATCCCTCGGCCCTGAAATTCTTTGCGAAGGCTCCAACAAATGCCGGAGCCTTCGCGTTTTACGGGATTTCAATAGAAGCGGATCCAGTAGGATTGGTGAAAACGTCTCCGGCGCCAGCGGCCTCGACGCCAGTAGCGACGGCAAACCACGCGCCATCCACGCCGCCGCCTCCATACACGCTGCCGCCTCCATCGATAGTACTGCACGGGTTCGACGTCATTCTGGCTATCAGGACCGGCTCCACAAGGTCGTCTACCGGCTTGTCCAGCTCATCGAGAATGCCGTTCCCCCGTGCTCGGGGTGCCAGCCACCGCCCTAACCGGGCAAGCTACCGCGACCACGGCCGCAGCGCTCGCGAGGCGCCCAGATGCCGAGCTAGATCTGTTTAAAAACCCGAAGTCGGTGTTGGTCGAGGTTCGCGGTGGCAAGAAACTTGCGAGTTTGGCGATGAAGACTTCACGCCGCGCCCGCCAAAAGCGGTCGCGCCGGAGGTCGTCAGATGTCGGCGACTCCCGGTAAAGGCCAAAACCGATCTACATGGCTCTATTTCACGCCGATGCCGGCAGTCAGGCCGCCATCGATTTTGTAGTCCGCTCCGGTGCAGAAACCGGCTTTGGCCGAACACAGAAAGGCGATGAGTTCCGCCACTTCCTCCGGCTCGCCGATGCGCCCGATGGGATGCGCTTCGCCGAAGCGCTTGTAGGCGGCCTCGACATCCGCATCGGTGCCGTTTTCGCCGCGTGCCGCTTTTTCCAGGATCGGGGTGCGGATCGAGCCGGGGCTCACGGAGTTGACGCGGATGCCGGAGCGCGCGTAGTCGAGCGCCAGCGAGCGCGTCAGCGTATGGATCGCCCCCTTGGTCGTCGCATAGGCGGCGACATTCTGCTGGCAAGCGTGACCCTGCACCGAGGCCACGTTGACGATGGCTCCGCCGCCCCGCCGGATCATTTCCGGAATGCCGAAATGCGCGGTCAGGTAGATCGAGCCGACATTGACCGACATTGCCTTGTTCCAGGTCTCGAAATCGGTGCTGGTAGCTGTTCCGTATGGATGGACCGCCGCCGAATTGACGATGATATCGAGGCCGCCGAACCGCTCGACGCCGGCCGCGACCGCATCGCGAACCTGATCCGGCACAGAGACGTCGGTGTCTATGACCAGCACGCCTGGCCCGGAGCTTTCCAGTTGCGCTTGCATCGCCGCGTTGGCCGCGCGGTCGATGCCACAGGCGATGATCGCGGCACCACCTGCCGCCAGGCGTATAGCGCTTGCGAGGCCAATCCCGGTCGTACCCGTCACCAGAGCGACCTTGCCGTCGAAATCCTTCATTGCGGGTACTCCGTTATTTGCTGTGGTCCTTAATGCATGTCGCCCAAAACTGGCCCCGGTTTTCGGGCAACGACATCCATAAAAACAAGGACCTAAAGCGCGTCGCCTGAATCCGCTCAAACGCGACGCGCTTTAGTTTGACACTCATTGCGGTCCAACAATAGGTTGCCGTCCTCGCAGAAGGAAAGCCGTAATGGAACAATGCTGGCGCTGGTATGGACCGAACGACCCGGTGACGCTCGATCATGTCAGGCAGGCGGGCGCGACGGGCATCGTTTCCGCCCTGCACGACATCTATGACGGGCGCGCCTGGCCGCTTGAGAACATTCTGGAGCGCAAGCGGATCATCGAGGCGGCAGGGCTGACGTGGTCGGTCGTCGAGAGCATTCCCGTCCACAATTCCTTCAAGATCGGTGCGCCGGAGCGCGAGCGCTACGCAGGCTACTATCGCGACACGATCCGCGCCCTTGCCAAGGCCGGCATCACAACGGTCTGTTACAATTTCATGCCCGTGGTCGATTGGACCCGCACCGATCTGGCCTATCGGCTTCCGACGACGGGCTACGCCCTGCGTTTCGATGCGATCGATTTCGCTGCCTACGACCTGTTCGTGCTGAAACGCAGGAATGCCGAGGCCGGCTACAGCGCCGCCCGCATTGCCGAGGCGGAAACGCGACTAAGGGAATTGAGCGACGAGCAGATCGACAGGATCGAGCGCAACCTCATCGCCGGCCTGCCGGCAACAGAGCGCAGCTACGACCGTGACAGTTTTCGCGAGGCCCTGGCGGACTACGATGCGATCGGTCCGAAGGAATTGCGCGACAACCTTGCCTGGTTCCTGCGCGAGATCATTCCGGTGGCCGAGCAGGAAGGGGTGCGCATGTGCATCCATCCTGACGATCCGCCCTTCTCGCTCTATGGCCTGCCGCGCATCGTTTCGACCGCCGCGGATGCACGTTTTATTCTCAACGCCGTCGACAGCCCCGCCAATGGCCTGACATTCTGCACCGGCTCCTACGGGACGCGCGCCGACAACGACATCGTCGCCATGGTCAAGGAATTCGCCGACCGCATCCATTTCGCCCATTTGCGCAACATCACCATCGAGGAGGATGGCTCGTTCTATGAAGCCGAGCATCTCGAGGGTGGCACCGACATGGCGCATGTCATCCTCGCACTGATGCAGGAAGAGGCGCGTCGCAGCAGGGAAGGCCGCGCCGACTGGCGCATCCCGATGCGCCCCGATCACGGCCACCTGCTTGCCGACGATATCGGCAAGACCAGGATCAATCCCGGCTACTCGCTGATCGGCCGGCTGAAAGGCCTCGCCGAACTGCGCGGCATCATGCGCGCCGTGGAGACGTTCGGGCTGGCTTGAAGTCATCAGACAGGCGGCGTGAGGAGGGATCCAGGCGCAACGGCCAACCTGCCGGGCCTTCAGTTCATGCGGAAGTCCGCATAAACGTCTCCGATCTACGTCTCGTCGCAACATGCATGAAACATCCGTTGGGATATTATTTTGCCCTCGGGAAACAATATGCAGCGCTGACTTTCTTCCGTTGGCGCCGAGATTGGGGTGCCCATTGCTTTGATCGGCTGCCCCTGCGTGGCACCTTGGATGCACGTCCACGCCTCGAGTGCTTGCCGATGGTCGCTTCTACTTCTCCTCGGCAAGGGCGGCGAAAAGAAGGAACCTGCCCATGCCCAGAATTGTGCCGGTACTCGATCTGAGCCGTCTCGAACAAGGAGCGTCCGAGCACCGCACCTTTCTCCTGGATCTGCGCACGGCGGCCCGCGACGTCGGCTTCTTCTATCTCAGCGGCCACGGAATTTCGGCGTCAGAGACTGATGAAGTGCTCGATGCCTCGCGCCGGTTCTTCGCCTTGCCGGAGACCGACAAGCTGGCGATCGAAATGGTCAAGTCCTCGCAGTTTCGCGGCTACACGCGCGCCGGCGGTGAACTGACCAAGGGCGCTGCCGACTGGCGTGAACAACTCGACATCGGCGTCGAGCGCCAGCCCATCCCGCAAGGGCCGGGAATTGCGCCTTGGACACGGCTGCAAGGACCGAACCAATGGCCCTCGGCATTGCCCGATCTCAAGCCGGCGCTGCTGGCATGGCAGACCAGGGCTACGGCTGTGGCGATCCGGCTGCTGAAAGCCTTCGCGCTGTCGCTTGATCAGCCCGAGGACGCCTTCGACGCGATCTACAGGGACTCGCCCAATCATCGCATGAAGATCGTGCGTTATCCCGGGCGTGACGCGACGGATGGCGACCAGGGTGTCGGCGCGCACAAGGATGGCGGCTTCCTGACGCTGCTGCTGCAGGACGACAACAAGGGGCTGCAGGTTGAATATGACGGCAGCTGGGTGAATGTGGACCCGCTCCCCGGAACTCTTGTCGTCAACATTGGTGAACTGCTCGAATTGGCGTCGAATGGCTATCTGCGCGCCACCGTTCACCGCGTCGTGACCCCGCCTGCCGGCGTCGAGCGAATTTCCGTTCCCTTCTTCTTCAGCGCGCGGCTGGATGCGACGATACCGCTGCTGAATTTGCCCGAGGAACTGGCGGCCGAAGCACGCGGACCGGCAAGCGACCCGGACAACCCATTGTTCCGCGATGTCGGCACTAATGTCCTGAAAAGCCGTCTGCGTTCGCATCCCGACGTGGCGCGCCGCCACTATGCCGATCTTCTCCAGACGGGAGCGGAGCGCCCGTGAAGCCCAAAGCATGTCGCCCAAAAGTGGCCCCGGTTTTAGGCGGACGACATGCATAACAAAGCCTCGATGCCGAACGGATTTTCGCCATTTTGCGTGTTCTTTGGAACGTTATTCGTCGCCAAGTCGCGGAAATAAGCTCAGAAAGGCAAAATCGTTCGGCGGTCTCCTCCCATTCCGCTGAGCGGTGTTCCCCTCTGAAGGTTTGAACCTTCTTTTGGCCGGGCCGCATTCGAGCCCGGCCATTTTTTGTGCCGCGGTCATGGATCGCAAAACGGAATTGCTGCAAAAACCCGACGCGGCGCAACGGAATACCTTCCCGGGTTGGGCGGACCGGCCGATCCTAAAGATCAGGATTCGAGCGATGGCGCTCGACCATATTGATCGGTCGGAACGATTTTCATGACACAGAAACAATTGCGGCTTGGCGCTTTCATGCGCCCCGTCAGCCTGCACACCGGCGCCTGGCGCTATCCGGGCGCCTATCCCGACGCCAATTTCAACTTCGCGCATCTGAAGCGCTTCGCCCAGACCCTGGAGGCGGCGAAGTTCGACGCCTTCTTCATGGCCGACCATCTGGCCGTTCTCAACATGCCGATCGAGGCGCTGCGGCGCAGCCACACGGTTACGTCGTTCGAGCCGTTCACGCTGCTGTCGGCGCTGGCCGCCGTCACCGATCATATCGGGCTGGTCGCAACCGCATCGACGACGTTCGACGCGCCCTACCACATCGCCCGCCGCTTCGCCTCGCTGGACCATATCAGCGGCGGCCGCGCCGGCTGGAACATCGTCACCACATCCAACCCCGATGCGGCGCTCAACTTCGGCATCGACGAACATGTCGAGCATGACGAGCGCTACCGGCGGGCACGGGAATTCTATGATGTCGTGACCGGCCTGTGGGACAGCTTCGCTGACGATGCCTTCATCCGCGACGCTGAAAGCGGTCTCTATTTCGATCCTTCCAGATTGCGTGTGCTCGATCACAAGGGCGAGCATCTCTCGGTGCGCGGGCCGCTCAACATCGCCCGGCCAATCCAGGGCTGGCCGGTCATCGTCCAGGCCGGCGCGTCGGAGGCAGGGCGGCAACTGGCGGCAGAGACGGCGGAAGTCATTTTTGCCGCGCATGCCGACCTCGCCGCGGGCCAACGTTTCTTCGCCGACGTCAAAAGTCGTGCGGAGAAACTCGGCCGCTCGCGCGACGACATCAAGATCCTGCCCGGCGCCTTTGTCGTCGTCGGTGACAGCGTCGAGGACGCGCAGTCCCAAGCGGGCGAAGCTCGACAGCCTCGTCTATTACGAGAGCGGCATTGCTTCGCTGTCGATCGCGATCGGGCATGACGCATCCGGTTTTGATCCGGACGCGGCCTTGCCCAAAATCCCCGAAACCAATGCCAGCAAGAGCGGCCGCGAGCGTGTCATCGAACTGGCGCGCAACGAGAACCTGACCGTCAGGCAGCTTGCCCAGAGGCTGGGTGGCTATTCCGGCCTTGCTTTCGTCGGTACACCTCAAACGATCGCAGACGAAATGGAGGAATGGCTGGCCACCGAGGGCTCCGACGGGTTCAACATCATGTTTCCCTATCTGCCCGCCGGGCTCGACGACTTTGTCGAGAAGGTCGTGCCCGAACTGCAGAGTAGGGGGATCTTCAGGCGGCAGTACGAGGGAACGACATTGCGCCAGAATCTTGGCCTGAAGCGGCCGCCCAACCGGTTTTTCGAGTAGAGTGTCCTTGACAGCGAGGTCGTCCCCAAATGTCAGCCCAGACAAACACCCGCATCGTGCTTGCAGCGCGACCGCAAGGCCGGCCGAAGCCAGGCGATTTTCGTATCGAGACGGTTAAAATTGTCGAGCCGGCGGAGAACGAACTCCTCCTGCAGATCCTCTATCTGTCGCTTGATCCCTATATGCGCGGGCGGATGAACGACGCCAAATCCTATGCCAAGCCGGTCGAGATCGACGGCGTGATGGAAGGCGGTACGGTTGCGCGTGTCGTCAGATCCCGCCACGCCGGCTTCGCTGAAGGCGATGTCGTCCTGTCGCACTCGGGATGGCAGAGCTTTGCACTGTCCGACGGCGTCGGGCTGCGCAAGCTCGAACCCGCGGCGGCGCCCGTCACCACGGCACTCGGCGTTCTCGGCATGCCGGGCTTCACCGCCTATGCCGGCCTGCTCACGATTGGACAGCCAAAGCCTGGCGAGACGGTCGTCGTGGCGGCGGCCAGCGGCGCGGTCGGGTCAGCCGTTGGACAGATCGCCCGCATCAAGGGCGCGCGTGCCGTTGGCATTGCCGGCGGAGCTGACAAATGCGCTTTCGTGCGGCAGGAGCTCGGCTTCGATGCGGTCGTCGATCACCGTGCCGATGATTTTGCCGCGCAGCTGAAGGCGGCGTGCCCTGATGGCATCGACATCTATTTCGAGAATGTCGGCGGCCCTGTCTGGGATGCGGTGTTCCCCCTGTTGAACGATTTTGCCCGCGTGCCGGTCTGCGGGTTGATCGCGCAATACAATGTCATCGCGGAGTCCGGCATCGATCGGCTGCCGACGCTGATGCAGCAGGTACTCCACCGAAGCCTGACGATCAGGGGGTTCATTCAGCGTGAATTCGTCGACCAGCGCCCGGCTTTCTACCGCGACATGGCCGACTGGATAGCATCCGGCCGCGTTCGCTACCGGGAAGATATCGTGGATGGCATAGAGAACGCTCCGCGAGCCTTCCTTGGCCTTCTCGAGGGTAAGAATTTCGGCAAGCTCATCGTGCGGGTCGCCGAAAGTCCCTGAGGGCTTTGCCCAAGAGGATTTTCGGGGTTTCGAATCCAGAAATGGTCGCTCAATCCTTGGCCCGCATGGATACTCTAACTTGTTGACGCTCCCATCGGGCTCGACGTTCTTGAAAGAACCGTCCAATAGTCGAGTGCTTTCAACTGCTCGACACCATCCAGCACCATGCTGCCTGCGACATAGACGATGACCGCAAGGCCGAGCCAGCCGATCCAGCGATGCCTGGCCAGCAGCGCCGCCACCAGCGTCGAGGCGACCGCCATCAGAACCACCGACAGGATGAGGCCGAAGACCAGCGCATCCATGTCGTCGCTGGCAGCGCCTGCCACGGCGAGCACATTGTCCAACGACATCGAAACGTCGGCAACGACGATCTGCACGATCGCTGTGCGCAGCGCCTTGGCCGGTCGTGTCGCTGCAAGGAAAGCCACGGTCGGATCGGCGTCTGCACCGTCCCCGTCATCGGCATCGCCGGCGGATCGCAATTCCCCGAACATGTTCCAGCAGACCCAGAACAACAGCAGGCCGCCGACCAGCATGATGCCCGGGATCGCCAGCAACTGCACGGCCACCACGGCAAAGACGATGCGGATGACAGCCGCTGCGGCGATGCCGGCGATGATCGCCTTCTGCCGCAGCGCCTTTGCCAGGCCCGCGGCCGCCATGCCGATCACCACGACATTGTCGCCCGACAGAACGAGATTGATGGTGATGACTTCCAGATAGGCTGTGATCGTCGCCTGATCGATCCCAAGGGACATCCGGTAAGCTTCCCTGTCGTTCGCAGTTTTTCCTACCCTAAGCAGGGACTCAGCAAGACGAATGGATCCTACCATGCATATGGGGCTTCGCTTCCGGCAAGATAGGGGTAGCCTGTTGCAACCGCACCTCGCCCTGCGGCAGCGTCAATGGCGGCATGAACTCCAGCACATTATCGGCCTGGACGCGGCGGCGGCATTCCCTGCGCCGTTGTCGATGCGCATGATCGGGTGGTGTCTCGGTTTGAAGGCTCGCTGGTCGCGATCCGGGCCGAACTCCTGTATGCTTTCCGCAAAGCATGGGGGAGGCTTCATGCCATATGCCGTCCAGACATGCCCGGATGACGTGGATCGCCTTAATGCGCTCCTCGTTGGACGCAACTGCGCCGAAGCCGGGCCACGCGGATGGCATAGCGAGCGCTCTGCCAAGGAATAACGGAGGTGTGGGCAATGGCTGAAGATATGCCCGTTCAACCAATTCGCCGCGAACTCCTGCTTGGAAGCTGGCGAATGACGTCTTGGATGACGAGAGACGTTTCGACCGGGGAGCGGCAGCCAGCTCTGGGTCAGGAACCTCATGGCATCGTCATCTATACACCTGAGCGCGTCATTTTCTTTATCCTTAGGAACAATCGCAATCGGCCGCAGCGTTTGCCACCATCCGACGAAGAGAAGATTGCGTTGTTCGACTCGATGTTCGCCTATTCGGGCAGCTATACGGTTGAGTCAGATCGCGTTGTCCATCATGTCGACATGAGCTGGAATGAAGCATGGAGTGGCACGGAACAGGTGCGGTTCTGCAAAGTCGACGAACATACGCTGACTTACACCTCGCCCCCCACCCAAAATCCGTTCGACGGGCGCGAGATTATTCACGAAGTGACCTATGTGCGAGAGAAATGACCCTGGGTCGATCTGCCTCTCAGGTCTCGGCATCGACCGCATCGCAAGATTTCAAACTGAGATACTACCTGATGGCGAGCAGAGTCGACATTGCGTGAGGATGTCACTATATACCGGCGGCTTCGACCCGCGCGCCTCAGGGCAGCGCCGCCGAAGCGACTGTAAATGTGTTACGGATTGCGCCATCTATTGTGACGAAATCGGCTAGGAAACCGGAAAAAAGCAAATAGAAACAGTGGCGCAAAGCTGGGCGTGATCCCAGCCAACGGTACCGATCCCTCAGAAACAGAATGCTCTTGACCCCTCGATTTCCTTTGACGCTGTGGACCTTGGACAAGATCGGCTTGCCGGCTGGCGACGACTCGGTTCGTATGGGAGCATGCATCCTTTGCGGGGTGTCGGCGTTTATGATTACCAACCGGCTTTGCCGCCAGGGAACAGCAGTATGAGTGAACACGCGATCGAGTTCTTGCGGGGATGGATAGGCGAAAAGGTCCACTGCCAGTCATCCCACGCCAGGATCGACAAGCAGGCCGAGTCTCTGGCCAAGGAATGCGCTGCCAAGGCGGCAGAGGTCGGCATCCCTCTGGAGGATATCCAGGAAGAGGTCGGCGACATTCAGGAACTGATCGCCTCCCGGCTCGAGGAAGCGGCCGAGGCCGACGAGAACCAGCAGGCCCCCAGCAAAGCCGCGGAATAGCCGCTTAGAGCAATTCCAGGAAAACTGTCTGAAACGCGGGCTATTCGGCCCGCGTCTTCGTATTAATCATCCCCTCCGCCAAATTTCTCTTTCAGCCACACTTTCGGCAACGCCGGCACGAAATTGCCGTCGCGTCCGCTCATGTCGTCATTGGCGACCAAGGCGTTGAGGATCGATTCCTCCACGCTCTGGATCACCGCATCGAAAAACGGATCGATGTCGGTGTCGGGAACAAAATCGGCGCTAGCGATGCGGCCGGATGGTGCCAGCGCCGCGCTCGCATTGGCGGTCGAGAAGGCGATAAAGATGTCGCCTGAACTGTGATAGCCGAAGCCGCCGGTCATGGCGACGCCAAGCGGCACACGGCGGGCCAGCCGCTTCATCTGATGCGGCAGGAATGGCGCGTCGGTGGCGATGACGGCGATGATCGAGCCCTTTTCGGCACGCGGTGCGCCCTGCCGGATCGCCGGCTCGGCAAGCTCTGGCCCTGCGCGCAGGCCGCGAACCGTAAAATTGTGGCGCTTGCCGAAATTCGACTGCACGAAGGCGCCGACAGTGTAGGCGCGGCCGTGCCATTCGACGATGCGCGACGCGGTCCCGGATCCGGCCTTGAAGCCGAAGGTGATCATGCCGGTGCCGCCGCCGACGCTGCCTTCCTCGATCGGCCCGCTGGCCGCACCGTCAAGTGCCTGCGCAACATGCTCTGATGTCAAATGGTGGCCGTTGATGTCGTTGAGGAAGCCGTCAAAGGTCTCCGCCGCCACCGGCAGGCCCCAGGCGCTGTCGAGTGCCGCCGGCAGCACGCTTTGCATCCAGCGCAGCGTGCCATCGCGTGAAACACCGCATGAATGCGTGTTGGTGATGGTGATCGGAAAGTTGAATGCGCCGGTTTCCTCGACGATGTGCGAGCCGGTCAGTTCGCCATTGCCGTTCTGGCTGAAGATGCCGGCAAAGACCGGCGTGGCGAGATCGGCGCGCGGCCTGGGCAGGATCGCGGTGACGCCGGTACGCACCGGTCCCTGGCCGACGACGAGCGCTCCATCGCCTGAAATCAGCGTCGTGTAACCGACGGCAACGCCCGGCACATCGGTGATCGCGTTGAACGGACCGGGTGTGCCGTCGAAACCGGTGCCGAAACGCCGCGCGCGCGGCTTGCCGGAAGGCGTTGCCAGATGGTTCGGATTGTCGGTCATGATCTCAGAACAGCGATCCCTGATTGCCGGGTTCTTTGGCCTTTGCCGCCGGCTTGGCCACGGCTTTCGGTCTTGCCGTGCCGCTGGTGGCAATCGCATCGGCGGTGCCGTCGGCGAACTCCAGCGAAAGCGCCATTCCCGACGCCACCTCAGCCGCATGTTTGATCACTGCCCCATCGGCGTCCTTCACCAGGGCGAAGCCGCGCGCCAGCACTGCCTTGTGCGAAAGCGTGGTCAACAGGCGATCGGCCTGGCTCAATTGTCCGCGCAGGCGCTCGAGCCGGACGGAGATCACCCGATCCTGTCGCCGCGCCAGCGCTGCCAGCGTGTCCCCTTGCAGCTTTTGGCGCCGCACGATCGGGGCCGGCGAAAGCCGCGTCGCGGTGCGCGAAAATCGTGCGCGACGTTCGCGCACGATGGCAAAAAATGCCGCTTGCGCGCGGGCGAGGTCGCGGCCGGTCAGCGTGCGGGCTTCATTCATGCGCCGCGACAGCGTGGCCGGCGTCAGCCTTTGGCCTTGAAGCCGCGCCCGCTTGCGGTCGACGCTGACGGACAGCGCCCGGCCGAGCCGGCTTGTCGCCTCGTCGAGGCGGCGGCGCGGCAGCGCCAGCAATTGATCGGGCGAGGGCAGCGCGCGGGCGGCGGCACGCGCGGCTTGCCGCTTGCGCTCGAAATTGCGCAAGACCGCCGCCTTGAGCCGCGCACCAAGGCTGGCAAGCGTCGCTTCGAGGTCGGCCTTCACCGGCACCGCAATTTCGGCGGCACCTGTCGGTGTCGGGGCCCGGCGATCCGCGACGAGGTCGATCAGCGTCCAGTCGGTCTCGTGGCCGACAGCCGAGATCACCGGAATGGCGGAGGCGGCAACGGCACGCGCCAGCGCCTCGTCGTTGAAGCCCCAAAGGTCTTCGAGGCTGCCGCCGCCGCGCGCCACGATCAGCAGATCGGGGCGCTGGATGGCACCGTCCCAGGCCAGCGCGTTGAAGCCATTGACAGCGGCGGTCACTTCCGCGCCCGCCGTCTCGCCCTGCACGCGCACCGGCCAGACCAGCACATGCAATGGAAACCGGTCCTTGATGCGATGAATGATGTCGCGGATGACGGAACCTGTCGGCGAGGTGACGACGCCGATGACGCGCGGCATGAACGGCAGCAACCGCTTGCGGCCGGGGTCGAACAGGCCCTCGGCCTGCAGCCGGCGCTTTCGCTCTTCCAGCAGCGCCATCAGGGCGCCGGCGCCGGCTGGCTCCAGATTGTCGATGACGATCTGGTAGTTCGATTTGCCGGGATAGGTGGTGAGCTTGCCGGTGGCGATTACCTCCATCCCCTCCTCGGGGCGGAATTTCAGCCGGCTCATCGTCCCCTTCCACACCACGGCATCGAGCCGCGCGCGGTCGTCCTTCAGCGCAAAATAGGCATGACCGGACGAATGCGGCCCGCGATAGCCGGATATTTCGCCACGCACCCGCACATTGCCGAACACGTCCTCGACCGTGCGCTTCAGCGCGCCGGAAATCTCGCTCACCGTGTATTCGGTGGCGTTCGTGCGTGATTCGGATGCTGCCTCGCTCATTGGCCGATTGGGGAACGGTTGAACGCCCACGTCAAGGCGCCTGTGACGGACCACTACGTCATAACGCGATGTTAAGCCTGCTTTGATTGAGTTGCATCCAACGAAGCTGGCCAAGGACGCATGAGCGCAAGCGGACATCGCAGCCCATTGACGTATCAGGTCACGCTGACCGTGCTGGCGCTTGCCGCTTTTGCGCTGGTCATGGTCGTCGGATTTGGCTTCTACGCGGCCGTGCAGACCGATCGTGCCTCGCTTGAGCGACAAAAGGTATTCTTCGCCAACGGTTTGCAGGATCAGATCGCTACCGTGGAGCGCGAGCAGGAAAGTATCTCGGTCTGGGACGATTCCATCCTCAACGCCAAGGCCGGCAACCAGCAATGGATGGTCGAGAACATCAGCGTCTGGATGTATACCTACTACGGTCACAACCGTGTCTATGTGCTGGACGAGGCAAACCGGCCGATCCACGCCATGCAGGAAGGCAAGGTGATGCCGCTGGCCGTCTACGGCGCGGATGAGCCTGCTTTGCGCCCCACCATCGAAAAGCTGCGCCAGCTGATCGCTCAACCGCCGCAACAGAACGCATCCGGCGGCCCGACCAAAATGGTCGCCGAGGACCTCGTGTCGCTTGGGGGCAAGCCGGCGATCCTCAGCATCGCACCGCTGGTGCCGAGTTCGGACCGCGTCACCCAGGCGCCGGGCAGCGAATATCTGCATGTCTCGATCGAGTTCATCAACGACGCTGTCATCGGCAAGATCGCCGAAAAATATCTGCTCGATGGCGCGCACCTGCTGCTGTTGTCGCAACCGGTCAGCTCCGCCGCCATTCCGCTGATGAATTCACGCGGTGTCATTCTCGGCTACATCGGCTGGGATCAGGAGCGCCCCGGTCTGACGCTGGTGCGCAAGGCGGGCCCGGCGTTGGTCGCCGGCGTGCTGCTTGCCGCGGGTGCATTGATCTTTCTTCTGCGGCGCCTGCGGCGGACATCGCTGGCGCTGCAGACCAGTCAGGCGCAGGCGCAGTATCTCGCCTTTCACGATACGCTGACGGGCCTCCCCAACCGGGCTCTCTTCGAGGACAGGTTGCGGCGGGCCTTGCTGACGACCGGGCGCGATACGGCAAGGATGGCGCTGTTTTATCTCGATATCGATCGTTTCAAGCATGTCAACGACACGCTCGGCCATCCCGCTGGCGACGAGCTTGTGCGCCAGACGGCAACCAGGCTGCAGCAGACGATCCGGGAAATCGACACGGTGGCGCGGCTCGGCGGCGACGAGTTCGCGATCATTCTGGTCGATGTTCGCGACATCAGGGCGGCCGAGGATGTTTCGGAACGGCTGCTGCGGAAGATGCAGGAGCCGTTCAGGCTGATGGACGATCAGGTCTTCGTCAGCGCCAGCATCGGAATTGCCCTGGCGTTGGGTCCGCAAGTCGATGCTGACGATTTGCTGCGCAAGGCCGACATTGCGCTTTACGAGGCCAAGAAGAACGGCCGCGGTCGCCATCAGATCTTCGCCGGCGACATGGACGACCTCCTGCTGCACAAGCGCAAGGTCGAGAACGAGCTCCGCAGCGCCCTTGCTGGCGGGACCGGGATAAAACTGGCCTATCAGCCGATTTTCGCCGCGGATGGCAGGACGATCGCCGGCGCCGAAGCGCTGATCCGCTGGGCGCATGAGATCCATGGCGCGTTGCCGCCGCAACAGTTCATCGCCATTGCCGAGGAACGCGGCATGATCGGCGAGCTCGGCAAATGGGTGCTGGCCGAGGCCTGCCGGTTCGCCGTCGGCACGCAATTGCCCTGGGTTGCCGTCAACGTCTCGCCGCTGCAACTGCGCGACGCCGGGTTCGCCGACGAGGTTGCGTTGATCCTTGCCGAGACCGGGCTGGCGCCGTCGCGGTTGCAACTCGAGATCACCGAAAGTGTGCTTCTGGAAAACAACGACACCACCAGGACGGTACTGGCGGCCTTGCGCCAAACCGGCATCGGGGTCGCGCTCGATGATTTCGGCACCGGCTATTCTTCGCTGAACTACTTGCGCCGCCATGCCATCGACAAGCTCAAGATCGACCGTTCCTTCGTGCGCCTTCTCGACAATGATCGAAACTCCACCGCGATCGTCAAGGCGTTGGTCGACCTTGCCATCGCTCTCGACGTCGAGGTCACCGCGGAGGGGGTCGAGACCGAGGAGCAAAAGGCCCTGCTCGTCGGCATGGGCTGCCATCAGTTGCAGGGCTATCTGCTGTCACCGCCGCTGGAGCCGGCCCAGATGCTGGCCCTGGCAGGCCCTTCGCCCGGCGAGGGCAGATCGGCTTCGGCCCTTGGTTGATCTTCCTGTCAGGGAGGATCTGGCCTACCAGCCCGGCAGGATCTGGTTCGGCTTCGTCCTCTTCATCTTGGCATAGGCGAGGGCGGCGAAGTCGAATGTCCCGGTCTCTTCGCCGATCGGCACGGAAATATTGTCCAGGCTTTCCGAAATGTGGCGGGCAAGCGCATCGACGATCTCCGGCCGCGACGTCTGCCCGCGCATGATGCCGATACGGCAATCGGGCAGGGCGCCAAAGCCGTCGGCTTCACCCAGCACCCGCATGCCGGGCCTGAGCGCGCATTCCGGCAACACCGAGATCGCCAGGCCAGAAAGTACGGCGGCGGTGATGACAGTTGCCGAGAAGCTGGTGAACAAGATGCGATAGTCCCGGTGCTGCTGGTCTAGCACGTCGACGGCGGCGCGCCGCCAGATGCAATTCGGCCGGCCGAAGGCCATCGGCAGCGTCGGCTGCTCGTGCGTCGCATGGTTGGCCGAGGTGACCCACAGCAGCGGCTCGCGCCGCACCACTTCCGACTGGCCGCGTACATCATTGTGCGTCACCAGTGCCAGGTCGAGATTGCCGCGCTTGATATGCTCGACCAGCCCTGGCGTCGGCTCGCAGATGACGGTCAGTTCGACGCGCGGATTGGAGCGCGTGAAGCGCGCCATGATCTCGGGCAGGAAACGGTCGGCATAGTCGTCCGGCGTGCCGATGCGGATCGTGCCTTCGAGCCGCCGGTCGTCGAAGGCGGCCAGTGTTTCGCGGTTGAGATAGAGCAGCCGCCGCGCATAGGAGAGCAGCTTGTCGCCCTCCTCGGTCAGCCTGTTGGTACGCCCGTCCTTTTCGAACAGCGGCTTGCCGATCCGCTCTTCCAGCCGGCGCATCTGCATCGATACTGCCGACTGTGTCCGGTGCACCTCTTCGGCCGCCCGCGTAAAGCTGCCGGTGTCGGCAATCGAGATGAAGGTCTGCAACTGATCGAGATCGAGTGGCGCTTTCATCGGTCCAATCCATCACTAGTGTTGATGCCTAGGATTAGAAACATTCGTTGGATTAATCAATCGGTCGATGGCAAATTGTCATTGTCCACATGAAGGCATGTGAATCGAAGCCGAAACGGTCGCTGTCGTCAGCGCCGATGGCAGGGCTTTGTCCGTTCGAGTCTGAAGGAGACCGACATGACCACGTTTGATTTCGCCACCGAGACCTCGCGCATTACCTCGCGTCCGGCCGTTGCGACGCGCGTGGCAAACACCGTCTCCAACGTTTACCGCGCCTGGAAAAACCGCCGCGCCTTCTATCGCCTTGGCGAGATGTCGGATTCCGAACTCGCCGATATCGGCCTGACGCGCGCCGATCTCCATGTCGCCATCGACATACCGTTTGGCCGCGATCCGACGAAGATCTTGCGCGAAATCGCCAGCGATCGCGTCGAAACGATCGAGCATTTCGCCCGCAAGGGGGCCTGATCGCCTGGCTTGGTTGCTATCGCACCGGTTGCCGTGAACCTTTTTAAGGTTCGACGCGACTGACGAGTATGCAGGCCCCCACTCCCTGCCGGATCCCCGCCGGCCCGCCTGCACGCTGGCCCGGTCCTCCCAGGACCGGGCTTTTCTTTTGAAGTGCCGATCGGTGCTACCGCCGATCCATGTCCCGCTTGAACTGGTCGAAGATCGTTTCCACGCCCTTCTGGTACTCGTCACGCTGCTGGGCGCCGGTCTCGAACATCTTGCCGAACAGGTCGTCGAACGGGTTCCTCGGCCGGCCGCTCGGATTGGTCTGCGGCTGCGGCGCCTGCCGCTGCGGTGGTGCCTGTGGCTGTTGCGGTGCGGGCTGTCCGCCCCCGCCGAAGCCGCCACCACCTTGTCGCAGCATCTCCTCGAAGATCTTGCCGAGTGGGTTGTCGCCATAGGGGCTCTGGGTCTGCTGCGGTTGCGATTGCTGCGGCTGCGGCGCTCCACCGCCGAACATGTCCTGCAGCACCTTGCCGAGCGGATTGTCGCCATAGGGATTGGGTGCCTGCTGCGGATGGCTTTGCGGCTGCGGGGCACCGCCGCCGAACATGTCCTGCAAAACCTTGCCGAGCGGGTTGTCCATCGGATTCTGCGGCTGCGGTGCCTGGCGCGGCTGTGGAGCGGGGGCTTGCATGCCGCTTTGCCGCATCATCTGCTCGATGATCTCGCCGAGCGGATTGTTGCCGCCGCCAAGGCCGCCGGCCGCCTGCATCTGATTTGTCGTCTGCTTGAACAGCCCGCCCATGACCATCGAGGCGATGGTCGGCAGCATCTGCTGCAGGATCTGCTGGCTGACGCCGCTGGCTTGCGCTGCCTGGCTAGCCACGGCCCGCGACAGGTCCTTCGAGCCGAACAGGTGCCCCAAAATGCCGTTGCCCTCATCGACGCCTTGCGGCGAGAAGGCTCGGGTCGCGTCCTCGAAATACTTGGCGTGCTGGCCGCTCGCCATCGCCGTCATGAAGGCGCCGAGCCCATAGGGATCGGCCGTGTTGCGCTGCAGCCCCTGCGAAAAGGCCGGCAGCAGAGCGGCAACGGCTGCCTGTGTCTGCTGCATCGAAAGCCCGTATTGCTGGGCAAGGGCCTGCATGCCGTTGCCGTTCTGGGCCTGGGCCAGCATATCGAACAAGGTAGGCATCGGCTTTCTCCTCCGGGAAATCCTAGGGTGGAGAGCCTAATTCGTTTCGATGGCCGATTGAAGCGGCTTTTGCCAATCAATCGGCCGCGCCTGCACTCGCAGGGTTAGTAGGCGTATTCCATGAAGACCGGCTCGATCGAGCCGCCCCAGCGCGTGTGGTAGGCGGAGAGCATCTCCTCGGCGCTGGTGGTGCCGCGTGCGACCACTTCATCGAGCGTGTTGAGGAACGAGGTCTCGTCATAGCCGTCGCGGTTCTTGCGGCCGCGGTTCTTCAAGCCCATGCGCGAGATGACCATCACGTCGCGGGCGATCTCGCGCAGCGTGGTGTTGCGGAAGGGCGCTGAAATGCCTTGTTCCGGCACCGCGTTGCGCATCGCCAGCACTTCGTCATATGTCCAGCTTGAGGTCAGTGCCTCGGCGGCGTCGAGCGCTGCCTCGTCATAGAGCAATCCGACCCAGAAAGCCGGCAACGCGCAGATGCGCCGCCACGGCCCGCCATCGGCGCCGCGCATCTCGAGGAAACGCTTCAGCCGCACGTCCGGGAACAGCGTCGACAGATGGTTCGCCCAGTCGCCCATCGTCGGCAGCCCGTCCGGCACTTCATTGCGCGCGGCGCCGGCCATGAACTGGCGGAAGGTGATGTGCGTCATGTCGTGATAGTGGCCGTCGCGTATGACGAAATACATCGGCACGTCGAGCGCCCATTCGACATAGTCGGCGAAACCGAAATCGGGCGAGAAGCAGAATTCGAGCAGGCCCGAGCGCTGGTTGTCGGTGTCGCGCCAGATGTCGCCGCGCCAGCTCTGCAATCTGTTCGGCCGGCTCTCGGTGAACGGCGAATTGGCGAACAATGCCGTCGACAGCGGCTGCAGCTTCAGCGACACCTGCATCTTGCGGCGCATGTCGGCCTCGCTCTCGAAATCGAGGTTCACCTGGATCGTGCAGGTGCGGTACATCATGTCGAGACCCTTGGTGCCGACCTTGGGCATGTAGCGCGTCATGATCTCATAGCGCGACTTCGGCATTTTCGGCGTCTCGGCCAGCGACCATTTCGGGCTGCCGCCGAGGCCGAGAAAGCGGATGCCCATCGGCTCGGCGATCTCGCGCACCTGTGCCAGATGCGCATTGCCCTCGCGGCAGGTCTGGTGGATCGTCTCCAGCGGCGCGCCGGACAGCTCGAACTGGCCACCCGGCTCTAGCGAAATCGCACCCTGGCCGGTCGGTTCGACCAGGCCGATGATGCGGCCGTCATCGATGATCGGATCCCAGCCGAGTTTCTGCTGCATGCCTTCGAGGATGGCGCGGATGCCGCGCTCGCCGCCATAGGGCACAGGCGCGTTGCCATCGACATAGAACGGGAATTTCTCGTGCTCGGTGCCGATGCGCCACTTGTCGCGCGGCTTGTTGCCTTCGGCCAGATGCTCGACGAGTTCATCGACGCCTTCGATCGGGCGGAAATCGGTAGTGTCGCGCGCCATGATAGAGCCCTCCGCACATAATCCCGAAGATCGGCTTTCGATTATCGGAAAGGATCACGTGCCCCTTCAAGTGTTACAGCGTCCTTTGCGCGTCCGAAAGGACACGCGGAGTTGTAGGACGGTCGGACGACCGCCGGCGCTAGATGGACGAAATGTCAGTAGTCGATCAAGCGAAAAATCCTGAGCCACAGGTCAACAGGAATTGAACGATACTGCGCTCTCCGTCCCTTGCAAGGAATGAAGTCTCACCAGTCTCCGACGGTTGCCTGGATCACCGAAAGTGCTGCCACCGCCGCCGTATCGGCGCGCAGGATACGCGGTCCGAGCGGAATGGCCGTGACGAAGGGCAGGGCGCGCAGCATCTTGCGCTCGTCATCGGAGAAGCCGCCCTCCGGCCCGACCAGCAGCCCGAGCTTCTTTTCCTTGACCGCCTGCAGAGCCGGCAGCGGATTGTTGGTCGAGGCGTCCTCGTCGCAGAAGATCAACCGCCGCTCTCTGTCCCAGCCGGTCAGCAGGCGGTCGAACTTTTCGGCTTCACACACCTCCGGCACCGCCAGGATGCCGCACTGTTCGGCGGCCTCGACGACATTGGCGCGCAGGCGATCGATGGAAGGTTTTGCCACTTGCGTGTGCTGGGTGATGACCGGCTGCAGGACACCGGCGCCCATTTCGACCGCCTTCTGCACGAGATAGTCAAGCCGGCCCTGCTTCAGCGGCGCAAAGCAGTAGATGAGATCGGGCAGTGGCGGTTGCGGCCGTTGCAGCGTCAGCACCTTCAGCCGCACCGCCCTTTTTGTCTTCGCCGCGATGGCCGCCGACCATTCACCGTCACGACCGTTGAACACCAGGATTTCGGCGCCTTCGCCAAGCCTCAGCACATGCAGCAGATAGTGGCTCTGCTGCTGACCGGCATCGAACTCGATCTCGGGCCCGAGGTCGTCGGGCACGAACAGGCGTTGCATCTTGTAATTGGCGCGCATCGCCGAGGAATGAGCGAGCCGCCCGCCGGCGTCAAGCCTCGGCGGTCGGATGCCACACCGGTCGAAAGCCATGCTGCAAGACGGCGAGCGTCGTGGCCGGCGTCAGCAACGCAAGCGCCTTGCCTTCGAGCAGGCTGAAATCGCGGGGTGGGCCATATCCGGCAAAAGACCACCGCAGCGCCTTTCCGCCGCGCAAGGCATAGGCGGTGCCGCTATCAGCAAGCATCGCACCGTCGGGAAGACCCGTAAGGTCCTCGAGGGCCAGTATCGGTGGCTTGCCACCGGACGCCAGCCGCTCCTTGTGCAGCCGCTTGTCGACCTGCGGCGCGCGTGGCTCGGCAATGCCGAAGGCATCGCCGAAGCGGCCGACGAAATCCTTGGCCCGTTCGCGCTGGCAAAAGAAGCAGGGGCGATGCCCGGCCGCCAGCGCCGTTACCTCGTCGAGGAAGAACAGCTCGGTCCAGCCCGCTTTGCCACCCAACTGGTCGTCGCTCTTCCGGTTGCGCCCCATCGGCTCGCGCCGCACGTCGCGGAATTGGCAGATGCAGATGATCCAGGCCGGAAGCGCCCAGCGCTTTTTCAGCAGCGTCTTTGTCTCGGGATCGTGGATGATGCCGCGATTGCCGGTGAACAGCCCGCGCTCGGGCACGGCGTGGATGGCGCCGAACGGATCGACCCGGTTCTGCAGTGGCATAGTTTTCTCCCGCAACACGCATCTTGGCTGCAATGCTGGCGGCATGATATCGCTCCTCGCATCATTTTCATGTCAGCAGGGTTTTGCGATGCGGGTGCTGGTGGTCCAGAACTACGACAATACCGGTCTTGGCCAGGTCGGCGCGGCCCTGGCGGAAGCGGGCGCCGACCTCGATCTGCGTTTGCCCTACAAGGGCGATCCCCTGCCGGATGATGCTGGCGGGCACGACGCCATGGTGGTGCTCGGCGGTGGCCAGAACGCGCTGGACGACGACGATTATCCCTATTTCCCGGCTCTGCTCGAACTGACCCGCGATTTCGCCGACAAGGACCGTGCCGTGCTCGGCATCTGCCTCGGCAGCCAGCTCGTTGCCCGCGCCTTCGGTGGCGAGAACCGCATCGGCGGCGCCAACGAGTTCGGCTGGCACGGCGTGTCGCTGACGCCGGACGCCAAGGCCGATCCGGTGCTTGGCGCGTTGCCGGAAAAATTCTCGATCTTCCAGTGGCACGACGACACGTTCGTGCTGCCTGAGAACGCCGTGCGGCTCGCCGGCAATGATGTCGCCGAGAACCAGGCGTTTCGCGTTGGCCGCGCCGTCTACGGCTTCCAGTTCCATTTCGAGGCCGACCGGCCGATGGTGCAGGACTGGAGCACGTCCTTTGCGCCGACCATCGCCGCGCGCCATCCCGACTGGGCCGGCAAGCTCGATGGCGAAATGGCCCGTAACGGGCCTGATGCCGACGCTGCCGGCCTGGCCATTGCCCGCGCCTGGGTGGCGACGATCTAGGGTGCGTTGATATTCAGGTGATGCCGGCCTGCAAACGCCGGCTTCCTGCACTTCCGGTGCTCACGTACCCAAAAGTACGCTCCGCTCCGGTTCTCGGAACCCATCGTTTTCGGCTCGGCCTGACCTGAATCTCAACACACCCTAATTTGAGCACCCCAGTGTCCTGCCGCGTGACATAATTGGCACGCGGCGGTGAAACCGCCTGGGGAAAACCCCTTTCATCCTTGGCTTGTGTCCGCCCGTCATCCTAGAAGGCGCGCGCTCTGCATCGGCTGTGCAACCGCGGTGAACCTTTGGTGTGACCCGCGCGACACACCGTCGATACAGAACGCGCCTAGAAGCGCGAAATCGTCGAAACTTTGAAGCGAATTCTCCGTTTCAACGCATTGGTAACCGCCTGGTGCACAGATGCAGCAAGCTCAACAAGAGATGACGTCCGTGAAAGCAGCGCTTCTGTCCTTTGCTATGTTGTCCGCCATCGTGCTGTGCGGCCTCGGCATCTATTCCGCCGACGCAGCCAACAACCACAACGCCGTCGACGGCTACGGCGTCACCGCCTCGCTTCGCTAAAAGCCGGAGCGTTTTTCGCGTCCCTGGACGCGCCGCGCTCAAGCTCCCTTCGTCGTCCCAGCCTCCTTGATCGTGATCGTCAGGATGCGTTTGTCCGGGCCGTCGACGACGAGCGCGCTGAGCATGCCTGATTGCCAGGCAAGCGTGTCGACATTGACGCGGTTGGCCATCACTTCCGCTTCCGGCACCGGCGTGTGCCCGTGCACCACGATCTTCGGGAACAGGCCCGGATAATTGTGGAAGATGTCGCGGATCCACATCAGATCCTGCGGATTTTGCCTTGCCAGCGCGATGCCCGGCCTGATGCCGGCATGGCAGAAGAAGAAATCCCCGAGCGTCAGCGAAAGCCGCAGCGATCGCAAAAAATCGATATGGGTTTGCGGCACCGCCTCGACCAGGGATTCATGTCCTTTGCGCACGGCGGCCTCGGCTTTGCCGAACCACATGCTGGTGCCTTCACTGATCGCCACGCCGTAGGACAGCGCCGTCTGGATGCCGCCGAAACGGATGAAAAGCCCTTCCGGGTCGGGCTTCTTGAGAAAGTCGAGAAAGCCGACGTCGTGGTTGCCGGCCAGCATCACATGGCGCGGGTCGCGCTCTCGCGCCTCGATCAGGAAGTCGATGACGCCTTTGGAGTCCGGTCCACGGTCGACATAGTCGCCAAGATGGATGACGCGCCAGTCGGCAGGCGCATCCCGCTCGATCTCATCCTCGATCCGCTGATGCATGGCGGCCAACAGGTCGAGCCGGCCATGCACGTCGCCGATCGCATAAAGACGCACACCTTCCGGCCCATGCGCGTCGAGAAAATGGATGCCGGGTTCTGCCAACTCTGCGCCGTCTCCGTGGTCAGGCTGTCACGGACTTAGCGCCGGAGCTGGTCCTTGCCCATGTCGGTGACCAGACGCTTTCCGCACAGCGCCAGCGTGATGTCCATCTCCTTGCGGATGATTTCCAATGCCTTGGTAACTCCTTCCTTGCCGAGCGCACCCAGGCCGTAAAGAAATGGCCGGCCGATATAGGTGCCCTTGGCGCCGAGGCAGAGCGCCTTCAGCACATCCTGGCCGGAGCGGATGCCGCCATCCATGTGCACTTCGATCGTGTCGCCGACCGCGTCCGCAATCTCCTCCAGCGCCATGATCGAAGACGACGCGCCATCGAGTTGCCGCCCACCATGGTTGGAGACGATGATAGCGTCGGCGCCGGTCTTGACCGCCATCAGCGCATCTTCCTTGTCGAGAATGCCCTTGAGGATCAGCTTGCCGCCCCAGCGTTCCTTGATCCAGGCGACATCCCTCCATGACAGATGCGGATCGAACTGCTCCGTCGTCCAGGAGGACAACGAGGCGACGTCGCCGACGCCCTTGGCGTGGCCGACAATATTGCGGAAGGTGCGGCGCTTGGTGCCGGCCATGCCCATCCACCAGCGCGGGCGAATGGCGATGTCGGCGATGTTGGCCAGCGTCATCCTGGGCGGCGCCGAAAGTCCGTTGCGGACATCCTTGTGGCGTTGTCCGAGGATCTGCAGGTCGAGCGTCAGCACCAGCGCCGAGCACTTCGCCGCCTTTGCCCGGTCGATCAGGTCGAGCACGAAATCCTTGTCGCGCAGCACATAGAGCTGGAACCAGAATGGCTTCCTGGTCACCGAGGCGACATCCTCGATCGAGCAGATGCTCATCGTCGACAGGGTAAATGGCACGCCGAACTCCTCGGCCGCCTGCGCCGCCAGCATCTCGCCATCGGCATGCTGCATGCCGGTCAGGCCGGTCGGCGCCAGCGCCACCGGCATTGCCACCTTCTCGCCGATCATGGTCGATTCCAGCGAGCGGTTGCTCATGTCGACCAGCACGCGCTGGCGGAATTTGATCTTGGCGAAATCCTCCTCGTTGGCCCGATAGGTGCTTTCCGTCCAGGCGCCGGAATCGGCGTATTCGAAGAACATTTTTGGTACGCGCCGGCGCGCGAGGTCCTTGAGATCGGCGATTGTGAGGATTTGGCTCATGAGGGTTCCCGCTTATCAGTCCTGGGAGCGTCTGCGTGTGAATTCATCTGGCCCCTTCAGACCGTTGCCTGAGCCTCAGCCGCGAGACGCGTTGCCAGTCGCCGCTGCGCTCGGCCTCGGCCATCGACCGCTCGACATAGATCATGTGGTCCATCGCCGCTTGCCGCGCGGCCGCAGGGTCACCGGCCTTCACCGCGGCATGGATCGCCCGGTGCTGGGCAAGCAGCGCGTCGCGCGCGCCGGGCACGGTGAACACCAGCAGCCGGTTCTGGAACACGCCTTCCGACAGCAGCCGGTAGCAGGAGCGCAGCGTGTGCAAGAGCAGGATGTTGTGCGCGCACTCGCAGATCGCGTGGTGGAACTCGACATCGATTTCGGCTTCGTCGTCGAAATCGCCGGTCCGGTGCGCTTCATCCATGCGCGCCATGATGCGGTCGAGCAGCGCCAGATCCTCCGGAGTGGCGCGTCGCGCCGCATACTCGGCCGCGACGCCCTCGATCTCGCGGCGGTATTCCAGGTAGTCGGCCACCGCCTTGCGATGCATCGAGATCAGGTCGGCCACCGGCTTGGTGAACAGCTGGCCAATGATGTCGGCGACATGCGTGCCGCCGCCGGCCTTGGTCGTCAAAAGGCCGCGCCCTTCGAGCGCCTTGAGAGCATCGCGCAGGATCGGCCGCGACACGTCGAACTGGCGTGCGAGCTCGCGCTCGCCAGGCAACCGGTCGCCGGTGCGCAGCACGCCTTCCAGGATGAGGCTCTCGATCTGCTGCACCACCTCGTCGGCGGTGCGCGAATGCTCGATCCTGGAAAAAATGTCGCTCAACAGAATGCCTGGAAGGTGAACCGCTGTCGTGCAGGATAAAGCCTGCGTCGCCAACTGGTCAAATTATTTATCCAATTGGTCGAAGCGGGTCGATTTTGACGCCTGACGCCATATCGTCTTCGGCTAAACTTTGCTGTTTGCGTCATCTGGCCATTGGCCCTAGAGGGACGCAATGTAAGAGGGTCTAGAGAACCCCGGGGGACAAGCCGTGTCAGACGACCCGTCCAATCTCGAGTTCCAGCCGCGCGCCAAGGGCAGCGTCATGGGTTTTCCCGCGCATGAGGGCCGGCCCGGTGCGCTTGGCGAGGTCCATGCCCGGCCGCATCCGCTGATCGACAAGCCGCGTGTCCTGGTGCAACTCGCCTTCATGACCGAGGGCGGATCCGGTGTCGACCATGCGGTGCTGTCCGAACTGTCGCGGCGTCTGGGCATTGCCGCGCCCGACCGCCAGGCCCGCCACCACGCCATGAAGTGGGGCAAGGGCTCGCTGCGCTGGGAGCGGCACACGGAATTCTCGACCTACCTGTGGGAAGGCCCGCTCTCCGAAAGCGGCAGGGCGCTGGAGGACTCGCCGTTCGGCAACGGGTTTTCCCCGCCGGGAACCGTCATCTCGGGGATCAGGCTCGAAATCCGCAAGTGGACGCAAGCGAGCGAGCGGCTGATCGCCGGCTTCGACCCGACCAGCCTGTGCTATTCGCTGGTCGAACGCGGCAACGCCGCCATCGTCACCGATTTCCGCCAGGATGGCGACGGCATGACCCGCATGCTGGTGCTCGACCGCGGCCTGACGCCGGCGCGAACCGGGGCGCTGTCGCAACGGCTGATCGACATCGAAACCTACCGAACGCTGGCCATGCTCGGCCTGCCATTGGCGCTGACCCTGTCCGGCCGCGCCCGCCGCATCGAGGACAGGCTGGCGCAGACCACGCTGGAGATGAAGGTCGCCGAAACCCGCGACAGCCAGACGCTGCTGGCCGACCTGACCGAGCTCGCCGCCGAACTGGAAGCGGACGCCGCGTCGAGCCTCTACCGTTTCGGCGCCAGCCGCGCCTATGACGGCATCGTCGTCGAGCGGCTGGAAGCGCTCGAGGAAGAAGCCGTGCCCGGCTACGACACCTGGGGTGGGTTCCTGCAGCGCCGCGTCGCACCGGCCATGCGCACCTGCCGTTCGGTCGAGGAGCGCCAGGCCAATCTGTCGCGCAAGCTGACCCGCGCCACGACGCTGCTGCGCACCTGGGTCGATGTCGAGGTCGAGAAGCAGAACCGCGACCTGCTGGCGTCGATGAACAATCGCGCCCGCCTGCAACTGCGCCTGCAGCAGACCGTCGAAGGCCTCTCGGTCGCCGCTGTCTCCTATTATGTGGTCGGCCTCGTCGGCTATGTCGCCAAGGGCGCCTCGATCTTCGGCCATGCCTTCGCGCCGGAGGTCGTCACCGCGGCCTCGGTACCCGTCGCCATTCTGCTGGTGTGGTGGGGCGTGCGCCGCGTACGCCGGATGCATTCCGAACCCGGCAAGCCGGCGGGCGAATAGGGCTGTACAGCGGCAGATTGCCGCTGCGGAAGCCTGTCCGGCGGTGACTTTGGGCTTTCCGCCAAAGCGGGATTTGCAACCGGCGCGCTTCACTGGTAAAAGATTTTGACCAGTCAAGCAAAACGAGGCTGCTGATGTCCGGCCTGGCCATGCCGAAACCAGACGACGCCACGATGCGCCGGCGCGACGAGATCGTCGCCGACATGCGCATCATCGTACCGGGCGAGGGCGTCGTCGACGCCGCCAATTCCATGCGGGCCTTCGAGAGTGATGGCCTGACCGCCTATCGGCAGTTGCCGCTGGTCGTCGTGCTGCCACAGACGGTGGCGCAGGTTTCCCGCGTGCTGAAATACTGCAACGACCGCAACATCCGCGTCGTGCCGCGGGGCTCCGGCACCTCGCTGTCTGGCGGCGCATTGCCGCTGGAAGACGCGGTGCTGCTGGTCATGAGCCGTTTCAACCGCATTCTTGCGATCGATTTCCCCAACCGGGTCGTCGTCGCTCAGCCGGGCGTCACCAATCTCGGCATCACCACCGCCGTCGAGCAGGAGGGCTTCTACTACGCCCCCGATCCATCCTCCCAGATCGCCTGCTCGATCGGCGGCAATGTGGCAGAAAATTCCGGCGGCGTGCACTGCCTGAAATACGGCCTCACCGCCAACAATGTGCTCGGCATCGAGATGGTGTTGATGAATGGCGAGGTGGTGCGGCTCGGCGGCAGTCACCTCGATGCGGAAGGTTACGACCTGCTCGGTGTGATGACCGGTTCGGAAGGTCTGCTCGGCGTCGTCACCGAGGTCACCGTGCGCATCCTGAAAAAGCCGGAGACCGCACGCGCCCTGCTCATCGGCTTTCCGACCAGCGAACAGGGCGGCCAGTGCGTCGCCGACATCATCGGCGCCGGCATCATTCCGGGCGGCATGGAAATGATGGACCGGCCGGCGATCCATGCCGCGGAAGATTTCGTCCATGCCGGCTATCCCCTGGATGTCGAGGCGCTGCTGATCGTCGAGCTCGACGGGCCGAGCGTGGAGGTCGACCACCTGATCGGCCTTGTCGAAGCTATCGCCTACAAGAACGGTTCGACCACCTGCCGCATCTCGCAGTCGGAGCAGGAGCGGTTGAGCTTCTGGGCCGGCCGCAAGGCGGCCTTTCCGGCGGTTGGCCGCATCTCGCCCGACTATTACTGCATGGACGGCACCATCCCGCGCAAGGAACTGCCGCGCGTGCTTGCCGGCATGCGCGAGCTGTCGGAGACATACGGTCTCGGCGTCGCCAATGTCTTTCACGCCGGCGACGGTAATCTGCATCCGCTGATCCTTTACGACGCCAATGTGCCGGGCGAACTCGACAAGGCCGAAAGCTTCGGCGCCGACATATTGCGGCTCTGCGTCAAGGTCGGCGGCGTGCTCACTGGCGAACACGGCGTGGGCGTCGAGAAGCGCGACCTGATGCCGGAGATGTTCAACCAGATCGACCTCGACCAGCAGATGCGGGTCAAATGCGCCTTCGACCCCAACCACCTGCTCAACCCGGGAAAGGTCTTCCCGCAGCTACGCCGCTGCGCCGAACTCGGGCGCATGCACATTTCCGGCGGCAAGCTGCCGTTTCCGGACATTCCGAGGTTTTGAGAGGAAATGTCGGCGCTTGAACACCCCCCTCTGTCCTGCCGGACATCTCCCCCGCAAGGGGGGAGATTGGCTGGCCGCAATGCTGGTGCTTATCCTTCAACCAAAGGAATTTGCGAAAGCCGTGGTGACGATCTGATCTCCCCCCTTGCGGGGGAGATGTCCGGCAGGACAGAGGGGGGTGGGAAGGATCGCGGCATCTCCACACCTCTGTTTGGCGCAGGCTTCGCCCAATACCCGAGTGAGGTCTGAATTGCTGTTCAAACAATCCTCGCTGGACAAGATCGCGCGCAAGGAAGTGACGCTCGCCTTTCGCCGCTGGAAGCGGCCGACGGTCAAGGCCGGCGGGCGGGTGAGGACGGCGTCGGGCGTCGTGCTGATCGGCGATATTGCGATCGTGGACATGTCCGCACTGACGGAAAAGGACGCAACTGCGGCCGGCTTTCCGGCACTCGGAGCTCTTCAGGAGATGCTGGGCTCCGATGACGGCACTCCGGTCTACCGCATCGAACTCAACGGTATCGAACCCGACGAACGCGTTGCCTTGCGTGGCGAGGCCTCGCTTTCCGATGCGGATTGGCACGCCCTGACCGCACGATTTGCGCGCTGGGACAAGACCGCACCGGGCCACTTCCCGTCGATCCTGCGGACGATCGGCGCCCACCCGGAAGTGTGGGCGGCTGAGCTGGCTGCGATGGCCGGCGTCGAAACGCTGAAATTCAAGCAGGATGTCCGCAAGCTCAAGGAACTCGGCCTCACCGAGAGCCTCGAGATCGGTTACCGGCTGTCGCCAAGGGGCGAAGCCGTGCTCGAAAAGCTCCGGGAGCACAGGCTTTGACGTCTTTTACCCCGACCACATCGGACGAAGTCCTGTCCACCGTCGCATGGGCGGCGGCGGAGGAATCGCCGCTCGAAATCCTTGGCCATGGCTCCAAGCGCGGCATTGGTCGTCCGCAACAGTGCGAACACACACTCGACCTGTCCAAGCTCACAGGCGTTACGCTCTATGAACCGGCCGAACTGGTGCTGTCGGCCAAGGCCGGCACGCCGCTGGCCGACATCGAAACACTGCTGGCGGAAAACGCCCAGCAGCTTGCCTTCGAGCCGATGGACTACGGCCCGCTGCTTGGTGGCGAGCCTGGCAAAGGCACCATCGGCGGTGTGCTTGCGGCGAACCTTTCCGGCCCGCGCCGGCTGAAGGCGGGCGCGGCGCGCGATCATATCCTGGGCATCAATGCCGTTTCCGGCCGTGGCGAGGCGTTCAAATCCGGCGGCCGCGTGGTCAAGAACGTCACCGGCTACGATCTGTCAAAACTGATGGCCAACAGCTGGGGCACGCTGGCCGCGTTCACGGATGTCACCTTCAAGGTGCTGCCCGCCGCCGAGACCGAGGTCACGCTCGCTGTCCGCGGCCTGCTCGACGATGCCGCCGCCGCCGCCATGGCGCTGGCGCTCGGCTCAAGCGCCGAAGTGTCGAGCGCTGCCCATCTGCCGGAGCGCATCGCCGCGCGCGTCGCCGGCGGCACGCTTGGCAGCGAGGCCGCGACGTTGCTGCGCGTCGAAGGTTTTGGCCCTTCCGTCGCCTATCGCATCGCCGCTCTGAAAACGCTGCTCGGCAAGGCTGGACCGCTGGAGGAGATTTCCGGCGAGGCTTCACGGCTGATCTGGCGAGATGTGCGCGATTGCAGGCCCTTCGCCGACGGCACCGAGAAGCCGGTCTGGCGTGTGTCGATGACGCCGGGAGAGGGCCACCAGATGGTTCTGACGCTGCGCATGCAGGCCGCCGTCAGCGCGTTCTATGATTGGCAGGGCGGGCTGGTGTGGTTACGCATGGAAGAGGGCGACCCGGAAGCCGCTTTGCTGCGTGGGCTGTTGAGAAAACATGGCGGCGGCCATGCGACGCTGGTGCGCGCCGCCCCTTCCCATCGCGCCGCCCTGCCGGTTTTCGAGCCGCAGGCGCCGGCGCTGGCCGCACTTAGCGCGCGGCTGAAGCAGGAATTCGACCCAAGAAACATCCTCAATCCCGGCCGCATGGCCTAGGACTAGATCGCGATGCAGACCAATTTTTCGCTTGCCCAGCTCGCCGATCCGCATGTCGCGGAATCCGAGAAGATCCTGCGCAAATGTGTGCATTGCGGCTTCTGCACCGCCACCTGCCCGACCTATGTCACGCTCGGCAACGAGCTCGATTCGCCGCGCGGGCGCATCTACCTGATCAAGGACATGCTGGAGAACGGCCGTCCCGCCGACAAGGAGATCGTCACCCATATCGACCGCTGCCTGTCCTGCCTTGCCTGCATGACCACTTGTCCCTCGGGCGTCAACTACATGCATCTGGTCGACCATGCCCGTGCCCACATCCAGGAGACCTACAAGCGGCCGCTGCTCGACCGCCTGACCCGCGCCATGCTTGCCTTCGTGCTGCCCTATCCCGCGCGGTTTCGCGCAGCACTCAGGCTGGCGAGGCTGGGCAAGCCGTTCATTGGCCTGTTCGGGAAGGTCCAAGCGCTGAAGCCGCTTGGCGCGATGCTCAAGCTCGCGCCGGCATCGATCCCCAAAACGTCACCGATGGCCTCACCGGGTATCCATGCCGGGCAAGGGGCCAAAAAAGGCCGCGTCGCCATCCTCACCGGCTGCGCGCAATCGGTGCTTGATCCCGCCATCAACGAGACGACGATCTCGCTGCTGACGCGGCTCGGCGTCGAGGTCGTGGTGCCGCCGGGCGAGGGCTGCTGCGGCGCGCTGGTCCATCACATGGGGCGGGAACAGGCGGCACTCGCTTCGGCGAGGCAAAATGTCGACGCCTGGACGCGCGCCATCGAACAAAGCGGGCTCGATGCCGTCGTCATCACCGCATCCGGCTGCGGCACGACGATCAAGGATTATGGCTTCATGCTCCGTCTTGATCCGGCCTATGCCGACAAGGCGGCGCGGGTGTCGGCGCTGGCCAAGGACATCACCGAGTATCTCTCAGGCATCGAGCTGCCCGAGCCGGTGCGCAAGCCGGGCACGGTCGTTGCCTATCATTCGGCCTGTTCGATGCAACACGGCCAGAAGATCACCCGCCAGCCGAAGGAATTGCTGACCAAGGCCGGATTCATCGTGCGCGAGCCGCGCGAGGGCCATCTGTGCTGCGGTTCGGCCGGCACCTACAACATCCTGCAATCCGAGATTTCGGCCAAGCTGCGCGACCGCAAGGTGAAAAACATCGAGGCCACGGGGGCCTCGATCGTCGCCACCGGCAACATCGGTTGCATCGCGCAGATCGCGTCCGCGGCGAAGATGCCGGTGGTGCACACGATAAAGCTGCTCGACTGGGCCTATGGCGGGCCGAAGCCGGAAGGCGTTGCGGAAGACAGCCCGATCGCCGCCGAGTAGGCCTCGTGGCCCGTCTCGGTGCTTACTCGGCCGCCAGCCTGTCGGCCGTGCCGTATGTCGCTTCATAGAGCGCGCGCTGCCGGCTGAGCGCCACCATCGTGTTGCGCAGCAGGATCGCCACCGTGATCGGGCCGACGCCGCCCGGCACCGGCGTGATCCAGGAGGCGACCTCGCGCACGCTTTCGGTGTCGACGTCGCCGACGGTACGGCTGGAACCGTCAGGGCCGATCTCGGAATTGATGCCGATGTCGATGACGGCAGCGCCCGGCTTGACCATGTCGGCCTTGATCAGTCGCGGCTTGCCGACGGCGACGAACAGCGCATCGGCGCGACGCGCATGCGCGGCAACCGATCGTGTCATGTGATGGCAGACCGTCACCGTAGCGCCTTCGCTCATCAGCAGGAAGGCGATCGGCTTGCCGACAATTTCGGAATGGCCGACGATGACCACTTCCAGCCCCTTGAGGTCGAGGCCGGTCTCCTTCAGCAGCTCGACCGAAGCGGCGGCCGTGCAGGGCGCGAGGTCGAGCTGGTTGTAGACGATGTTGCCGATCGAAGCCGGATGCATGCCCTCCACATCCTTGAGCGGATGCACCGCCGCCTGCAGCGTCCGGACCGGGATATATGCCGGCACCGGCCGCTGGATGATGATGCCGGTGACCCGCGGATCGGCGTTCAGGCCGTGGATGGCCGCTTCCAGTTCGCCTGATGTGATGGTGGCGGGAAAGCGCCGTTCCTCGAAATCGATGCCGGCCAGTTGCGCCTTGGCGCGCTGGTTGCGCACATAGACATCCACCGCTGCGGTGTCGCCGACGGTGATCGAAATCAGCTTGGGCGGAAACCCCTCGGCTTTGGCGATCGTTGCATCCTCGCGCACGGCGGCAATGATGCGCTGGGCAACCGGGCCGCCCTTGAGATAGCGGCTGTCGTCGGACAGGGACATGGGCGAACTCTTTTGCTTGGTTGCCGCCGACATAGCAAAAGAACATCGCCAAGGGCAGCACGAAAGCGAACCGTCATGCTTTTTGCGCGACGTGCCGACCAGGGAGTGTCGCTGACCCTCAGGCTCCGGTCGAAACGGAAAGGGCAGCGCGGTTTCCCGTGCTGCCCTTCCTGACTGGCCGCATCCCCATACGGCCCGTCCCCCGTATCTTCAGACTGGTCGCCAAAAGCGAGGTGCTTTGCCGGCCAAGTGATTCGTCGCCGGAACTATATCACCTCGACAGTGGTTCCGACATTGACCCGTTCATAGAGGTCGACCACGTCCTCGTTGCGCATGCGGATGCAACCGGACGACACCGCGCCGCCGATCGTCCATGGCTGGTTGGTGCCATGGATGCGATATTCGGTCGTGCCGATATAGAGCGCGCGTGCGCCGAGCGGGTTCTCCAGGCCGCCGGCCAGGTAGGTCGGCAGGTAGCGGCCCTTGGCGGCTTCGCGCTTGATCATCTGCGCCGGTGGGCGCCAGTCCGGCCACTCGCGCTTGTTGGTGATCTTGTGCGTGCCCGACCATTCGAAGCCGGGTTTGCCGGTGCCGACGCCGTAGCGCCGTGCCTTACCGTTCTTCTCGACCAGAAAGAGGAAATTCTGGGTCGTATCGATGACGATCGTGCCCGGCTTCTGCGGGCCGTCATAGGCGACTTCCTGCGGCAGGTAGATCGGGTTGATCTGCGGACGCATGACCATCCGCTTGGAAGGCGGCTGCACGGCCGCAGTCTGCACCCGGTCAGGCTGCCCCGGTTGAGCGTAGCGCAGGCGCGGCTGCTGCACGACCTGGCGGTTCTGGCGAACGATGCCGGGCGCATGGCCAAGCTGCAGCACCCAGGGGGCGGAAAGGTCGGGGCTCACCATAACCGGCGGCCTGTCGGCGTAGCGATCGCCGGCGGTTGAAGGCGTGACGCCCGAGGCAAACACAGCCGCGGCGCCGAGCACGGGAAACAGAACTGTCTTCATCGGAACGCACCTTGATCGTCTGAAACAACCGGGTGGAACGCCCCCGGTTCGGCGATCATTGGCGCGTAAGCAGCAACCGAAACATGAATCGGAATGCGTAAAATGCGCTGTTGTCAGTAAACCTCTTGGTGTGGTTACCGCTGGGTTCAGGAATCTGGTAAAGCCGCAGTAAATGCAGCGCAAAGGCGCGTTAACGGACGGATTTTTGGCTATGGAAAAAGAAAACACCGGCCTGCTCGCCGGCCCCGACGGTGTCGCGCGTTGCTTCTGGCACGGCAATCTGCCCGACTATCTGCATTACCACGATCATGAATGGGGCCGGCCGGTGGCGGACGACCGCAGGCTGTTCGAAAAGATCTGCCTCGAGGGTTTCCAGTCGGGCCTGTCGTGGCTCACCATCCTGCGCAAGCGGGAGAATTTTCGCGAGGCCTTCGCAAATTTCGAATTCGACAAGGTCGCCGCCTTCACCGACAAGGATGTCGAGCGCCTGCTTGGCAATGCCGGCATCATCCGTCATCGCGGCAAGATCGTCTCGACCATCAACAACGCCAAGCGTGCCCGCGAGATGGCCGACGAATTCGGCTCGCTGGCCGCCTGGTTCTGGAGGTTCGAACCCGGCAAGGACGAGCGTCCCGAAATCGTCGACCTCGCCCATCTGCGCGCCAACCCGACCACCGCCGTCTCGGTTCGGATATCGAAGGAGCTGAAGAAGCGCGGCTGGAGCTTTGTCGGCCCGACCACGGTCTACGCCTTCATGCAGGCCATGGGCCTGGTCAACGACCATCTCGAGGGCTGCGTCTGCCGCAAGCAAGTCGAGAAAGAGCGAAAGGCTTTCAAGCGGCCGAAGTAGCGGCGCTTGCATCCCTTTTGGTGAGTCGCCCGAAGGCGCGGGTGGGTACCTTCAGGTGCCGTTGGCGCTGGCCAGGAAAAGCCCGGCGACAATCGCCACCACCGTGGCCACGGTCGGGTAGATCACCAGCAGGCCGGTCATCAATGCGTCGCGCATGGATGGTCCCTTGCCGGTGTCGGCCGGTATCTCGAACGGACCGGCGGCCTGGCTGACGATTTTCTGGGCGTGGATGTCGGCTGGACGCAGGCGCGCGGGCAAGTCGCCTGCGCTGCCGTCGATGGCATGGAATCTTGCTGTGCTGGTCATGGCCCGAACCCCTTCGTGTCGGCGCGACTTATCGGCTGCGATTGTGTCGGCACGATGCCGCACCCATGGCGGGAATGTTTCATTTTCGGTGCGTTTTTGTTTCGGGGCGGTTCGCCTCTGCCTTCTCCCGACAGGGAGAGGCAAGGCGGCAAACCCTTGCCGCACAAAGCTGCATCGGTTAGGACACGCGCGCTGCGGAAATAGGAAATTTCCTATCGCACAGCGCCACGAAACACCGAGTACCCATTCCATGGCCGACAAATCGGAAAAGACGAAAGCGCGGCTGCCGCGCGGTTTTGCCGACCGCAGCGCCGAAGACATCCGCGCCGTCGAGAAGATGATGGCGACGATCCGCTCGGTCTATGAGCTCTATGGCTTCGAACCGGCCGACCAGCCGCTGATCGAATACACCGATGCGCTGGGAAAGTTCCTGCCCGACCAGGACCGGCCGAACGAAGGCGTGTTCTCCTTCCAGGACGATGACGACCAGTGGCTGTCGCTGCGCTACGACCTGACTGCGCCGACGGCGCGTTTTGTCGCCGAGAATTACGAGCGGCTGCCCAAGCCGTATCGCAGCTACCGCTCCGGCTGGGTGTTCCGCAACGAGAAGCCAGGCCCCGGCCGCTTCCGCCAGTTCATGCAGTTTGATGCCGACACGATCGGCACGCCGGGCGTGGCGGCTGACGCCGAGATGGCGATGATGATGGCCGACGTGATGGAAGCGCTCGGCATCAAGCGCGGCGACTACGTCATCCGCGTCAACAGCCGCAAGGTGCTGGACGGCGTGCTGGATGCGATCGGCCTTGGCGGCGACGACAATGCCGGCCGCCGGCTGACGGTGCTGCGGGCGATCGACAAGCTGGACAAGCTAGGGCCGGAAGGCGTGAGACTTCTGCTTGGGCCGGGGCGTTGGGATGGCGGCAAGGAAGGCGAGGGCGACTTCGCCAAGGGCGCCGGGTTGAATGACGGACAAGCCGAGGCGGTTCTTCGTGCGACAGCGAGGAATGCACAGGCTGGTCAGGATTCCAGCGTCAGCACGAATGCGGTCTACCAGGAAGGCGTTGGCGAGCTCTCGACGATCGAAGCCCTGGTCCGGGCCGCGGGATACGCCGAAGACCGCATCGCCATGGACCGTTCCGTCGTGCGTGGCCTAGAATACTACACCGGCCCAGTCTTCGAGGCCGAACTGCTGGCCGAGATCCCCAATGAGGACGGCCAGATCGTCCGCTTCGGCTCGGTCGGTGGCGGCGGCCGCTACGATGGCCTCGTCTCGCGCTTTCGCGGCGAGCCGGTACCGGCGACCGGTTTCTCCATTGGCGTCTCCCGGCTGATGACCGCGCTGAAGAACCTCGGCAAGCTCGACAGCGCTGATGTGATCGCGCCGGTCGTCGTGCTGGTCATGGACAAGGACACCGACAGCCTCGGCCGCTACCAGAAGATGGTGGCGGCGCTGCGGGCTGCCGGCATCCGTTCCGAAATGTATCTCGGCGGCGCCGGCATGAAGGCGCAGCTCAAATATGCCGACCGGCGCGGCTGCCCGGTCGCAATCATCCAGGGCGGCGACGAGCGCGCCAAGGGCGAGCTGCAGATCAAGGATCTGATCGAAGGCGCGCGCATGTCGGCCGAAATCACCGACAACGCCGAATGGCGCGCCGCGCGCCCAGCCCAGGTGACGGTGGCGGAAAGCGAACTGGTCACTGAGGTGAAGAAGATCTTGGCGGCGCAGGCCGCCGATCGCGCCAAAGGTGGCGCTTGAACACCCCCCTCTGGCCTGCCGGCCATCTCCCCCTCAAGGGGGGAGATTGGCAGCTTGAGGCTCGGCGCCTCTTCTTCAACGCTGGAGATTGGCGAAAGCCTACGCGACATCCAATCTCCCCCCTTGAGGGGGAGATGGCCGGCAGGCCAGAGGGGGGTGCCTCGCGCCCGTCTGATCAATGACCTCCCGCTACCCTGCCATATCAGCCGACATCATCAATCTCTTCGCCGAGCGCAACACGCATGCGGTCGAGGTTGCCGTGCTGCAGCCGGCCGATCCGTTCCTCGACATGGCCGGTGAAGACCTTCGCCGGCGTATCTTTCTCACCGAAAGCGAAACCGGTCAGGCGCTGTGCCTGCGGCCGGAATTCACCATTCCGGTCTGTCTCGACCACATAAGATCGCAGGCGGGCACGCCGCGCCGCTATTCCTATTTGGGCGAGGTGTTCCGCCAGCGCCGCGAAGGCGGCAACGAGTTCTTCCAGGCCGGCATCGAGGATTTGGGCGATCGTGACACCGCCGAGGCCGATGCCCGTTCGCTGGCCGACGCACATGCGCTGCTTGCCCTGGTGCTGCCCCGCCAGGCGCTGGCGATCACGCTCGGCGACCAGACCATTTTCGAGGCCGTGCTGGCCGCCCTTGGGCTGCCGCGCGGCTGGCGCATGCGTCTTGCCCGCGCCTTCGGCTCGGCGCCGATGCTGCAGGCAGCACTCGCCGATCTAGCCAACCCGCCACGCAACGGCCAACTCTCCGGTCCGGTCGCTTCCCTTGTCCTCGACGGCGATCTCGAAGGTCTGTCCGCGCACATCGCCAGTGGCATGGAAGAGGCCGGCCTGTCGGCCTCCGCTGGGCGCTCGCCAGCCGACATAGCGCGTCGACTGATCGAGAAAGCTGAGTTGCGCAGCGTGCGGCTATCCAACGAGGCCTTCGCGGCACTAAAGAGTTTTCTGGCGATCGACGTGCCGCTCGACGGCGCGGCCCAGGCGTTGGCGACCTTCGCCGCCGGTGCCGGGCTCTCGCTGGGCGCCGCGCTGGAGAATTTCGCCGCCCGCGCCAAGGCGATCGAAGCGCATGGCTTGCCGACGGGAAGGATCCGCTACGACGCCGCCTTCGGCCGACCGCTCGACTACTACACCGGCCTGGTCTTCGAAATCGCGGCGCAAGATGGCGAACGGCCGCTCGTCGGTGGCGGCCGCTACGACCGGCTGCTGACGCTGCTTGGCGCCAAGACGCCGATCCCCGGCGTCGGCTTTTCCGTCTGGCTCGATCGCATCGACGCATTGCGGGAGACGGCGCCATGATCACCCTGGCAATCCCGTCGAAAGGCCGGCTCAAGGAGCAGGCGCTGGAGGTGCTGGCCAAGGCCGGGCTCGCCGTCAGCCTGCCCGGCGACGAGCGTTCCTACCGCGCCCGCATCGAAGGCTCGGAAGGCATCGAAGTGGCTTTCCTGTCGGCTTCCGAGATTGCTGGCGAGATCGGCCAGAGCGCGGTCGATCTCGGCATCACCGGCGAGGACCTGGTGCGCGAGAACCTTGCCGACTGGGAAACCCGCGCCGAAATCGTCGCCCGTCTCGGCTTCGGCAATGCCGATGTCGTGGTCGCCGTGCCCGACATCTGGCTCGACGTCGACACCATGGCCGATCTTGACGACGTCGCCGCCGATTTTCGTCAGCGCCATGGCCGGCGGCTCAGGATCGCCACCAAATACTGGCGGCTGACGCAGCAGTTCTTCTCGCTAAAACACGGCATCCAGGTCTATCGCATCGTCGAGAGCCTCGGCGCGACCGAAGGGGCGCCGGCGGCGGGCCTGGCCGATGTCATCGTCGACATCACCACCACCGGCTCCACGCTGCGCGCCAATCATCTCAAGGTGCTCGGCGACGGCCTGGTTTTGCGCTCGCAGGCCTGTCTGGTGGCGTCAAAAAAGACGCGCGCGGCGGCGGATGAGGCGCTTCTGCGCGATGTGGCCGCGAAGATGGCGGCCATCGTCAGCTGAGGATGCCCTCCAGTACCATCGACGGGATTTCCACCATCCCGGCGGGCTGATAGGCTCGACCCGTCCTGGGAGGAGACAGCGATGCCGATCAATCTCGACGAGCTGAAGAATGCCACCAATTTGCGCGGGCGTGGATCGCGCAATGGCGATGTCTTCGTGGCACCCGTCGACGGCAAGGCGCATGTTTCCGGCGAGCGCTCGACGCCGCTGCTCAACAAGACTGTTCCCGCTCTGTTTTCCGACACCGCCAGTAAATACGCCACGCTCGATGCTGCGGTCTTCGTCGACCAGGACAAGCGCTTCACCTGGAGCGAACTGTCGGACACGGTCGATGCGCTGGCCGCCGGCTTCCTGGCGCTGGGCCTTGAAAAGGGCGATCGCGTCGGCATCTGGTCGCCCAACCGATGGGAATGGCTGGTGACGCAATTCGCCACCGCGCGCATCGGCCTGATCCTGGTCAACATCAACCCGGCCTATCGGCTGACCGAACTCGACTATGCCTTGAACAAGGTCGGCTGCAAGGCGCTTGTGACCGCGGTCAAGTTCAAGACCTCCGACTATCTCGGCATGATCGAGACGCTGGCGCCGGAGCTCGCGACAGCCACCCCCGGCAAGCTTAAGGCAAAGCAGCTGCCGGCGCTGAAGATCGTCATCCGCATGGGTGAGGACAACTCACCCGGCATGTTCAATTTCGCCGATGTGCTGGCCATGGCCGGGCGCGACGAGCATGACAGCCTCGACCGCATCTCGGAGGGGCTGAAGCCCGGCGACGCCATCAACATCCAGTTCACGTCAGGTACGACAGGGGCACCCAAGGGCGCGACGCTGACCCACAACAACATCGTCAACAACGGCAATTTCGTCACCTCGGCGATTAAGCTGACCGTCGACGACCGGCTGTGCATCCCGGTGCCGCTCTATCACTGCTTCGGCATGTCGATGGGCACCATGGGCTGCGTGTCGAAGGGCTCGACCATGGTTTTCCCGGGCGAGGGGTTCGATGCCGGCGCCACGCTGAAAGCGGTGGCGAATGAGCGCTGCACCGGGCTTTATGGCGTGCCGACCATGTTCGTCGCGCTGCTCGATCATCCGGACTTCCAGTCCTTCGATCTCTCCAGCCTGCGCACCGGCATCATGGCCGGCTCGCCATGCCCGATCGAGGTGATGAAGAAAGTGGTGTCGCTGATGCATATGTCAGAAGTGACGATCGCCTACGGCATGACCGAGACAAGTCCGGTGTCGTTCCAGAGCGGCGTCGACGACCCGCTGGAAAAACGCGTCTCGACGGTCGGCCGCATCCACCCCCATGTCGAGGTCAAGGCGGTCGATGCCGACGGCGCCACCGTCGCCGTCGGTGCGCCGGGCGAACTGTGCACGCGCGGCTATTCGGTGATGAAGGGCTATTGGGACGACATCGAGAAGACCCGCGAGGCGATCGACACCGATGGCTGGATGCACACCGGCGATCTCGCCACCATCGATGCCGAGGGCTATTGCAACATTGTCGGCCGGGTCAAGGACATGGTCATCCGCGGCGGCGAGAACGTCTATCCGCGCGAGGTCGAGGAATTCCTCTACCGCCATCCCAAGGTCAGGGAAGTGCAGGTGTTCGGCATTCCAGACCCAAAATATGGCGAGGAGCTGTGCGCCTGGATCGTGCTCAAGCCAGGCCAGATCGCCACCGAACAGGAGATCAAGGCCTTCTGCGCCGGCCAGATCGCCCACTACAAGATCCCGCGCCACATCCGCTTCCGCACCGAACTGCCGATGACGGTGACCGGCAAACCGCAGAAGTTTCTGATGCGCGAGGCGATGGTCAAGGAACTGGGATTGGTGACGCAGAAGACGGCTTAAGGGGAGCAGCGCTTCGATTTTGAATGCAGCCAAGGTCGCGATCCCGCGGCATCGTTTGGAGCCGCGGGCTGACGTTGTTTGTGAGGGTCGAATGGGGGTCTGCCGGACATTGGCGAAGGTGCTCCCCATGGGTTTTCAGCAAGTTTCGCAGGCGCATGGGGGCTTGAATGAGTGTTTTCCAACGATCGGTCACCTCTTATGCGATGCCCTTGGCCGCCTTGATGATGGCTGTCGCAGTCAGGGCAAGCGGGCTGTCGGTGGATGAAGGTTCGCTGGGCGTCAGGATCCTTGTCGGAGGGCTTTCGAGTGCCATTATGTTCACCACCATTTTCGTGGTGCTCGACCATGCAGAGGCGGTGGCTCGGCGTGTAGGAGAACCCTACGGCACGTTGGTACTGACTTTTGCCGTGACGGCAATCGAAGTGTCGATCATCGTTTCCATGATGCTGCATGGAGAGAACAACCCCACGCTTGCACGTGAGTCCGTCTTTTCAACGATGATGATTACATCTACCGGCGTTGTCGGCATGTGTCTCGCGCTTGGCGGCTGGCGTCATCGCAAGCAGGCAATTGTTCGACAAGGGACCAGCGCATATTTGGCGGTTCTGGCCGCACTGACCGTCATGACGCTTATTTTGCCAACCTACACACAAACTACGGGCCCTGGCACATTTTCAGCTGCTCAACTAGGCTTCGTAGCCGTGCTTTCAGTGCTGCTCTATGCAAGTTTTGTGTTCGCTCAGACTGTCCGGCACCGAGACGACTTCGTCCAAGGGCAAGAACACGACGCTTCGATGCGGACCGCCCCTCACGAAAGCATCGCTGTCAGCACTTTGCTCCTGTTGATCGGGCTGATTGGAATTGTCATGCTCGCCGAGCAAGTCGCCGCAGGTGTTGAAGATACGCTCGTTGCCTACCAGGTGACCCAGTCCGACAGTATTGTGGGAGCATTGATCGCCGGGTTGGTTTTGATGCCGGAGGCCATTTCGGCGGTTCGCGCTTCACTTCACAATGAGCTGCAACGCGGCTTGAATGTTGCGATGGGTTCCGCATGCGCTACAATTGGTTTGACAATACCTGCGGTCGCAGCCGCCAGCCTGCTGACGGGGAGAGGATTAACCCTTGGGCTTCCATCGACTGATGCAGTACTTCTAGTTTTAGCACTCTTCATATGCAACGTGAGTTTTAGTACCGAAAGAACAACATTCCTGACTGGCATGGTCCATATCGTGGTATTTTTTACGTATATATTTCTTATATTTATACCATGACCGGTTTGCGCCCAGATCCGCGGTTGTCTGTGATTTAGGAATTCGGAATCGGAGGCTGCGCGCTGATGTTGGACAATTACGAGGTGGACGAGTTTGGCGTGATCCACCAGATCGACTTCACCCCGATCAAATACGACAAGCAATACATTTCCTATTACGAGGACCTGAGTGACCGGACCATCAAGCTCGGGTATCAGCGACTTGGCTGGGTGCTTGGAATCACCGGCGAGATTCCCCGGTCCGTGTTGGAGATTGGATATGGCACGGGCACATTCGTCGAGGCCGCGAAAATAACCGGAGTGTCCGACTGCGCCGGCTGCGACATCGCCAAGTTTCCGCTGCCCAAGGGCGTCCGCTTTGTCGATTGGGATGAGGCGCTCGCCAGCTCGTGGGATCTCGTCGCCATGTTCGACGTGCTGGAGCACATCCCGGATCTGGGTTTCCTCGCCCGCCTTCAGGCCCGCTATCTGGCCGTCGCCGTCCCTTATTGCCGCTGGCGCGAGCTCGGCGCCGACGGCGACGCGTGGTTCCACACGTGGCGCATGCGTCTCCCCAACGAGCACCTGCACCACTTCGACCGTGACTCGCTGGTGGCACTCCTCGCACACAGCGGCTTCGAGTGCGTGACACTGAACTGCTTCGAGGACGGAATCAGACTGCGGTCCGGCGAAGCGGGTCCGAAATATTCTGTCCGGCTTCTTTAGAAAGCTATAGGCGAGTTCCCCCCGCGCGCTCGACCGAGCGTGCGAAAACGGGCGAGTGAGGTATGGCCTTGTTGTTGAGACGCGGCAGGGTCGGCAAAAAAAGGCGCGGGCCACGGCCCGCGCCTTTTTTCGTATTCAAGCGTCCAAACCTCAGTCCTTCTCGAAGACACGCGCCTTGGCGACGACGCCGGCAATGGCGCCGCCGATCAACGGTGCGACGATGAACAGCCAGAGCTGGCCGATCGCAGCACTGCCGGAAAACAGCGCCGGGCCGATCGAGCGGGCCGGATTGAGCGAGGTGCCGGTGACCGGGATGATGGCGAAGTGCAACCCTGCCAGCGTCAGGCCGATGACCAGCCCAGCGAACGCCGTCGAGTGCTTTTCAGCGGTGACACCGAGGATCACGGTGACGAAGGTAAACGTGCCGATCAGTTCCCACAGGAACGCAGAGCTGACGCCCCATTTCGCCACGTCCCAGCCATTGGCGCCGAAGCCGCCGGTGTGTCCGCCAGCCTGGCCGGAGACGATGATCCACAATGCCAGCGAGGCCAGGATGGCGCCGATGATCTGCGCAATCCAGTAGGGGATGACGTCCTTGGCCGGCAGCCGGCCGGCAAGGAAGACACCGAGCGTCACCGCCGGATTGAGATGCGCACCTGAAATCGGGCCGATCGCATAGGCCGCCGCAATGAGACCGATGCCGAATGCCAGTCCGATGCCTTCCTGGCCGAGCGGCAGCGCACCGCCGAAGCCGCCCGTCACCACCGAAGCCGTACCGATGAACACCAACAGAAATGTGCCTAGAACTTCCGCCAGATAAGTCTTCATTGCCCTCTCCTCGTAGCGATCCGCCGGTCCACGTTTTCCGTGCCGCGAATCATGGCGGCAAGAGTATTCCCAACCGAATAACTTGGAAAGCAGAGCGGTTGCACCAGATCGCGTACTTGCAGGCGCCAGTTACGAACATTAGAAACCTGTCATCTATTGATTGATCTGTTGTTGCTGACCAAGGACATTTACTGGTCGGGCGATCAGCCTGCCTCGGTCAAGACAACCTCGTCGGCATGAGACAGAAGCGGGGTTCAATCCAGTCGCGAAAGGCTCTAAGAGCAGGCCCGGAGATCATGTGCTCGATTTGATGGAATGACGAATGCGACTGGGCGGACGGCTGGCTGCGGCCATCGAAGTGCTGGAAGACATCGGCCGGCGTCACCGGCCGGTTGCGGACGCGCTGAAGGATTGGGGCCTGTCGCACCGGTTTGCCGGCGGCGGCGACCGCGCGGCGATCGGCAACATCGTCTATGACGGCTTGCGCCGAAAGCGTTCCGCCGGCTGGCTGTTGGGGGAAGACACGCCGCGCGCCATCGGCTTCGGCGCGCTGCTGCTCGAATGGGGCCAGACGGCGCAGTCGCTGAACGATGCGCTCGACGGTGACAAATTCGCGCCGCCGTTGCTGACTGCCACCGAGCTTCAGGCCATTTCCGAACGCCGGCTCGCCGATGCACCGGCCGCGGTGCGGGCCGACATACCCGATTGGTGCGTGCCGCTTTTCGAGAAAACCTTCAGCGACACCTGGGCTGATGAGGGGGCGGCGCTGGCGACGCGACCGCCGCTCGACCTCAGGGTCAACACGTTGCAGGCCAACCGTGACAAGGTGCTGGCTGAACTGACCGGAACCGGCGCCAAACCAGCCGCCATCGCGCCGCAAGGCATCCGCATCCCGCCGATCGATGGCGACGGCAGGCACCCCAACGTGCAGGCCGAGCCGGCTTTCCAGAAAGGCTGGTTCGAGGTCCAGGACGAAGGCTCGCAGGTCGTGGCTGCCCTTTCCGGCGCCGAGGCCGGCATGCAGGTGCTCGACTTCTGCGCCGGCGCCGGCGGCAAGACACTGGCGCTGTCGGCTGCGATGGACAATCGGGGCCAGATATTTGCCCACGACGCCGAAAAGGCGCGGCTGGCGCCGATCTTCGACCGCATCCGTCGCTCGGAAAACCGCAATGTGCAGGTCGTCACCAAGCCGGCCGAACTCGCTCCGCTCGGCAACCATATGGACATCGTGCTGGTCGACGCGCCTTGTACCGGCAGCGGCACCTGGCGGCGCCGTCCCGATGCCAAATGGCGACTGACGCAAAGACAGCTCGACGCCCGCAAGGGCGAGCAGTCGGCGATCCTGGAAGCCGCCAAAGCCTACGTCAAGTCAGGCGGCTTGCTGGTCTACATCACCTGCTCGGTGTTCGACGAGGAGAATGGCGAGGAGGTTGCGGCATTCCGGCACCGCAACAGCGGCTTTGTCCCGGTCGATCATCGCGCGCTCTGGGACAGCCGTTTTCCCGGCCATCAGACGGCCGTGCGGATCGGTCCGGCCGGCGACGTCTCGCTGTCGCCGGCGTTGAGCGGCACGGATGGGTTTTACTTCTGTGCGTTGCGCAAGGCGAACTGACGCTGCCGTTGACAGGCGGCGATAGCGCCCCAGTTGCAGATGCGGCGCGTCTGGCCGCGATCGCGGGATAGGATTCTTGCAAAGATATCTGTCGCTTCTGCTTTTCGTCATTGTGGTGCTCGGCGGGGGCCTGCTGATCGGTTATGCGACGCTGCCGGGTGCCTGGTATGCATCGCTCACCAAGCCGCCCTTCAATCCACCCAACTGGGTTTTTGCACCTGCCTGGACACTCCTCTATCTCCTGATCGCCGTGGCCGGCTGGCGGACATGGCTGCAAGCGTCGTCGGGAGCCGCGATGAAGATCTGGGCCGTCCAGCTGGTGCTGAACTTGCTATGGTCGCCGACCTTCTTCGGAGCCAAGATGATGGGGCTCGCGCTTGTTGTGATCGTGCTTCTTCTCGCCAGCATTGGGCTGTTCATCGCCACGGCCTGGAACCGCGACCGGGCATCCGCATGGCTGTTCGCGCCATATGCGGCATGGGTTGCGTTTGCCACCTTGCTCAACGCATCGCTTCTCTGGTTGAACTAAGATCGGTTTGCTGCAGTGCAGCAAAAGCATTTGCCTGCCGCCCATGCCTCTGCAATAAGCTTATCCGCATAAAGAAAGGCAGCGGCCATGGCAGCAAAGATCGTACCCGCCCCGGACTATGAGGATCGCGTCAGAACCTCCTTCGCGCGCCAGCAGGCCATGGCCACGATCGGCGCCGAACTGACGCTGGTGACGCCGGGCATCATCGAGATCGAGATGCCTTATTCGGCGGCACTGACCCAGCAGCACGGTTTCCTGCATGCCGGCGTCATTTCGACAGCGCTGGACTCGGCCTGTGGCTATGCCGCGTTCTCGCTGATGCCGGAAAACTCCGGCGTGCTGACCATCGAATTCAAGGTCAATTTGCTGGCGCCGGGCAGGGGCGAACGCTTCCTGTTCCGCGGTTCGGTGACAAAACCCGGCCGCACCATCATCGTCGCCGACGGCCAGGCCTATGCCTTTGCCGCCGACGGCGAGGCCAAGCTGATCGCCACCATGACCGGAACGATGATGACGGTGGTCGGGCGTGATGGCATCGAAGGCTGATCCGATGGGCAAGATTGTGCGGCTTGGCGGCAAGGGCGTCCTCTTCGTGATGGCTGCCGAGGCCGAGTATGGCCCGCACCTCAAGCGGCTGTTCACGCCGCTGATGACCGGCGTTGGACCGGTCGAGGCCGGCGTCAGGCTGGGCGCCGAACTCTCCTTGCTGAAGTCTCGGAAGACCCTGCCGGACCTCGTCGTATCGCTCGGCTCGGCCGGCAGCCGGACGCTGGAGCAGACGGAAATCTACCAGGCCGTGTCGGTTAGCTACCGCGACATCGACGCCTCGCCGCTCGGCTTCGAACAGGGCGCGACGCCTTTCCTTGACCTGCCGGTGACCGTGCCGCTGCCGTTCAGGATACCCGACCTGAGGGAGGCAACGCTGTCCACCGGTGGCGCGATCGTCACCGGCGCCGCCTATGACGCAATTGCCGCCGACATGGTCGACATGGAGACTTTCGCTTGCCTGCGCGCCTGCCAGCTGTTCGACATCCCGCTGATCGGGCTGCGCGGCATTTCCGACGGCGCGGCGGATCTGCGGCACGTCGGCGACTGGACCGAATATCTACACGTCATCGACGAGAAACTGGCCGCAGCGGTCGGGCGGCTGGAACAGGCGATCGGCGATGGCTTGCTGAGCGCCTGACCGGAAATAGCATCAAGCCGCCAGGCTCTCCGGATCGCCGAAATCGATGCGCGAAATGCGCCCGCGCACGGCGCCGCTCGCATCGACATAGTCGATCGCTCCTGGCGTATGATCGAGTTTCCAGGAGCCGGTGGGGCCATCTTTCCATTCGACCTTGTAGCCGTGGTCGAGCAGCATCCAGATCCCATGGAAAAGGGTACCATCCGGTAGCAGCATATGCGCCCGGTTCTCGTTTTCGTAGTGGATGAAGGCGTCCTTGCCGCCCATGTCGATGACATGCGTGGTGCCAACCATGATAACGGCCAGCATGTTCCTGTCGAGAATTGTCATGGTCCCTGTCCGTGCTTGAGTTCGAAAGAGCCTCGACGGGATGTTTATCGTCAAGTATCTTGACTATATGGAGTTTGGAGAAAATGGTCAAGGAGCTTGACGAAAAAATCGACACCCTGCCCGATCACGTCGGCTGGCGCCTTTGGCAGGCAAGCCGCGCCTGGCAGACCGAATTCGCCGCCGCGATGCGCGCCGCCGGTCACGGCTGGTTCACCGAAGCACGCGCCGGACTGCTTGGTCACATCACCAGGAACGGCATGCGCCAGTCGGCGTTGATCGAACGCTCGGCAATCTCCAAGCAGGCGATCCAGCAACTGCTCGACGGCCTCGAGGCGGAGGGGATCGTCGAGCGTCTGCCCGATCCGCAAGATGGCCGCGGCAAGATGGTGCGTTACACCAGCAAGGGGCTGGATGCCTTGCGCGACGGCGATCGGGTCAAGATGGAGATCGAGCGGCGCTATGTCAGTCGCATTGGCGAGGAGCGGTTCACGGCGCTGATGGGCGCTTTGCGAGCACTTGCGGCCGGACAGGCTGCGGCGAAGGATGAAGACACTGGCGCTGAAGGTGAAGTCGTGGAATCGAAGTGACAGCAAGGCCCCGCAACCCATTGCGTCGACTCATTTCTTTCTCTAAACGCTCGCCATGAAAACAGCCAATCATCCCGACACCGTCCTGATTGTCGATTTCGGCAGCCAGTTTACGCAGCTCATCGCCCGCCGCATCCGCGAGGCCGGCGTGTTTTCCGAGATCGTGCCGTTCCAGTCGGCCGAGGCGGCGTTCGAGCGCATCAATCCGAAAGCCGTGATCCTGTCCGGCGGCCCCGCCTCGACGTCGGACATCGGCAGCCCGCGCGCGCCGCAGATCGTCTTCGATGCCGGCGTGCCGGTGCTTGGCATCTGCTATGGCCAGATGGCGATGTGCGTGCAGATGGGCGGCGTCGCCGAAAGCTCCGATCATCGCGAATTCGGCCGCGCCTTTGTCGAGATCGAGAAGGACAGCCCGCTGTTCGAGGGCCTGTGGGCGCCCGGCCAGCGCCACCAGGTGTGGATGAGCCACGGTGACCGCGTCATCTCCTTGCCCAAGGGCTTCGAAGTGTTCGGCAAGTCCGAAGGCTCGCCCTTCGCCATCTTCGGCAATGTCGAGCGCAAGATGTACGGCATCATGTTCCACCCCGAGGTCGTGCACACCCCGGACGGCGCAAGGCTGCTGCGCAATTTCGTTCACAACATCGCCGGCATCGAGGGCGACTGGACGATGCGCGCCTACCGCGAACACGCGGTCGAGGCGATCCGCAAGCAGGTCGGCAAGGGCAAGGTCATCTGCGCCCTGTCGGGCGGGGTTGACTCGTCGGTCGCCGCACTTCTGATCCACGAAGCAGTCGGCGACCAGCTGACCTGTATCCTTGTCGACCACGGGCTGATGCGCAAGGACGAGGCTGCGGGCGTGGTGGCGATGTTCCGCCAGCACTACAATCTGCCGCTGATCCTGGTCGATGCCGCCGACAAGTTCATCTCGGCGCTGGAAGGCGAGGCCGACCCGGAGAAGAAGCGCAAGACCATCGGCCGGCTGTTCATAGAGGTGTTCGAGGAGGAGGCGAAGAAACTCGGCGGCGCCGACTTCCTGGCGCAAGGCACGCTCTATCCCGATGTCATCGAGAGCGTCTCCTTCACCGGCGGCCCGTCGGTGACCATCAAGTCGCACCACAATGTCGGCGGCCTGCCCGCGCGCATGAACATGCAGCTGGTCGAGCCGCTGCGCGAACTGTTCAAGGACGAGGTGAGGGCCCTTGGCAAGGAGCTCGGCCTGCCCGAAAGCTTCATCGGCCGGCATCCGTTCCCAGGCCCTGGCCTAGCCATCCGCTGTCCCGGCGGCATTACCCGCGAGAAGCTGGAGATCCTGCGCGAGGCCGACGCCATCTATCTCGACGAGATCCGCAAGGCCGGCCTCTACGACGCCATCTGGCAGGCCTTCGCCGTGCTGCTGCCGGTGCAGACTGTCGGCGTGATGGGCGATGGCCGCACCTACGAGTTCGTCTGCGCGCTGCGCGCCGTCACCTCTGTCGATGGCATGACGGCGGATTTCTACCACTACGACATGGCGTTCCTGGGTTCCGCCGCCACCCGCATCATCAACGAAGTCCGCGGCATCAACCGCGTCGTCTACGACGTCACCTCAAAGCCGCCCGGCACAATAGAGTGGGAATGATTCAGGCCCATCCGAACGCCGCCGATTATTCGCCATTATTCTCCTTAAGCATCTGAAAATAAAAAGATAATTATCCAGTAGCGTTCAACAGCTATCGGTAGGCAGAAATTGGCATCGGCGGGCTGCCTGACGGATCTGCCACATATTGCCGCTTGGGATTTTTCAAAGTACCGTCATGGCCAGTAAGGCTTGTGACGGTACTTTTTTGCCCGTAAGGAATTGAAAGTAAATAGAATTTTCTGTCGACAGGCCTCGAAAATACCCTGACGGTACTTTTTTGGAGGCAGCAGCTATGCTGACTGACGTCGCCATTAAGTCATTGAGACCAAAAGAAAAAGTCTACAAGGTTGCGGACCGCGACGGTATGTATGTCAAGGTCATGCCGAGTGGCGCGATCTCGTTTATGCTGGACTACAGGCTCAATGGGCGCCGTGAGATGGTGCAACTAGGCAGATATGGACGAGACGGAATCTCGCTCGCACTCGCTCGAGAGAAATGCCTGGACGCCAAGCGCGCCATCAGAGATGGGCGGTCACCAGCGATAGAGAAGCAGCGCGAGAAGCGTCGCCTGAAAGAGGCGAAGAGTTTTGGCGGGTTCGGGGAGAAGTGGCTCACCGCCGCGCCGATGGCCGACAGCACGCGCGCCATGCGGCGTTCCATCTTTGAGCGCGAGCTTCTTCCTGCCTGGCGCAATCGCCTGCTGGCGGAAATCACACCGGACGATCTACGAGCCCACTGCGGCAGCATCGTTGAACGTGGCGCGCCGGCGACCGCCATTCACGTGCGAGACATTCTGAAGCAAATCTACAGCTTCGCGATCCTGCACGGCGAGAAGGTGGCTAATCCGGCTGATGAAGTTGGACCCGCATCGATTGCCACGTTTGTGCCGAAGGACCGCTCGCTTTCGCCCTCGGAAATTCGCGTGATGCTAAGACAGCTCGAGCACATCGCCACGCTTCCCACGATCCGTTTGGGGATGCGGCTTTACCTGCTGACGATGGTGCGCAAAAGCGAGTTGCAGGACGCGGTCTGGGATGAGGTCGACTTCGAAAATGCGGTTTGGACCATTCCAAAGGAACGCATGAAGCGATCGAAGGCGCATAATGTCTACCTGTCGCGCCAAGCGCTCGACATCATGATTGCCCTGAAGACCTGTGCGGGAAATTCCAGATACCTTCTTCCATCGCGGTACGATGCGGATGCTCCGATGTCGCGTGCAACGTTCAATCGGATCACTTACGCAGTCGTCGAGCGCGCGAAGTCCGAGGGGCTGCCCCTCGAGCCGTTCACGGTTCATGACCTGCGGCGAACGGGCTCAACTCTGTTGAATGAACTTGGCCTCAACAGCGATTGGATTGAAAAGTGCCTGGCCCACGAGGACGGACGCTCGTCGCGTGGCGTCTACAACAAGGCCGAATACGAAATGCAGCGCCGCCATATGATGCAGGAATGGTCGGACATCATCGACGCCTGGGTCGTTGGCAAGAAGTTCGTCCCGACGCTCATCCCGCCGTCGATGCCCCTCTTGGAGCCTGATCCGGCTCTCTGATCGGCCGAGCCCGACGCTGCTTAAGGTCCGGTTTCGGAGCGCGCAAGATTGGCTTTGAGCGACGGGCCGCGAGCTATGCTTGAACCTCGCCCAGATCCCAAACCACGCATCTTGGAGTCAAGGCGAAGCGTCGCGGGAATTCGCCCCGCTGTTCCATTTCGTAGATCGTACTGTCGGCAAGCGGCACCATTTCACGCAGCTGGCGTCTCCGGATTGTGCGCTTCAGTGCTTCTTCATTCGATCGGGTCATCTCGTGCTCCTCAGCAACGAGTCGAAATTGAAGGCGATTGTGTTCGATGAGAAAAGTGCTTCAGCCCCGGCGTCGTGTCATCGGCGGTTTCGACCTGTGAAAGGGACAAGTCTGACCGGGTCTTGATCTTCAGATGTTCAGGTATGCATTGGCTTCGACCGAGCCCCCCGGCTTTCCAAGCAAAGGCAGCAACAACAGGAGGAGTTGACGAATGTCAGTTCCCAACCGCTGACGATCGTCGCTTGACACTCGGCCTTGCCAAGGCGCTGCTGACTGAGCCACGGTCTATCATTGTCGCCTGTAGCAAGGTTTCCTTGGCAGGACCCGTAGCCTCGCCTTGCAAACGAGCGATCAGATCTTCTGTCGCAGCTTTGGCTAAGTCTCTGATAGGCTGCGACACAACGGTCAGGGGCGGCGTCACCGCCGCCGTCCAGTCGGCGTCGTCAAAGCAGATGAGCGAAACCTTGTCGGGTATCGATAAATCCAGCTCCCGAAGAACGTTGAGAAGGACGAGGGCCACGGAACTGTCGGTTGCGAGAAAAGCGGTCGGACGGTTCGCGGACTGACAGAGCTGGCGCAACTGGCGAGCAAGATTCTCAGTGTCCCATCCTCCGAGGATAATCAGCTTGGGGACAATCTGGATTCCGGCGTCGTGGAGCGCTGCGCGGTAACCGTCGATACGCTCTCGAACGGAGGAAATCAGGTAATGTTGCTCCCCGCGAGAAGGAGCGTTGGACACAAGCGCGATGCGTCGGTGTTCTTGCTTGATGAGAGATGCCACCGCCTGATGGGCCGCGCGAAAGTTGTCAATCGCAAAGGTGTCGGCATTGAGTACCGGCACGCGTCTGTCGAGAAGGACAAAGGGGCAGCCCATGTCCCGCGCGCCGATGAGGTGATCCACCTCGATGCTGGAGGTTGGCGAAACAATCAGGCCATCGACACGGTTGGCGAGCAGCACGCGCACCGCGTCACGCTCAAGCTCAATATCCTCGTCGGTGTTGGCTAGAACCACACCGAAGCCATTTGCACTGGCTGTGTCTATGATAGCCCGAATGGCTCGCGCAAAATACAGATTCTCAATATCGGCTACAACGACGCCAATCATCTCGCTGCGGCCGGTCGCCATGCTGCGGGCGAGTTGGTTGGGCTGGTACGCCAGGCGTTTTGCGGCGTCGAAGACGCGCTGGCGCGTCTCAGCACCGGCATAGCCGTAACCGCCAAGCACCCGCGCCGCGGTTGCGCTTGAGACACCCGCCGCACGCGCAACGTGGGCGATCGTCGGCTGAGCGCCGGAGCGTCCATTATCCTTCATGGTCTGATCGCATCCGCGTTGCGGGACTCGTGCCCGTGCATGGCGGACAAATAGACCGCCGCGACGCCCCTTGACAACCCATTGGGAAATGTGAGAGCGTTATCACATGAGAGCGCTATCACATCTTGATCGCAAAAAGAGAGGCACTGTGAATCGATACTCCAACCTTGTCCCAACAGATGTCGATTTCCGTCGCATCACTGAAGCCGCCGTCGAGCAACGCGAACGGATCAGGCAAGTGGCCAAGGCCGCAGCTGATGGAATGCGCAACCTCTTCCTGATCGGTTGCGGTGGCTCCCTGAACGACTTCTCTGCCGCATCGTACCAGTGCGACCGAAGCGCCGGATTTCCGACTTTCTGCCTTAATAGCGAAGAGTTCAATCGCCGCCGTCCTGCGCTGCTCGGGCCGGGATCAGTGGTGCTTGTCGCATCGCACAACGGCACGACGGGAGAAACGATCGAAGCCGCTCGCTGGTCGCGCTCCGCCGGCGCCCGCGTCATCGGCTTTACTAAGAACGAGACGACCAAACTCGCCGCCGAATGCGATGACGTCTTCACGTACCACAGCGACCGAACCATCCTGGCGCCGAAGCAAGTGCTGATTGGCCTGATGGTGACGGCGCTTCTGAAGGAAGCCGGGGCAAAATTCGATTTCGCGGCATTGGAACAGGCTTTCGCTGCGGTGCCGGCAGCTTTTGAACTGGCTGTGCAGGAGGCGGAGGCGCGCCTCCACGAGATCGCCACTGACTTCGCGGCCGAGACCCTGACTTACGTCCTGTCCGCCGGTCCCAATCAGGGCGCCGGCTACGGATTCGCCATGTGTTATCTCATGGAGATGCAGTGGAAGCACGCGTCCTGGTTCAACGCGAACGAATTTCTGCATGGGGCTTTCGAGGTTGTTCAGCCCGATACGGCGGTTCTTCTGTTCAAGGGCGAAGACGAAACCCGCCCGGTGATCAACCGAGTTGAGGCTTTCCTTAATAAGAACACCCGGCGCTGCCGCGTGATCGATTCGATGGACTACAGCCTGCCCGGCGTGCCGGCGTCGATGCGTGGGGACATTTCCCCGCTCCTTCTCTCGACCCTTTCCAAGCGTTTGGCCGAACACTACCAGGCGGTCACCGGGCATTCGCTCACGGAACGCCGCTACATGTTCAAGACAACCTACTGAGGCATTTCGCATGCGTGTTTGTGGCGTCGGTGACAATGTTGTCGACCGATATTTCAATCAAAGGCTGATGTTTCCGGGAGGCAACGCGGTGAATTTCGCTGTTCACGCCCGGCGAAGCGGAGCGCACGCTGCCTATCTCGGCGTGATCGGCACCGATGCCGATGGCGATCTGATCCGCTCGAGCCTGCAGGCTGAAGGCATTGAGCTCGAGCGGCTGCGTGTCGAGGACGGGCCCAATGCCTTTGCCACCGTTCATATGGACGACAGCGGCAACAACCGCAGATGGGGCCTCTGCGAGAAAGGCGTATCGATGTTCCGGCTCGACAACGCCGATCTCGACTATCTTGCCGGCTTCGACCTGGTTCACACCGGTGAGACAAGCCGATTGGACAACCAGCTTCCCGACATTCGCGAGCGCGTTGCGATCTCCTTCGATTTTTCCGAACGGAGTTTGGAATATGCTGCTGGTGTCCTGCCTTATTTAAGGGCAGCTGCCTTCTCGCGCGGCAGTGCCGGCGACGACGAAGTGGCGCGTGTTCTGGATTCCGCCCAATCGGCCGGCGTCGAACTGGTCACGATCACCCAGGGCGCGCGTGGCGCCACAGTGTGCCACAAAGGCGAGATCCTGTTCGCGCCCGCGGTTCCTGTCGATGCCGTCGATACGCTCGGCGCGGGCGACGCATTTGTAAGCCGCCTCGCGTACCGCGTGCTGACCGGCGTACCGCTTGCCGAAGCGGCCAGCGATGCAGCGCAATACTCCGCGCTCATCTGCGGCACGCGTGGCGCCTTCGGCCATGCCCGTCCCATCACACGCGAAATACCATCGTGAGAGCAAAATGAACGAGAACCCTTCGAACTCCAGGCTCATCTTTCCTTCCGAGGCGGATTACGGCAAACGCCTCGAACGCGCCCGAACTGCGATGAAGCAGGAAGGCATCGACGTTCTCGCGCTGTCGAGCTTCGACAATCATCGTTTCTTTGCCGGACTGGATGGCATCGCATCGGTGCGGCCGGTCTGGTTCGTGCTGCCACAGGATGGCGCGGCGGCTTTTGTCTCGCCCCGCATCGAAGCACCTGAGATAAGGGCGCAATGCAGCGTGCCCGTGGCTATCGAATGGGTCGAATGGGAAGAGCCGGCGAAGCCGCCCATGTCGTTCTCAGCCGCGCTCGCCGAGCATATCGGGAAAGTAGCTCCGGAAGCCCGCACGATCGGCGTCGACTTCGACGCTACCTCGGCGCGCAATCTCGACCTGGTCAGGGATGCCCTTGGTACCGAACGTATCCGGGACGTGACAGTCACGCTTCGTGAGGTGCGTCGCCGCAAGGATGCCGCAACGATCGACGTCGTCCGGCGCTGCGCCGACATCGCTGCCCACCAGTTCAAGGCAAGCTGCGAAGCTGTAGCCCCCGGTGTTCCCGAATGGGAAGTGGCGCTTGTTTCCCGCACGGCCGCGATGCGGCGTGCCGCGGAATGGTGGAACGGCGATGAGAACCATTCGCCGCTTCTCCAGGGCATCCATGTCATGGGTAGCGGCAGCATCCGTTCAGGGCGCGCCCATGCAGTTGCCGCCGGTCGGTCTATGCGGGAAGGGGAACTCCTGCAGCTCTGCTATTGCGGCCGGCCGTTCTTTGGGCACGGCATCTGTTTCGACCGACCGGTCCAGGTGGGGTCGACGGGTTTGCCGACGGATGTCCGCAAGATCGTGGACGTCGCACGCAAGGCCCAGGAAGCGGCGTTGGCAAAGGTGCGCGAGGGCGTGACGACCGGCGAGGTTCACGCTGCCGCCGTCGCGGTCATCGGACGCCACGGCTGGGACCGTGCCATGCAGCATCGCACCGGTCGCGGGATCGGCCTTTCCGATCCTGAGTTTCCCGAGATCAAGGCCAGCGACCCGACCGTGCTTGAAGCGGGAATGCTCCTCGGCATCGAGCCGGGCGTCTATGTCGACGGTATTGGTGGCGCCCGCTTCGGCGATACCGTTCTCGTTACCGAAACCGGATACGAGCCGCTTACGCCGCTTGACCTGGGAAGGGCCGTGGAATGACAGGCCAGCCACTCCCCGCCGTTTCCTTTCAGGGTGTCACCCGGCGCTACGGAAGTGTGTCTGCGGTGAGCGACGTTACCCTCGACATCTCGTCGGGGGAGTTCTTCGCGCTGCTCGGCTCGAGTGGTTCTGGCAAGACGACGCTCCTCATGCTCCTGGCGGGGTTCGACACGCCGACCGAAGGCCGCGTGCTGATGTCGGGCACGTCCGTCTCGGACGTGCCTCCGCATCGGCGACGGATCGGGGTGGTCTTCCAGAACTATGCGCTTTTCCCGCACATGTCGGCTGCCGAGAACGTTGCCTACCCGCTGAGGATGCGCGGCGTCGCACGTGCCGAGCGCGAGGCGCGAGTGAATGCCGCGCTCGGTCTCGTCAATCTTGCCGATCGCTGGTCTTCATATCCGTCGCAG
>NZ_JBFUEQ010000010.1:0-274406 GCF_056403835.1 Mesorhizobium sp. P2_E6
GGGCCGCCAATCGCGTGAAGCAGGGCGCCGATCGCCTCCAGCTCGGTCTCCACCTTGCTCTCTCGAATGAGTTTGCCACCCGTGTCCATTACGCAGACGCTGGTGGTGCGAACGGAAACATCAAGACCGACGAACAGTTCCATGGCAGACCTCCTGACCGGTTGAACTGTTGGAGCCTGCCCGGAAGACCGACCTCCCGCTACTCCCATGCAGGGAGGCCGCCGGAGCCCCAATCATCCGATCTTTTTAATTCGATCTATCGAAGTAGCATCAGCCTGCCCAGCTGATGCTCTTGATTATGTAATAACGCGCATCTGGTTCCCCATGCGGTGAGCGATATGCTCCGAGGGCGTCGCAAATTCGAACCGCCACAGCGCTAAGTTCCCACCCAAGCACTTCCAGGTCACCATCCGCATCCGTGACGTAAAGCTGGGTCAGTTCGTCGATGCTGTTCGTCTCGCCGAACGTTCGAACCAGCTTTGCGTCGATCATGACATCGTCGGGCCAATTTGAAACTGCCCAAGCCCAGAGCCAACTCTGTGACTTAGCGGTCGTGTGACCGGCAATCTGGACCTCCGCAGTCACTCTAACGTCCCCGTCTTTGGAAAACAGAAGCCTTCTGGTTGCTATGTCATAGTCGTAGCGAGACCAGTGGCCGATGCGGAAGTCTTTCTCCAAACGGTCATTCTTGACCTTCAGCTGTTCGATGGCTTCGTCGCGCCAAGCTGGATACCAGTCAGGCTTCATTCTCTCGCCCCAAGACCCTGATGATTTGCTTATGGCACACTCAGTGTCCTGTGCACAGCATCGCGCCAACCAGCCAGCTTGGTGGAGCGCGTCGGCGGGTCCATGTCCGGCTGGAAGCGCCGTTCGAGTGCCCAGCTTTTCGCAAACTTCCTGGCATCCGGCCAGACGCCGGCCCTCGAGCCGGCCAGCCAGGCGGCACCGAGTGCCGTCGTCTCCAGAATGGTCGGGCGATCGACCGGCGCATCGAGGATATCGGCCAGGCGCTGCATGGTCCAGTCCGACGCCACCATGCCGCCGTCGACGCGAAGCACTGTCTCGACCGACGCACCTTTCCAGTCCTTGTGCATGGCATCGAGCAGGTCCCGCGTCTGGTAGGCGACGGATTCCAGGGCAGCACGTGCAAACTCCGCCGGACCGGAATTGCGCGTGAGCCCGAAAATGGCGCCTCGAGCCTCGGCATCCCAATGCGGTGCGCCGAGCCCGACAAAGGCCGGCACCAGATAGACGTTCTGGGTCGGGTCAGCCTCGGCCGCCAGCTTGCCGCTGTGCTCGGCCTTGCCGATCACCTTGATGCCATCGCGCAGCCATTGCACGGCAGCCCCGGCAATGAAGATCGAACCTTCCAGCGCATAGGTCGTCTTGCCGTTCAGCCGGTAGGCAATGGTGGTTAGCAGCCGGTTCTTCGAACGCACCAGATCGCTGCCGGTGTTGAGCAGCGCAAAACAGCCGGTGCCATAGGTTGATTTCATCATCCCCGGCTCGAAGCAGGCCTGGCCGATGGTCGCGGCATGCTGGTCGCCGGCAACGCCGAGGATTCTTATCTCGGCACCGAAGAGATTTTTCTCCGTGATTCCATAGTCATCGGCGCAGTCTTTTACCTCGGGAAGCATTTTTGCCGGAATGTTGAGAACCGACAGCAGCTCGTCGTCCCAGGCGTTTTTCTCGATGTTGTAAACCAGCGTGCGCGAGGCGTTGGTGGCGTCCGTGGCATGAACCTTGCCGCCGGTCAGCCGCCAGATCAGGAAGCTGTCGATGGTGCCGGCCAACAATTCGCCCTTCTCGGCGCGTTTTCTCGCACCTTTCACCTTGTCGAGCATCCAGGCGATCTTGGTGCCTGAGAAATAGGGATCGAGCAGCAGGCCGGTCTTCCTGGTGAATTTCTTCTCAAGCCCCTGCTTCTTGAGCTTCTGGCAGAGCGGCGCGGTGCGCCGGTCCTGCCAGACGATGGCATTGTGGATCGGCTTGCCGGTCGCCCTGTCCCAGATGACGACGGTCTCGCGCTGATTGGTGATGCCGATGGCAGCGACATCCGAAGCGGCCAGGCCGGCTTTCTTCAAAGCAGCCTTTACCGTCGTCACGACGCTCGCCCAGATTTCCTCGGGATCGTGCTCGACCCAGCCGGACGCGGGATAATGCTGGGCGAATTCCTTCTGCCCGCTGCCGACGACTTTCATCTGACCATCGAACAGGATCGCCCGGGTCGATGTCGTTCCCTGGTCGATTGCCAGCACAAAACCGCTCATTCAGATGTCCTCCGCCTTGATACAAACAGGGGAGACGGCAACATGCCGCCTCCCCCAATGTCACACGGGCGCGAGCGCCCGCATAGGACAGTCCTACTTCTGCCAGCTCTTCACCAGTTCGTCGTAGTTGATGGTGATCGGCTTTTCCTTCTCGTTCTCGATCTTGAGCTGAGGCGCGAGATTGCCGTTCTTGACCGCGTCGGCGTTCCAGTAGGCGAGGTCGTGCTCTTCGGCCATCTTCGGGCCGATATCGCCCTGGACGCCCGACTTCTCGATGCGGCTCATGACCTTTTCCTGCTCGCCGCACAGCGAGTCCATCGCTTCCTGCGCGGTCTTGGCACCCGACGACGCATCGCCGATCGCCTGCCACCAGAGCTGTGCCAGCTTCGGATAGTCAGGCACGTTGGTGCCGGTCGGCGACCACTGGACGCGGGCCGGCGAGCGATAGAACTCGATCAAGCCGCCGAGTTTCGGCGCACGCTCGGTGAAGCTCTTGTCGTGGATCGTGCTCTCGCGGATGAAGGTCAGGCCGACATGGCTCTTCTTCACGTCCACGGTCTTCGAGGTGACGAACTGCGCATAGAGCCAGGCGGCCTTGGCGCGGTCGGTCGGCGTCGACTTCATCAACGTCCAGGAACCGACGTCCTGATAGCCGAGCTTCATGCCGTCCTTCCAGTAGACGCCGTGCGGCGACGGTGCCATGCGCCATTTCGGCGTGCCGTCGTCGTTCAGCACCGCCTTGGCGCTGGCGTCGACCATCGACGCGGTGAAGGCGGTGTACCAGAAGATCTGCTGGGCAACCGCACCTTGTGCCGGCACCGGTCCGGATTCAGAGAAGGTCATGCCCTGGGCTTCCGCCGGGGCGTAGGCCTTCAGCCAGTCGAGGTATTTCTGAATCGAGTAGACAGCGGCCGGGCCGTTGGTGTCACCACCGCGTGCCGTGCAGGAGCCGACGGGCCGCGAATTCGCGTCGACCTTGATGCCCCATTCGTCGACCGGCAGACCGTTCGGAATGCCCTTGTCGCCATTGCCGGCCATCGACAGCCAGGCGTCGGTGAACCGCCAGCCGAGCGACGGGTCCTTCTTGCCGTAGTCCATGTGGCCATAGACCTTCTTGCCGTCGATCTCGCGGCCGGTGAAGAATTCGGCGATGTCCTCATAGGCCGACCAGTTGACCGGCACGCCGAGGTCGTAGCCGTACTTGGCCTTGAAGTCGGCCTTGTTCTTCTCGTCGTTGAACCAGTCGTAACGGAACCAGTAGAGGTTGGCGAACTGCTGGTCGGGAAGCTGGTAGAGCTTCTTGTCGGGCGCCGTCGTGAACGAGGTGCCGATGAAGTCCTTCAGGTCGAGGTTCGGGTTGGTGACATCCTTGCCGTCGCCCGCCATCCAGTCGGTCAGGTTGCGCACCTGCTGGTAGCGCCAATGGGTGCCGATCAGATCGGAATCGTTGACCCAGCCGTCATAGAGGTTCTGGCCAGTCTGCATCTGGGTCTGGATCTTCTCGACGACGTCGCCTTCCTGGATGACGTCATGCGTGATCTTGATGCCGGTGATGGCGGTAAAGGCCGGCGCCAGCACCTGCGATTCATACTGGTGCGTGGCGATGGTTTCGGAGACGACCTTGATGTCCATGCCGGCGAATGGCTTGGCTGCGTCAATAAACCACTGCATTTCGGCTTCCTGGTCGGCGCGCGAAAGCGTCGAGAGCGGACCTATCTCCTTGTCCAGAAAAGCTTTTGCCTCGTCCATCCCGGCGTAGGCGTTGCCCACGCCGAGCAATAGGACAAGGGCAGTCGTTGATGTTAAAAATTGCCGTCGCATAAGTTTCCTCCACTGTTTCAGGTTTCAAGTGCGATCTGGAGCGGCCGCCGGCACGCGGTCGCTCCAACAGTTTCCCCCTCTATACGTAGCGGAACACGCCGATGGCGTAGACCACGGAGAGAGCGAGAGCCCACCAGAGGCTGGGTCCGACAAGACCCAGCCAAGCGAGATGGATAAAGGCGCTGCCAAGCAGCGATAGAAAGAGACGGTCGCCGCGCGTCGTCTCGAAGCGCAGGATGCCAACGCGCGGATTGCCACCCGGCGAAGCGTATTCCCACACCGCCATGCCGCACAGCAGCAGCAGAATGGTTGCGAAGAAGGCCGCCGTCGGCCACGTCCACGCCATCCAGGAGAGGTCGAAGTTCATTGTCATACCCTCCCCAGGGCGAAGCCCTTGGCGATATAGTTGCGCACGAACCAGATGACGAGCGCTCCGGGGATCAACGTCAGCACGCCGGCTGCGGCGAGCAGACCCCAATCCATGCCGGCGGCCGAAACCGTGCGGGTCATGGTGGCGGCGATCGGCTTGGCATAGGTGGTCGTCAGGGTGCGGGCGATCAGCAGTTCCACCCATGAGAACATGAAGCAGAAGAAGCAGGCCACACCGATGCCGCTGGCGATCAGCGGCATGAATATCTTGATGAAGAAACGCGGGAACGAATAGCCGTCGATATAGGCGGTCTCGTCGATTTCCTTCGGCACGCCCGACATGAAGCCTTCGAGGATCCACACCGCCAAAGGCACGTTGAACAGGCAGTGTGCAAGCGCCACCGCGATATGGGTGTCGATCAGGCCGAAGGCCGAGTAGAGCTGGAAGAACGGCAGCGCGAACACCGCCGGCGGCGCCATGCGGTTGGTCAAAAGCCAGAAGAACAGATGCTTGTCGCCGAGGAAGCGGTAGCGAGAGAACGCGTAGGCCGCCGGCAAGGCCGCGGTCACCGAAATCACCATGTTCATCACCACATAGGTGATCGAATTGATGTAGCCCGAATACCAGGATGCATCGGTGAAGATGGTGACGTAGTTGGCGATTGTCGGCGCGTGTGGATAGAGCGTCAGCGAGGAGACGATCTCGGCATTGGTCTTGAAGCTCATGTTGATGAGCCAGTAGATCGGCAGCAGGAGAACGATGATGTAGATCGTCGGCACGAGCCACCACCAGCGCGATTCCTCGCCGCGACGCCGCATCAGCCGGGCGACCTCATCCTGCGACAGCGTGCTGGCCAGTTCTCCCGAAGCTGTCGTCTCGCCCACTCTGTTCGCTCTTTCGTTGGCGCCGCTCATCTCAGCGCTCCGCGTCGTAATTGGTCATCACGGTGTAGAACACCCACGACAACAACAGGATGATGAGGAAGTAGACCAGCGACATCGCTGCGGCCGGACCAAGGTCGAACTGGCCGAGCGCGGTCTTGACGAGGTCGATCGACAGGAACGTCGTCGAATTGCCGGGACCGCCGCCGGTGACGACAAAAGGCTCGGTGTAGATCATGAAACTGTCCATGAAACGCAGCAGCACGGCGATCAAAAGCACACGCTGCATCTTCGGCAGCTGGATGTAGCGGAACACCGCCCAGCGCGAAGCGCCGTCGATCTTGGCCGCCTGGTAGAAGGCATCGGGAATGGAGACCAGGCCGGCATAGCAGAGCAGCACGACCAGGCTCGTCCAGTGCCAGACATCCATGATGATGATGGTGACCCAGGCGTCGAACGGATCCTGGACGTAGTTGTAGTCGATGCCGAGCGCGTTGACGTAGTAGCCGAGTAGGCCGATGTCATTGCGGCCGAAGACCTGCCAGATGGTGCCGACCACGTTCCACGGGATCAGCAGCGGCAGCGCCATCAGCACCAGGCAGACCGGCACGCCCCAGCCCTTTTTCGGCATGTTGAGCGCGATGAAGATGCCGAGCGGCACTTGGATGGTCAGAATTATGAAGGAGAAGATCAGATTGCGGACCATCGCTTCCCAGAAGCGGCTGGAGGACAGCAATTCCTCGAACCATTCGGTGCCGGCCCAGAAGAAGACATTGTTGCCGAACGTGTCCTGTACCGAATAGTTGACGACCGTCATCAGCGGAATGACGGCCGAGAACGCCACCAGCACCAGCACCGGCAGCACCAGGAACCAGGCCTTGTTGTTCCAGGTCTTTTCCATCTATGCCCCCATCTCGACGCGCCAGGAATCGGCATAGATGTTGATACCGGCCGGATCGAACCGGACTTTCGGTTCGGCGGGTACGCTCTCGTCCTCGCCGATGACCGCCGCGATGTCGCGGCCTTCCAGCTTGGCGCGAACCACCTTGTGGCGTCCGACATCCTCGACCTTGCTGATCGAGACGGCCATGCCGTCGCGGCCGAGCCGCACATATTCGGGACGGATGCCAAGCTCGATGGCACCGCTGCCTGCCTTCGGCGTGCCCGGCAGTTCGATCCGCTGCGAGCCGAGCGTTGCCGTCTTGCCGTCGATTGCCACCGGCATGACGTTCATGCCGGGCGAGCCGATAAAATACCCGACAAAAGTGTGGCGCGGCCGCTCGAACAGTTCCGCCGGCGTGCCGATCTGGACGATGCCGCCGTCATACATCACCACGACCTGGTCGGCGAAGGTCAGCGCCTCGGTCTGGTCGTGGGTGACGTAGACCATGGTGTAGCCGAAGCGGCGGTGCAGTTGCTTCAATTGCGAACGCAGCACCCATTTCATGTGCGGGTCGATGACGGTCAGCGGCTCATCGAACAGGATGGCGTTGACGTCGGAGCGCACCAGTCCGCGACCAAGCGAAATCTTCTGCTTCTGGTCGGCGGTCAGGCCCCTCGCCTTCTTCTTTGCCCAGGACGCCAGATCGATCATCTCCAGCGTCTCGCGCACCTTGCGGTCGACATCGGCTTCCGGCACGCCGCGATTGCGCAGGGGAAAGGCCAGATTGTCGTAGACGGTCATGGTGTCGTAGATGACCGGGAACTGGAACACCTGCGCGATGTTGCGCTCCTGTGTCGACAGGTTGGTCACGTCCTTGCCGTCGAACAGCAACTGGCCATGCGAGGGATGAAGCAGGCCCGAAATGATGTTGAGCAGCGTGGTCTTGCCGCAACCGGAAGGACCGAGCAGCGCATAGGCGCCGCCATCCTCAAAGGTGTGATGCACTTCGCGCAGTGCGAAATCGGCATCCGTCCGCGGGTTCGGCAGATAGGAATGCCTGACATGATTGACGTCGATGCGCGCCATATCGCCCTCCTATGCCGCCAGCTTCGGCGCGCTGACGGCGCGGCCGTGCTCGTCGAAAACCATGATGTGGCGCGGATCGATGAACACCTCGACCACCTCGTCGGGCTCGAAATGGCGGATGCCGTGGGTCAGCATCACCCAACGCACATCGGCGAAATCGAGATGGATGAAGCTCTCCGACCCGGTGATTTCAGTGATCGTGACCTTTGCACGCACCGGCACGGCCAAGGCATTGGGCCGTTCGAGCGACAGATGATGCGGCTGGAAGCCGATCGTATAGTTCGCATCGGCAATGCCCGAGAGCTCGGCCGGCACCGGCAGCTTCACGCCGCCGTCGAGCAGGAAATCCGGGCCCTTCTTGGCGAGCACGATGGTGTTGAGCGGCGGATCGGCGAAGGTCCTTGCCGTCACCAGATCGGCCGGCTTGCGGAACACCTCGATGGTCGGGCCGAACTGGGTGATGCGTCCTTCGGAAAGTGTCGCCGTATTGCCGCCGAGCAGCAGCGCTTCATGCGGCTCGGTCGTGGCATAGACGAAGATGGTGCCGGCGGCGGCGAAGATCTTCGGCAGTTCAGCGCGCAATTCCTCGCGCAATTTGTAGTCGAGATTGGCAAGCGGCTCATCGAGCAGCACCAGGCTGGCATTCTTGACGATGGCGCGCGCCAGCGCGGTGCGCTGCTGCTGCCCGCCCGACAAGCTGAGCGGCGTGCGGTCGAGATAGGGCGTCAGCTTGAGCAGGGCCGCGGCATTGCGCACTTCCTTGTCGATCTTGGCCTGCTCGGTCCCGGCCACCCGCAGCGGCGAGGCGATGTTCTCATAGACGGTCATCGCCGGATAGTTGATGAACTGCTGGTAGACCATGGCAATCTTGCGCTTTTGCACCGGCACGCCGGTGACGTTCTGGCCGTCGAACCAGACCGAGCCGGAGGTCGGCACATCGAGACCCGCCATCAGCCGCATCAGGCTGGTCTTGCCCGAAAGCGTGGGCCCAAGCAGGACGTTGAGCGAGCCATGCTGAAGCGTCAGCGACACGTCGCGGATATGCTCGGCCGCACCGACCGTCTTGGTGACGTTTCTCAGTTCCAGCATGACGCCTCCTCCCAGGCTTTCCGCATCAGCTTAAACCCCTCTTCATTCGGCAGCCGCGACATGCCGCCGGCTTATGCCGCGCATGAATTCATCGAGCGATGCCACCTGCTCGCGGCTAAGGTGCAGGCCGCGCTTGGTCCTGCGCCATAGCACATCCTCGGCGGTGACCGCCCATTCGTTCTCAACGAGGTAGCGTATCTCGGCCTCGTAGAGATCGGCACCGAAATTGCGGCCGAGATCGGCATTCGATTTGGCCAGACCCAGCAGAACCTGCGCCCGCGTCCCGTAAAGCCGGGTCAGCCTGCGGGCCAGGCGTGCGTCGAGGAAGGGATAGGCCGACTTCAGCTTCGCCACTTGCGCGTCGAAGCCGGTGGCCGGGAAATCTCCACCCGGCAGTGGCGCGTTTGCCGTCCATGGCTTGCCGCGCTTGCCGAGGAAGCCCTCGATCTTTTCCAGCATCGATTCCGACAACCGGCGATAGGTGGTGATCTTGCCGCCAAACGCATTGACGACCGGCGCAGCGCCCTCGCCACCATCGGCCTTGATCACATAGTCGCGCGTCGCCTCCTGCGCCTTCGAAGCGCCGTCATCGTAGAGAGGACGGACGGCCGAATAGGTCCAGACGATGTCCTGGCGCTTGACCGGTTGCGCGAAATATTCGCTTGCCGCGGCACAGAGGTAGTCGATCTCGGTGTCGCTGATTTTCACGTCATGCGGGTCGCCGGGATAGTCCTGGTCGGTGGTGCCGATCAAGGTGAACTCTTCCTCGTAGGGAATGGCGAAGATGATGCGGCCATCCTTGTTCTGGAAGAAATAGGCGCGCGGATCGTCGAATTTCTTGGCGATGACGATGTGGCTGCCCTGCACGAGGCGGACATTGTGCACATCGTTGAGGCCGACCACGCCGGACAGCACATGATCGACCCAGGGTCCGGCGGCATTGACCAGCAGCCTTGCCTTGATCTCCTCGGTCTCGCCGGTTTGCAGGTTCTCGATCTTGATCGTCCACAACCCATTTTCGCGGCGTGCTTCGACCACTTTCGTACGGGTGCGGATGGTTGCGCCGCGATCAGCGGCATCACGCGCGTTCAGCGCCACCAGCCGCGCATCGTTGACCCAGCCATCCGAATACTCGAAGGCCCTTTTGAACAGCGGCTTCAGAGGTTTGCCGGCCGTATCCCTGGTCATGTCCAGCGTCCTGGTCGCCGGCAGCAATTTGCGCCCGCCAATGTGATCGTAGAGAAAGAGGCCGAGCCTTATCAACCAGGCCGGACGCAAGCCCTTGGCATAGGGCAGCACGAAGCGCATCGGCCAGATGATATGCGGCGCGTTCTTCCACAGAACCTCGCGCTCCATCAGCGCCTCGCGCACCAGGCGGAATTCATAGAATTCGAGGTAGCGCAGGCCGCCATGGATCAACTTGGTCGATCCTGAGGAGGTCCCGCTGGCGAGGTCGCTCATCTCGGCGAGAAACACGGAAAAGCCACGCCCGACGGCATCGCGGGCAATGCCGCAACCATTGATGCCGCCACCGATGACGAAGATGTCCCGGATTGCGTCCAAAAAGCCCTCCCGCGATTTCGCATTGCAGCATTTTTAGGTTTTTACGAAACCGTATCGGGATTATTTCGAAATAAGAACGAATGTCAAACGAAATATCACAGGCGCGTGATGATATGCCGACGCCGCTTAGCCGAGCGACGTCTCGATCAGTTGAACCTCGGCCTCCTGGCAAATCTTGCGCACCGACGGAATGTCGCAACGGTCGGTGATGAAGGTGTTGACTTGCGACAGATGGCCGATGCGGACAGGCGCGGTGCGCTCGAATTTGGTCTGGTCGGAAACCAGGATGACATGACGCGCATTGGCGATGATCGCCTGCGCCACCTTGACCTCACGGAAATCGAAATCGAGCAAGGCGCCGTCATGGTCGATGGCCGAAGCGCCGATCACCGCATAATCGACCTTGAACTGCCGGATGAAATCGACCGCGGCTTCGCCGACCACGCCGCCATCGGAACCGCGCACAACCCCACCGGCGATCACCACCTCGATCGAGGGATATATGCGCATCCTGTTGGCAACATTGATGTTATTGGTGATGACCATCAGCCCATTGTGATCGAGTAGCGCCTTGCTGACCGACTCCGTAGTCGTGCCGATGTTGATGAACAGCGAGGCATTGTCGGGGATCAGTCTGGCTGCCGCGCGGCCGATCGCTTCCTTCTCGTCGGCGGCGATCTTGCGCCTCGCCTCATACTCCATGTTCTCGATGCCGGAGGGGAACAACGCACCACCATGGATGCGCGAAAGCAGCCGCTGATCGCACAGGTCGTTGAGATCCTTGCGTATGGTCTGCGGCGTCACATTGAAGTGGGTGGCTAGATCGTCGACCAGCACGCGACCATGATCCTTGGCCATCTGGATGATTTCGGCATGGCGCGGCGACAGATACATGGGCAACCTCCCGTTTTCGTTTTTCTTGTCTATAGTCGAAAACGAAAGCAATGAAAAGGCATAAGCCGGCTAATAGAATTTACCTGATCGCAAAGCCAAAGCAGTACGCAACCTCGTCAAGGCAGATTCAGCCCATGCCGCGCGCGATTTCGGCGATGACGACGAAGGCGGCATCGACATCGCCGGCAGTCGCCTCGAACTGTCCGACCTGGAACCGGATCGCCACTCGTCCGTCGACTTTCGTCTGCGTCAGGTAGATGCGGCCATCATCGTTGATCGCATTGACCAGCCGCAGATTGTGCTCGTCCGCGTCGGCGCCGGTTCCAGCCTTGTGCCGGAACGAAAACAGCGACAGCATCGGTTCGCTGACGATCTCGAAATCCGGCTCCTTTGCCAGCCGCGCGGCAAGGCCTTCGCTCCAGGCGACATGGTTGCGGATCATCGTTCGCAGGCTTTCCAGCCCATGCGCGCGCAGCAGGAACCACAATTTCAGTGCGCGGAACCGCCGGCCGAGAGGCACCGACCACTCGGAATAATTGATGATGCCGTCATGGCCATGGGTCTTCAGGTAATCCGGCTTGATGGCCAGCGTCCGCACATGGCTTTCGGGATCGCGCAGGAACTGGATCGAGCAATCGAACTGCGCACCGAGCCATTTGTGGGGATTGAAGACAACGGAATCCGCCGCTTCGACACCGCTCCAGAAATGCCGGTATTCCGGGCAGATCATTGCCGAGCCGGCCCAGGCCGCGTCGACATGAAGGTAAAGGCCATGGCGCCGCGCCACCTCCGCAACCGCCGCGATGTCGTCGGTGCCACCAGTGCTGGTGCCGCCGACGCAGGCGATAATGCCCGCCGGCAGCATGCCGGCTTCCCGGTCGGCAATGATTGCCGCCTCGAGCGCTGCCGTGTCCATTGCGCGAAAGCGGCCACCGACGGGGACGCGCACGAGATTGTCCTCGCCGATACCAGACACCCAGATCGCCCGGTCGATCGAGGTGTGCACCTGGTCGGAGGAATAGATGCGCAACCGCGCCTGCCCCGCCAGTCCCTTTTTGTTGCCTTGCCAGTCGAGCGCGCGCTCGCGCATGGTCAGCACCGCGGCCAGCGTCGCGGATGAGGCCGAATCCTGGATCACGCCTGAGAAACCTTCCGGCAGGCCAAGCGCCTGGCGCATCCAGTCGACGGTGCGCGTTTCGAGCTCGGTCGCCGCCGGCGAGGTCTGCCAAAGCATACATTGCGCGGCCATCGCAGAGACCAGATATTCCGCCACCACCGAGACCGGCGCCGCATTGGCCGGGAAATAGGCGAAGAAGCGCGGATGCTGCCAATGCGTCATCCCCGGCAGGATCTTCTCTTCGAAGTCGGCGAAAATCCTGTCCATCGGTTCGGCGTCTTCGGGCGGCGAAGCCTCTATGCTCCTGAAAATATCGCCCGGCTCGACCAGCGGCCGCACCGGCTGCTCGCGCAGCGTGTTGCGGTAGTCGGCGCCCCAGTCGGCGGCGCGCCGCGACCATTGCCGGAAATCATCATTGTTCATCGTGTCCTCCCGACAAGATTCCTCGCCGCCGCCCATCACGGCTGGCTCTTCAAGGCTCGATATTATTTAACATGTGAAATATATGCAACCGCCATCTGGCGCCGCGCGCCTACCCCGGGAAATCGGGCAGGCTGGCAAAAGCTGTCTTCAGCGCATTCGACCAGCCATCCGAGATCGTGCGGTAATACTGGTCGTCCTGCCCGATCCGTTTCTTCAGCCCCACCTTGAAAGTGTCCTTCTCCAGGAAAAGCAGGTCGAGCGGCAAGCCGACAGACAGGTTCGACTTCAGTGTCGAATCGAACGACACCAGAAGCAGCTTCACCGTCTCTGCAAGGCTCATCGTCTTTTCGTAGGCGCGGATAATGATCGGCTTGCCATATTTGGTCTCGCCGATCTGGAAGAACGGCGTGTCGTCGGTCGATTCGATGAAATTGCCTTCGGGATAGATCATGAACAGGCGCGGTTCGCTGCCCTTGATCTGGCCGCCGAGGATGAACGAGGCATTGAAGTAGGAATCCGCCTTCTCGCCCGCGGGTGACGAGCTGGCGATGACCTCCTTCACCGTATCGCCGACCAGCCGCACCGTCTGATACATCGACGGCGTCTCCAAAAGCGTGGCGTGACGATCGGCGATTGCCTTGGTGCGTTCGTCGAGCAGGCTGACCACTGCCTGGGTCGTCGCCAGGTTGCCGGCTGACATCAGCACGATGACGCGCTCTCCCGGCTGCTCCCAGACATGCATCTTGCGGAAGGTGGAAATCGAATCCATACCGGCATTGGTGCGCGTGTCCGACATGAACACGAGCCCGCGATCAATCTTCAGGCCGACGCAATAGGTCATGGAATCTCTTCTAGAGCGATTCATCGTTTCACGGAAACGCAGAACCGCTCTATCTCCTTGTTTCGACGCAATTCCCAAGGGAAAGCGCTATCCGCTTTTCCCGGGAAAACCGTTTCACGCTTTTCCTGAATTGCTCCGGCAGCAATCTTGGCGGATTACTGCTCCACCGTGACGGTGACCGCAAGCTGTTCTTCCGCCTGTCCCAGCCGAATTCCCGACACCGGCGTGGCGTCGCGATAGTCGCGGCCGGTTGCCACTTTTACATAGCGCTCGTCTGGAGAGATGCCGTTTGCGGCATCGAAGGCGACCCAGCCCAGACCCGCAACATGCGCTTCGGCCCAAGCATGGCTTGCGGCCTGCTCGACAGCGGCATCCAGCATCAGATAGCCGCTGATATAGCGGGCAGGAAAGCCCATGGTACGCGCAGCGGCGGCAAAGATATGGGTGTGATCCTGGCAGACACCGGTCTTGAGCGCCAAGGCTTCTTCTGCCGGCGTCGCCGCATTGGTGGTGCCGGGGGTGTAGGTGACGCGATCGCCGATGACAGCCATCAATCGGTGCAGCCTTTCGATGTCGGTGCCCTTACCGACGGATGCGGCGAGCTCGCGAACACCGCTGCCGATCGCCGTCAAGGGCGTTTCATGGCTGTACAGCCAGAGCGGCGTAAAACCCTGGTGTGGTCCGGAGACGCCTGCAGTGTCGCGCGTCACCACTTCGCCGGCCGCTTCCACGGTGATGAAGTCGCGCTCGCCCTCGACGCTCAACAGCCTGGTGTCGTTGCCGAAATGGTCGACAAAGCGAACCTCCTCGCGCGCACCCTCGATGGCCAGTGCCCAGGACAAAACGGTCTGCGTCGATCCGCTGACCGGAAGCAGTCGCAGCCGCTGCAGCAGATAGTGCACCGGTGCATCGTAGCGGTATTCGGTCCTGTGGGTGATCTTCAGCCGCATGCACTATGTCCCGCTTGTGAGCATGCTCTTGTCCCACTTTTCGCGATCATGCTCAATTGAACCGGTAGTCCTGCGCGATCTCGTCGCCGAGCCTGGTATTGTCGCGAATGAAATTGGCCAGGAATTCATGCAGGCCGGCGTCGAATATGTCCTTGATCGACCCGGCTCTCAGCATGGCCTGCGTCTTGTCGGCGGTCGCATGGCAGGCATGACGCTCGCCGTAGTCGTCGCCGAGGAATTTCAGATGTTCGGCCAGGAAGCGGTAGCAGAAGGTCAGCGAACGCGGCATGCGGACATTGAGGATCAGATAGTCGGCAATGTTGGTCGGCTTGTAGTCTGCGTCATAGACCCAGCGGTAGGAGCGGTGCGCCGACACCGAGCGCAGGATCGATTCCCATTGGTAGTTGTCGAGTGTCGAGCCGACCCACGAGATCGAGGGCAACAGCACGTAGTATTTCACGTCGAGGATGCGCGCAGTGTTGTCGGCGCGCTCGACATAGGTGCCGAGCTGCGAGAAATCGAAGATCTCGTTGCGCAGCATGGTGCCGTAGAACGAGCCGCGGATCAGCGCCGTCTCGCGCTTGATCGCATCGAGCACGCTCGGCAGGTCGCGCTCGTCGATCGGCCTTGCCAGCATCCGCTTCAACGACATCCAGGCTTCGTTGATGCTTTCCCACGTCTCGCGCGTCAGCGCGGTGCGCACCATGCGGGCGTTGTTGCGGGCCGTCTCGATCGCCGCCATCGTGCTCGACGGGTTCGACGTGTCGCGCAACAGGAAGTCGGCCACATTGGCGGCAGTATAATCCTGATATTTCTGCGTGAAGGCGACGTCGGAGCCGGCGCTGAGCAGCACCGAATTCCATTCCTCCGAGGCGCTCTGGGTCCGGGTCAGCGCCATGCGCAAGCCGGCATCCACCAACCGCGCCATGTTTTCGGCCCGCTCGATATAGCGGTTCATCCAATAGAGCCCGTTGGCGGTGCGGCCTAAAAGCATCAAAAACCCTTCAAGTGAAAATCAATCATCCAGCACCCACGTATCCTTGGTGCCGCCGCCTTGCGAGGAATTGACGACCAGCGACCCTTCCTTCAGCGCGACGCGCGTCAACCCTCCGGGCACGATCTGGATGCGGTCGGAAACCAGCACATAGGGTCTGAGATCGACGTGACGCGGCGCCAGGCCCTTGTCGGTCAGGATCGGACACGTCGACAGCGCCAGCGTCGGCTGGGCGATGTAGTTCGACGGTTTTGCCGCGAGTTTCTTGGAAAAATCCTCGCACTCCTTCTTGGTCGCCGCCGGCCCGACCAGCATGCCGTAGCCGCCGGAGCCGTGGACCTCCTTGATCACCAGTTCGTCGATGTGCTCGAGCACGTATTTCAGGCTGTCCGGCTCCGAGCACCGCCAGGTCGGAATGTTGCCGAGTATCGCCTTGCGGCCGGTGTAGAATTCCACGATCTCGGGCATGTAGGAGTAGATCGCCTTGTCGTCGGCAATGCCGGTTCCCGGCGCATTGGCAATGGTGATGTTTCCGGCACGGTAGACGTCCATGATGCCGGGTATGCCAAGTGCGGAGTCCGGCCGAAAGGTCAGTGGATCGAGGAAAGAATCGTCGACGCGGCGGTAAAGCACATCGATCTGCTTGTAGCCTTCGGTGGTGCGCATCGCGACATGGCCGTCGACAACGCGCAGATCCTGACCTTCGACAAGCTGCACGCCCATCTGGTCGGCAAGGAAGGCGTGTTCGAAATAGGCGGAGTTGAAGCTGCCGGGCGTCAGCACGGCGATCGTCGGCGTGCCCTTGGTGCTCTGCGGCCGCACCGCCGCCAGCGACTGCCGCAGGAGCTGCGGATAGTTTTCCACCGGCCGCACCTTGATCTTCTGGAACAGCTCGGGGAACAGCTGCATCATCGTCTCGCGGTTCTCCAGCATGTAGGAGACACCCGACGGCGTGCGCGCATTGTCCTCCAGCACGTAGAATTCGTCCTCGCTGATGCGGACGATATCGACGCCGATGATGTGGGTGTAGACGCCGGCAGGTGGCCTGACCCCGATCATTTCCGGCAAGAACGCCTCGTTCTTGGCGATCAATTCTCTGGGAACGCGCCCTGCCCGCAGGATCTCCTGGCGATGGTAGATATCGTCGAGGAAAGCGTTCAGCGCCTGCACACGCTGCTCGATGCCTTGCGTCAGGCGGCGCCACTCATTGCCCGAGATGATGCGCGGAACGATGTCGAACGGGATCAGCCGCTCGGAAGCTTCCTGCTCGCCATAGACGGCGAAGGTGATGCCGGTCTTGCGGAAGACGCGTTCGGCGTCCTGCATCTTCTCGGTAAGCCTGGCCGGATCCTGCTCCTTCAGCCAGCGATCATAAGCCGAATACGGTCTTCTCAATCCGGAGACTTCCGGAAGCATTTCATCGAACGCTGCCAATCGCATACTCCCCTGTGACACCATTTCACTGGCGTCGCCGGAGAAAATCAAGCGCAATCGGTGATTTGAGGGATACGGACGACCAGTATGTGGCGGCTGCCCAAAATTAAGGCAGCTGAAATATGCCCTTGGTCAGGCTTTGCCTCGTGGTCAGGCAGGCGCGTTCAGCAGCTGAAGCACGGTCCCAAAAAGTGGAACCCAGCTTAGGAGAAGGTCATGCTCAAACACTGAGATAGAACCCCATCCCGATTCTATCGGGGATGGAACGGGCTCTAGAAGGCGCGGAACGTGACGACGGTGAAAGTGTCCTTGATACCGGGGAGTATCTGCACCTTCTCGTTGACGAAATGGCCGACATCTTCCTCGTCGTCGACGTAGAATTTGGCGAGCAGATCGTAGTTGCCGGCAGTCGAGTAGATTTCCGAGGCGATCTCGGCATCGGCAAGCGCGCTGGCAACCTCATAGGATTTGCCCAGCTCGCATTTGATCTGCACGAAAAACGCCCTCATGGCTTCGTCCCTAAACGTCCAAGTCCAAGCGGCCCTTCTGACAGACTGGAGGCGTGCTTTCAAGCGCCGGATAAATGCTCAGCCGGCTCGGGACCGGGCTAAGACTTCCCGCAACGCGCGGGGGGCGACACGAATGTTCGCCACCGATGAAACCGTGAAGCGCCGCCATGCGTATGTTAAAATGCCTCTTGGAATAGTTTTGGGGAGAGGCAGCTTTCTCAAGTGGGCAACGGAGACAGGCCATGCGCCGCATGTTTTTCGCATTCGCGTTCGTTCCACTCGTCCTGGCGTCGTCTGCGCTTGCCGGCGATGCCGAGGTCAAGGCGGCGCAAGCCGCCATCGACGGCCAGTTGAAAGCCTTCATCGCCAATGACGGCGCCGCCGCCTATAGCTTCGCCGCACCCAACGTGAAGCAGATCTTCCCGACCGTCGACACCTTCATGAACATGGTGACCAACGGCTACGCGCCGGTGCGCAACCCACAGACCTATTCTTTTGGCAAGGTCGAGGAGACGAGCCCGACCTCGATCATCCAGCAGGTGCTGATCGTCGGCCCCGACGGCAAGGATTATGAGGCTGTCTACACGCTGCAGCAACAGCCCGACGGCACATTCCAGATCACCGGCTGCAGCCTGCGCGCGTCGAATTCGCTAAGCACCTGAGACAGCCGACATCAGTAGCGCGCCCTGCCGCCCGACATATCGAATACGGCACCAGTGTTGAAGCTGCTCGAATCGGAACACAGCCAGAGCACCAACGCAGCGACTTCGTCGGCGGAGCCGAGCCGTTTCAGCGGGCTGGCGCCGATCATGTCGCTGACAACTTCATTGCCAAGGCGCCTGATAAGGTCGGTATCGATCGGACCGGGCGCTACGCAATTCACCCGAATGCCGGTGTCGCAAACCTCCCGCGACAATGCCTTGGTGAAAGCGATAATGCCTGCGCTTGCCGCCGAGTAGGCGGCAAGGTTCGGCAATCCCTCCTTGCCTGCAAGCGATCCCATGTTGACGATGCGGCCGTTGCCGACCTTGCGCATTATCGGCAGGACCTGATGCGTGACCTCGAACGTTCCGAGGAGATTGACACCGATAATGCGCTGCCACTCAACCGGCTCGAAGGCCTCAAAGCCGAGGTAGGGACCGAGATAGCCAGAGTTGTTGACGAGGATGTCGATCCGCCCCGCTCGGGCGACGATGTCAGCCAAGGCTTCCCTTATGTCGCCCGCCTTGGTGGCGTCGACCGTCTGGCTGTGAATTCCGGCAGTCGGCACTGGATCGGCGTCCCATACCCAGACGTCGGCGCCAGACCCTGCCAACTGTGTGGCCACGGCTCTGCCGATGCCCCGGGAGCCACCGGTTACGATCGCCGTCTTGCCGGCAAAGTCGTATGTCACGGCCATAGCCAATCCCTCGATTACAAATCTGCTCTTGGGCAGCCGATCCGTCAATCGCTGGAGACGCTGGACTATATGGCCGGGATATCGCCCCGAGCCCAACCTTCCGAAATCTCCGCCGCGCGTGCTTCGAAGGCATGTGCCTCGATTGCCGCACGGATGTCCTGCATAAGCTTCTGATAATACGAGAGATTGTTCCAGGTCAGAAGCATCGCGCCAAGTGCCTCCTGCGAGCGCACCAGATGGTGCAGATAGGCGCGTGAGTAGTCCCTCGCCGCCGGGCAGTCGCTTTCCTCGTCGAGCGGACGCGGATCGTCGGCATGGCGGGCGTTGCGCAGATTGACCTTGCCGCGCCTGGTGTAGGCAAGGCCGTGCCGGCCGGCCCGCGTCGGCATCACGCAATCGAACATGTCGATGCCGCGCGCCACCGATTTCAGGATATCGTCAGGGGTGCCGACGCCCATCAGATAGCGCGGCTTGTTTTCAGGCAGTTCCGGACAGGTGATCTCGAGCATCTCGAGCATCACCGCTTGCGGCTCGCCGACGGCCAGGCCGCCGACCGCATAACCCTTCAACTCCATCGCGCTCAATGCCTGAGCCGAACGCACCCTGAGAGCAGCGTTGTCACCGCCTTGCACGATGCCGAACATCGCCTTGCCCGTCTGGTCGCCGAACGCCGTCTTGCAGCGCTCTGCCCAGCGCAGCGACAGCTCCATGGCGCGCTCGATCTCCTTCAACTCGGCCGGTAGCGCCGTGCATTCGTCGAGCTGCATCTGGATATCGGAATCGAGCAAACCCTGGATTTCGATCGAGCGCTCCGGCGACATCTCGTAGGCGGCGCCGTCAATGTGCGAGCGGAAGGTGACGCCTTTTTCGGTCAGCTTCCTCAGCTTGGACAGCGACATCACCTGGAAACCGCCGCTGTCAGTCAGGATCGGATGCGGCCAGCGGGCGAATTCGTGCAAGCCCCCCAGCCGCGCCACACGCTCGGCGCCAGGCCGCAGCATCAAATGGTAGGTGTTGCCCAGGATGATGTCGGCGCCAAGGCCGCGCACCTGGTCCATATACATCGTCTTGACCGTACCGCCGGTGCCGACCGGCATGAAGGCAGGCGTGCGGATTTCGCCGCGCGGCATGTCGATCACACCGCGCCGCGCCTTGCCGTCCGTCGCCAGAACCTTGAAGCTGAACGGCTTAGCCATTGAATTCCTTGTCATGAACCGGGGCGCCAGGTGCCTGCTTGTCGAGCGACTGGCGGTATTGGATGCAGCCACGCATGAATCTGGGCCAGGGCGGCACGGCGATCGACGGCTCGGTCTTCTCCGGCAGCAGGTCCCACAGATCCGGGTGATGCCAGCACAAATCATGGCCGGTGGCGTCGCGATGCTGGCGAATGCCGGTGCGCAATTTCTTCACTTCCGCGATCAGTGCATCGCGGTCCAGGCTCACGAGATCATCGTCCATCGCTCATCTCCGCTCGATAAAGCAGGCTTGCGTCTCCATAGGAGTAGAACCTGTAGCGGTTCTCGATGGCATGCGCATAGGCCGCACGCATCGTATCGAGACCACTGAAGGCCGAGACCAGCATGAACAGGGTCGAGCGCGGCAGATGAAAATTGGTCATCAACATGTCAGCGGTGCGAAAGCGGTAGCCGGGCGTGATGAAAATGTCGGTCGGACCGGACCATGCAACCAAGGTACCGTCAGCCCGCGCCGCGCTTTCCAGCAGGCGCAGCGAGGTCGTGCCGACAGCGACGATGCGGCCGCCCCTCGCCTTGACCGCGTTGAGCGCGTCGGCGGTCGCCTCGCTGACCGAGCCGGTCTCGGCGTGCATCTTGTGGTCGGCGGTGTCATCCGCCTTCACCGGCAGGAACGTGCCGGCGCCGACATGCAAGGTGACGAAGCGGCGCTCGACCCCCTTGGCGTCGAGCGCCGCAAAAAGCTCCGGCGTGAAATGCAGGCCTGCCGTGGGTGCGGCAACGGCGCCTTCTTCCCGGGCATAGATGGTCTGGTAGTCGGCCCGGTCGCGTTCGTCGTCGTCGCGCTTCGAGGCGATATAAGGCGGCAGCGGAATATGGCCGACCGCATGCAGCGCTTCGTCCAGGAAGGGCCCCGACAGGTCGAAGCCAAGCAGCGCCTCGCCGCCCTCGCCTTTCTCGATCACGGTGGCGTCGAGCTGGCCGAGGAAACAGGAATTGCCATCATGGCCGAAATGGATACGGTCACCGGCGGCAATGCGCTTGCCCGGCCGCATGAAGGCCAGCCAGCGGTCTGGCGCCATGCGCATATGCAGCGTGGCTTCGACCTGAGCCTGTGCCTCGCCGCGTCGTCGGATGCCCTTCAGTTGCGCCGGAATGACCTTGGTGTCGTTGAAGACCAGAACGTCGTTAGCCCTGAGCAGGGACGGCAGGTCGCCAACCGCCCGGTCTTCGAGCCCTTCACCGGGCTTGATCACCAGCATCTTGGCGCTGTCGCGCGGCTCTGCCGGGCGAAGCGCGATACGCTCCTCCGGTAGGTCGAAGTCAAACAGATCGACGCGCATCAGTAGAGCCGGACGAGCAGCGCTCCGGCCAGCAGCAGCACCGCGCCGGCGACGCGGCCGAGCGAGATTTCACGCACCGCGACGCCGAGGAAGCCAACGCGGTCGATAAGCATGCCGGCCAGCAACTGTCCTGCCACCAGAAAGGCCATCAGGGCGGCGGCGCCGATGCGCGGCGTCAGGATCGTCGACAGCGTCACATAGAAGCCGCCAAGCATGCCGCCGGCGATGAACAGCCACGGTGCCGGCGCCTTCCAGTCGAGCGTGATGCCTTGCAGCTTCACCACCGCGACGGAAATGATGCCGAGCACCACCGCGCCCGACAGGAACGAAAACGCAGCCGCCGCGACCGGGAGCCCCAGCCCGCGCGCCAACTGCGAATTGATCGGCGCCTGAATGGCAATGAAGGCGCCGGACAGGATGCCGAGAAGCGACCAGACGACGCCCATCATTGACGTTTTGCCTTACTTGACGTCGGCCGCGACCTTCAGCGACACGATCTTGTCGGGATCCGGCACCGGCTCGCCGCGCTTGATCTTGTCGACATTGTCCATGCCTTCGATGACCTGGCCCCAGACCGTGTACTGGCGGTTGAGGAAGGCGGCATCGTCGAAGCAGATGAAGAACTGCGAATTGGCCGAGTTCGGGTTTTGCGAACGGGCCATCGAACAGGTGCCGCGCCCATGGTTGGCATTGGAGAATTCAGCCTTGAGGTCGGGCTTGTCGGAGCCGCCCATGCCGGCACGCGACGGAGCAAAGGAGGGCTTGCTGGAATTGCCGAACTTGACGTCGCCGGTCTGCGCCATGAAGCCGTCGATGACGCGGTGGAAGACCACGCCGTCATAGGCGCCTTCGCGTGCCAGTTCCTTGATACGGGCGACATGGCCGGGCGCCAGGTCGGGGAAAAGTTCGATGACGACGTTGCCCTTGGTCGTCTCCATGATGAGCGCGTTTTCGCGGTCCTTGATCTCGGCCATGTCAGATATCCTTTTCAGAAAACAGAGTTATTCGACAACTTTACTTGTCTGCGGCGATGCGCACCTTGAGCATCCGGTCAGGGTCGGTGACCGTGCCATTGTCCGCTTCGTCGCCCTTCTTGATGTGGTCCACCAGTTCCATGCCGCTGACGACGGTGCCGACGATGGTGTATTGGCCATCGAGGGGCGGCGCCGGCGCGAACATGATGAAGAACTGCGAATTGGCGGAGTTGGGGTCCTGCGAGCGGGCCATGCCAACCACGCCGCGCTTGTAGTGTTCGGTCTGCGAGAATTCGGCCGGCAGGTCGGGTTGATCGGAACCGCCGGTGCCGACGGCCTCGGCGCTAAAACCCTTCTTCATGTTACCGAACTTGACGTCGCCGGTCTGCGCCATGAAGCCGTCGATGACGCGGTGGAAGGCGACGTTGTCATAGGCGCCCTGGCGCACCAGCTTCTTGATCTGCGCGACGTTCTTGGGTGCCAGATCGGGCCGAAGCGCGATGGTGACGTCGCCGTCCTTCAGAGTGATGATCATGGTGTTTTCCGGGTCGGCGGCGAAGGCCGAGACAGACGAGGTCACAAGACCGGCAAGCACAATGAGGAACGAGGCAAGCTTTTTCAGCTGCATATCTATCTCCGGGATCTTATTTCGCGAATTTGGCGGTGAGCGCACCGGCAACCGCCGCCGGCACGAAGGGGCGGATGTCGCCTCCCATCGAGGCAATCTGGCGGACAAGTGTGGCGGTAATGGTGCGCACGGACGGGCTGGCGGGCAGAAAAACCGTCTGCAGTTCAGGCGCCATGGTCTCGTTCATGCCGGCCATCTGCATCTCGTAGTCGAGGTCGGTGCCGTCGCGCAGGCCTCGGATCATGATCGAGGCGCCCTGCTTCCTGGCCGCGTCGATGACCAGCCCGTCGAAGGCGACAACCTTGATGCGCGCACCGTCGCGGCCAAATAAAGCCTTCGTCGCACTCTCGATCAGCGCCACCCGTTCCTCGAAGGAAAACAGCGGCTGCTTGCCCGGGTGGATACCGATGGCCGCATAGACGACGTCGGCCACCGCCAGCGACGCTTTCAGCACATCGAGATGGCCGTTGGTCAACGGGTCGAAGGAGCCGGCATAGAGGGCGATGCGTTCAGTCATGGCTGGTGCTTCTAACGAGCCTCTCTCGCAAAGGCAAATCCGATTGGCGAGCCGGTCGTGAACCTTTTCCGCCACGTGAACGACAGATGAACACGCCGATCACGAAGCCTTCACGCAGCGTTCACTAGGTTGCACCTTAATAAGATGAAACCAAAATCCCATCTATCCGTTGTTAGGCGCAGGAGAACACACACATGCTGATCTACATGCTCGCCACCGCAATGACCGTCGCCATGCTGATCGCCACCGTTTTCGGCTTGCATCAGGAGGCTCAGCGCATCCGCATCAAGGCCAATACCAAGCGCTTCGAAGGTTTTGGGCCCCGCAAGCCATATCGCCACTACTAAGTTTCGCCTGAACGTGCCACCACGCCGGCCAATGGGCCGGCGTTGCTATGTCAAAACCTGGCGCTGGACTTATTCAGCGCTGTCCGGGCCGGCGTCCGCCGTTGGATCAATCTCAGAGCCGGCGCTTTCTTCGATTTCCTCGTCCGCCTGCGGTTCGGATATCCGCTCGACCGAAACCACCTTTTCACCTTCAGCAGTGTTGAAGATGGTCACGCCCTTGGTGGCGCGGCTGGCGAAACGGATGCCGTTCACCGGCACCCGAATGACGGTACCGCCGTCCGACACCAGCATGATCTGGTCGTCATTGCCGACCGGGAAGGTCGCCACCAGCCTGCCGATCTCGGCTACCTTCGAAACGTCGGTGGCACGAATGCCCTTGCCGCCGCGTCCGGTCAGCCGGAAATCATAGGACGACGAGCGCTTGCCGTAGCCATATTCGGTTACCGTCAGCACGTACTGCTCGTGCTGCTTGAGGAATTCGTAGCGCTCGTCGGAAAGCTCCGTCTCCTCGCCGACCTCTTCGTTGGTCAGCGCGATCTCTTCCTCTTCGCCGGCCGCGATGCCGGCGGCAAGCCGCCGTTCGGCCGCCGCCCGCTTGAGATAGGCGGCGCGCTCTGCCGGCGGCGCATCGACATTCTCGATCACCGACATCGAGATGATGCGGTCGGTCTCGGCCATGGTTATGCCGCGCACGCCGACCGAATTGCGGCTCTGGAACACGCGCACGTCGCCGACCGAAAAGCGTATGCACTGGCCGGAGCTGGCGGTGAGCAGCACATCGTCATTGTCGGTGCAGGTCTCGACGCCTAGAATCTCGTCGCCCTCCTCCTCCAGCTTCATGGCAATCTTGCCGTTGCGGTTGACCTGGACGAAGTCGGAAAGTTTGTTGCGTCGAACGGTGCCACGCGTGGTGGCGAACATCACATCGAGCTCGCCCCAGCTTGTCTCGTCCTCGGGCAGCGGCATGATGGTGGTGATGCGCTCGCCCTGCTCCAGCGGCAGCATGTTGATCAGCGCCTTGCCGCGCGATTGCGGGTTGCCGATCGGCAGCCGCCAGACCTTCTCCTTGTAGACGATGCCGCGCGAGGAGAAGAACAGCACCGGCGTGTGCGTGTTGGCAACGAACAGCCGGGTGACGAAATCCTCTTCCTTGGTCGACATGCCGGAGCGGCCCTTGCCGCCGCGGCGCTGCGCCCGGTAGAGCGACAGCGGCACGCGCTTGATGTAGCCAGAATGGCTCACCGTCACGACCATGTCCTCGCGCTGGATCAGGTCCTCGTCTTCCATGTCCGCGCCACCATCGGTGAGCTCGGTGCGGCGTGGCGTGCCAAACTCGTCGCGCACGGCGGCAAGCTCATCCTTGACGATCTGCTGGACCCGCGCGCGGGAAGACAAAATGTCCAGGTAATCAATGATTTCGGCGCCGATCGTGTTCAACTCGTCGGCGATCTCGTCGCGGCCGAGCGCGGTCAGGCGCTGCAGGCGCAGTTCGAGTATGGCGCGCGCCTGCTCCTCGGACAGATTGTAGGTGCCGTCCTCGTTGATGCGATGGCGCGGATCGTCGATCAACAGGATCAGCGATTCGACATCGCCGGACGGCCAGCGCCGCTCCATCAACTGCTCACGCGCCGTCTGCGGATCCGGCGCGGTGCGGATGAGCTTGATCACTTCGTCGATGTTGGCGACGGCGATAGCGAGACCGACCAGGACATGGGCGCGGTCGCGCGCCTTGCGCAGCAGGAATTTCGTGCGCCGGGTGATCACTTCCTCGCGGAAGGCGACGAACGCCCTCAGCATGTCGGTCAACGTCAGCAGTTCCGGCTTGCCGCCGTTGAGCGCCACCATGTTGGCGCCGAAGGATGTCTGCAGCGGCGTGAAGCGGTAAAGCTGGTTAAGGATGACGTCGGCGACGGCGTCGCGCTTCAGTTCGATGACGACGCGGTAGCCCTGGCGGTCGCTCTCGTCGCGGATGTCGGAAATGCCCTCGATGCGCTTGTCGCGCACCAGTTCGGCCATCTTCTCGATCATCGACGACTTGTTCACCTGGTAGGGAACCTCGGTGATGATGATCGACTCGCGGTCGTTGCCGCGCGCCTCGATGTTGACTTTGCCGCGCATGACGATGGAGCCGCGGCCGGTTGAATAGGCGCTGTAGATGCCGGAACGGCCAAGCACGATGCCGCCGGTCGGGAAATCCGGCCCCGGGATGATCTCCATCAGTGCCGGCAGGTCGATCGCCGGATTGTCGATGATGGCGATGGCGCCGTTGCAGACTTCGCTGAGATTGTGCGGCGGGATGTTGGTCGCCATGCCGACGGCAATGCCGCCGGAGCCGTTGACCAGCAGATTGGGGAACCGTGCCGGCAGAACCTTGGGCTCGCTGCCGGACGCATCATAGGTGTCCTGGAAATCGACGGTGTCCTTGTCGATATCCTCCAGCAGCTCATGCGCGACCTTGGTCAGCCGCGATTCGGTATAGCGCATCGCCGCCGGCGGATCGCCGTCGATGGAGCCGAAATTGCCCTGTCCGTCGATAAGCGGCACGCGCAGCGACCAGTCCTGCGCCATACGCACCAAAGCGTCGTAGATCGAGGCGTCGCCATGCGGATGGTATTTACCCATCACGTCGGCGACCGGGCGCGCCGACTTCACATATTTGCGGTTCCAGTGGTAACCGCTCTCATGCGAGGCGAAGAGAATGCGGCGATGCACCGGCTTCAGGCCGTCGCGCACGTCCGGCAGCGCACGGCTGACGATCACGCTCATTGCGTAATCGAGATAGGAGCGCTGCATCTCCTCGACGATGGAGATCGGCTCGATGCCGGTGGGGCCGCCGTCGGCGCCGCGCGGTGTCTTTTGGTCGGTCAAATCGGATCACAATCTAATCAGGAATCACTCGCTGCTTATATAGGAAGCAAGCCCGAAACTCCAATATCTGCGACACTTTTCCAGTGTCAATTTTAGTGGTAATTTCAAAAGGATACCACTGATTGCGACGATATGGCCAAGGCGGTTTCGCCGCCACCAAGGCAAAAGCCTGCGATGGACCGTTTTCCCCCAGCGAAAGCCACGAGCGCGATGAATTGGACCTCTTGGCTGCCGTTGCGAGCCCTGAGTGGTTGGACGCCGAGGGATCTGAACGGCGATCTGGTCGCGGGCCTCACACTGGCCGCGATCGCCATTCCCGAACAGATGGCGACCGCCCGCCTCGGCGGCTTTGCTCCCGAGGTCGGCTTCTTCGCCTTTGTTGCCGGTTCGGTGGCGTTCGCCCTGTTCGGTGCCAACCGGCACCTGTCGGCCGGTGCGGATTCGACCATCACGCCTCTCTTTGCCGGCAGTCTCGCCGTGCTCGCCGCAGCCGGGTCGCCGCACTATCTGGCGCTGGCTTCCATGCTGGCGCTGATGGTCGGGCTGATCGTGATTCTGAGCGGTGTCTTTCGCCTTGGTTGGGTCGCCGACCTCCTGTCGGTGCCGGTCACGACGGGTTTTCTGGCCGGCATCGCCGTCCATATCATCGTTTCGCAATTGCCCGGACTGCTCGGCCTGCCCGCCCAGAACGGTCAAACCTTGCGACGCATCGGTGAGATCGCCGGCAGCCTGCACCTCACCAATCCCTGGAGCCTCGGCCTCGGCCTCGGCGTGTTCGGAACCGTATTCTGCGCCGAACGCATCAGCGCCCGCATCCCCGGCGCATTGATCGGCATGGTGCTCGCCACCTCTGCGGTTGCCGTCTTCGGCCTCGAGGATCGCGGCGTCGAGGTGCTCGGCGCCTTGCCCAATGGCCTGCCACGGGCCGGCCTGCCGCTTGCCAGCCTTGGCGATGTGCAGGCGCTGGTCCCGCTGGCATTGCTGATCGCCATCGTCGTCATGGTGCAGACAGCGGCCACCTCCCGTTCCTTCGCGCCGCAACAGGGTGACGCTCCTGACGTCAATCGCGATTTCGTCGGCGTCGGTGCCGGCAGCATCGCATCGGGCCTGTTCGGCGCCTTTGCGGTCAATGCCAGCCCGCCGCGCACGGCAATCGTCTCCCAGTCGGGTGGCCGCTCACAGGTCGTGGGCCTCATTGCCGCGGCCATCGTGCTGGCGCTGGGTGCTTTCGGTGGCGGCCTGCTCGCCGATGTTCCACAGGCCGCCCTTGCCGGTGTTCTGCTTTTCGTCGCCCAGCACATTCTGCGCTGGAAGGTGTTCGCCAATGTCTACCGGCAGGCGCCGGTCGAATTCGCATTGATCCTCATCACGATGGCAGCCATCGTCGTGCTGCCCATCGAGACCGGCGTTGCGATCGGCATCGGCCTGTCGCTCCTGCATGGAATCTGGACCGCAACGCGCACACAGCTGATCGAACTGGAACAGGTGCCGGGGACTTCGGTGTGGTGGCCGCCCAGCGAACCAGTTGCAGGCGAACAGCTTCCCGGCGTGCTCGTCGCGGCATTCCAGGCGCCGCTGTCCTTCGTCAATGCCGACGGCTTCAAGCGCGGCTTTGTCGATCTTGTCGATGCCAGGCGTGAGAGCGTGAAGCTGGTCGTGCTGGAGGCCAGCAACATCGTGGAGATCGACTACACGGCCGCGCAAGCCCTGATCGACACCATCACCCATTGCCGCAAGGCGGGCGCGATCTTTGCCATCGCGCGGATGGAATCGCTGCGCGCCCAGGCGGCGCTGGCACGATTTGGCATCGCCGACCTGATCGGCCCGCAGCGGATTTTTCACAGTGTCGATGCCGCCATCAGGACGCTCGCTCCGGACCAGCAGCCGCAACAACAGGACAAAGCCAAATGACGACCACACGGGAACCCTTGTTGACCCCCGTCGCAGTCAGAGATTTACGGCCGACGCAGATCACCGTCGGCATGCGGGAAGTCGCCTTGAAGCGCCAGATGATCCGCTCGCAAAGCCCCAAGAGGACTGGCACTTTTCTCGGCACCCATATGGTCCCCGTCGTGCTGGGGCCGAAGAAGCGCAACTATGTCACCGATCACCACCATCTCGCCCGCGCCCTGCTCGAGGAAGGCATCGGGGATGTTCTGGTCACGGTGATCAGCGACCTGTCGGACCTAGACAAGGACGCCTTCTTCTTCGTGCTCGACAATCGCGGCTGGATGCATCCGTTCGATGAGAACGGCAGGCGCCGGGGCTACGACGCCATTCCCAAGACCATGGCCGAACTCGTCGACGACCCCTACAGGAGCATGGCCGGTGAACTGCGCCGGCAAGGTGGTTTCGCCAAGGACACTACTCCGTTCAGCGAATTCCTGTGGGCGGACTTTTTGCGCAGGCGCATCGACCGGGATGCGGTGGCGAAGAATTTCGACAAGGCGATGAAGGAGGCCCTGAACCTGGCCAAGGCCAAGGACGCCGACTACCTGCCGGGTTGGTGCGGCCCGACGTCCGACTGACGCCGCAAGGCCGCAGCGACGGACAAAGCTTCCACAGCGCCGCTCGCGCGGCGGGCGCGATACTGGCCCGGCGTCTCGCCCATGACGCGCCGAAACCGGCGATTGAACGTCGACAAATCGTTGAAGCCTGCGTCGAAGGCGATCACCGTGACCGCATCGTCGGACAGCCGCAGCCGCACCGCCGCGCGGTGCAGCCGGGTCTTGAGCAGGAACTGGTAGGGCGTCATGCCCGCGACCTGCCGGAAGATGCGCAGGAAATGATAGGGGCTGGTCGCGGTCTCGTCGGCAAGCGCTGAAAGCGAGACCGGCCTGTCGGCATCGAGTTCGATCCGCCGCACCGCTTCGGCAACCCGTTTCTGATCGCGTCGGCTTGGCGTGCGCCTGACATACGCGGGGCTGGAGACTGCTGCCACCGCGGCACCCGCAATGCGCAGCCCGAGTTCCTCGAAGGCGTCGACGTCGGCCATCTCGCGAGCGGTTTCCGCGTCGGCGAGCAAGGATGCCAGGGCCGGCAACGGCGGCAGGCGTGGGGCCTCGAAGGTCAGCTTTTTCGCGCCCGGCACGCCAGCCACGATCCGCTCCATGTAGGCCGGCCCGAAATGGAACGAGAGGCAACGGTCGCCACTGCCATGTTCATGCCCGCATTCGTAGCATGTGCCGGGATTACCGAGCAGGAGCGCGCCGGGCGCCAGCATCGCCGTGCCTTGTTGCGCGCGATAGCGGAACGTGCCGCCGGTGACAGCGGCGACGCAGAAATCCCGATGGGCTTCCTCGAACGGCCGCTCACCGGCGCTGGCCGTGCAGATCACATCCGCCACGTACCAGCCGGCCCCGGATGCGAGAGTACGCGTGGTCGCTGTCATGACCGAAATATAGCAATTTTTCCCAAGCCCAGAACCCCATCGCAGCCTACTCCTCCCGGTCTCCTGACAAGAAGAGACCGGAACCATGTACGACCAATCCTCCTTTGCCGAAGCCTTGCACAGTGCCGGACCAATCGACGGACTTGCTGAAAAACTGAACCTCTATGGCCGTTTCGTCGGCGCCTGGACTTTTGACGCCTCCCGCCATCTCGAGGACGGCACGGTGCTGACCGGGAGTGGCGAAGTGCATTTCGGCTGGGTGCTGGAAGGCCGCGCAATCCAGGACGTGTGGATTCTGCCCGCGCGGGACGCCGGCCCCTCGCCTTCGCTCGGCAAATGGACGTTCTATGGCACGACATTGCGCGTCTACGACCCCGCCGCCGACGCCTGGCACATCTTCTGGAGCGACCCGCGCAACCAGTATTACAGCCGGCAGCTCGGCAATGCCGAAGGCGACACGATCGTGCAAGTGGGCGCCGATGGCGCCGGCTCCTCGGTGCGCTGGAGCTTTTCGCGCATCACTGAGAATTCCTTCCGCTGGCTTGGCGAGCGCTCCCACGACAATGGCGCGACCTGGCGGCTGGAAGTCGAATTCCTGGCGCGCCGAACAGCAACAACCTGACGCTACAAGCCATTGTAACAATGGAGAAAAATATGTTCGATCATATCTCGATCGGCGTTCGCGACGCCGCTGCTTCCAAGCGCTTCTACGATGCTGCTCTGAAGCCGCTCGGCTATAACTGTCTCAGCCAGTCGCCGGGCTCGTTGGGTTATGGCGCGCAAGGCGTCGTGCTATGGGTCAACGAGGCCGCGCGGCCGGTGCCACCAGACGCAAAATCCGGCCTGCATTTCTGCTTCGCGGCACCGACGCGGAGCAGCGTCGACGCCTTCCATGCCGGCGGCTTGTGCGAAGGCGGCAGCGACAATGGCGCACCGGGCCTGCGCGCCGACTATGGCGAAAACTACTATGCCGCCTTCGTCGTCGATCCGGACGGCTATCGTATCGAGGCCTATTGCGGCGCTGCCGGCTGAAGCAAACAATTCCAGGAAAGCGTGCAACGGGCTTTCCGTCCGTAGCCGCGTCACGACGAAGGCGTGTCGAAGTTTCGGTTTCGTCCCTCTGACGGTTCCCACCGACCGGGCTTTGCTCTACCAATGTCATGGTGCGGGCACGGCCCGGCGGGAGGGGTCAGAGATGCCGAGCTTCGACAGCCTGTTCAACGCCTTCGTCACCATTCTCGTGACCATCGATCCGCCTGGCCTGGCGCCGCTGTTCCTCGCCGTGACACGCGGCATGAACCGCGAGGAGCGCCAGCAGGTTTCCGTCCGCGCCTCGATCATCGGTTTTCTGGTGATGGCGCTGTTTGCGGTTGCCGGCGCCTCGATCCTGTCGGTCTTCGGCATCACGCTGCCGGCCTTCCGCGTCGCCGGTGGCTTCCTGTTGTTCTTCATCGCTTTCGAAATGGTGTTCGAGCGACGGCAGGACCGCAAGGAGAAGATCGGCGACGTCGCCATCACCAAGGACATGATCCACAACATCGCCGCCTTCCCGCTGGCGATCCCGCTGATCGCCGGCCCCGGCGCCATTTCGGCGACGGTGCTTTTGTCCAGTTCATTCCAGGGCTTCGCCGCGCAGGCTGCGCTGGTCGGCATCATCTTCGTCTGCCTTGCCATCACCTATTTGGTGTTCGTGCTGTCGGAACGTATCGACCGCATCCTCGGCCAGACCGGGCGTTCGATCCTGACCCGGCTGCTCGGCGTCATCCTGGCCGCACTTGCCGTGCAGTTCGTCGCCGACGGCATCAAGGCGCTGATGGCGGGATAGCTCGCGACGAGCCGCCGAAGCCGGCCCTACTTCGCCGTTGTATCGATGACTTCGAAATCGTGGGTGATCGTGGCGGTCTTGGCCAGCATCGCGGAGGCTGAGCAGTATTTTTCGATCGAAAGATCGATCGCCCGTTTAACCTTGTCGCTGGAGAGCGACCGGCCCTTGACGACGAAATGCATGTGGATGCGGGTGAACACCCTGGGCTCGGTTTCGGCCCGGTCGGCGTCGAGCTCGACCACGCAATCCTCGATCGCCTCGCGCCCCTTTTCGAGGATATGCACGACATCATAGGCCGAACAGCCGCCGGTGCCGATCAGCACCAGTTCCATCGGGCTAGGTCCTGGCGTCTTGCCTTCCGGTCCGAGCGCGGTTCCCAGCACCACCTTGTGGCCGCTGCCGGATTCGCCGACGAAGGTGCGCTCCTCCACCCACTTTACACGTGCTTTCACCTGATATTCCTTCCACTTGGGGTCATCTGCCTCAAGGATTAAATAGGATCATGGTCCGGCCTGCGCGACGCCAAAGACGACATCGTGCATGACCCTACCCGGCAACAGCGTGAAGATGCCGGCCCCGACCAGCGCAAAGACATACAGCGCAATCATCGACTTGCGATGCTTGGCGACGCGATGATTGTGCGCGTGCCACACCGCCAGCGGTACGGTGACCAGCACCAGGATCGACAGGAGATGGATGGGACTGAAAGGGCCGACGAGGCGGATCTGATGAATCCAGAAACTCGAGACGGCGATGACCAGCATCAGCGCGGCCCAGACATAGCCCGCGATGCGATGGCGCCGCGTTCCCTTCGGCAGCGCCAGCTGCGTGGCCCCTATCGCCAGTGCGGCGAAAGCCGCTAAGGCATGCCAGGGAACCGGAGAAGGGGCGGCAAGCAGCGGTTGCAGCGACATTGCCGCCTCTCCGGTGGCTGATTGTCCTCAGAACGGGATTTCGTCGTCCAGTTCGCGCGACGAACCGCCGCCACCGCCGCTCTTGGCGCCGCCGCCACGATTGAAGCTTTCGCTCGGGCTGGACTGGCCGAAATCGGAACCACGGCTGCTGCCGCCACCGGCATAGCCGCCGACCTGACCGCCCTCACCCTGACCGCGTGCGTCGAGCATCTGTAGCTCGCCGCGGAATTTCTGCAGCACGACTTCCGTCGTGTACTTGTCGTTGCCGGTCTGGTCCTGCCATTTGCGCGTCTGCAACTGGCCCTCGACATAGACCTTCATGCCCTTCTTCAGATACTGCTCGGCCACCTTGGCAAGCTGATCGTTGAAGATGACGACGTTGTGCCACTCGGTCTTTTCCTTGCGCTCGCCGGAATTCTTGTCGCGCCAGCTTTCCGACGTCGCAATGCGGATGTTGACGACCGGCTCGCCCGAGTTCAGGCGACGGATTTCCGGATCTGCACCGAGGTTGCCGACCAGAATGACCTTGTTGACGCTACCCGCCATGATATTTCTCCGCGCTCATCCGAAACAAATTTTTGTCGCAGCACCTTACAGGCTGCAGACCATCACCGCCTGCTATGGCTGGCTTTTCCCACAAGGTTTTTGTTCCCTTTTCGTTCTATGATGCCGGTGGCGTTCTGTCAATGTTTGTCAGCAAGATGTAGTGTTCCGGTCCGAAATTTCCATGAAATCGGGAATGGGTCGGGGCAATCAAATGAACTCCGTCAGACATGAGGACCAGCCGCGCGAGCAATGGCGAGCAGGTGTGGGAACGCGTATGCATGTGTCGGCCAGCAACGGTGCATCGCAACTTTGCATATTCGAGCAATGGGTCGAGCCCACGGTCGGCGCCCCAACGCATTGGCATCCCGTCGAGGAAGTGCTGACCGTTATCGCCGGCAGGGCCGAGATGTGGATCGACGATGAGCACAACGTCCGACTTCGGGCCAGTCTCTCGTTGTTCCCGCGAACAGGAAACACGGGTTCAAGAACGTCGGCACCGGAACGCTTCACATCCACGCTGTGCTTGCGTCGCCAATCTTCGAGGCGACGTTTGATGGACCTGCCGGGGTGGTGAGGCGCTGGCTTCCGACCAGCTCGTAAAAACAGCGCTTGCCAAATCAATAAGTATCGACTTATGCTTTTGCCATGATCGAGGCAGAGATTTTCCGCGCCCTTGCCGACCCGACGCGCCGCGCCGTCTTTGAGCAGCTTGCCGCTGGCGAAATGAGCGTCTCGGAATTGCGCAACGGCATGACGGTGTCGCAACCCGCCGTCTCCCAGCATCTGGCGGTGTTGCGCAGCGCTGGCTTGGTGGTCGAGCGGAGAGCGGGCCGCAACGCCTACTACCGCGCCGATCCGCAAGGGCTTGCCCCCTTGCTCTCCTGGATCGAACGCTACCGGACCTTCTGGCCGGAGCGCATCGAAAGGCTGAAGGCGGTTTTGAAGGACATGGATCAATGAAGAGCATGGGATCAATGACAGACCAAAGCCACGCGGACACCAACACCGCGCCTGACGCGATCGAGTTTGAGTGCGACCTGCCGGAGCCACCGGAAAAGGTGTGGCGCGCGCTGACCGTGCCCGAGCTGCTCGCCGCATGGATGATGCCGAACGACATCAGCCCTGAGACCGGCAGCCGTTTTGCCTTCGCCGGGCCAGAGGCGGCGATCGAATGCGAGATCATCGACGCCGAGCCCGAACGGCTGCTGCGCTATTCCTGGCGCGAGCGGCCGCAGCCAGGCGATGCCGGGCCGCAGGCTCGGCTCGACAGCCCGCTCGACAGCATTGTCACCTTCACACTCGCCCGCACCGTCTCCGGCGGCACGCATCTGCGCATCGTCCATGACGGTTTTGCCCGAACGGCAATGCCCGCTGTTGCCATGGCCGGCGCCGGCTGCAGGCTTTCGTTGGGGTTCCGCAATTCAAGACGGCCGGCCGCAGCGAACACGCCTTTGCTGTTGCTGCGCGCGGCCTGAACAACGAAACGGACGGAGACAAAACAATGAGCGGCCTTGCCAGTCTGGTTCCGATGGTGATCGAGCAATCGAGCCGCGGCGAACGCGCCTTCGACATTTTCTCGCGCCTGCTGCGCGAGCGCATCATCTTCATCAACGGTGAAATCAACGACGACATTTCGGCCTTGGTCTGCGCGCAGCTGCTGTCGCTGGAATCGGACAATCCCGACAAGGAGATATCGCTCTACATCAACTCGCCTGGCGGCGTGGTGACCAGCGGCTTCGCCATCTACGACACCATGCAATACATCAGCTGCCCGGTGTCGACGGTGTGCATGGGCTTTGCCGCGTCGATGGCCTCGTTCCTGTTGATGGCAGGCACGGCCGGGCGTCGCATCTCGCTACCGAACGCCACCATCCTGCTGCATCAGCCGCTGGGTGGATTCCAGGGTCAGGCCTCCGACATCCAGCGCCATGCCGAGCGCATCGGCCAGACAAAGCGGCATATGGCCGAACTCTATGCGCAGCATTGCGGCCGCACCTATGAAGAGGTCGAGCGCACGCTGGACCGCGACCACTTCATGACGGCCCGCGAGGCTCAGGCCTGGGGTCTTGTCGACCATGTTTTCGATACGCGCAAACAGGCCGCGTGAGGCTGAAGCGCGTCGCCGGCTGTCGAAGATTTGACGACGCCGGTCTGGTCGCCTCGTCGACACGCCACTATAACTGGGCGATGACCGACACTCATCCGTCCAGAACGTTGCATCGCGTCATCGCTGTTGTCGTGGTCGCTATTGCCGGCTCCATGAGCGGCACCGCCCTTGCCGACGACAGCTCGCCAGCGGCGCCCAAAGGCGCCCTGCCCGGCGTGACCAGCGACTATCGCATCGCCAAGCCGGCTCCGCAGCCAGAACCCGACGACGCATCCCCTGGCAATGGGAACGGCCAGTTCAAGATCGGCAACACGGATGTCAGGATTTCAGGCAGCATCACTGTTGACGTAGGCGCTGGCGCCACCGGGCTGCCGCGCCACTGATTGCATGATCTGTCCAGCCTCGTGCGCCGCGCCATGGTCGACAAAACAAGCCGCGCATGAAAACGGCCCCGCCGTGCTTTGCGCAAACGGACGGGGCCTTTTTTGGATCTCAAATCCAATTTTTGCCGGGAGTGTACTGCCGGCGTTTGATTTCGGATGCTTCGCGGCATTCAGCCGTCGATCCGACTAGCAGTCTCTGATTTTTGTGGGATATGGCAGGTCACGGTTTGCCGGGTGGCGCAAACGCTAAACCCTGGCACTTATGCCTGCCGCGGCTCCAGTGACAACTGGAACCCTAGGGGACGATCCGGTGGCGTCATGGCTCCACTCCCTTGTCCGTTGCGACGTGTCGTCCCGAAGCACAAATCGCAGATGCCTGCGGCGTCTCGCAGGCCGCCTCTGGCGGCGAGGCCATCGAAAGACGGCCGGCTTCAGTTGACTTCTGGACACTGCTCCCCTGAGTCGGGGACGTCAACCATCAATAGCCGGTTACCGAAAAACGTGATCACCGGGAGGTTACGTACAAGTCAGTTTTTGCACAGCTTTGTCAGGAGCGTGTTCGGCCTTTGTTCTTTCCGCTTGCCGGTTCACGAGAAAGACGGTTAAACGCTTTTGTCGGGAATTGTGGCGTCTCTCGACGTGGCGGCAAAATTACCTACATAGGGGATGGCCGGGAAAACCCGCCATTCCAGGAAATTCCAGCTTCTGAGGCGGCGACCGGCCATGGCCGACCATAAATATCTTTCCATTCGCGGGGCGCGCGAACACAATTTGAAGAATGTCGATCTCGACCTGCCGCGTGACAGCCTGATCGTCATGACCGGCCTGTCCGGGTCCGGCAAATCGTCGCTTGCCTTCGACACCATCTATGCCGAAGGCCAGCGCCGCTATGTCGAGAGCCTGTCGGCCTATGCGCGGCAATTCCTCGAAATGATGCAGAAGCCGGACGTCGACCAGATCGACGGCCTGTCGCCGGCCATTTCGATCGAGCAGAAGACGACCTCGAAGAACCCGCGTTCGACCGTCGGTACCGTCACCGAAATCTACGACTACATGCGGCTTCTCTTCGCGCGCGTCGGCATCCCCTATTCGCCGGCCACCGGCCTGCCGATCGAAAGCCAGACGGTGTCCCAGATGGTCGACCGTGTGCTGGCGGTCGAGGAAGGCACCCGCCTGTTCATCCTGGCGCCGATGGTGCGCGGCCGCAAAGGCGAGTACCGCAAGGAATTGCTGGAACTGCAGAAGAAGGGCTTTCAGCGCGTCAAGGTCGACGGCGTCTTCTATGAAATCGCCGACGTGCCGGCGCTGGACAAGAAGTACAAGCATGACCTCGACGTCGTCGTCGACCGCATCGTCGTGCGTGGCGATCTCGCCACCCGGCTAGCAGATTCCATCGAGACGGCACTGAGGCTCGCCGATGGGCTGGCGGTCGCCGAATTCGCCGACAAGCCGCTCGACGCCAGCCAGACGGGCGAGGATTCGGTCAACAAGTCCAAGAACGAGACGCACGAGCGAATCCTGTTCTCGGAAAAGTTCGCCTGTCCGGTCTCCGGCTTCACCATTCCGGAAATCGAGCCACGTCTTTTCTCCTTCAACAATCCGTTTGGCGCCTGCCCGACCTGCGACGGTCTCGGCAGCCAGCGCGCCATCGACCCCAACCTCGTCGTGCCCGACGAGAACGTCTCACTGCGCGACGGTGCGGTCAGCCCGTGGGCGAAATCGACCTCGCCCTATTACGCGCAGACGCTGGAAGCGCTGGGCAAGGCCTACAATTTCAAGCTCGGCGACAAGTTCAGGGATTTGAGCGCGGAAGCCCAGGAGGCCATCCTGCGCGGCACCGGCGAGCGCGAAATCACCTTCCAGTATGATGACGGCCTGCGCTCCTACAAGACCACCAAGACCTTTGAAGGCGTCATCCCCAATCTCGAGCGCCGCTGGAAAGAAACCGAATCCGCCTGGATGCGCGAGGAGATCGAGCGCTTCATGTCGGCGACGCCTTGCCCGGTCTGCAAGGGCTATCGGCTCAAGCCCGAGTCACTGGCCGTGAAGATCGCCGGCAAGCACATCGGCGAAGTCACCGAACAGTCGATCCGTAACGCCGACAAGTGGTTCACCGACCTGCCAGCTTCGCTCAACGACAAGCAGAACGAGATCGCCGTGCGCGTCTTGAAGGAGATCCGCGAGCGGCTGCGCTTCCTCAACGATGTCGGGCTCGACTATCTGACGCTGTCGCGCAATTCCGGCACTCTGTCGGGCGGCGAGAGCCAGCGTATTCGCCTGGCTTCGCAGATCGGTTCCGGTCTCACCGGCGTGCTCTATGTTCTGGACGAGCCGTCGATCGGCCTGCACCAGCGCGACAACGCACGCCTGCTCGACACGCTGAAGCACCTGCGCGACATCGGCAACACGGTGATTGTCGTCGAGCATGACGAGGACGCCATCCTGCATGCTGACTATGTCGTCGACATGGGCCCTGCCGCCGGCATCCATGGCGGCGAGATCATCGCCCAGGGCACGCCGCAGCAGGTGATGGCCAATCCGAATTCGATCACCGGCAAATATTTGTCGGGCGCGCTCGAAGTGGCGACGCCCGGCGTGCGGCGCGAGGCGAAGAAGAACCGGCGGCTGAAGGTCGTCGGCGCGCGCGGCAACAATCTGAAGAACGTCACCGCCGAAATCCCGCTCGGCACCTTCACCGCCGTCACCGGCGTGTCAGGCGGCGGCAAGTCGACCTTCCTGATCGAGACGCTGTTCAAGGCGGCGTCGCGCCGCATCATGGGCTCGCGCGAGCATCCGGCCGACCACGACCGCATCGAGGGCCTCGAATTCCTCGACAAGGTCATCGACATCGACCAGTCGCCGATTGGGCGCACGCCGCGTTCCAACCCCGCCACCTATACCGGCGCCTTCACGCCGATCCGCGACTGGTTCGCCGGCCTGCCGGAAGCCAAGGCGCGCGGCTACCAGCCCGGCCGCTTCTCCTTCAACGTCAAGGGCGGCCGCTGCGAGGCTTGCCAGGGCGACGGCGTCATCAAGATCGAGATGCACTTTTTGCCCGACGTCTACGTCACCTGCGACGTCTGCCACGGCAAGCGCTACAACCGCGAGACGCTCGACGTGCTGTTCAAGGGCAAGTCGATCGCCGACGTGCTCGACATGACGGTCGAGGAAGGCGTCGATTTCTTCGCCGCCGTGCCAGGCGTGCGCGACAAGCTCGACACGCTGAAGCAGGTCGGCCTCGGCTACATCCATATCGGCCAGCAGGCGACGACCCTGTCGGGCGGCGAGGCGCAGCGCATCAAGCTCGCCAAGGAACTGTCGCGCAAGGCAACCGGCAAGACACTCTACATTCTGGACGAGCCGACCACCGGTCTGCATTTCCACGATGTCGCCAAGCTGCTGGAAGTGCTGCACGAACTGGTCGACCAGGGCAACACGGTAGTGGTCATCGAGCACAATCTCGAGGTGATAAAAACCGCCGACTGGGTGCTCGACCTCGGCCCCGAAGGCGGCGACGGCGGCGGCGAACTGGTGGCGTCCGGCACGCCGGAAGCGATCGTGGGCGAAAAGCGCAGCTACACCGGCCAGTTCCTCAAGGAGCTGCTGGAGCGGCGCCCCGGAGGCAAGCGCGAAGCGGCGGAGTGATGGCGAACCAGTCGGCGCTTGGAGAGCATTTGAATGACAATCCGAAGAGCGCTTCCCGGTGATCTCGAAACTGTCGTCTCGCTGACGGAAGCCGCCTACGCGCCCTATTCCGCACTGTTCGGCGCGCCACCGATCCCCGTCACTGAGGACTATGCACCGCGCATCGCGCGTGGCGAGGTCTGGCTCCTGGAGCGTGACGGCGAACTTGCCGGTCTCCTCACTCTGGAACGTCACGACGACCACGCGATGATCTTCTCAGTCGCCGTCGCGCCAGGATTTCAGGGCAAGGGCTTTGGCATTGCCCTGCTCAAACAAGCGGACGACCAGACGCTGGCGTGGGGCCTGCCCGAGGTGCGGCTCTACACCAACGCCAAAATGGAGCGGAACATCGCGCTCTATCTGGCCTATGGTTTCCACGAAACGGGTCGCCGGCCCCATCCATACCGGCCAGGATGGGTGCTCGTCGACATGGCGAAGCCGGTCGACAAGATCACGACGGGCTGACTTTTCTGAATTCGGGAGGATGGCAATGAGCAAATCGGGAACAATCCGCTCCGGCATGGGCGGCTGGACGTTCGAACCCTGGGATACGTCCTTTTATCCCGAAAAGCTCTCCAAGGCCAAGCAGCTGCAATATGCCAGCCGGCAGGTCTCGAGCATAGAGGTCAACGGCACCTATTATTCCAGCTTCAAGGAACCGACCTTCGTCAAATGGGCGAGCGAAGCGCCAGACGGTTTCGTCTATTCGCTCAAGGGCAACCGCTTCGTCACCAACAGGCGCGTGCTCGGCGAGGCCGGTGAATCGATGATGCGTTTCCTCGGTTCGGGCGTGGCGGCGCTCGGTGAAAAGCTCGGACCGATCCTGTGGCAGTTCGCGCCGACGAAAAAGTTCGACCCGGACGATTTCGAAGCCTTCCTCAAGCTGCTCCCGGAAAAGCAGGACGGCGTTGCGCTGCGCCACGCGGTCGAGGTGCGCAACGACAGTTTCATGGTGCCGGAATTCGCGGCGCTGGTGCGCAAATACAAGGCGGCGATCGTCTATGCCGACCACGCTAAATATCCGGCCATCGCCGACGTCACCGGCGATTTCATCTATGCCCGGCTGCAGACCGGCAGCGACGACAATCCCGATTGCTACACGCCGGCAGGCCTGGATGAATGGGCCGCGCGCGCCAGGACCTGGGCCGAAGGCAATGTGCCGGCCGACCTGCCGCGCACCGATCTCTCGACCGAAGCACCCGTCAAACCGCGCGACGTGTTCGTCTACTTCATCACCGAGGGCAAGGTGCGGGCGCCGTTCGGCGCCATGGCGCTGTTGAAGCGGGTGGCCGACTAAGGACATCGGCATAAGGACTTTCACGCCAAGCGCCTCTCCTATGCGTTTTTGGGGCAGGAAGGCGTCCAATCGAGGCAATTTCGGCACATTCGTAACCTTATCGATACCTCCTTGCTGCATGAATCCAGGCTGGCCAAGCCGCAGAGCTGGGATCGCCGCCGGCAAGGAACGAGGGCATGTCGCTCGACTACACTTCACTTCTGCTGGCTGTTGGTTTTTCCGCCACCTGCCTGAGCCTGACACTGTTTGGCATGTGGTTGACTGCTCGCTCGGAGAAATTCCTGCTGACATGGGCGGTCAGCCTGCTGTTGGTAGTCGCCGACATTTTTGCCTATGACGCCTATATCGACATGCCCGGGCGCCTGCTCGGCATCGCGACCGTTGCCCTGCTCCTGCTTGGTTTTTCAGCCATGCTGGGCGCGGCCTACCAGTTCCGAACCGGCGGCTCGCCGATCCCGCGAACGGTGGTTGGCAGCATTTCGCTGGCCGTCGTGCTGCCTGCCATGGCTCTCGGCTATGACGGTCTCGGCTTCATGCTGGAGAACATGTTTGCTGCCTTGCTTCTGTTCGCAACGGCGCTCGAATACTGGAAGGGTCGCAACGAAGCGCCTGCCCTGACAATCGGCATCACGGCGCTCTATTCGGCCACGGCCACGTCCTTCGCCCTCTGCGCCATGGTTCTCGCCTGGGACGGAAAGCTGATCCTTGGGCATGCACCAAGCAATTGGGCCGAGGAGTTGAGCCTCATCATCGTCATCGCCAGCATGACCGGCATTGGCGCCCTGTCGCTGGCGCTCAATCAAGGGCGCTTGGCCAGGCATCACCGCCACAACGCCCTGACCGACCCGCTGACGGGCCTACTCAACCGGCGCGCGCTGTTCGACCTGCATGGCAGTGCCCCGGTCGGAGCCTTCACCGCTGTGGTTGTGTTCGACCTCGACGGCTTCAAGTCCATCAACGACGAATTCGGCCACGCCGCTGGCGACGAGGTGCTGAGGGTGTTCGCCAGGGAACTCGCCGGCAATCTTCGCCCGACCGACGTCGCCGCGCGCATGGGCGGCGAGGAATTCGCTCTGGTGCTGAAGCGGACCTTGCCCGAAACGGCGGAGGCCACGGCCGAGGCCATACGGTCCGGCTTCGCCGCATGCCGCATCGAAACCGAGACGGGTTCGCTGACATGCACGGTCAGTGCCGGATTTGCTTTCGGCACAAAGGAGGGCCTCAGCTTCGACAAGGTGCTCAGCGCCGCCGACAAGGCGCTCTACGCTGCCAAGCGCGGCGGCCGCAACCGCGTCACCGCCTCGCCACTCCGGCGCGTGGGTTAACTGCAATCCTGATATGTCGACCGTATCGTCGGGACAGCCTTGCCTGTTTCGGCAAGACGATCGTGAGTGAAGGCAGCCCTATGCCGCCATGACGATTTCGTTGAAAGCATCGAGATCGACATAGAAGACCTTGGTGATTTCCTCGATCAGTTCATCGCGATCGTACCCCTGGGACCTCAATATGTTGATCGCGGTGATGATATCGACGCGTTCGGTTAGCCGCCGCTTCTGATAGTCCTCGACGTAACGTTCCATGGCAGTCCCTTAGCCTGTGTGCCCAAACGCGTTGAACGACAATCAGATCGCAGGAGGGAAGCTAGGAATGCATGCTTGCGTGGAACTTGCCCGGCCATCGCCGCGCCCCTCGATCTGCGATAACACCAGACTGATACGGAAACGGCCGACTCACAAAAGCCAAGAAAAGACTAGCACGCAGCCGCCGCCGCGCCAGAGACACGGATGACTGGATCGAAGAAATATTGGACTTGCGAAAGACTTCGGACCGTCACCTGAAGTCCATTGCCGATTCTAGTGCATGTCCCCTAAAAGTGCGCAGCGGTTTTGGGACAACGACATGGACAAAACCACAGATCTAAAGCGCGTCGTTTGAATCCGTCTGGATGCGACGCGCTTAGACGGTCAGGAATTTGCGGACATCCGCCCTGTCGAGATCTTCCGCCGGGCCGGTGTGGACGATCAGGCCGCGGTCCATGATGTTGACCTCGTCGGCAAGCTCGCGGCAGAAATCGAGATATTGTTCGACCAAAAGCACGGCGATGCCCGCCTGGTCGCGCAGATAGCGGATGGCGCGGCCGATATCCTTGATGATCGACGGCTGGATGCCTTCCGTCGGTTCGTCGAGCACCAGCAGCTTCGGCCGCATCACCAGCGCCCTGCCGATGGCCAACTGCTGCTGCTGGCCACCGGAAAGGTCGCCGCCACGGCGACCCAGCATCTGCTTCAGCACCGGGAACAACTCGAAGACATGGGCGGGCACGTTGCGGTCGCCACGCTTCAGCGGCGCAAAGCCCGATTCCAGGTTTTCCCGCACCGTGAGCAGCGGAAAGATCTCCCTGCCCTGCGGTACGAATGCGATGCCCGACCGGGCGCGGTCATACGCCGCGCTCCGGTCGAGCGCCTTCCCCTCGAAGGCAACGCTTCCGCTCGTCAGCCGATGGTGGCCGACGATCGATCTCATCAAACTGGTCTTGCCGACGCCGTTGCGGCCGAGCACGCAGGTGATCTTGCCGGCGCCGGCCTTCAGCGACACGCCACGCAGCGCCTGGGCGGCGCCGTAGTGCAGCGTGGCATCGGAAACTTCGAGCATGTCAGCGCCTTCTCCAGAACCGCAGGAAGGACAGATCGAAGCGATGGAATTGTACCCGCCAGACCATGCTCATCTCCCCAAATAGACTTCGACGACGCGCTCGTCGGCAGACACGAAATCGAGCGTGCCCTCGGACAGCACCGAGCCTTCGTGCAGGCAGGTGACCTTGACGCCCAACTCGCGCACGAAATGCATGTCGTGCTCGACGACGATGACCGAATGGTCGCGCGCGATCTCCTTGAGCAGTCGCGCGGTTTCCTCGGTCTCTGCATCGGTCATGCCGGCGACTGGCTCGTCGACCAGCAGCAGCTTCGGGTCCTGCGCGAGCAGCATGCCGATCTCCAGCCACTGCTTTTGTCCATGGCTCAAATTTGCAGCCAATTGATCGCGTTTGTCACCAAGTCGGATAATGCCGAGAATGTCGTCGATCTGCCGCGCTTCGGCGGCCGAGCGTCGATGGAACAGCGCCGGGAAGATCGAGCGCGGCCCCTTCAACGCCAACATCAGATTTTCTTCGATCGTGTGGCTTTCGAAGACCGTCGGCTTCTGGAACTTGCGGCCGATGCCCATCATGGCGATCTCGGCTTCATCATGCCTGGTCAGGTCGATCTGGCCGTCGAAGAAAACCTCTCCCTCGTCGGGCCGCGTCTTGCCGGTGACAATGTCCATCATCGTCGTCTTGCCGGCCCCGTTGGGGCCGATGATGGCGCGCATCTCGCCCTTGTCGAGCACCAGCGACAAATTGTTGATGGCGCGGAAGCCGTCGAAGGAAACCGAGACGCCGTCGAGATAGAGGATCGTGTGCGACTTGCTCATGATCGCTCACTCCGCCGGCTGTGGTTCGGGGCTGGATGAGGACCAGTCGCCAGGCCTTGTCGCCGCGCTGCGAACGATCTTCTGCGGCGGCGGGACGACGGGGTCGATGCCGGCCTCCTCGGCCAGCGAGGCCGCCCGCAGCGCTTTGGCGTTGCCGCGCCAGGAATCCCACATGCCGACGATGCCTTTGGGCAGCAAAAGCGTGACTGCGACAAACAGGCCGCCGAGCGCAAACAGCCAGAATTCCGGCAACACGCCGGTGAACCAGGATTTGCCGGCATTGACCAGCAGCGCGCCGATGATCGGCCCGACAATGGTGCCGCGCCCGCCGACGGCCGCCCAGATCACCACCTCGATCGAATTGGACGGTTCGAACTCGCCGGGATTGATGATGCCGACTTGCGGCACATAGAGCGCGCCGGCAATGCCGGCCATGACCGCCGAGACGGTGAAGGCGAACAGCTTCACATTCTCCGCCCGCCAGCCGAGGAAGCGGGTGCGGCTCTCGGCGTCGCGCACGGCCATCAGGAGCTTGCCGTATTTGGAACCGACGATCGCCCAGGTGACGAAGACGGCGAACGCCAGCGTCACCGCGCTGGCGGCGAACAGTGCCGAACGCGTCTCGTCGGCCTGCACGTTGAAGCCGAGAATATCCTTGAAATCGGTCAGGCCGTTGTTGCCGCCGAAACCCATATCGTTGCGGAAGAACGCGAGCAGCAGCGCATAGGTCATCGCCTGGGTGATGATGGAGAGGTAGACGCCTGTGACACGGCTGCGGAAGGCGAACCAGCCGAAGACGAAAGCGAGCAGGCCGGGCACCGCAAGCACCATGAGGCCGGCGAACCAGAAATGGTCGAAACCAGTCCAGAACCAGGGCAGTTCCTTGTAGTTCAGGAACACCATGAAGTCCGGCAGGATGGGATTGCCATAGACGCCCCGCGCGCCGATCTGGCGCATCAGATACATGCCCATCGCATAGCCGCCGAGCGCGAAGAAGGCGCCGTGGCCGAGCGAAAGGATGCCGCAATAGCCCCAGACAAGGTCGAGCGCCAAGGCGAGCAGCGCATAGCAGAGATATTTGCCGGTCAGCGCCACGATGTAGGACGGCACGTAGAAGGCGCTGGTCGGCGACACAGCCAGGTTGAGCAGCGGCACGATGATCGCCACCGCCAGCAGGATGAGAATCGTGATGGCGATGCGGCGGTCCGCACCCGCGGCGAAGAAGCGTCCGGTGATCATGCTTCCACCGCCCTGCCCTTGAGCGCGAACAGGCCGCGCGGGCGCTTCTGGATGAACAGGATGATCAGCACCAGCACGACGATCTTGCCGAGCACGGCGCCGGCATAGGGCTCGAGGAACTTGTTGACGATGCCGAGCGAGAAGGCGCCGACCAGCGTGCCCCATAGATTACCGACACCGCCGAAGACGACGACCATGAAGCTGTCGATGATGTAGCCGCGGCCGAGATTGGGCGAGACATTGTCGATCTGGCTAAGCGCAACACCGGCGATGCCGGCAATGCCGGAACCCAGCGCGAAGGTCAGCGCATCGACCCATGGCGTCCTGATGCCCATCGAGGCGGCCATGCGCCGGTTGGCGGTGACGGCGCGCATCTGCAGCCCCCAGGGAGTGCGCTTCATCACATAGAGCAGCACGGCAAAGACGGAGAGCGCGAAGACCAGGATCCAGAGGCGGTTCCAGGTGATCGCGAGCTGGCCGACATTGAACGAGCCCGACATCCAGGAGGGATTGCCGACTTCCTGGTTGGTCGGCCCGAAGATGCTGCGCACGGCTTGCTGCAGGATCAGCGACACGCCCCATGTCGCCAGCAATGTCTCCAGCGGCCGCCCGTAGAGAAAGCGGATAACGCCACGCTCTATGGCCAGGCCGACAAGCGCCGCGACGAGGAAGGCGAGCGGCAGCGCGATGACCAGCGACCAGTCGAACAGGCCGGGAAAGGATGTGCGGATCACCTGCTGGACGACAAAGGTCGTGTAGGCGCCGAGCATGACCATCTCGCCATGCGCCATGTTGATGACGCCCATGACGCCGAAGGTGATGGCAAGCCCGATTGCCGCCAGCAGCAGCACCGAGCCCAGGGAAATCCCGTACCAGATGTTCTGGCCGGCATCCCAGAAGGCCAGCGTCGAATTGATGTCGGCGATTGCGGCCGTCGCCGCCTCCTTGACCGCACCCGAGGCGGTCGCCTCGACCGAGGTGAGCAGCGAAACCGCATCGCGGTCGCCCCGTGCGCCGATCAGCGCGATGGCGGCGAGCTTGTCGGCATCCGGCCGGTCAGAAACCAGGACAGATGCGGCACGGGCCTGTTCGAGCAGGGCCTTGACGCTGGCCACCGTCTCGCTGGCGATCGCGGTGTCCAGCGGCCCAATGTTTGCGGCATCGGGTGTCTTGAACATGGTGTCGGCAGCGGCGATGCGCACGGCCGGATCCTTGGCGCCGAGCGTCAGCGTGCCCAGCGCATCGCGGATGACGCGGCGCAGTGTGTTGTTGACCTTGATCTTGGTGATGTCGTCCTTGGCGGCATCCGCCGACTTCTCGCCGCTCAGCGGATCGAACAGCTCAACGCTGTCGCCGGCTTCCTTGCCGACGAAGACCAGCGAATCCGCCTTGCGGATATAGAGGTTACCGTCGGCAAGTGCCGCAAGCGGTCGTTCGACAGCCGGATCACCTGTGGCCGCCAGGTCGTGGACGACGGTGCCTGTCTCGGAAAAGCCCTTGGCCGTCGCGAATTTGGCGATGATTCCACGCAGATCGGCTTCGCCAGCACCCGACGACGACAGCGTCGCCAGCAGGAACAAAAGCGTCAGGCCAATCGCGCGCAACAGGTTCATCGGCTTCAGGCGACCCTTGAATGTTGAATTGGGCGTCCGGACGGCGGAGGAAACCGTCCGGACGCTGGCGGTCTGAGGTCATGGACCTGCGGTCCTGACCTGGTCAGCCCGGGAGGATCAGTTTGTGCCCTTGCCGCCGCACTTGCCGGTGGCGACATTGAAGTTGCCGCAGGACAGAGGCGCGCGCCAATCGGAGATTAGGTCCTTGGAGTCAGGCAGGTAGTCGGACCATTCATCGCCCATCACCAGGCCCGGCGTACGCGAAACCGTCTCGAACTGGCCGTCGGCCTGGATTTCACCGATCAGCACCGGCTTGGTGATGTGGTGGTTCGGCATCATGGTCGAATAGCCGCCGGTCAGGTTGGGCACGGAAACGCCGATCATGGCGTCGATGACCTTGTCCGGATCGGTGGTGCCGGCCTTCTCGACCGCCTTCACCCACATGTTGAAGCCGATATAGTGGGCTTCCATCGGGTCGTTGGTGGTGCGCTTGTCGTTCTTGATGAACTTGTGCCAGTCGGCGATGAACTTCTTGTTCTCAGGCGTATCGACGCTTTCAAAGTAATTCCAAGCGGCGAGATGGCCAACCAACGGCGCCGTGTCGAGACCGGCAAGCTCTTCTTCGCCGACCGAGAAGGCCATGACCGGAATATCCTCGGCCTTGATGCCTTGGTTGCCGAGTTCCTTGTAGAACGGCACATTGGCGTCGCCGTTGACGGTCGAGACGACGGCGGTCTTCTTGCCGGCCGAACCAAACTTCTTGATTGCTGAAACTTCGGTCTGCCAGTCGGAGAAGCCGAACGGCGTGTAGTTGACCATGATGTCTTCCGCCGCGACGCCCTTGGCCTTCAGATAGGCCTCGAGGATCTTGTTGGTTGTGCGCGGATAAACGTAGTCGGTGCCTTCAAGCACCCAGCGCTTCACCGAACCGCCATCCTCGCTCATCAAATAGTCGACGGCCGGAATGGCCTGCTGGTTCGGCGCCGCACCCGTGTAGAACACGTTGCGCTCGCTTTCCTCGCCCTCATACTGGACGGGATAGAACAGGATGTTGTCGAGCTCGCTGAACACCGGCAGCACTGATTTGCGCGACACCGAGGTCCAGCAGCCGAACACCGCGGCGACCTTGTCCTTGGAGATCAGCTCGCGCGCCTTTTCGGCGAACAGCGGCCAGTTGGAGGCCGGATCGACGACCACAGCTTCGAGCTTCTTGCCAAGCAGGCCACCTTTGGCGTTCTGCTCATCGATGAGCATCAGCATGGCGTCCTTGAGCGTCGTCTCAGAGATCGCCATGGTCCCGGACAGTGAATGGAGAATGCCGACCTTGATCGTGTCGTCGGCCGCCCTGGCAGGCGCGGACATCAACAGGCCGGCGGCAACGACGCTCGCCGAAAACATTTTTGTTATTGTCGAGAAATTACCCCTCATGCCTAACACTCCCAGGCTGGTTGATTGCACCGCAACAATGCAATGCAACCCCCGTGCCAATCGCTCAGGAGATGCCGAATAATGGGTGATAGTTAAACATTATCAGGCGCTTGGTATATTAGCTTTATGAAAACAAAGAAGACCGGTTAAAAATTGATTGAGAGAAATTTGCGCAGCGCACAAGGCGCCTGCCTAATTTTCGCCCAAATTGGCAATGTGCCTAGTTTTTGGCCTTCGCCGGCGGATGTTGCGGCTCGGCGCAGAAATAGGGCAAGCTCGCCCCATCAAACGAGCGACGTCATGGCATCCGGCATTTCACGCATTTTTATCGGCATATTGCTTCTGGCGGCAGCGACCGGCACTGCCCGAGCCGACTTCAGCGACGGTAAGATGCCCGACGGCATCTACCACTGCGAAGTGTACCTGCTTGGCATGTTCCTCGACCTCGGTGACATCACCATCAAGGGCAACGTCTACAGCGGCCCAGTCACCTTCGGGACCGCCCAGCAGGGCTACAATTACCAGATGGATGCAAACGGTGTGATCTCCTGGCTGGGACCGCTCGGCGGATATACGGCTGGCGGCAACTCGCTGTCGCTGACCCAGGCCACGCTCGACGGTCAAAGTGCGCCCTCCTTCGACATCATCATGAGACAGCCCGACGGCGCCTTCACCGCCTCGACCTGCACCAAAGGAAGCGGCCAGTAAGTTATTCCCTGGCAATGGCCGCCGCCTCGGCGGGCCTGCCTCTCTCTCATGTCATCTGGATGTTGCCGAAACTGGATAGGCAGCGGTGCGCCGTCACCATCCACCTTGAGAGGCAGACACAATGGCCAATTCACCGTCTTCATCCTCCCCTGTCATTCGCGACGTCATAGCCGAGCGCGTCTCGCGCCGTACTCTCCTGAAAGGCAGCCTCGCATCTGGTGCTTTGATTGCCGGCGGCAGCTTCGTCGGTTCGTTGTTTGCCGGAGAAACACATGCCGCGGCGCTTTCCACACTTGGCTTTCCCGAGTTGAAGCGCGTCTACGACAAGACCCACGCCGCCGCCGAGGGCTATGAGACCACGATCGTGGCACGCTGGGGCGACCCGCTCGTCGCGGGTCTGCCGGATTTCGACGGCAACAAGGTCGCTGCCGACGAGCAAGAGAAGCGCTTTGGTTACAACTGTGACTACATCGCCTTCCTGCCGCTGCCAAAAGGCACGGTCAATTCCGACCACGGCCTGCTCTGCGTCAACAACGAATACATCTCGCCCAATGTCATGTTTCCCGGCACGACCGAGGATGACGCCGGCAAGACGATGAGCAAGGAACAGGTCGATCTCGGCATGGCCGCCATGGGGCACTCGATCGTCGAAGTGCTGTTGAAGGATGGCAAGTGGTCGTTGGTCGAGGACAGCCCGCTCAACCGCCGCATCACCGCCAACACCGAAATGACCGTTTCCGGTCCGGTTGCCGGCCATGCCTTGATGCAGACCTCGGCCGATGCTACCGGCAAGAAGGTGCTCGGCACCAGTTACAATTGCAGCGGCGGCTTCACTCCGTGGGGCACCGTGCTGACCTGCGAGGAAGGTGTTTCCGACCTGTTCGGCGGCGATCCGAAGAAGGCGCCGAGCGCGGAAATCCTCGATCGTTATGGCTTCGACGGTTCCGACATCTATGGCCGTGGCCGCTTCCACGACCGCTTCAATCTCGACAACGAACCGAACGAGGCCAACCGTTTCGACTGGGTGGTCGAGATCGATCCCTATGATCCCCAGTCCAAGCCGGTGAAGCGCACGGCACTTGGCCGCATGTCGCATGAGGCGTCCACCGTCGTCCTCAACAAGGACGGCCGCGTCGTCGTCTACATGGGCGACGACGATTATTTCGAATACATGTACCGCTTCGTCTCGAACAAGGCTTACGATCCGGCCAAACCGGCCTCCGGCAACGACCTGCTGGACGATGGCGTGCTTTCGGTCGCGCGCTACGACGCCGACGGCTCCATGACCTGGCTGCCGCTGGTTCACGGCCAAGGCAAGCTTACGGCTGAAAACGGCTTTGCCGATCAGGCCGAAGTGCTGCTGAAAACACGGCTGGCGGCGGACGCGCTGGGTGCCACGCCGATGGACCGCCCCGAGGACATTGAGACCAATCCTGTGACCGGCCGCGTCTATGCGGTGATGACCAAGAACAAGAAGCGCGACCAGTCGAAGGTCAATCCGGCCAACACGCGTCCGGAAAACCTCTGGGGCCACATCGTCGAACTGATCCCGCCAGGCGGCCGCGGCGTGGACGCCGACCATACCGCCGACAAATATGCCTGGGATCTGTTCGTGCTGTGCGGCAACCCGAAGGACGCCGCGGTCGGCGCCACCTTCCATCCGGAAACATCGGACAATGGCTGGTTCGTCTGCCCCGACAACATCACCTTCGATCCGGCCGGCCGGCTCTGGGTGGCGACCGACGGTGCCAATGATTTCGACCTGCCGGACGGCGTCTACGGCGTCGACACCGAAGGCCCGGCGCGTGGCCTGCCGAAGCTGCTGTTCACTTGCCCGCATGGCGCCGAAGCGACCGGCCCTTGCTTTACCCCCGACGGCACGACCTTGTTCCTGTCGGTCCAGCACCCGGCCGAGGACGCCGAGACGCTCGACAAAGTGCAGACACTGTGGCCCGACTTCAAGGACGGCCAGTTGCCCCGCCCGTCCGTGGTCGCCATCCGCCGCAAGGACGGGCAGCCGGTCGGCGCCTAATCAGTCTGGTCACACAAAAAGGCGGAACGCGCGTTGCGCGTTCCGCCTTGCGGCCCGGGAGGACACTGAAATTGGCACCGCCCCGGTTACGGGGCGATGTCTTGCCGGCTCAGATCGTCTTGGCCGACATCTGCGCGGCGATGTAATCGGCCTGGCGGATCGCCAGCGACACGATCGTCAAGGTCGGGTTTTCGGCGGCACCCGTCGTGAACTGGCTGCCGTCCGACACGAACAGGTTCTTGATGTCGTGCGTCTGGCCATGCTTGTTGACGACGCCGTCTGCCGCCTTCTCGCTCATCCGGTTGGTGCCGAGATTGTGGGTCGACGGATAGGGCGGCGTCGGGAAGGTGCGCGTGGCGCCGACCGCGGCATAAAGCGCCGAGGCCTGCTTGTAGGCATGGTTGCGCATCGCGGTATCGTTCGGGTGATCGTCGAAATGCACGTCGGCGATCGGCATGCCGTGCTCGTCCTTCATGTCGGCATGCAGCGTGATGCGGTTCTCCGCGCGTGGCATGTCCTCGCCGACGATCCACAGCCCGGCCATGTGGTCGTAGTGGTCGAGCGCCGTGGTGAACGAGCGGCCCCAGGCCCCTGGATCGAGGAAGGCCGCCATGAACGGCAGGCCGAGCGACAGCGTCTCGAACTCGTAGCCGCCGACGAAGCCGCGTGACGGATCATGGCGCGCCTCGTCGCGGATGATGCCGGCCATGGTGGTGCCGCGATACATGTGCACCGGTTTGTCGAAGATGGCATAGACCGAGCCCGTGGTGTGGCGCATGTAGTTCTTGCCCACCTGCCCCGATGAGTTGGCAAGGCCGTCGGGGAATTTGCCCGACGACGAATTGAGCAGCAGCCGCGGGCTTTCGATTGAGTTGCCGGCGACTGCGACGATACGGGCTTTCTGCTCTTGCAGCTTGCCATCCTTGTCGGCGTAGACCACGCCGGTCACCTTGCCCGAGGCGTCATGGTTGATCTTGATCGCCATGGCGTTCGGCCTGACCTCGAGATGGCCTGTTGCCTCGCCCTTGGGGATCTCGGTGTAGAGCGTCGACCATTTGGCGCCCCATTTGCAGCCCTGGAAGCAAAATCCGGTTTGCTGGCAGGACAAGCGGTCGTCGCGCTCGACCGAGTTGATGGCCATGTTGCCGGTGTGGCATTCCTTATAGCCAAGCTTGTCGGCGCCAGCCTTCAACACCTTGAAATTGTTGTTGCCCGGCAATCTCGGCCAGTCATTGGTCCCGGTGACGCCCATCTTGGCTTCGGCCTTGGCATAGTAGGGCTCCATCTCGGCCAACGTGATCGGCCAGTCGAGCAGGGTGGCACCTTCCACTTTGCCATACGTCGACAGCGTCTTGAACTCATGCTCCTGGAAACGCAGCGACGCTCCGGCCCAGTGGGTCGTCGAACCCCCGACCGACTTGACGATCCAGGCCGGCAGGTTCGGAAAATCCTTGGCCACACGCCAGTCACCGGAGGTGGTGCGCTTGTCCTTCCAGGCGAGCTGGGTGAACGAATCCCACTCGTCGTTGACAAACTCCTCATATTCGTGGCGCGCGCCGGCCTCCAGGATGACGACGTCGACACCCTTCTGGGCAAGTTCGTTCCCGAGCGTACCGCCGCCGGCGCCCGAGCCGATGATGACGACCACGCCGTCGTTGTTCAGGTCAAATGCTGTTGCCATGGTTTCCTCCCATGATTTCTGTTTGCGGGTTCAAAACGACGGGGCTCAGAGCCACTCGATGTCGTTGAAACCGCGCGCGATGTAGCCGCCCTTGGAAAAGGACTCGCCCTCGTAGCCGAAGATCGGCCAGACCTCTTTCTGGTTGTAGAGGCTGACGACGAGGCCGCCACGGATGGCCTGGAAGAACGGCGTCGCCTCGATCTGCTTCAGCACCGCGACGCGCTGCTCCTCCCAGCCAAGGCCCCGGTAGCCTCCGTCCCCAGACTTCTTGTCAAGGTCGGCGATACCGTCTTCGATCATCGTCTTGTAGGCGGCGTCCTTGCCGGCCTGCTCGTCATGGCCTTTCACGGCGATGGCGTAATATTTGTCGGGAACCTGATCATGCGGATAGATGTCGCGCGCCATCTGGATCAGCGTCGCCATGGTTTCGGGCTTGAGCGCGGATGTCTCGAGCCCCCAGGCATGTTCGGGGCTGATGACCGCGCTGCCGGAAATGACGAGCAGCGCACCAATGCCACCGCGTTTGAGAAGCTCACGACGTGAAAGTCCAGGCTTCCCGTCATAGATCGTGACCATAATATTCCTCCCTGCTTGCTATTTGCGCCCCTTGAAGCGCGCCACAATCGACGTGCTTCAAGACCTTGTTTGTGCATCTCGTTGTCCCAAAACCGCTGCGCACTTTTGGGCGAAATGCTTGAGCGCGCCGTTGCTGGCGCCGCACGCGCCGGTGCGGCCGCATTGTCTCCTATTGGAAGCGGCCTCCTCGTTGCAGAACCTCGATCTTGTAGCCGTCCGGATCCTCGATGAAAAAGAAGCGGGCGATCGGCGAACCGTCATGGTTGAACTCGACGATCTTCTTCGGGTTGAGGCCGAGCGCGCCGAGGCGATCATGTTCGCTGTCGAGGTCGGCGATCGAGACCGCGAGGTGGCCGTAACCATCGCCGAGCACGTAGGGCTCGACCCTACCCTTGTTCACGGTCAGTTCGAGCTCGAACCCGGTTTCGGCGTTGCTGAGGTAAATGAGCGTGAACGTCTCGAAGTCCAGCCTGTCGGCAACATCGAGCCCGAAGGCATTCCTGTAGAAATCGACGGATCGGGCCTCGTCGAGAACCCGGATCATGGAATGAATTGCTTTGGCCAAATCAGTCTCCGCCCTTGTGTGGAGCCAATTATGGGCAGAGCGGGGAAAAGGTGGTGGCAGCCGGTTACCACGCCCAAAACCGTGAACTGGCGACGCGCTTTAGGGGACAGGGACGAAAGTCCGATTGCCGTTCCGGCAATTTTGCCAGAGAATGCGCACGGGGACAGGTCGAGCAGTATCAGACCGTACGCCTGCCCGCCCAAGACCAACAAGCATGGGAGGTTTGTCGGATGTGCAGGGTATTTGCGGGCCAGGACCCCGAAGGCTATCGCCAGATCAATCGGTCGATTCGCATTGACGGCCACTCCACCAGCATCCAGCTTGAGGCGACCTTCTGGGCGTTGCTCGATGAAATCGCCGAAAACCAAGGCCTGACGACGCCGAAATTCATCTCCAAGCTTTACGACGAAGCCATCGAGATCAACGGCGCCATTCCAAACTTTGCCTCCATGCTGCGCACCACCTGCGCGCTCTATTTGCGCGGCCATCGGCCAGGCATGGATGAACAGGCGATGCCGAAGCGGCAAGCTGCCTAGCTGTCGACCGCGACAGCAAGAGCCAGCCGGCTCATATCGCTGAACAGCTCCTGGCGCTCGGAGTAGTCGGTCAGTTCATCGGTCTCGATGTTGTCGACCACCGTGCACATCGACAGTGCCCGAGCCCCGAAATGGGCCGCGATGCGATAAAGCGCGCTGGTTTCCATATCCACGGCCAGAGCACCGGCTGCCTGCGCATCGGCAAAGCGGCCGCGTCCTTCAGGATGATAGAAGATGTCGCTGCAAACCGTCAGGCCGGCACAATGGTCGATGCCAAGTTCGGCTGCCTTGGTCAGCGCGCAGCTGAGAAGTGCTGGATCCGGACCGGCGACAGCCTTGTAGAGGCCGAAAACCTGGCCGCTTTGAGCGCTTTCCGCCTGTGCCGATTGCGAGATGACCAGGCTGCGCAGCTTGGCCTTGGCCGTCAGGCTGCCGCAGGTGCCCGTGCGGATCAACGTCCGAGCGCCATAATAGTCAAGTAATTCATGCACATAGATCAGAAACGACGAGACGCCGATGCCGGTCGCTTGAATGCTGATGGGTCTGCCGCGAAACAGTCCGGTAAAGCCAAGGGCGCCGCGTCGGCGATTGATGCAGCGCGGCGCTTCCAGAAAAGTTTGCGCCATCCATTCGGCGCGCTGCGGGTCACCCGGCAACAACACCGTGTCGGCGTAGGCACCCTTGTCTGCTTCGTTGTGTGGCGTCAACCGCTGCTCCCCCAAGCCCGCCTGCCGTTTCAGCCCTCAATCATGGCGTTGTCACGGCGTCTTGCAAGGAAAAGAACATCAGGAGATTCTAATTCTCCAGCACATCCTTGACGATCGTCGCCAGTTGCTTGAGCGAAAACGGCTTTGGCAGGAAGCCGAAATGCGCGTCCGCCGGCAGGTTTCTGGCGAATGCATCCTCGGCATAGCCGGACACGAAGACGAATTTGATGTCCGGCTGGCGCTTGCGCAGTTCACCGAGCAACGTCGGCCCATCCATTTCAGGCATCACCACGTCCGAAACGACGATGTCGACCTTGCCGCCCAGCGCCTCGAACACTTCCAGCGCCTCGACGCCCGAGGAGGCCTCGTGCACGGTATAGCCGCGTGACACCAGCGCCCGCATCCCGCCCATGCGCACGGCGTCCTCGTCCTCGACGAGCAGCACCGTGGCCGAGCCGGACAGATCCTTGGCCGCATCGGCAACCTTCACCGGTGCCGCCGGCAGATCGTCGGGCTGGCCTGCTTTTTTCGCTTCCGCTATATGACGCGGCAGGAAAATGCGGAAAGTCGAGCCCTTGCCGACCTCGGAATCGCAGAAGATGAAGCCGCCGGTCTGCTTGATGATGCCGTAGACCATCGACAGGCCAAGCCCGGTGCCCTTGCCGACCTCCTTGGTGGTGAAGAAGGGCTCGAAAATCTTCTTCAGCACGTCGGGCGCGATGCCGCTGCCGGTATCCTCGACCTCGACCACGACATAGTCGGCCGGGGTGAGTTCACGGTAGGAGAAGGCCTTGCATTCCTCGGCGGTCACATTGCGCGTGCGCACGGTGAGATCGCCGCCGGCCGGCATGGCGTCGCGCGCGTTGACCGCAAGGTTGACCACCACCTGTTCGAACTGCCCGATATCCACCTTGACCGGCCACAGGTCGCGGCCATGGTCGACCTTCAGCTTGATGTCGTTGCCGACAAGGCGGGCCAGCAGCATCCTGAGATCGGCCAGCACGTCGGTCAGGTTGAGCACTTCCGGCCGCAGCGTCTGCTTGCGCGAGAAGGCAAGCAATTGCCGCACCAGCGAGGCCGCCCGGTTGGCATTCTGCTTGATGTTCATGATGTCGGGGAAGGACGGGTCCGACGGACGGTGGTTGGTCAACAAAAGGTCGGACGCCATGATGATGGCGGTCAGCACATTGTTGAAGTCGTGCGCGATACCGCCGGCAAGCTGGCCGACCGCCTGCATCTTCTGGCTTTGCGCCATCTGCCCTTCAAGCGCCTTCTGCTCCGTCGTCTCGACGGCGTAGACGATCGCAGACTCCTCAGCCCCCTCGCCGCCGGTGCCGTCGGCGACCGCGTTGACGTAGAAACGGATGTGCCGGTCGTCGTTGCCGGGCAGCAAGGTATCGATCGGCTCGATGTCGGCCTGCCGCTGCTGCGCCTTTTCGAAAGCCGCGGCGAAGGCCGGCCGGTCGCGCTCATGGATCACCGTGTCGAGCCGCACGCGGCGATCGACCCCGTCCCGGTCGACGACGGACGAAAACAGCGACAGGAACGGCGCATTGGTGCGCAGGATGCGCCCGCTGTGGTCGACGCCGGCGATCGCCATCGGTGTCGAGTTGAAGAAGCGGGTGAAGCGCACTTCCGAAGCACGCAGGTCGGCCGAGGCGTCCTCGCCCTGCGTGCGGTTCAGCACGATCGTGCGCGTCGGCCCGTTGAGGCCTTCGCGGCTGGCCGAAACGCGGTGCATGAAGCGCACCGGCAGCGCCTCGCCCGTCATCGTCGTCAGGTCGAGATCGATGACCGCGTTGCGTGTCGTTCCGGGGTCGGCCTTGACCGAGCGGACCAGCGCCATGCCGTCTCCGGCCACGATCTCCGGCAGGGTGACGGAGCCGGGCGTGAAACTGGTAAGGTCGATGCCCAGCCATTCGGCAAGCGTGGCGTTGATGTAGGTGACACGGCCGTCCTGGTCGGCTGAAAAGAAGCCGGCTGGCGCATGGTCGAGGTGATCGATCGCCTTCTGCAGGTCGAGGAAGAAACGCTCCTGCTCGGCCCGCTCTTGCGAGATGTCGGCAAGCTGCCAGGCCAGCATCGGCAGCCGCTGGCCCGGAACTCTGAAGGCGCGGGCACGCGCCCGATACCAGCGGGCGCCGGGCTCGGCGCCCGGCCGAATGGACTGCGCGAGACGAAACTCGCCGTCGCCCGACTGTCCGTCGCGCAGGCCGGACGCCAGCCGATAGATCGTCACCGAGGCTTCGGGGACATCCGAGAGCAACCCCTCGACCGTCTTCAGGTCGGCCGCCGACGTCGCTCCGGTCATGTCGGCATAGGCCCGATTGGCGTAGACGACGCGGCCCTTGGTGTCGGTGACGAGAAGGCCCTGCGACATAGAATCAACGAATGCCTTCGAGAGTTCGTCACCGGTCGAGCGTGGCGTGATCTGCACGAAGCCGATCGCCGTGGCGAACAGGAAGCCGACGCCGATCATCGCCAGCACACCGAGCATACCGAGCAGGAAAGGGTCGCCGAGGCGCTCGCGGAAAAGGCCGAAGACAATAGCGGCCCCGGTCAGAACGACGATGAAAATGATGAGCCGGGTAACCGCGCCCGGTCGCGTATTCTGGTCGACGATCGGTACCGGATAGAAATCGCCGCGCGCTTCCTTGGCCATGTGCCCCCTGCTCGTGAATCCGGTGTTCCGACACCCGCCCTTGACCGGTTGAATCATATTCTCCTGGTCCGGAAAAGGCCTGGGCGGCAAATGTCGGATAAAAATGATATCTTCCGGCCTTCGGAGTTTTCAAGCTGTTCATCAAGAGCGGAAACGCATTGCGGTAGCCCGCCGCAACGGTCTAGTGTCGCATCACCTCCTCAGGGCAATCAGGGAAAACCAATGCAATGGCTGGATAGCGTGGCGGGCCCCGGTTATGCCGCAGCACTGTTGTGGACTTTTGCAGCGCTTGTCCTGCTGGTCATCGTTCTCGTTATCATCAAGCTTGTGCGCAACCTGACGTTCGGAACCTTCGTTGCCGGCGGCAGGAACCGCAAGACGCGGCTGGCCGTCATGGACGCCACCGCCGTCGACAGCCATCGCCGGCTGGTGCTGATACGCCGCGATGATATCGAACATCTGCTGCTGATCGGCGGTCCGACCGACGTTGTCGTCGAACGTGACATCCGGCTTTCGGCGCCACGCCGTCCGGCGCTGACCGGAGATGGCGGCTTGCAGCCGGTGCCGGCCGCCGCGGCCCCAGCGGCGAAACCGCGTGCACCTCAATCCGCTCCTCTGCCGCCGGCCAGGCAAGCACCTGCTCCGCAGCCGGTGAATGCGGCGGCGCCCGCACGCCCGCGCCAGGCAGCGCCAGCACCGGTGCCTGCACCAGCACCGCTACCGAAGCCACAGCCGACCAATGTCACACCGCTGCCCGCCTATGGATCCGCGAACGCCAATGCCGTCAGGCAGGCGCCACCGCCGCCAACGCAGGACAGCATCGACGATAAGCTGATGAAGGAACTCGAAGTGTCGCTCGACCAGCCGCGTTCGAGCAGCCCGGTGAGCAAACCGGCGGCGAAGGCGCCGCAGTCGCTCGACGACGAAATGACGAAGCTTCTGGGCGAACTCTCCAGCCAGAAGAGATGATCAGAATCTGACCTGCGCAGCCGGCCGGGGAATTGGGCCGGGCGGGCGCGCCAACAAAAATGGCCGGAAAACCGGCCATTCTTATATCAACATCGCCGCAAACCGTCATGAGCACAGCCCATGGGCTATGCGTCAGTCGTCGCGATAGACCTTTTCGCGGCGCTCATGCCGCTCCTGCGCTTCGATCGACAACGTTGCGATCGGACGCGCATCAAGCCGCTTCAACGCGATCGGCTCGCCGGTCTCCTCGCAATAGCCGTAGGTGCCTTCGTCGATGCGCTGCAGGGCCGAATCGATCTTTGCGATGAGCTTTCGCTGGCGGTCGCGGGCCCTGAGCTCGATAGCGCGGTCGGTTTCCGAAGAGGCGCGGTCGGCGAGATCGGGGTGGTTGGCGTTTTCCTGTTGCAGGATTTCGAGAGTTTCGCGCGCTTCGCGCAATATGTCATTCTTCCAGGTGACGAGCTTTTGGCGGAAGTAGGATTTCTGCCGTTCATTCATGAACGGCTCGTCTTCGGAGGGTATGTAATCGGCGGTAACGATGTCGTTCATTCGACTCACCCAAACTGCCCCAATTTTGGCGCCTATATATTCGCGGTCCGACGCCTGCACAAGCGCAATCGGCCGCTGTCTCACGCAATTGTTAATGTTCGGTGGCGGGCGCCTTTGCAGCAGCGAATGGTCGTTTCGATACCAAACTACGCTTCGACACTTTGGATCCCGTGCAACATGCTTTTCGAAGACCGGCATGATCTTCGCGCCGAAGCACAAGCGCCCTTTGCGGCACCGCACATCGATGATTCGCTGTGTTTGAAGAACACGGGCCATTGTGCGCAGCGGCTTTCTCGTGGCTAATCCAGGAAGTTCGGCATTCGGCGTCAGCGGAGGTTGGGTGGGCACGCTTTATCTGTTGCGACATGCCAAGGCCGGCTGGGCACTGCCCGGCATGCGCGATTTCGACCGCCCGCTCGACGCATCCGGCCGCGCCGATGCCGAAATGATGGGCGCCGCCATGCGGTCCCGCTGCTATGTTCCGGACCTGACCATCTGCTCCAACGCCAAACGCGCCAAGGAGACGCTGGAAGGCCTGGCCGGTCAGACCGACACCGGACGGGTCCTGTTCTTCGACACGCTCTACAGCGAAGACGCCGCCGGTTACCTCCGCCTCATCCGCGACAATGGCGGATCGGGTTCGTTGCTGGTCATCGGCCACAATCCGATGACGGAGGATCTCGCCATGGCGGTTTCGGGCAGCGGCGACGAGACGGCGCGGGCCACGCTCAACCACGGTTTCCCGACCACGGGCCTGGCGGTCGTCCGCTTCGACGGCGACCTGGCAAAAGCCGCCCAGGGCGCCGGCCATCTCGAAGCGTTCCTGACGCCGGCCGATCTCTGACGCCATTTCAAAGCCGGGTTCCACAGCCTATATCGGGCGGACCGAAGCCCGAGAGATCATATTTTGGCATCATCGCTGACCACTTTCACCGACGAGGCGAGGATTGCCCTCGACACGCTGTCGGGCCGCGCCACCGGGCTTTTCTCTCCATCGCTGCGATTGGGTGTCACGGGCCTCTCTCGAGCCGGCAAGACGGTGTTCATATCGGCCTTTGTCCACAATCTGATGCATGGCGGGCGCCTGCCGCTGTTCGAGGCCCAGAAATCCGGGCGCATCGCCCGTGCCTTCCTCGAACAGCAGCCTGACGACGCCGTGCCGCGCTTCCAGTACGAGGATCACATCGCCGCACTGGTCAACGATCGCGCCTGGCCCGATTCGACGCGCGCCATTTCCGAATTGCGGCTGACCATCGAATATGAATCAGCCTCCGGCTGGAACCGCATGTTTGCCTCCGGCAAACTGTCGGTCGATATCGTCGACTATCCCGGCGAATGGCTGCTCGACCTGCCGCTGCTTGGCAAATCCTTCGCCGATTTTTCCGGCGAAGCCTTCGAAATGGCCGTTTTGCCGGTGCGCGAGGACCTGTCGCAGGCCTGGCGGGCGTTGTCGGCGGAGATCGACCCGAACGCCGATGCCGACGAGATGACGGCGCGCCGCCTGGCCGAAAGCTTCGCCGCCTATCTGAAGGCGTGCAAGCTCGACGAGCGGGCGCTTTCGACCTTGCCGCCCGGCCGCTTCCTGATGCCTGGCGATCTCGAAGGCTCGCCCGCACTGACCTTCGCGCCCCTGCCTAGGCTGGGCGACAGGCGCGCACGCCCAGGGTCGCTGCACGCCATGATGGACAGGCGTTACGAGGCCTACAAGACGCATGTCGTCAAACCGTTCTTCCGCGAACACATCACGCGCCTCGATCGTCAGATCGTGCTGATCGATGCCATGCAGGCCCTGAACGCTGGCCCCGGCGCCATGGCCGACCTCGAGCGCGCGGTGACCGAGATCCTCAGTTGTTTCCGTCCCGGCCGAGGCAGCTTCCTCACCGACCTGTTTTCACGGCGCATCGACCGCATCCTGGTTGCCGCGACCAAGGCCGACCATCTGCACCACGAAAGCCATGACCGCTTGCAGGCGATCGTGCGGCGGCTTGCCGACCGTGCCGTGGCCCGCGCGAATTTCACCGGCGCCGATGTCGATGTCGTCGCCATGGCGGCGGTGCGCGCGACGCGCGAAGGCACTGTCAAGCAGGGCCGGGAGACACTTCCCGTCATCATCGGCACGCCGATCGCCGGGGAGAAGATCAACGGCGAAACTTTTGACGGCAAAACGGAAACTGCCATATTTCCCGGTGATTTACCGGAGAACATTGATGCGGTGTTCGATGCTTCGGGGCCCGATCACAAGCAGGATACCGGGGATCCGGCAATCCGCTTCGTCCGTTTCCGTCCCCCAAAGCTCGAGCGCACCGCCGAAGGTGTCACGCTGTCGCTGCCGCATATCCGGCTCGACCGTGCCTTGCAGTTCCTGATTGGAGATCATCTGGCATGACCGCGCCCCGCAAGCCGGCCGCATTCCGTATCGAGCCGGAAGCCGAATCGAAACAAGAGGCGCCTGAGGCACGCCGTGCCCAGGTCCAGGTTGACTCCGAGCGGAAGCCCCGTGCGATGAAGACCGATGTCGCGATGGTCATCCCGGCGGAAGTCGATGTCTTCGACGAGCCTGACATCGTTGCCGCCGAACCGCCGCCGGCGATCGCCCCCAGAAAGCGGTCGCTGCTCGGCAGCATCTTCTTCGGCGCCTTTGGTGTGCTGGTTTCGCTGGCTGTCGGCCTGTGGACCGATCAGCTCATACGTGACCTCTTTGCGCGTGCCGAATGGCTGGGCTGGCTGGCCGCCGGCATGGCGGCCATTGCCGTGCTGGCGCTTCTGGTCATCCTGATCCGCGAGTTCCTGGCCATCGCCCGCCTCGCCGAGGTCGAAAAGCTGCAGAAGCGAGCGCTCGATGCGATTGCACGCGACGATCCCAAGGCGGCACGATCGGTGGTCGACGAGCTGTCGGCCTTCGTCGCGGCCAAGCCCGAGACCGCGGCCGGCCGCCGCGCGCTGGCCGAACTGCGCGGCGAAATCATCGATGGCGGCAATCTGGTGCGGTTGGCCGAAGCCGAAATTCTCGGCCCCCTCGATGCCAGGGCCAAGGTGATGATTCTCGAGGCGGCCAAACGCGTCTCGCTGGTGACGGCGGTCAGCCCGCGCGCGCTGGTCGATGTCGCCTATGTCGTGTTCGAGGCCGGACGCCTCATTCGCCGCCTGTCGGAGCTTTATGGTGGGCGGCCGGGAACGCTCGGCTTCTTCCGCCTCGCGCGCAGCGTGCTGGCGCATCTGGCGGTCACCGGTTCGATCGCCGTCGGCGACAGTTTCGTCCAGCAGATCGTCGGCCACGGCCTGGCGGCGCGCCTTTCGGCCAAGCTCGGCGAGGGCGTCGTCAATGGCATGATGACGGCGCGCATCGGCATCGCGGCGATGGAGACCACGCGTCCCCTACCCTTCAGCGCCGCGAAGCGTCCGGGACTGGGCGATTTCCTCTCGGCGCTGACATCGTTTGCAACCAGGAAAGATGCCGAAACAACCCCATCCGGCAAGTGAACCGGGCTGCAGCTTTTGGACCTTCGGAATTGTTACCGGACTGCTTTCCAGTGGTCCCGTAGTGACGAAGCATTAACCAATCTTGTTCATGGTCAGACGGGTTCCAAACAGCCTCTTTGTTGCCGGGTGTCGTCGATGAAAAGTGTAATTCTGTCCAGCGTCTTGCCCCTGGCAACCGCGATAACAGCACTCGTCGGCATCGCCGGGGCGGCTTCCGCCGCGGAGCCGGACAAGCAGTTCTTCCAGTCGGCCGAAGGCAAATGGATCGGACCCGGCGAAATCGTCGCCGGCAAGTACAAAGGCACCAAATTCAACTGCAGCTTCACCGGCTCGACGCCGGACGGCAAGGTCGGCATGACACTCGACGGCGGTTGCCGGGTCGGCATGTTCACCCAGCAAATGACGGCCACGATCGAGCGCAAGGGCCGCGAGGGCTACAAGGGCAGCTTCATGGGCGGCGCTACCGGTTCCGGCCTCGACATCATCGGCGGCAATGTCGTCGATGCCCGCAAGGTGGTCTTCACCATCAACCGCAACCAGCTGCGCGGCGTGATGCAGGCCCGCATCCCTGACGACAATTCGATGACGGTGACCATTGCGGTGCGTGTCGACGACCAGTTGGTGCCGGTGATCGGCATGAGCCTGAAGCGTGTCGATGCCATCGAAGTCGGCTCCATCGCGCCAAACTGAACAATCATAGATCTCTGAAAGCAAAAAGGCGGCGACCTAACGGTCGCCGCCTCGTTCAAACCGCTTCGATCCTGCGATTAGCCCTTGATCGCGGCCGTCACCTCGTCATACGCCTTGCAGGCGTCGGCCAATGTCGTGGTGCCCTGATATTTGGTTGTCACGGCCTGCACCTTGGCCGTCAGGTCAGCCGCCTTGGATGGGTCCTTGGTGATCGCTTCCTGTAGCGCGGCAGCCATGTCCTGCGCTTTCTTGGTTGCGATCTCGGCCGTGCACTCGGGCGCCTTCGAGCACGCCGAACCGGCCAGCACCGCCAGGCCGACGGCAACAAACAAAAACTTCTTCATGTCAGTCATCTCCTCAAAAGGGCTCGACTTGATCGTCGCTCACCCTCCAATGGCCGAAGCCGAGCGTCCTTAGCCTTCGATTGTGGCAAGATGCAACGCGTTCCCAACGTCAACTTGTGTAACGCGCCCGCAACATCGCCGGTGATCCGGATTCGGGCTGTTCGATCCCCACCGAAGCCCCTATCTTCGCCCCTTGTCAAAGAGACTTCGAAATCGGAATCGATCCTCAAACGAGCGGAATGGCGGCATGGCGGTAGAGGCATCGAGCAACGATCTGGTTCAGGTGGTGGCGCTGCTTGCAGCCGGCGTTGTCGCCGTTCCCATCTTCAAGCGCATGGGTCTCGGCTCGATTCTCGGCTATCTGGCCGCTGGTGTGGTGATTGGCCCGTTTGGCCTGCGCGTCTTTTCCGAATCGGAAGCCATTCTTCACGTCGCTGAGCTCGGCGTGGTGATGTTCCTGTTCATCATCGGACTGGAAATGCAGCCCTCGCGGCTGTGGGGCCTGCGCCGCGAGATCTTCGGCCTCGGTGCACTGCAGGTCGGCGTCTGCGCGGTCTTGCTGACCGCTGTTGGCGTGGCGGGAGGGTTTCCGATCTCGCAATCTTTCGTCGCCGGCGCCGGCTTCGTGCTGACCTCGACGGCGATCGTCATGCAGCTTCTGGAGGAACGCGGCGAAATCGCCGAGCCGAAAGGCCAGCGCATCGTCTCGGTGCTGCTGCTCGAGGACCTCGCCATCGTGCCGCTGCTGGCCCTGATCGCATTCCTGGCGCCCGGCGGCGCCGACACCAGCCTGGCGGAGCGCTTCACCGAGATAGGCATCGGCCTTGCCGCGATTGTCGGACTGGTGCTGGCTGGACGCTATCTGCTCAATCCGTTCTTCCGCATCCTGGCGGATGCCCGTGCCCGCGAGGTGATGACGGCTGCCGCCCTTCTGGTCGTCCTCGGATCGGCGCTCGCCATGCGGCTCAGCGGCCTGTCGATGGCGATGGGTGCATTCCTGGCCGGCGTGCTGCTGTCGGAATCGACCTTCCGGCATCAGCTCGAAGCCGACATCGAACCCTTTCGCGGCATCCTGCTCGGCCTGTTCTTCCTTGCCGTCGGCATGTCGCTCGACCTGCATGTGGTGGTCGCGAACTGGCGGCTGGTTGCCATCTATGTCGTCGCCTACATGGTGATGAAGGCGCTCGGCATCTACATCGTCGCGCGGGTCCTGAAAACCCGCCATCGCGAAGCGTTGGAGCGTGCGGTCTTCATGGCGCAAGGCGGCGAATTCGCCTTCGTCCTTTATTCGGCCGCCGCCGCGGTCGGCATCATCGACAACCGGGCCAACGCGACGCTAACGGCGATCGTCATCATCTCGATGGTGCTGACGCCGCTGGCGATCATCGCCTTGCGGTATCTCACACCGCGCGACGAGCAGTCGCTCGACGGGGTCGAGATTGCCGATGGCCTGACCGGCAGCGTGCTGATCATCGGCTTCGGCCGCTTCGGCCAGATCGCCAGTCAGCCGCTGCTCCTGCGCGGCATCGACGTCTCGATCATCGACAACGATGTCGAAATGATCCAGGCGGCGGCCGATTTCGGCTTCAAGGTCTATTATGGCGATGGCACGCGGCTGGACATCCTGCATGCGGCCGGGGCTGGCCGCGCGCGCGCCGTGCTGATCTGCGTCGACAAGCCGGATGTGGCCGTTCGCATCGCCCAGCTGATCAAGGCCGAATTTCCACTGCTCACTGTGCTCGCCCGGGCTTTCGACCGCGGCACGGCGCTGCAGCTCATTCGTGCCGGCGTCGACTTCCAGCTGCGCGAAACCTTCGAATCGGCGTTGGTTTTCGGCGGCTCGGCGCTGGAATCGCTCGGCGTCGATCCAGAAGACGTGGCAGAGGTGATCGAGGATGTGCGGCGCCGTGATACCGCCCGTTTCGAAACCCAACTCGCCGAAGGTGTTCGTGCCGGACAACGCTTCCTGAGGGGCAATATCGGCACGCCCATTCCCACGCCCCTCACCCAGCCGCGCCGTACCGGCCAGGCACTCAATGAAGAGACGGCCGGTGTTTTGCACAAATCAGAACCCGCGGATTGAACAAGGAATTATGCATGGAATTGGACAGCAGGGCCCTGTCGGTCACCAAATTCTGGCGCGACGCAGGCGAGGATGCATGGTTCGAGAAGAACGAGGCTTTCGATGCCGACTTCCGCAACCGCTTTCTCGATCTCCACTATGCCGCCGCGCGGCGTGAATGCGACGACTGGTCGGCACACGCCGAAGGCTCGCTGGCGTTGATGATCCTGCTCGACCAGTTTCCGCGGAACTGCTTTCGCGGCACCGGCCATATGTGCGCGACCGATCCGTTGGCGAAGTATTTTGCTCAAAAGGCCGTCGCGGCCGGCCATGATCTGGCACTGGAACCTGAAGTCCGCGTGTTCCTGTATTTGCCGTTCGAGCATTCGGAAAACCTTGCCGACCAGGAGGTGTCGGTCGAGCTGCACAAGGCCAAAGCCGAGTTCAACCTGAAATATGCGCTCGAGCACCGCGACATCATCTGGAATTTTGGCCGTTTTCCGCACCGAAACAGGATGCTTGGCCGCGAGACCACACCCCAGGAGCAGGCGTTCCTGGATGGCGGCGGCTTCTCCGGTTAGAAGCTCCTGCTGTCGCCCCGCCCGGGCATCAGACCAGCCACCAATCCCGGCCGGACGGCAATCGCTCGATACCGGAAGTGTCGACCGCGACCAGCCGGTCCGCGACGCTGCGGCCACCGACAACCAGGCCCGGCGCGATCTCCGCCAGCGGCGCCAGCACGAAGGCGCGTTCCAGCATGCGCGGATGCGGCACTTCCAGTCCGGTCTCGTGAATGACGCAGTCGCCGAACACCAGAATGTCGATGTCGATCAGCCGCGGTCCCCAGCGCTCCTCGCGCACCCGCTTCAGTCTGCGCTCGGCATCCAGACAGAGGTCGAGCAAGGCTCGCGGCACCAGTCCGGTGGAAATTTCGGCAGCCGCATTGAGAAAATCCGGCTGATCGAGCTTACCCCAGGGCGGTGTGCGATAGAGCGAGGATACGCCGGTGACGCGCGTATCTGCGTCGGCATCCAGCATGCGCAGCGCCGCGCCCATCGATTTCGCCGGGTCGCCAAGATTGCCGCCAAGGCTGAGATAGACCGTGCTATTCGGGCCAGACAACGGTCACCTCGACGTAATCGATCACACCGGGGACCGGAGCGTTTGGCTTGCGCACCGTGATCTCGGCTTTTTTGATCTGCGGAAAACGCGCCGTCAGTGCACGGGCGACCTCGAGTGCCAGGGATTCGATCAGAAAGCGGCGCTGTCCCGTGATGATCTTTTCGATCTCCGTGAAAGCGATACCGTAGTTGACCGTATCCTCGATGGAATCATCAACAAGCGCCCGGCCGGGATCGACGGTGAGAGCGGCATCGACATAGAAGCGCTGGCCGAGCCTTTCCTCCTCGTCCAGCACGCCATGCCGGGCAAAGAACGCGCAATTCTTCATGCGGATGACATACATCGCTCAGTTTCTCGCCTGGTCGCTTTGACGCGCCAGCATAGCATCTGCGAGCGCCAGCGCGTCCACGTTGAATGCGACATCATGGACGCGAAACAGATCGGCGCCCTTGAGCCGCAGGATGACGCTGGTCGCCGCCGTTCCGACACCCCTGCCGGCCGCGTCGCGGCCGGTGACGGTGCCGATGAAGCGCTTGCGCGAGGTACCGGCCATCAGCGGCAAGCCAAGTGCACTGAGCTCGGAGAAGCGCGCCATCAGATCGAGATTTTCCTCCGCCGTCTCCTTGGCGAAGCCGAATCCGGGATCGAGCACGATATGGTCGTCGGCGATGCCATGCTGGCGGGCGATTTCCAGCGATTTTCGCAGGAACGCCAACTGATCGGCAATCACGTCGGGCAGCTTCTCGCGGCCCCGCCCGGTATGCATGATGACAAGCCCGGCGCCGGTGTCGGCGGCGACACGGGCAATGTCGGGCTCGCGCTGCAACCCCCAGACATCGTTGACGATGTGTGCGCCGGCGGCCACCGCGAGCCGGGCGGTGTCGGCGCGGTAGGTATCGACCGAAATCAGCACCCCGCCGGCGCTCGCCAGCGCTTCGATCACCGGCAGGATGCGGGCCTGTTCGTCGCTCGCCGATATCGCGGCGGCGCCCGGGCGGGTCGATTCCCCGCCGACATCGACGACCAGTGCTCCTTCCCCCATCATGCGCCGTGCCTGGGCCAACGCCTTTTCGGGAGCGTCGAACAGTCCGCCGTCGGAAAAACTGTCGGGGGTGACGTTGAGTATGCCGACGACCACGGCTTTGCCGCCAAGGTCGAGATGGCGTCCATGCGCCAACTGCCATCGCCTAGCCGTCATTTGCTCAGCAACCATGGGCTCATCAATCAAGAGGCTCATCAACGATGTGTGATCCGCTGCGGATCAATTCCGTTGCGCTGGCAACGGCCGTAAAGCAAGGTGGTCGAAGAGGCAACTTGATGAACCGATCCATGCTTGGCGTGAAACCATCCCTGCTCTGTGCGCTGCTGCTTGCCGCCACTGCCGTCCCGGCTGGTGCGGCCAATCTCGTCAAGACGTACAGCTATTTCGCCATTGGCGGCAGCACCCTCGACGACATCGAGGCACAACTCTCCAAACGCGGGCCGGAGGTCAAAAGCACGGGCACGCGGCACCCGGGCGCCACCCAGATGGCCTTCACCACCCGCATCAGCTATGCCAAGACTTCGAACTCCTGCCGGATCGCCGACGCGGTTGTGACCGTCAAGGTGAAGGTGATCCTTCCCGAATGGCGCCGCCCGCGCAAGGCCGATGCCGATGTTAGGCTGTTCTGGGACACGCTGGCCGCCGACATCAGACGCCATGAAGAGCGCCATGTCGAAATTGCCAAGAACCATGGCCGGGAACTCGAAGAGGACCTGAAAGCCACCTACCCGCAAAGGAATTGCGACGCTGCCAAGGCCAAGGCCGCCGAAATCACCGCGGCAGTTCTGGCCAGGCATGACCGTGCGCAGCTGCAGTTCGACCGTGTCGAAAGCGTCAATTTCGAAAGCCGCATCCTGAGGCTGCTGCGCTATCGCATCGAACGCATCGAGAGGGGTCAGCTGCCACCGGCTTGACTCGGAAACCAGCGGCGCCGGCGAAAGCCAAATCCACCGAAGCGTAGTGCCAGCCTCGAAAAACTTTCGGGCGCCTGTCGAAATCGGCCTATTACGGAACGACATATAGCAGGGCTCGCCAGGCGCGGGCTTCAAAACGCCAATGCGATCAAAACGGTCAAAGGGACCGGAACGGCCGGACAGTGCCGGTCAATCGCAAGCTTACGGATGAACGATCATGGATCAGGCTGTCGACAAGCCAACGATGGTGGAAGCCGGCGTGCCACTGAGCGAAGCCGAAAAGAACGCCATCATCGCCGGTGTGCTCCTGTCAATGCTGCTGGCGGCACTCGATCAGACCATCGTGGCGCCTGCCATGCCGACCATCGGGCATGCGCTCGGCCATGCGCAATACCTGCCGTGGATCGTCACCGGTTACCTCTTGACCGCGACCGCCATGGCACCGCTCTACGGCAAGATTTCCGACGTCTATGGCCGCCGGCCCACCGTTTATGCGGCGATCCTGATCTTTCTGCTGGGTTCGCTGGTCAGCGCCATGGCGCCCAACATGTTCGTGCTGGTTGTCGGGCGGGCCATCCAGGGCGCCGGTGGTGGCGGCCTCTTCACCTTGACGCAGACTGTCATCGGCGACCTCGTTCCGCCACGCGAACGGGCGCGCTACGCTGCCTGGATCTCCGGCACCTGGGCTGTCGCCAGCATCGCCGGGCCACTGCTCGGCGGCACTTTCGCCGAACATCTGCACTGGTCGCTGATTTTCTGGATCAACATTCCGCTCGGCCTGCTGGCCATGGCGATCATCAACAACCCGCTCAAGAAGCTGCCTATTGCCGCAAAGCAGCATCGCATCGACGCCCTCGGCGCGCTGCTGCTTGTCGTGGCCACGGCATTGCTGTTGTTGGCGCTGAACTGGGGCGGCAGCGAATATCCATGGCTGTCGCGCGAAATTCTTGGGCTGCTCGCCGTCTCGGTGGTTTTCTGGGTGGCATTTGCCTTGCGGCTGCTGCGCGCGGCCGAACCACTCATCTCGCTTGAAGTGCTGAGCAACCCGATCGTTCTCGCCGGCACATCGTCGATGTTCCTCTTGCAGGCCGCCAACATAGGTCTGGCGGTCTATCTGCCTGTCTATCTGCAGTCGATTGTCGGCCTCTCGGTCAGCGAGTCGGGTCTGGCGATGCTGGGCCTTCTCCTCGGCACTGTGGCCGGCGCCACGTTCAGCGGACGCACAATACCGCGCTTCGTCCACTACAAGCGGATCGCGATGGTCGGCGTGTTCTTCTCGATCCTATGTCTCGGACTGCTTGCCCTGGTTGCCGGGCACGCCTCGCTGCTGGTCGTCGAGGTCCTTACGATCTGCATCGGCCTGGGCAGCGGAACCACCTTCCCGGTCGCCACCGTATCGGTTCAGAATGCTGTCGATCGCGCGCACCTTGGCGTCGCTACCGGCGTTCTGACCTTCCTGCGCTCGCTGGGCAGCGCGCTCGGCGTCGCCATGCTCGGCGCTGTCGCACTTGGCTACGGCCTGCCGCTTGCCGGTGAGGGCACGCTTGCCGTCGGACAGGTTATTTCAGTGGTGCCCTTCGTGATGATCTTCCTTGTAGCCGCGGTAACGCTGCTGCTGGCGCTGATCACACTCGGCCTGATGCCGGAAAAGCCACTTCGCGGCCAGGCCGACCATGCGCCGGTGATGGCGGAATAGAAGCGGTCGGCGAAGCCGAGCCGATCCAGCGGCTCAGTCGACGACGCCGAGCTTCTTCTGCAGGCTGGTCGATGAGGTCGTGTACTGGAACACGATGCGTTCGCCGGGGCTGATGATGCGCTTGGCCGCCTGCGCCATCAGCGCCACCTCGTGGAAGCCCGACAGGATCAGCTTCAGCTTGCCGGGATACCAGTTGATGTCGCCGACCGCGAAGATGCCGGGCACCGATGTCTGGAACTTCTCGGTATCGACCGGAATGAGGTTCTCGTGAAGATTGAGCCCCCATTCCGCGATCGGCCCGAGCTTCATGGTCAGGCCGAAGAACGGCAACATGCGCGTGCAAGGCACTTCGACATCGCCGTCCGGTCCCTTGATGACAGCCGATGATAGCTGGCCGTCGGCGCCGGTCAGTCCGGTCACTTGCCCGACCTGGAAATCCAGCTGCTTCATCTCCTGCATGGCATACATCTTGTTGACGCTGTCGGGTGCGGCGCGGAATTCGGGCCGCCGGTGCACCAGCGTCACGCTCTTGGCCACCGGTTGCAGGTTGAGCGTCCAGTCGAGCGCCGAATCGCCGCCCCCGACAATGACAAGGTCGTGGCCGCGAAAATCTTCCATCCTGCGTACCGAGTAGAAGACGCTCTTGCCTTCATAGGGTTCGATGCCCGGGATCGGCGGCCGCTTGGGCTGGAAGGAACCGCCGCCGGCGGCAATCACCACGACCTTGGCTTCGAACACCTCATTCTCGTCGGTGGTGACGCGAAAGCTGCCGTCCTCCAGCTTTTCCAGGCTGGAAACCATGCGGTTGTAGGTGAAGTCAGGCTTGAACGGCGCGATCTGCTCGAGCAGTTTGTCGACCAGTCCCTGCGCCGAGATCGAAGGCCAGCCTGGAATGTCGTAGATCGGCTTTTCCGGATAGAGTTCCGCGCATTGGCCGCCCGGCCGGTCGAGGATGTCGATCAGGTGGCACTTCATGTCGAACAGACCGAGTTCGAACACGGCAAACAGGCCGACCGGCCCTGCCCCGACAATAAGGACGTCTGTCTTGGTGATGTCGGTCATGCTGTGTGCCTCGCTGCGGAACCCGAGTGACACTGCATGAGCAATCCGCCGCTGCCAAGCAGCAGCCGGCAAAAATCAGTGTCTCAGCCCTGGCGGGCCGGCACCCGCACGACCAGACCGTCTAGCGCGTCGCGCACCTTGATCTGGCACGACAGCCGCGAGTTCGGCTGAACGTCGTAGGCGAAGTCCAGCATGTCCTCTTCCATCGCTTCCGGCTCGCCGACTTGAGCCGTCCATGCCTCGTCGACATAGACATGGCAGGTCGCGCAAGCGCAGGCGCCCCCGCATTCCGCCTCGATCCCCGGCACCGCGTTGCGGATCGCGTTCTCCATGACCGTCGAGCCGTTCTCGGCGTCCATGTCGAATTGTGTGCCGTCATGGGCGATGAAAGTCAGCTTTGTCATTTGTCACCTGAAGGGAGTCTCAGCCGAGATAATCACTCCGGCTGACAAGTCAACTGCGCGCGAAAGCGCCGCTCGGTGACGTTTTTCCGCAAACCGGGTTCAGCGACTGATGGCGGCGATGAAATCGCGCACTTCGTCGATCAGCGCGCCAAGCCGCCCGAGCGTCTGGTTGTCTTCCGGCCGGTGCTCGATCTCGGTGGCGCAATCGGCGATGGCAAAGGCACCGACACCGCGTGCCGAACCCTTCAGCCCATGCGCAAGCAGAAGCCGGTCCTTGATGTCGGCATCGACTATTTTCTCGCGCACCGACAGGGCCTGTTGTACAAACAGCGCCAGCACCTCTTGCTCGAGGCTGCGGTCGCCCATGGTCTGGCGGGCAAGGTGTGCCAAATCGACCGGCCGTGACCGCCTAGGTCCGGATACGTCGCCCCCGGGCATTGAGAAGGCAATGCCGCTTTCGCCACGCATGAACTCGAACTCCGTTTCTTCGATCGCCCGGAAAACTAGGCGATTCCAGTGGACAACGGGTTAATGAGTGGCGGGGAATAATGTTGCGAAAGCGGCGCCGAAATCACGCTTCCGTTAACCTTATATTTAAAGTTTTACGTATCTCGCGGAATGCATGTTTTCTTTACCCCCCTGTGTCATTACGATACGAGGGGTCCATTTTCAGCCTCCTGCGCGGGGTACGATAAAAACACAATTATAAGCCCGCAGCAGCTAGTACAGGGTAGAAGGCATGGCAAAGAAAACAACGACGACGAGAACTCTCGACAACGATGTGGCCAGGGAACTGGAAAAGGCGCTTGATCTAGACCTCAGCAGCGATGCCGGCGACGGCGACCTCGACATCGCGGCTTCGATGGAAGATCTGGAAGCGCAGATATCCCAGGCCGCCGACGAACTGGCGCGCGAGGGACGCAACGACAAGCCGGCGCCAGCAGTCAATCAGAGCCAGGCCGCGCGTAGTGAGGCCACGAAACCCGCGCCCCAGCCCAAGCCCGCCGAGTTGCGCCCCGTCGAAACACGCAATGGTGCCCAGCCCGCCGGTTTCGCGCCAGCCAATGACGATCGCCAGAAGGACTACAAGACGCTCTTGCACAGCCTCAACAGGCGTGCCTCGAACACCATTTACTGGGTCGTTGCCTTCGTCTCACTCGCCTGGTTCGCCGGTGCAGGCGGTCTGGCCAACCTCCTCTTCGGACCGAGCATCTGGAGAATCCGCACGCTCGACCAGTTTCTTGCCCGTCCCGAACTGATCGGTCTGGCGGTCGCGGCGATTGTGCCCGTCATCCTGTTCTGGGCCTTCGCGGCGATGATCCGCCGCGCCCAGGAAATGCGCATTGCCGCCCAGTCGATGACCGAAGTGGCCTTCCGACTGACCGAGCCGGAAAACCTTGCCCAGGATCGCGTCATGATGATCGGCCAGGCCGTTCGTCGCGAGGTCGCCGCCATGGGCGAAGGCATCGAGCGCACGCTTGCCCGCGCCGTCGAACTGGAAACGCTGGTCCACAGCGAGGTCAACCAGATCGAGCGCTCCTATTCGGAGAATGAGTCCCGCATCCGTTCGCTGGTCGACGGGCTCGGCAGCGAGCGTGAAGCCGTCGTCAGCCATGCCGAGCGCGTCCGCGCCTCGATCACCGGCGCGCATGAGACGCTGAAGGACGAGATCGGCGCCGCCTCCGACATCATCCGCGACAGCATCCTCAATGCGTCGACCAAGCTGTCGATGACGATCACCAATTCCGGCGACACGCTCATCGACCGCATCAATGAAAGCTCGTTGTCGATCTTCGATTCGGTGGAAGGCCGGCTCGATACGATCACCGACAAGCTGTCGACCTCGGGCGAGGCCTTCGCCAGCCTGCTCGACACCCGCATAGCCAAACTGACCGACACCACCGACGGCCTGACACGGTCGTTGACCGATCTCCTCGACGATCGCACCACCGGCATGGTGTCTCTGCTCGGCGGTGCCGCGCGCACCCTCAATTCCGAATTCGAGGCCAGCCTCAACGGCATCGAGCGGACGCTCGCAGAACGCGGCCAGGCGCTGATCAGCGAATTCCAGACCCGCGCCGAGGCGCTGGACACCGGAACGCAGAAGCTCAACGCAGCGCTCGAGGCCCGCGCCCGCCAGATCAATGAGACGCTGGTCGAGCGTGCCCGCGAAATCGCGCACACCTTTGCCGAGAGCAAGGACACTCTGTCGGCGATGATCGATCAGGGCAAGACCCAGATCGGCGCCGATATGGCCGACATCGTCACCTCGACCTCCTCCATGCTCGAAGCCCGCGCCAGCGACTTCGCCGGCCGTATGGAAGCCGCGCGTCATGTCGTATCGCGTTCGTTCGATAGCGACATTCAGCGGCTTGCCGACGCCCGCGCAGGAATCGAGGAAGCCGTCGAAAACCACAGCCGCAAGCTTTCGGAAAGCCGCGATCGCATGACCGAGGCCATGCAGGCCGACCTGGCGAAGTTCGACGAAGGCCGCGCCGGCATCGATGCCGCGGTGACCAACCAGGTGCAGAAGCTGGCCGAAGGCCGCAGCCTGATCGCGCGCGCCCTCGAGGAGGATCTGCGCAAGGTCAACGAATCGCGGGCGGCCATCGATGCGTCGCTCGGCGGCCATCTTGAAAGGCTGGAAGAAGGCCGCAACAGGCTCTCCGCTGCCTTGAACGAAGACTCGGGGAAACTGGTACAAGCTCGTACAATCATTGATGAAATGGTTGCTGGACACGTCGGCAAGCTGGCCGAGGGCCGCAGCATCCTGTCGCGCGCTTTGGAAGCCGATCTCGGCAAATTGTCCGACAGCCGTGCCAGCATCGACGGTCTCGTCGCCGGCCAGGTCGAGAAGATCGCCGAGGGTCGCGCCGTGCTCGCCAAGGCACTGGAAAACGACATCAGCGGCATCAAGAGCCTGATCGAAGCCCATTCCGCCAAGCTGGCGGACGACCGCACGCAGCTTTCCCAGTCGCTCGACAACGATCTGTCCAGCATACGCGGCCTGATCGACAGCCATGCGGGACGGCTGGTCGAAGATCGCAGCCTGCTGTCGCAGACGCTCGAGGCCGACCTTGCCAAGTTGGCCGAAAGCCGATCGAGCATCGATGGCCTGGTTGCCGGCCAGGTCGAGAAGCTCGCCGAAGGCCGCGACATTCTCAAGCGGGCGCTGGAATCCGATCTGAACACGATCAAGGGCGTCATTGCCAGCCAGTCGGAAAGGCTCGCCGAGGATCGCGGGCAGCTTTCGCGGGTGCTGGAAGCCGACCTGCAGAATGTGAACAGCGTCATCGCCGACCACATGAACAAGCTCGTTCAGGATCGTTCGACCTTGTCGAAGGCGCTTGAAGATGACCTCGCCAAGCTAGCGGAGAGCCGCTCCAGCATCGACGGGCTGGTCGCCGGTCAGGTCGAGAAGTTGTCGGAAGGCCGCAACATCCTGCGGCGTGCGCTGGAAGCCGACCTCAATGCGATCCAGAGCACCGTTGCCGACCAGTCGCAGAAACTGGTCGATGACCGGGCGCAGTTCGCCCGTGCGCTCGAGGCCGATCTCGAAAGCGTCAACAGCCTTGTCAACAGCCACTCCGAACGGCTCGCCCAGGATCGTTCGACGCTGTCGAAGGCACTCGAGGCTGATCTCGAAAACGTCAGTGGCCTGGTCGGCAGCCATGCGGAACGGCTTGTCGGAGAGCGCTCGACCCTGTCGAAGGCGCTCGAAGACGATCTTGCCAAGCTGGCCGAAAGCCGCTCCAGCATCGACGGGCTGGTTGCCGGTCAAGTCGAGAAGCTGTCGCAAGGCCGCGACATCCTGCGGCGCGCGCTGGAAGCCGACCTCAATGCGATCACGGGCGCCGTTGCCGACCAGTCGCAGAAACTGGTCGATGACCGGGCGCAGTTCGCCCAGGCACTCGAGGCTGATCTCCAAAACGTCAGCGGCCTGGTGAACAGCCATTCGGAAAGACTTGTCGGGGAGCGCTCGACCCTCTCGAAGGCGCTCGAAGACGATCTCGCCAAGCTGGCGGAAAGTCGCTCCAGCATCGACGGACTGGTCGCCGGCCAAGTCGAGAAACTCGCCGAAGGCCGCGATATCCTCAAGCGTGCGCTGGAAGCCGACCTGCAGAAGCTTTCCGCAAGCCGCAGCGACATCGACGACATCATCGCAGGACATGTCGGCAAGCTGTCGGAAGGGCGCAACATGCTGGCCCGCGCGCTGGAAGACGATCTCGGCAAGCTCGCCGAGACCCGCCAGGACGTCGACCGCTCGCTGTCGGGCCATATCGACCAGATCGCCGCCAGGAGCACCGATATCTCTGCGGCGATCGCTGCCGATGTCGAGAAGATCGAGCAGGCGTTCAGCCGCCAGACCGGCGTCATCGAGGAGCGCGCCGGCACCATGGAGCGTGCGCTCTCGACAGGCGTCGACAACGTCCGAGCCGTGCTCGAGAAAAGCGCGGTCTTCGTTGCCGGCGCGTTGCGCGAAAAGGTCCTGGAAATCACCAGCACGCTGCATGAGCAGGCCGGTGCTGCGTTCAGTGACGCCGACCGCAGGATCGCCGAGCGCGCCGAGCAGACCTCCGCCGCCCTGCTGGCGAGGGCCGAAGACATCGCCCGCACCTTCGAGGAAGCCGATCGCCGCCTCCACACCCGTGCGGAAGATACGTCGAACGCCTTGCTTGCCCGCGCGGATGACACCTCCAGCTCCTTGCTGGCCCGCGCCCATGAAACCGCTGACCAGCTGGCCGCTCGTGCAGGCGAGATCGCCGGTACCTTCGACGTGGCGGACCGGAAGATCGCCGCCCGCGCCCAGGAAACCGCCGATCAGCTTACCGCCCGGGCTCAGGACACCGCCGACCATATGGCTGCCCGTGCCAGCGAGATCGCCGGCGCATTCGATGCGGCAGACCAGAAATTGGTCGCGCGCGCTGTCGAAACCGCACAGTCGCTGGCCGCCCGCGCCGGCGACATCCTGCGCAATTTCGAAGGCGCCGATCAGCGGCTCGGTATGCGCATCGGCGAATCGGCCGAGGCGCTTGCCGCGCGTGCATCGGATCTCGGCCGTATCTTCGATGCCGCGGACCAGCAATTGGTCTCGCGCATCGCCGAAGGTTCGGAAGCGCTGTCGAGCCGTGCGTCGGAAATCGGTCGCATCTTCGACGAAGCCGATCAGCGTCTGGTGTCGCGCATCGCCAGCAGCTCGTCGACGATCGGCGAGCATGCCGAGACCATCGTCGGCGCCTTTACCGACACCGAGCAGAGGGTCGCCGAACGTGCAAGGCGGACCGGTCAGGAAATGGCCGTGCATGCCCGCGAAATCGAACAGGCGCTTACCGGCGCCGACGAGCGGCTCGCATCGAGCGCGGCGGCTGCGGCCGCCCGTGTTGAAGAGCAGGTCTCAGGCGTCGAGAACCGCCTCGCCTACACGGCCGAGACGATGGGCCAAAGGATCAACGAGCAGGTGGCGAATGCCGAGGCGCAACTCGTCTCGCGCGCCAATGTGATCGCGGAGACCTTCACCGCGGTTGGCCAGCATATCGGCCAGAGCACCAACGACGCCGCCAAGACGATCGGCGCCAACACCCGCGAGCTCAACACCATGCTCGCGGCGCGTTCGGCCGAGATGTCGAAGATCCTAGACGAAACCGCGCGGCCGCTGGTCGAGCGCTTCGCCCAGGGCGGCTCGGAACTGCAAAAGAGCATGGAAGAGGTCACCGAACGCGCCACCGAGAAGCTGCGGGCCGAGAATGCCGCACTTGTCAACGCGCTCGCCAACCGCACCGCCGAGACCTTGTCGGCGGTCGAAGGCGCCCGCTCGTCGCTGTCCGACAGCGTCGCCGATCTCATTGGCCGCATGACCACGTCCAGCTCGCAGCTCGGTCAATTGATCGAGCAGGCCGCGGTCAATCTCGGCCAGGTCGACGAACGTCTGAGCGGCAGCACGCAAAGCTTCGCCACCACCACCGAGAAGGCCGCGCAAACCTTCGCCAGCTCGGCACGGCTGGTCGATTCGAACACGACAAGGCTGACGGAACTGTCGTCGTCCACCTTGCGCGAGGTCGCTTCGATCGCCACCAAGTTCGACGAACACAGCCGCCTGCTGGTCAGCGCCTCGGACCTGCTGAGCTCGGCCCAGAGCAACCTCGAGCACACGCTCGAAAGGCAGTCGTCGCTCGAGGATCTCGCCGTTGGCCTTGTCAAGAAGTCGGAAGATCTCGAAAGGATCATGCGCTCGTTCGAAAATCTCGTCGGCCAGACGCTGCAGAACGCCGAGGGCAAGACCATGGAGTCGGCCGACAAGATCCGCAACGCCATCACCGATGTCGTCGATTCGGCGACCAAGCGCTTCGCCGATGCGACCGAAGAGATGCGGCGCACCGCGGGCTCGATCAAGAGCGAGCTCGACCTTACCCGCGCCGAGCTCAAGAAGGGCGTCATCGAGATGCCGGAAGAGGCAAAGGAATCGACCTCGGCCATCCGCCGCGCCGTTTCCGAGCAGATCAACGCCCTGAAAGAGCTTTCGGAGATCGTTGCGAAGTCCGGTCGCGGCGGCGATGCCGCCGAGCAACGCAATCTTCGCCCGGCACCGCAAGCGCCGGCCGCACGCCCTGCCGAGCCACCACGGCGTGCACCACCGGCACAGCAGCCGGAACTGCGCACACCCCAGGCGCCTTTGGGCGGCGCTCCACTGCGCGGCACGCTCGACCTGGAGCGTCCGGCCGAGGCGGCACCGCGCCCGCGTGTTGAAGCCGGCGCCCGTACACCACAGGGCGGCTGGGTGCGCGATCTCCTGACCGGGGCATCGCGCGAAGAGGACGCCAGGCCGGCAACGCCCGCGGAAGCACCGCGTCCGGCTCCTGCCCAGCGCTCACCGCTGCATGTCGTGGAATCGCTGAACTCGCTCTCCGTCGACATCGCGCGGGCCATCGACCACGATGCTTCGATCGAACTGTGGAACCGCTACCGGCGTGGCGAGCGTGACGTGTTCACGCGGCGGCTCTACACGCTGAAGGGCCAGCAGACGTTCGACGAGATCCGTCGCAAGTATCAGGCGGAGGCCGAGTTCCGCACTGCCGTCGACCGCTACTGCGACGATTTCGAGAAGCTGCTCAAGGATGTCTCGCGCAACGACCGCGACAACATCATGGCGCAGACCTATCTGACGTCGGACACCGGCAAGGTCTACACCATGCTGGCCCATGCAAGCGGCCGCCTGCATTAAGGGCGGGACAGCAAAACAGAAAGGGCGACCTGCCCTTTCTGTTTGAAGCCAATCCTGAAAAGATCGTTTGGAATGTCGCCAATCTCGCGATTTGGTTGGATGCTCGCGCTGTGGATTGAGGTCGGGATTTCGTGGCAATGCAGACAGTTCGTGGTGATCTGCTTCAGCTTGCACTCGACGGAAGGTTCGATGCCATCGTGCACGGATGCAACTGCCAGTGCCAAATGGGCAAGGGAATTGCTCTCTCAATAAAGCAGCGATTTCCCGAGGCATACGCCGCGGATTGCGCAACACCGAAGGGCGACCCAGCCAAACTGGGAAGCCTGTCTGTTGCTGAGATCAGGCGAGAGGGCCGCACGTTCCATGTCATCAATGGCTACACGCAGTTCCATTGGCAGGGAACAGGCGTGAAGGCAGACTACGAAGCAATCCGGAAAGTCATGCAGTCCGTCAAAGCCAAATTCACAGGCAAGAGGATTGGTTACCCGAAAATTGGCGCCGGGCTGGCTGGAGGTGATTAGGAAACGATAGCCTCAATCATCGAGGACGAACTCGCCGATGAAGATCACACCCTTGTTGAATACGTCGGCTGAACCGTCTCGGCTGTCCGGATCATCCCCATTTGACCCGCTCAGATGACCGAATCCGTCCAACGCACGATCTGCTTGGCGGTATCTCCAAACGCGCTGTCGAGCGCCCTGACATAGGCAGGATTGCCGCTGCCTGAAACGGGCGCCGATGCGGTGAAGCTCTTGGAGGCACGCACCTCGCCATTGCGGTCGTTCAATATCCGCACGAACAGGTCGACCTCGGCGTGCTCGCCGCCGTCGACGCGGACTTCGAAAGACCGGACCTCGACAATCACCTGGTAATCGATAGCCAGGCCCTCACCCGGCTTGCCGACGCCGGCAAAGCTGCCTGAGCGCTGGAACGTCTCGGCCAGCCGCGCCTGCACGATCAGCGGCAGCCGGTCGGCCCATTGCGCGCCCTTGAGATACTGGATCGAGCGATCCGACGGCTTGATGACGATGTTCTGGCTGTCCAACGCCTTGAGTGCCGACGGCTGCGCGATCAGGATCTGTCGGCGGCTGTGGCCATGCGCGTCGACCGAAGGCGCCGACAACTCGAACGTGTCGAGCGGCGCGGGCTTGCCGCCCAACACCGCGCAACCCGCTAGTGTCAGGGCAAGCAGTGCCGCAGCCGATGTCAACCCGCCCGTTCTCACCCACACAGACTTCACGCGCGATCCCCGTTGTCCCCGGATCGTAAGATCAACCCACTTTCGCAGCTCATGTTCTTGAGGCGTGCCGGAGCCGAAGTCAACGCCGCGCCCTGCCATCGAACTGCCGAACCTCGCCATCGCCACCCGAAAGGATGCGCTGCGGATTGCGGCTGAGATCCGTTACGGCCTCCTCGATGCGACTGATCGAACGGCGGCTGTCCTGCACCAGCGCCTCGACATTCGAAAGCCCCTGGCCCGAAAAGCGCGCCAGATTGTCGGTAATGACGCCCAGGCGGGAATTCAAAGTGTCGGCAACCTGCTTGAACGACTTCAGAGTATCCCTGGCGTCGGCCATCACGCCGTCGGCCTGGCCCGACCCGAGCAAGGTGTCGACCTTGGCGAGGATTCCGTCGACACGCACCGAGGCATCGTTGAGCCGCTGTGCCAGTTGCTTGGCATCCTTGATCGTCTGGTCGATGTCGTCGGCCCGATTGGCGAACTTGTCGGTCACCTCAGCGATGTCGGCGGCGGCCTTGTTGGCGTTTTCGCTGGCTTTCTGGATGTTGGCCAGTGCGGAGCGCACTTGCGCCGGATCGATACCGTCGAGCACACCATCGACCTTGGCTAGCGTGCCTTGCGTCTGCTTGGCGAAATCGTTGACGGACCCGACAGCGGTGTCGACATTCTTGATGACGCCGTCGAGCTGCGTCGACGTCTGCTTGAGATTCGCAGTTGCCGTATCGACGTTGGCGACGATGCTCTTGATCTTGTCCTTGTCGACGGCATTGAGCAGGCCTTCGGCTGCTTTCAGCGTGCCGTCGAGCTTGCCAGAAACGCCTTTCAGCTCGTCGGAGAGCGCACTGACGCTGGAGAGGAACTTGTCGATGCCGTCCGAATTCTTGGCCAGCGCATCGGAGAAGGTCTGCGCATTCTTGACGGTTTGCGTCAGCGGCCCGCGCACATCCTTGGTGAAGCCTTCAAGCTCAGAAAGCACCTTGTCGGCGCGGGAGAAGATGTTCTGTGCCGTCTGCAGCAGGTTGGTCACCGCCGATGGGTTGGCGACGATCTCGGCGACCTTGCCCTCCTTCTCGGCCTGGTCGAGGAGCTTTACTTCCTTGGGGTCAGCGCCCTTGAGTTCGATATTGGCCTGTCCGGTGAGGCCGGCGAGGCCGATATCCGCCTGCGTCGACTTGGTGATCGGCGTCAGGCGATCGATCTCGGTGTCGGCGATGGCGACGGTCGGATTGTCGACATCGATATAGACGCGCCTGACATCACCGACCTTGACGCCGTTGAACAGCACGAAGCTGCCGCGGCCAAGCCCGGAAGCCGAGCCCGGAATACGCACGCGCAGCAACGTGGTCTCGCCCTTGTCGCCGATCGCCGCCGTCCAGTAGACGAAGGCAAACGCCGCCAGGATCGCGGCCAGCGTGAAAATGCCGACAATAACGTAGTTGGCTCTGGTTTCCATTGTCCCACTTATGGCTATGCGCGCGCCGCAAGATCAAGTTGCCGGGCGCGTTTTCCGCGGAAATAGGATTTTACCCACGGCTCCTCGCTCTTCAGCATGTCGTCAATGGTGCCTTCGACCAGCACTCTCTTCTTGCCGAGCACGGCCACGCGATCGCAAGCGGTGAAAAGCGTGTCGAGATCGTGCGTCACCATATAAACGGTCAGATCCATCGTATCGCGCAGCTTGACGACCAGTTCGTCGAACTCCGCCGCGCTGATCGGATCGAGGCCGGATGTCGGCTCGTCGAGGAAGACGATGTCGGGGTCGAGCGCCAGCGCCCGTGCCAACGCCGCCCGCTTGATCATGCCTCCGGAAAGTTCGGACGGAAATTTCTGCGCGGCGTCCGGCGGCAGCCCGACCAGCTCGATCTTTAGCATCGCCAGTTCGTCCATCAGCTTTCGCGGCAGGTCGAGATATTCGCGCATCGGCACCTGGACGTTTTCCAGCACTGTCAGCGCCGAAAAAAGGGCGCCGTGCTGAAACAGCACGCCAAGCCGCATGTCGACTCGCAGACGCTCGACGTCGCTCGCTTTCTCGACATCGACGCCGAACAGCTTGATCGTGCCCGACTGTTTGCGCGTCAGCCCAAGAATGGTGCGCAGCAGAACGGATTTGCCGGCGCCCGAGGCACCGACAAAGCCAAGGATCTCGCCGCGCCGGATATCGAGCGACAGCTTGTCGAGTATGAGCTTGTCGGCGAACGAGACGGTGATGTTGTGCGCGGAAAGCACGATGTCGCCCTCGCCCGTTTCGTCCGCGATCGCGACCGGCTTTTTTCTGCTCAGCAGCGCCATCTCAGAACTCGATCGCTGCGTAGAAGATGGCGAAAAGCCCGTCGAGGATGATGACGACGAAGATCGACTTAACCACCGAGGCGGTCACGTGCTGGCCGAGCGATTCGGCGCTGCCGCCGACCTTCATGCCTTCGACCGAGGCAATCGTGCCGATGATCATGGCCATGAACGGCGCCTTGATCAGGCCGGCGAAAATGGTGCTGAGATCGATGGCGACGCGCAGCCGGTCGATGAAGGCAGCAGGTGCGATATCGGAGTACAGCCAAGCCGCGACGATGCCGCCGCCGAGTGCCGCGAAATTGGCAATGATGGTGAGGCACGGCAAGGCGATGACCAGTGCCACGAGGCGCGGAAAGACCAGCACGCCGATCGGGTTGAGGCCGATGACTTTCAGCGCGTCGACTTCCTCGCGCATCTTCATCGAGCCGATCTCGGCGGTGATCGCGCTTCCGGAGCGGCCGGCGATCATGATCGCGGTCATCAGCACGCCAAGCTCGCGCAGGATCAGCACGCCGACCAGGTCGACGACGAAGATATCGGCGCCGAAGTAGCTGAGCTGATAGGCGCCTTGCTGGGCAACGATGGCACCGACGATCGCCGACATCAGCACCACCACCGGAATGGCGCCGACGCCCATGCGGTCGATCTGGTTGAAGATCGCCGCCGGGTTGACGGCATGGCCACGGCCGAGCTTCATCTGCGCGCCGCGGATGGTGGCGCCGAGGATGTTCATCGAGGCGAGGAAGTCGTCGCGCATCTCGTAGACGCGCCGGCCGACCGCCTCCAGCGCGCGAATGATGATGGTGGGTGGCCGTGCCGGACCGGATTCGGGTTCGCGCCGGACGGCCTCGCCCACCGCATCGAGCAGGATGTTGGCAATCTCGCTCTGGCCTTGCATGCTGATCTTGACGCCCTTCTTCTCGAAGGCACAGACCAGCCGGTCGATCAGCCAGGCGCCGGCGGTATCCATCTTCTCGATGTTGGAAAGATCGAGCGCCAAGGTCTTGAAACCACTTCGCTTCTCGATCTTGCGCATGTCGGCGTCGATCAGCGCGACGGTCCGTGTCGTCCAGATTCCCGAGAAAACGCAGCCTAGAACGCCGTCCTCCTCGCCGATCGCCACGCGCGGTTCGTGGTCAGCCTCCCCCGCGGTCGTGCCGCTTGCGTCGCGCTTGCCGATAGTCAACATGGCGTCCTGTTTAGCCTGACGGAACCAAGCTGTCGATTTGCCGACTCGCCCGTTGTTGCATAGCCGGAGCAGAAAAATATGGCGCGTGTCATTTCGGTTGAGGCAGAACGTTTCCCCATCGCCGGAAGCTTCACCATCTCACGCGGTTCCAAGACCCAAGCCGAGGTCATCACTTGCACGATCAGTGTGGACAGCCACACGGGTCGCGGCGAATGCGTTCCCTACAAGCGCTATGGCGAGACCATGGACGGCGTGGGCGAGGCGATCGAAGCCATGCGCGAGCGGATCGCCGCCGGCATCAGCCGGAACGCCCTGCTTGATGCCATGCCGGCTGGAGCTGCCCGCAACGCCATCGACTGCGCCCTGTGGGATCTGGAAGCAAAGATCAGCGGGATACCGGTGGCTGCTGCCATTGGCGCTGTATCGTTAAGGTCACTTGAAACGGCCTACACGCTGTCGCTGGGTGAACCGGAGGCGATGGCGGCGCAGGCGCGTGCCAATGCGGCGCGGCCGCTGCTCAAGGTGAAGATCGGCGGCGACAACGACGTCGCCCGTATCCGCGCCGTCAGGCAAGCCGCGCCCGACAGCCGCATCATCCTCGACGCCAACGAGGGCTGGACCGACGACAACATCGCCGCGAACCTCGCCTTTGCCGCCGAGCAAGGCATCGCGCTGATCGAACAGCCGCTGCCGGCCGGCAAAGACGAGATCCTGCGCCATATCGCGCACCCCGTACCGATCTGCGCCGATGAGAGCGTGCATGAGGCTGAGAATCTCGTAGCGCTGGTCGGCCTCTACGATGCCGTCAACATCAAGCTCGATAAATCGGGCGGGCTGACAGCGGCTTTGGTGCTGCGCGATCGCGCCCGCGAACTCGGTTTCGGCGTTATGGTCGGCTGCATGGTCGGCACGTCGCTGGCGATGGCGCCGGCGGTATTGCTCGCCCAGGATGCCGATTTCGTCGACCTCGACGGTCCGCTCCTGCTTGCCCGCGACCGTGTGCCCGGCCTTGTCTACCAGGGATCGCTGGTGTCACCGCCTGATACGGCGCTGTGGGGCTGAGCGCGCCGCAAGTCCGATCAGCACCAGACCGATCAAGGCGATCGGGATCATGGCAAAAAAGCCGTCGACGCCGAAGCGGTGGTAAAGCGGGCCGGACGCCAGCGTCACCACCGCCATGAAGAAGCCGTTGGAGAAATAGGCGATGCCTTGCGCAGCACCTGTCCGCTCTTCGGAAACCGTTTCGCCGATCATCTTCTGCAGGCCGATCAGCACCAGCGCCACTGAGACCGAATGCAGCGTCTGGACGCCGAAAAATCCGGCAACGCCGAGGCCGAGCGGCCACACAAGCGGAAAGGCGATCCAGCGCACGATCGCCCCGATACCCGCCATCACCATGATCGAGACGACGGAGAACGAGCTGAAATAGCGGGTGAACATCATGAACATGCAAACTTCCGCGACCACGCCCCATGCCCACAAAAGGCCGACAACCGAATCGCTGAGGCCGATCGATTTCCAGTAGATGGAGACGAAGCCGTACAGGAATGCGTGGCTGGCGGTGATGACGCCGACACCGATCGAAAAATACAGGAAATATGGGTTGAGAAGCTTTGGCGCCACGTGCTGGATGTCGGTCGCCGACAGCGGCGAGGCGCGTCGCGGACGGCCGAGACGCGGCGCCAGCAAGCCGGCAGCAAGGGCCGCGGCAAGTGAAACGAAGATGATCACCGGAACGGCCCCGGAGCCGGTTGCCGACAGGATGAAGCCACCGGCGACATTGGCGAACAAGTAGGAGATCGAGCCCCATTTTCGCATGCTCGTATAGTTCGAGCCAAACCGCCGCACACCCGAAAGTGCCAGCGAGTCGGCGATCGGCGAATGCGGCGTCCAGACGATGGTCAGCGCCAGCGACACCGCCAGCACCATGGCGTAGCTCGGGGTCAGGAAATAACCGGCCGATAGCAGCAGTGACGCCGCCACCAGCGCGACATAGATATCGGCGCGGTCCCTGGCCCTGTCGGCAAGTGCGGTCAGCAACGGCGTCGTCACCACGCGCAGGAACATCGGCGCCGCCAGAATGGCGGCGATCTGCTCGGGATGAAAACCCTCGGCCTGCAGCCACAGCGGGAAATAGGGCACATGCGTTCCGAGCGGCACGAACAGCGTCGCGAAGATCAGGCTCATGCGCAGTTCAAAATGGCGCGGCTTGACGAGTTGTTCAGGCGAAAGCGGCGGCAGCGACATGAATCGATCCAATAACGCTGCACTCGACCGGACGGCAACGTGTATCGATCCCTTAACATGGGCGAAAACCGGGCGAAACCGGTTGGCCTAATCGATTGATCCGCGTCAGGCCGCCTGCCCGACCCGGTCTTCGAGGAGCAACGGGATAAACGGTTGGTCCGGCGCCTCGGGCAGCACCTGCGCCCAGGTCAGGATTTCCATCCGGCCATCGAAATGCTCGACCACCGCCGTGCAGCTTTCCACCCAGTCGCCGGTGTTGATGTATTGGACATCGCCAAAACTCTCGATGGCGGCGTGATGGATATGGCCGCAGATGATGCCGTCGACATGCGAGCGGCGCGCCTCTTCCGCAAGCATGGTCTGGAACGAGCCGATGAAATTCACCGCCTTCTTGACGTTGACCTTGGCCCAGGACGAGAACGACCAGTACGGCAGGCCAAGCAGTTGGCGCAGTCGCGTCACCACGCGGTTGACCAGCATGGCCGCGTCATAGGCGTGATCGCCGAGATAGGCGAGCCAGCGCGCATTGTGGACGACGGTGTCGAACTGGTCGCCATGGATGACGAGCAGCCGCTTGCCGTCGGCGGTCTCGTGGATGGCGCGGTCGGCGACCACGATGCCGCCGAAATGCACGCCCTGGAACTGGCGCGCGAACTCGTCGTGATTGCCGGCGATGTAGGTGATGTTGGCGCCCTTGCGCGCCTTGCGCAGCAATTTCTGCACGACATCATTGTGGCTTTGCGGCCAGTGCCAGCTCCGTCGCAGCCGCCAGCCATCGACGATATCGCCGACCAGATAGATGATGTCGGCGTCGTGATACCTAAGGAAATCGATCAGGAATTCGGCCTTGGCCGCCTTCGAGCCGAGATGAACGTCGGAAATGAACATGCTGCGGAAAGTGCGGGGCTCTTGGCCTGACATCGCGATTTCACCCTTGCTTTCGCGCAGGCTATGCCCCGATTCATGCAACAACCGTATGACGGTTGCGATTGGTCCAGCCGAAGGACTAGCTTGCCGCCGGCTCACAAGGAGAAAATCATCATGGATCTCGGCATTCGCGGAAAGAAAGCCATTGTCTGCGCTTCCAGCAAGGGGCTTGGGCGTGGCTGCGCCATGGCGCTGGCAGAAGCCGGCTGCGACATCGTCGTCAACGGCCGCAATGCGGAGCTGGTGGCCAAGACCGCAGCCGAGCTGCGCGAGCGCTATGGCGTGACGGTGACCGAAGTCGTCGGCGACGTCTCGAAGCCGGAGGTGCAGAAGGCGTTGCTCGCCGCGTGCCCCGAACCCGATATCCTCGTCAACAACAATGGCGGCCCGCCACTGCGTGATTTCCGTGAGCTCGATCGGGCGAAGATCCTTGAAGGCGTCACCCAGAACATGGTGACGCCGGTCGAGTTGGTGCAGGCCGTCATCGACGGCATGGCAGCGCGCGGCTTTGGCCGCATCGTCAACATCACCTCGCTGTCGGTCTACGTCCCCATCCCCGGCCTCGACCTGTCGTCGGGCGCGCGCGCCGGCCTGACCTCGTTCCTTGCCGGCGTGGCGCGAACGGTGATCGACCGCAACGTGACCATCAACAACATGCTGCCGGGCAAACTCGACACCGACCGACTGCGTGGCCCGCATGACGCCGGCACACCAGAGGATCCAGCGGCGGCCGCCGCGCGCAAGACCCGCATCAGCGCCGATGTTCCGGCCAAGCGGCTCGGCACGCCGGAGGAATTCGGCCAGATCTGCGCCTTCCTGTGCTCGGTCCATGCCGGTTATCTGACCGGTCAGAACATACCGGTCGACGGCGGCCTCTATGTCAGCGCCTTTTGATCGACGCGCCTGTACGCAGCAAGACTCATATGCGACGAAATCGGCGTAAACATCTGATATAATGGTGTTTTAGACGCGCTGCCGGGTAAAGCTGCCGGCGCGTCATTTAGCGTCGCGACAAACCTTGGCCGCATGCTAAAAGGACTCTCCAGGGAGATTTCGAGGGAGCGGCCGCATGGAAGGCGAGACCAAGAAGACGGCACGTTCGGACCTCGACGAAGCCGCCCTCTACTTCCACAAGCACCCAAGGCCGGGAAAGCTGGAAATCCAGGCGACCAAGCCGCTCGGCAACCAGCGCGACCTTGCGCTCGCCTATTCTCCAGGCGTCGCCGCCCCTTGCCTGGAAATCCGCGACGATCCGGCGACCGCCGCTGACTATACGGCGCGCGCCAATCTGGTCGGCGTCGTCTCCAACGGATCGGCCGTGCTCGGCCTCGGCAATATCGGCCCGCTCGCCTCCAAGCCGGTGATGGAAGGCAAGGCTGTCCTGTTCAAGAAATTCGCCGGCATCGACGTCTTCGACATCGAGATCGACGCGCCGGGCATTGAGCGCATGGTCGAGACAATCTCGGCGCTGGAACCGACCTTCGGCGGCATCAACCTCGAGGACATCAAGGCGCCCGAATGCTTCGAAGTGGAAGAGCAGCTGAAGGCCCGCATGGGCATTCCGGTCTTCCATGACGACCAGCACGGCACAGCCATCATCGTCGCCGCCGCCGTACTCAACGGGCTGGAATTTGCCGGCAAGACCATCTCCGACATCAAGATCGTCACGTCGGGCGCAGGTGCGGCCGCCCTTGCCTGCCTCAATCTGTTGGTCTCGCTTGGCGCACGGGTGGAAAACATCTGGGTCACTGACCGTTTCGGCGTCGCCTACAAGGGCCGCGTCGACGAGATGGACCGCTGGAAAGACCCCTATGTGAAGGACACCGACGCGCGCACGCTGGCTGACGTGATCCCCGGCGCCGACGTCTTCCTCGGTCTGTCGGCCGCAGGTGTGCTGAAGCCGGAACTGCTGCAGCACATGGCGCCGAAACCGCTGATCCTGGCGCTGGCCAACCCCAATCCGGAGATCATGCCGGAGGCGGCGCGCGCCGCCCGTCCCGATGCGATGATCTGCACCGGCAGGTCGGATTTTCCCAATCAGGTCAACAACGTCCTGTGTTTTCCCTACATTTTTCGCGGTGCGCTCGACTGCGGCGCCAGCGCCATCAACGAGGAGATGAAGATGGCGGCGGTCCGGGCGATTGCGGCGCTAGCCCGCGAGGAACCGTCCGATGTCGCGGCCCGCGCCTATTCCGGTGAGACGCCAATCTTCGGGCCAGACTTCCTGATCCCCTCGCCCTTCGATCCGCGCCTGATCCTGCGCATAGCCCCGGCCGTCGCCAAGGCAGCCTGCGACACTGGCGTCGCGACAAGGCCGATCACCGATTTCGCAGCCTATATCGACAAGCTCAACCGCTTCGTCTTCCGCTCCGGACTGGTGATGAAGCCGGTGTTCTCGTCCGCCAAGGCATCGACCGCCAAGCGCGTCATCTATGCCGATGGCGAGGACGAGCGCGTGCTGCGCGCCGCCCAGGTGGTGCTCGAGGAAGGCATCGCCGAACCGATCCTGATCGGCCGCCCGCACGTCATCGAAGTGCGCCTGAAACGCTATGGCCTGCGAATCAAGCCCGGTGTCGACTTCGGCCTGATCAATCCGGAGGACGATCCGCGCTATCGCAACTATGTCGACCTCTTGATCGAGCTCGCCGGCCGGCGCGGCGTGACGACGGAAGCCGCCCGCACGATGGTGCGTACCGACAACACGGTGATCGCCGCACTGGCGCTGAAGCGTGGCGATGCCGATGCCATGGTCTGCGGCCTCGAAGGACGCTTCGAGCGGCACCTGCGCAACGTCACCCTGATCATCGGCCCCCGCCTCGGCATCAAGGATCACGACCTGTCGACGCTTTCGATGCTGATCTCGCAGCGCGGCATCATCTTCCTGACCGACACGCATGTCTCGGTCGACCCGACCGCCGAGGAAATCGCCGAGATGACCGTGCTGGCGGCGGAAGAAATCCAGCGCTTCGGCATCGAGCCGAAGGCAGCGCTCCTGTCGCATTCGGATTTCGGCTCGCGCGATTCGCCGAGCGCGCTCAAGATGCGGCAAGCGGCGGCGATCCTGGCGCGCATCGCCCCCGAACTGGAGTGCGACGGCGAGATGCACGCGGACACGGCTTTGTCCGAGCATCTGCGCCAGCGCGTTTATCCTCATTCCAGGCTGAAGGGCGAAGCCAATCTGCTGGTGTTCCCCAACCTCGATTCGGCCAACATCACGCTGTCCGCGCTCAGGACCATGATGGACGCGCTGCATGTCGGGCCGATCCTGCTCGGCACCGACATGCCGGCGCATATATTGACGCCGTCGGTCACCTCGCGCGGCGTCGTCAACATGACAGCGCTTGCCGTGGTCGAAGCCGCTCACAAGGCACAGGCGGTCGTCAATCTAGGCTGATCAGGCCGGCGCAAAGCGGAAATGCCCGGTCTGATTAAAGGCGAACAACGTGTCGTCCTCGTGGGCACCTTGGCCGATATTGTGGATGACCAGCGCCCTTTCCGGCACTTCCGTCGAACGATTTGATGAGACGATGGCGATATGCGGCAGGTTGCCGGGCAGCATCTGAGTAACGAGGTCGCCCGGTTGAAAGTCGACGGGATCCTGGCTGACCGGCATGGAAACACCACGCCGTCCAAAAAAGACGGCAAGGTTCTGCACCCGGCGATGGTCGATGTTGCGGTCGGGCGCTTTCAGGCCCCAAATCTTCGGATAGGCCGCGAAATCAGCCAACATATCCTCATGCACCAACCTTTGGAGATCGAGCTCGAAGGCGCGGCGATAGGCGCGAACCACGACATCGGTACACACACCCCGCTCCGGCGCGACATCGCCACCCGGATAGGTCAAGCGCATATAGGTTGGGTCATAGAGGATGGTGACACCGATCTGCTCACGCGCGGCGTCGACCAATCGACTGCGCCAGTCCGGCGCATCGGGCTCCTCCTGCGCCATGGCAGCGGGCGGCGCCAGGCACAAGAGAGCGAGTTGTAGCGCGGTTCGACGGGTAATCGCGGTCATGCCAAGCCTCCGGGTCGCGCTGGATTCGGGCATTTTTTCTGGGCGAATACGCCTTTTTCATGCGGCGTCGGAATCTCACGGCAGAGACTGAACCCGAACATCCGCGACGGCGTGTCTCTGGGCTAAGACCATCTTTGGTTGTAGATTGAGGGAACGATTAACCGCGAATCCGGTAGCATCGCGCAGGCAAGCAGGCGGGGTTTTCGGACATGACGGGCGAAAGGTTGAAGCTGACGCATGTTGCTGCGCTGCTTGGCGCGCTCGTGCTTTCAGCCATCGCGGTCACCGAGCCGCAGGCCGCCTCGCGCGTCTGCCGCCAGTTGGAAGCCGATCTTGCCGCTGCCTCGCGCGGCGGCGGTGGTGGCCCGGCATTGATCCGCAAATACGACGCGGCAATCGAAAGGCAGCGCGAACAGATCTCCAGGGCCCGCAGCAAATCCAGCAGCGCCGGTTGCGGCTTTTCGCTGTTCAGCCGCAATGTCAGAGAATGCGCCGGGCTCAACGCCACCATCGATCGTATGAATGCCAATCTCGATAGCCTGCAGGCCAAGCGCGCCAAGCTCGCCAGCGGCGGCTCGCGCCGCGACCGTGGCCGCATCCTGGCGGCGCTCGAGGCCAAGGGCTGCCGCGACGACACTTTTGTACCGCGGAACGCTCCGCTGCAGGAGGCGAACCGCGAAGACGGCAACGCAAACCTGTTCGAACAGCTTTTCGGCGGCAACAGCCAGCAGCTCGATGCGCTCGATGAGCCTGACGTTCCGGGCGAGGAGCCCGATGTCAGCAGGGTGCTCAACCGGCCCGGCGTACCGGATTTTTCGAGCGTCGGCGGCGGCGAGTTCCACACCACATGCGTGCGCACCTGCGACGGCTATTTCTTCCCGATGTCGAATTCGGCTTCGACGAGCGATTTCGAGCGCGACCAGAAGAATTGCGAATCAAGCTGCCCTGGCACAGAGATGCAGGTTTTCTATTCGCGCGGCATGGATGACGATTCGGCTGAGATGACGTCATCGGTCACCGGCCGGCCCTACAGCGAATTGCCGACCGCCTATCTCTACAAGCAGTCCAACATGCCGCTGCCGCCGGCTTGCGGCTGCAACGCCGCGCGGAATTTCCAGGTCATCGCCGGCAACCCGCCGAATCCTGAGCAGTCCCAGCCCGAAACGGACGCGACACCGTCCATTCCGGTTCCGGCTACCAAGCCCGATCCGGGTACCGATCCGGAAACCCTGGCCAATGTGGAGGGCGGACTCGACCGCGAGGCGATCAAGCGACTTTCCGCCAAGCCGGTGACGTCGCCGGTGTCAGCCTTGCCACCGGACCAACGCAAGGTCAGGGTCGTCGGGCCAACGTTCCTTCCCGACCCATCAGCGGCAATAAATCTGCAAGCTCCGGCCCCGAAGGCAGTCCGGTAAGCGCGAGCCTCAGCGGCATGAACAGCGCCTTGCCCTTGCGGCCGGTTGCTTCCCTGATCTTGCCCGTCCACTCTTTCCAGACCGTCCCGTTCCAGGGTTCCTCCGGCAGCAGGTCGAACGCTTGACCCAGGAAATCGCGGTCGTCGTCGGAAAATTCCGGCCTCTCCTGCGGGCCCTCGCGCAAGGTGCGCCACCAGCTTGTCGCATCGGCCAGCCTGTCGAGATTGCCGCGCACCGCAAGCCAGAACGGCTCGGCCTGGTCACCCGAGACGCCGAGCACGATCAGCCGGTCTTGCGCCTCGGAGAACGGCATATGGTGCAACAGCGCCCGGTTGAGCACGAAGAGCTCGTCAGGATCGAACTTGGCCGCGGATTTCGATGTCGCCGCCGGATCGAAGCGTTCGGCGAGTTCGGCCATCGTTGGCACAGCCGCGACATTCTCCGAGGTGCCGACCAGCACGGCGAGCGAAGCGACGGCCATCGGCTCGATGCCGTCCGCGCGCAGGCTTTCGATGGAGAGCGCGCCGGAGCGTTTCGACAACCCCTCGCCCGATGCCGTGGTCAAGAGGTTGTGGTGGCCGAACACCGGCGGTTCTGCAGCCAGCGCCTGGAACAGGGCGATCTGCACGCCGGTGTTGGTGACGTGGTCGTCACCACGGATGACATGACTGACGCCCATCTCGATGTCGTCGACCACCGAAGGCAGGGTATAGAGATAGGTGCCGTCCTCGCGCACCAGAACCGGGTCCGAAAGCGAGGCAAGATCGACGGTTTCCTCGCCACGCACCAGATCGTTCCAGTGAATTTCGGTACGTTCGGGTTGCAGTGGATCGCCTGAGAAATTGGGCAACAGGAAGCGCCAGTGCGGGCGGCGCCCATCGGCCTGGTATTCGGCGATCTGCTCCGGCGAAAGCGCCAGCGCCTCGCGGCCATAGACTGGCGGCAGGCCACGCGTGCGGCGCACCTTGCGCCTGAGGTCGAGCTCCTCCGGAGTCTCGTAGCAGGCGTAGAGAACGCCGGCCGCCTTCAGCCTTTCGACCGCCGCGTCATAGACCTCGAAACGCCGCGATTGGTATTCGGTGGCATCCGGGAAAATGCCCAGCCAATGCAAATCGTAGAGGATGGCGTCTGAGAATTCCTGCTTCGAGCGGGCAATGTCGGTGTCGTCGAAACGCTGGATAAAGCGGCCCTTGTTGTTCATGGCAAACAGCCAGTTGAACAGGGCGGTGCGCGCATTGCCGATATGAATGCGGCCGGTTGGCGACGGGGCGAAACGAACGGTAACTGTCATGAGCGGGGCGTACCGGATGCTTTTGTGATTGACAAGACGCGCCCCCGCGCGGTGCGGCAGACATAGAACAGGACGCGCGCAATGAAAAGACCGGGGCGGCGTGCGCCTCAGGCGGCGTATAGACATGCGTGCTTGCGCCGACGAACAAGTCGTCGAAGGCGATCAGCGGCCGAAGTCATCGGAACTGAGGCGGGTCCAGCGGTCGCCCATCAACCCACCGATAAAGATGTCGCCGGAGCGGACCGCTTCCGTGACCTCAGCCATCCGCGAGCGAACCATCGTCCCCCCGGCATAGCGGAAGAAGACATTCTTGTAGCCGAAGAGTTGGGGCATGAATCTGCCCTGCGTCTGCCCGGTGATGCCCGCGCAGCCCATATCCCACGCGGCCGCGATAAGGCCATCCAGCGTCGCGCCCCAGTGGGATCCTGAAGCCTGGATTTGCAGCAGGTTCGCGATGCCGCCGGCTTGACCGTAGAAGGCGTAGCAACCGAGCATCTTGCCCGTTTCGTCGTAAGTCCCGCCGAAATGAAGTGGCCCATCGGCCCGCTTCTCGGCCGCCAGCGCGAGCAGCCGTGTCAGCTCGCCATCCTTCCAACTCGGCCGAAGCGAGTAATCGGACAGGAGGGTCGGCAGCCGCTCGGCAAATTGCGCTGCATCGATCGGCTCACGGTGGACACGATGCGACGACGAAAGCGGGACCGGGTGCTCGAACCTTCCTTTAGCGAGAACATCGAATGCTCTCGCGCAGGGATCGGTCGCCAAGCGAGGCAGGCCAGGCCATTTGCGGTGCAGTGCGGCGGCGGCCATAGCCGCCGGCCGGAAAACACAGGTCCATCCCAGACAATGAACCGGCAGGAGCTGATACTTCATCGGGCGCGCGAAGGCCAAGGATGTCCGGTTGGCCGAATCGGTCAGCTGCACATCGAATTTTCCTTGATTCAAGGCACGCAGCAATTGCGGTCCTGCCGAGCCGTGATCGGTGCCGGGGTCGGACATGAGCGGACCGATGATTGCCGCATTCAATGCCGTTCCGTTGAGCTCGTAGCGGGCTTTCAGGACGCCGAGGAACCCACCTAGACGTCCTTGCGGGTTGATCTGGACCAGAGCGTTGCTCTCACCGGGCTGGCCGGCAGGATCAAGATAAATCTCTCTCATATACTCGGCCGTCTCCGCGATCGCGCGATCGAGGAGGTGACGCCGCCGCTGGCGAAACTTCGCCAGGAAGAGTGCGGCGACGCTCTCGAGATCTTCGGCAGCGAGCGGCCGAACCGAGCCGTGCCGAGTTTCCAGCACCGACGGCGCAGCCACCTTTTCCGAACCGGCATTTGCGGAAACAAGATGCATCTTGAAGCCTATCTGCCGCAGAGCGAAATCCTGGGCAGGTTAGTCGGATTCCAGGATATGCATAGACCGTCTCTGGGTTGCCTAGAGAAGGCTTATACCAACCAGTAGTAGAAACAACGTAAACAAGACGTCTCAAAACTCAGGATCTGGAACGCCCTGGATATGGTTCGCGTCACTCCAACCGACTGACGAAAGCCCGCTCTATTGCAACCGCGATGGAGCCCGAGAGGTGGCCTCCGGCCGGAGCCGGAGGCCACTTCAGATCAGATGACCAGTCCCTTGGTCAGTTCGAGCGCCTGACGCTCGAACAGTCGGCGGTAGATGCCGCCCTTCAGCCGGATCAGCTCGTCATGCGAGCCTTCCTCGACGATCTTGCCGCGATCGAAGACCAGGAGCCTGTCCAGCGCCCGCACCGTCGAAAGCCGGTGCGCGATGACCAGCGTCGTGCGCCCGACCATCAGCCGTTCCATCGCCTGCTGGATCAGGACCTCCGATTCAGAATCGAGGCTCGATGTCGCCTCGTCCAGGATCAGGATGCGCGCATCGGCAAGGAAAGCGCGCGCGATTGCCACGCGCTGACGCTCGCCGCCCGACAGTTTCACACCGCGTTCGCCGACCAGCGTGCCGTAGCCCTTCGGCAGGTTGGCGATGAAGTCATGCGCACTCGCCAGCCGCGCCGCGTGCTCGATCTCATCCTGCGTCGCCGTCGGCCGGGCATAGGCAATGTTCTCGGCCAGCGACCGGTGGAACAGGATCGGCTCCTGCTGGACGATGGCGATCTGCCCGCGCAGCGACGCTTGCGCCAACTGCGCGATGTCCTGGCCGTCGACCAGGATTCTTCCCGCATTGACGTCATAGAGCCGCTGGATCAGCTTGACGAAAGTCGTCTTGCCCGAACCCGAATGGCCGACGAGGCCGACACGTTCACCCGGCGCGATATCGACCGAAAAGTCGCGATAAAGGGGCGATCGGTGATTGCCGTAATGAAAGGTGACGTTGTCGAAGCGGATAGCCCCCTGCGTGATCCGGATCGGCTTGGCGCCGGGCCGGTCCTCGATGCCGAGCGGTTCGGACTGGAACTCGACCAGCTCCTCCATGTCGTTGATCGAACGCTGCAGGTTGCGGATATGGGTGCCGATATCTCTGAGATATCCCTGCAGCACGAAGAACGACGTCAGCATGAAGGCAACGTCACCGGCGCTCGCTTGCCCCCACGACCACAGCATCAACGCCAGGCCGATCACCGCGGCTCTCATGACCAGCAACAGCGCCCCTTGCGTGGTGCCGTTGATGGTGCCGCGTACCCAGGTCCGCCGCGTGCGCGCACGCCATTTGGCGACGACCCTGGCGAGGCGTCGCTCTTCGCGCTCCTCGGCGCCAAATCCCTTGACCACGGCGTTGCAGCTCACCGCGTCGGCCAGCGAGCCGCCGAGGCGCGTGTCCCAGGTGTTGGCGAGCCGCGCAGCCGGTGCGACATAGCCGAGCGACAACATCGCCGTCACCGCGATGAACAGCACCGATCCGGCGGCAACGACCACGCCCATCAGCGGCCAAAACCAGCCGAGCAGCAGCGTCGAGCCAATCAGCATGGCGACGGACGGCAGCAGCGCGATGAGGATCGTGTCGTTGAGCAGGTCGAGCGCCCACATGCCGCGCGTCACCTTGCGCACGGTCGAGCCGGCAAAGCTGTTGGCATGCCAGTCGGTGGAAAAGCGCTGGACGCGATGGAAGGTGTCAGCGGCGATATCGGCCATCATCTTCAGCGTCAGCTCGACGATCGCCATGAAGGCAAGGTTGCGCAGCACGACGCCGGTCAACGCCAGCGCCATCAGCATCGAGAACGCGGTCATCGCGGCATTCCAGGCAATGGCATCGGCGCCGGCGCTGCTGGCGACGGCGTCGACCAGCCGGCCTGAATAAAGCGGCGTCAAAACGTCGGCCAGCGTCGACAACAGGAAGCCGCCCATGATGAGCGAAAGCCGCCACGGCTGACGCCGCCAATGGGTGAGCGTGAAACCAAGAACGCTGCGAAAGGCGCTCGCGCGCAAATCGATTCTGAAACGAGCCATGATGTCATTCGGGCGCAAACGAGCCCGATCCCAGTAAGGTCGAAAATTGAAGAAGCCGCGCAAGGGGCTAGCGATTGCCCAGAATGCGGAGCGGCATATTTGGCGTCTCGCCCGTAATCGGGCGGCGACCGGCATCGGCATAAGCCTGCGCTCAATCCGGCATCAGCGCGAGGGCAAACCCTCGCTGAGCGCCGGATGAGACCTAGGCTTCGCGGCCTCGCATTACCATTTGAAATACAGCCATTCGGACCTCCCGCAAATGAATCGCGGAACGGTCCTTATAAAGACGCCCCGATGCATCGCCAAGATCGGCTCATGTCGAAAGTCTATCTGGTCCAAGCACTGAGGTTATTTTGCAACAACGGCGGATGTCGCCATGGTCGCACGCTCGTCATTGCGGAATGCGATCGAGGCGCATGTATCGACCATCCGTCGATGCCTTGAAGCCCAGTTTCTCATAGACCCCGTGTGCGTCGCTGGTCGACAGGCTCCAGTGCGAAACCGTGCTGAGTTCGGGGTGGTCGATGAGTGCCTGGACCAGTCGCGACCCTATGCCCTCCCCGCGATGCTCCGGCCAGATGATGATGTCGGCAAGATAGGCAAACACCATGCGGTCGGTGATCGCCCGGCCGAAACCGACTTGTTTTCCATCTAGATAGGCGCCCACACAAAGCGAATTGGCAAAGGCTCGCCGATGGAACTCATCGTTGCGTCCAGCACCCCAATAGCTGGCCATCAACAGGTCGGATGTCGTTCGGAAATCGATCCGTGATATTTCGAAGCTGATCTCACACTCGGGCACGGCTGCACCCTTGCCCGCGAGATGGCGCGAGCGTTCGGTCCACGACCGCCATCTAGCTGCGGTCCCTGAAACGGTTGGTGATGGGATAGCGGCGGTCACGGCCAAAATTCTTCCGGGTGATCTTCACGCCCGGTGCCGCCTGCCGGCGCTTGTATTCGGCGATGTAGAGCAGGTGCTCGATGCGTGTAACTGTCGACCGGTCGTGACCGCGTGCGACGATGTCGTCGACCCCCATCTCGTTCTCGACCAGGCATTCGAGGACATCGTCCAGCACCGGATAGGGCGGCAGCGAATCCTGGTCGGTCTGGTTCTCGCGCAATTCCGCCGACGGCGCCTTGTCGATGATGTTCTTCGGAATGACCTCGCCCGAAGGCCCGAGCGCGCCCGGCGGCACGTGGCTGTTGCGCCAGCGCGACAGCGCGTAGACCTGCATCTTGTAGAGGTCCTTGATCGGATTGAAGCCGCCGTTCATATCGCCGTAGAGCGTGGCGTAGCCGACCGACATCTCGCTCTTGTTGCCGGTGGTGACGACCATCGAGCCGAACTTGTTGGAGATCGCCATCAGGATGGTGCCGCGCGCACGGCTCTGCAAATTCTCCTCGGTAATGCCTTCCTTGGTGCCCTCGAAAAGCTGTGTCAGCGTGTGCAGAAAGCCCTCGACCGGCTCGAAGATCGGCACGATGTCATAGCGGCACCCGAGCGCCCGGGCGCAATCCTCGGCGTCTTTCAGCGAGTCCTTCGAGGTGTAGCGATAGGGCATCATCACCGCGCGCAGGCGTTCTTCGCCAAGCGCATCGACGGCCAACGCCGCGCAGATCGCCGAATCGATACCGCCCGACAGGCCGAGCACGACGTTCTTGAAACCGTTCTTGTTGACGTAGTCGCGCAGGCCAAGCATGCAGGCGCGGTAGTCGGCCTCCTCCCTGTCCGGGATCTTCGACATCGGCCCTTCAGAACAGATCCAACCGCCATCCGTTCGTTTCCAGGTGGTCACGTCGACCGCTTCCTCGAACTGGCTCATCTGGAAGGCCAGCGTCTTGTCGGAACCGATGGCAAACGACGCGCCGTCGAAGATCAGCTCGTCCTGGCCGCCAAGCTGGTTGGCATAGATCATCGGCAGCCCGCATTCGATGACCTGGCGGATGACGACCTGATGGCGGACATCGATCTTGGCGCGATAGTAGGGCGAGCCGTTCGGCACCAGCAGGATCTCAGCCCCGCTTTCGGCCAGCGTCTCACAGATGCCGACATCGCCCCAGATGTCCTCGCAGATCGGAATCCCGATCCGCACACCGCGGAAATTGACCGGCCCCTGGATCTCGGGTCCAGCCTGGAAGACGCGCTTTTCGTCGAATTCGCCGTAGTTCGGTAAATCGAGCTTGTAGCGCTCGGCGATAATCTTGCCGCCATCGGCGAAGACGATCGAATTGTGCGTGCCGCTCTTGCGCTTCAGCGGCGTGCCGATGATGACGCCCGGACCGCCATCGGCGGTATCGGCAGCAAAGTCCTGCGCCGCCTTTTCGCAGGCCTTCAGGAAAGCCGGCTTCAGCACCAGATCCTCCGGCGGATAGCCGGCGAGGAAGAGCTCGGTGTAGAGCACGACATCGGCGCCCTGGCGGGCTGCATCCGCCCTCGCCTCGCGCGCCTTGGCGAGATTGCCTGGTATGTCGCCAACAGTCGGATTGAGCTGGGCGACGGCGATGCGCAGGATGTCGAGCTTCTTGGTCATGCTGCTGACTTAGCGCGGCAAATTTGCCCGAGCAATGGCGTTCGTTTGGACCAATCCAGACCGAATGACATAGGTCATTCGTGTCCAGACCAAATGTCAGATCGTGGCTGGGCGACCAGCGATCAGTCGTCGCCCATATATTCGCGCAGCGCTTCTGGCGAATGGTTGTCGCCGATCGACATCGCCAGGATGCGCGAAATATGCCGGCGCGGCAGGCCCGTCTCCGTCGCCCATTGATTGATCTGGTTTTGGATCTTGTCGAGATCCTTCTTCGAGGTCGGGCTTTCGGCGATGTCGAGGCCGGCATCGCGCAGTGCCGCCGCCATATCACCCGAAATGACGAAGGCATCCCAGCCCAGCCAGCGCAGGAAATACTGGCCGGTGTTGCCGCCGAGCCGGCTGCCATGCTTGCCGAGATAGGCCATCAGCCCGACCTGATCGTCCGCAGGCCAGTCGGCAAGGAATTTGCCGAAACCGCCATATTCCTTCGACACTCGCTCGACGAAGGCAGCATTGTCGCGCACCGATTTGATCTTCTGCGGATTGCGCACGATGCGCTGGTCGGCCGTCAGATCGTGCCAGAAATCATCGGGCTGGAACAACAGCCGCTTCGGCTCGAAGTGGAGGAAGGCCTCTTCGAAGCCCGGCCCTTTCTGTTCGATGACGCGCCAGACGAAACCGGCGGCAAAGACGCGCTCGGCCATAACAGACAGAATGCGATCGTCGGCGATGTCAGCCACGGCGGCATTGTCGGGCGCCGGCCCCAAAAGTGACGAAAGCTCCGCCTCACCGCCCTTGCGTTTTGCCGCACGCAGGCGAATTTTCTGAAAATCGGCCATCGATCCCTCGCTGTTCGCGACAATGTAACACTTCCCGTGAGGGCCGGCAGCCTCTACCTCTTAGTGCATGTCGCTCAAAAGTGGCCCCGGTTTTGAGACAACGACATGCATGAGAACAAAGACCTAAAGCGCGTCATTTGAATCCGTTTTCAACGCGACGCGCTTTAGGCAAGCCAAGACCCTGGAGACGGCCATGAACAAGACGATCGACGACCTGGCGAACCGCTGGCTCAAGCGACGGCCGGACGGCCTCAGCCAGCTCGAAAGCCGCGTGCTGCAATCGACGCTCGAACGCACCACCATCTCGCGGGACACCAACAAGGCCGTCGCCTTCCATCAGACCTTTGGCGACCGCCTCGCCGACACGATTGCCCGCATCGGCGGCTCGTGGTCCTTCATCCTGACCTTCATCGCGTTCCTAGTCCTGTGGACCGCGGGCAATGTCTGGCTCCTGTCGCGCGACGCCTTCGATCCCTACCCGTTCATCTTCCTCAACCTCGTGCTGTCGATGATCGCCGCCTTGCAGGCACCGGTGATCATGATGGCGCAGAACCGCCAGACCGAGCGCGACCGCATCGACGCCGCCCACGATTACGAGGTCAATTTGAAGGCTGAGATCGAGATCATGGCGCTGCATGAAAAGCTGGACGAACTCCGCCACGGCCAGATCCTCGGCATGCGCGACGAGATGGCGCGGCTGGCCGACCTCGTCAAGCGGATCGACGAAAGGCTGTCGCAGCAGCAGCCGTCTTCATGACCGAAACGATCCATCACCTCATCGAACAATACGGACTGCTCGCCGTCTTCCTCGGCTGTGTCGCGGAGGGTGAAAGTGCGGCCATCCTCGGTGGCTTCTTCGCGCACCAACAAGTCTTCGTGCTCTGGCATACCGTCCTGGCGGCCGCCCTTGGCGCCTTCGTCGGCGACACCTTCTTCTTCATTCTTGGACGAAGCTTTGCCGACCATCCCTATGTCGTCAGATTGCGCAGGCGGCCTGGCTTCCGCCGGGCCTTTCGCCTGCTCAACACCCATCCCGACATCTTCGTGCTGTCGAACCGCTACATCTACGGCATGCGCCTTGTCGGCGGCATCGCGGCCGGCCTTTCCAACATCGCGGCGCCGCGTTTCATTATCCTCAACGCCATGTCATCGGTGATCTGGGCGGTGCTGTTCAGTACGGTTGGCTATGTCTTTGGTTTGGGGGCCGAACACTTCGTCGGCCAGGCATTGATGCATCACGAGCGGTTGCTGGTCGGGCTTGGCATTGGTTTGACGGTGGCCGTGTTTGCCTGGCTGATCGCCCGCCACGTCGCGAAAAAGGAACGGACCAGGGAAAGCTGAGACCTTTGGTTTCCATGCATGTCGTTGCCCCAAAGCCGCCAAGCACTTTGAGCGACATGCATCAGTCAATACCAAGCGCGACATCACCCCGATCGAGGATCAGTGGGATGATCAGGTCTTCCTCGTCGGCAAGGTGCCTGGTCAGCATGGCGATCAGCCGGCTGTTTTCGTCGGCATAGGCGTCGGCGGCAAAGCGCTGTCTGTCTTCGCTCTTCTGAAGCGTCTTGATGAAGGCGTCGGCGGCCTCGGCATTGCGCTCCAGACCTTCATGGATGGTGTGATGGTCGGCATCGAGGATCTCGAAGCCGCGCTTCAGCCGCGTCTCCGCCTTGGCGAAGACCGGGAAATAATGATGATCCTCGACATTGTGGTGGCCATCGAGATTGCCGAGAAAATGGTTGAGGCGTGGCGCGAACCAGCGCGCGAAGTCGGGCGCTGTCAGCCTGCCTTCGCGGTAGTCGCCAATGCCGTTGGTCAGCATGCCGCCGAGTTCGCGGAACATGTCGTGACGCTGCAGCCACATATTGGCGACGCCGCGGATGTTGGCGTGGCCCTGCCAGTTTTCGCGCGGGTATTTCTCGGCCAGCCAGCGCAAATCGTCCGGTAGCCCTTTGCGCTCCAGAAGCAGAAGGTTTGTGACTTCAGACATGACGGTTTCCTTTAGTTACCGTCATGTAGGAGCCGGGATGCTAGATCGGTAGCCCGGTGATGCGTTCGATGATGGCGATGCCCCAGACGCCGGCGACGATGATCACCGAAATCAGAACCGCCAGCGAACCGCAGTCCTTGGCTAGCTGGATATCGACATTGAACTCGCGGCTGAACGCGTCGCAGGCCGCCTCGATGCCTGTGTTCAGCACTTCGACCATGATGAGAAGCAGCACCGCTCCGATCAGCAAGGCATAGCCACGCCACGAGATCGAAACGAACCAGCCGAGCGGCAAGGCGAGCGCGAGCAGCATCAGCTCCTGCTGGAAAGCCTTCTCGCTGACGGCCAGCTTGCGAAACGCCCGCACTGAATTGAAAAAAGCGTCGATCAGCCGCTGCATGCCAAACCCCTTTGCGAATCACCGGCACGGGATAATGCAATGGCTGGCCAGATCAATGGAATAAGGCGATTTGTCCAAGATTCATTCAGCGACCGGTATGGACGGCGTCGACTTTTCAAACTGCGGCAGCCCGTCGTCGATCGAATAATAGTCGCCCTTGTCGCCGACGAAGATGTGGCATTCGCCCTCAAGGCCCGTCGGCACGTCGAACGATCCCGCCATGACCGAAACGTAGCCCTGGTCCCGCGGCTTCCAGAACAGCAGAGACCCGCATGCCTTGCAAAAACCGCGCCTGGCGAAGGAAGACGCTTCGTACCAGGTGATGCTTTCGCCGCCCTCGATCACAATGTCGGCGTCTGCAACATTGGTCGCGGCGTAGAAATGTCCGCTCTGCTTCCTGCATTGCGAACAATGACAATAGACGACGCCACGCAGCGCTCCGCGGGTTCTGAAGCGAACCGCTCCGCACAGACACGATCCGCCGTGACTGTCACTCATTTCGCCCCTCCTTGAAGAACCTGTGCCTGGCATGGCTTCGTCGTCAGGATTCCAGCTTTGTGGCAGCCATACGCAAGCAAATGCGACATTTGCTGGTGTGGCGAAGCCGAATCCAGTTTCACTTTTTGCAGCGCGTTATGCGCGAATTTCGCATTCAAACCCACCAAACTGGCGTTCATCCCGGATTGTTGGTGCGCAAATTGCAGCCTCCACAGCACACAAGAGATAGAAAAACCGTGGAACCTCAGCGAATTAAGGAAACTTTAGCGCTCCCGCATTTATGGTCATGGCGAGCGAATGTCGCAGGTGGGGACGCGTCTGTTCGCAAGTTGTTCTGGGTTATCGGGTAGTCTTCCCCGGTTGGCGACAAATGGAACCCCCAAAGTTCTGCGGCGGGATCCAAGGGGAAGAGTGATCAGAACATGCAGGCGGCAGCTGTCCCAACCGAACGAAGCACCGATATCGCGGCCACTGTCGTCGCCACAATGCGCCAGTTGGGCGTGCTCGGCCTTCCCCGCAACTACGAAATTTTCTACGAGGCACTGAGCGGCACCAATCGCGAACTCAGCCTCGCCGTCGTTTCGCTGAGCAACCGGCCGACACAGGATGAACTGGACCAGATCGGCCGCGCCTTCTTTGCCCACAACCATGGCCCCGGCATCGTCGAGCATGCCAGGGAAGTCATTGCCAGGGAGCTCGAGGAGGTCGCTTCGCTGTTGAGGAGCGAGCGCAGCCATATCGAGAAATACGGCAGGATCCTCGACGAGACATCGAGCGGACTGAGCAACCGCAGCCTTCTCTCCCAGGATCTTTTGCAGAAGATCGCCAACGCCATGACGATTGCCACCAATTCGACGATCGACCACGGCCGGCAGGTGGCCTCGACGCTCAGCGACAAGACGGCCGAACTCGAGAGCGTCAAGTCGAAGCTCGAGGAATACAAGCGGCTGGCCGACACCGATCCGTTGACCCATATCTGGAATCGCCGCGCATTCGACAAGGAAATCACCAGGATCTACAACAGCAACAAGGGTATCCTGTTCAACGCCCTGATCCTTGCCGACATCGATCGCTTCAAGGACATCAACGATCGCTACGGCCACCCGGTCGGCGACAAGATCATCCAGATCATCGCCGACATCTTCCAGACCAGCATTCGCGGTGACATGTTCGTCGCCCGAACTGGCGGCGAGGAGTTCGCGCTGATCATCGAGGGCGCCAGCGAGGACGCAACCTACGAGGTCGCCGAGCGCATTCGCGCCCTGATCGAGCAGACGCCGTTCACCAGCAGCCAGACCGGCACGAACTACGGCACCGTCACCGTCTCGATGGGCATTTGCATGGCATCCGAAGCCGAGGGGCCGGAGGATCTCTACACCAAGGCCGACCGGGCGCTGTATCGCTCCAAGGTCAGCGGCCGCAACCGCGTCACCAGGCATTCGACGATGGCCGGCCGCGCCGGCAAGAGCTGGCTGCTCTACAAGAAGGACTAAGCGCCCCATCCGCCTCGGCCCGGACTCGCCGGCCTGCGCTGGGGACGCGGACGCTGAAAAAGAAAAGCGCCGGATTTCTCCAGCGCTTTTTTCCGTCAACGTTCAGGCCGAGATCAAGCTTAGCCGTTAACGGCCTGCTTGTGCTGCACCGGGTGGCTCTTCTTCAACAGGTCAGAGACCAGGAAGGCCAGTTCGATGGCCTGGTCGGCGTTGAGACGTGGATCGCAATGCGTGTGGTAGCGATCCTGCAATTCCTCGGCGGTGATGGCGCGCGCGCCACCAGTGCATTCGGTGACGTTTTTGCCAGTCATTTCGACGTGGATGCCGCCAGGATGCGTGCCTTCGGCGCGATGCACCTCGAAGAAGGTCTGCACCTCCTTCAGGATGCGGTCGAACGGCCGCGTCTTGTAGCCGGCGGCCTCGATCGTGTTGCCATGCATCGGGTCCGACGACCACACCACGCTAAGGCCTTCCTTCTGCACCGCACGCACCAGCTTCGGCAGATGGTCGGCGACCTTGTCCGAGCCGAAGCGCGCGATCAGCGTCAGCCGGCCGGGTTCGTTTTCGGGGTTGAGCAGGTCGATCAGTTCCAGCAACCCATCCGGCGTCAGCGAGGGGCCGCACTTCAGGCCAAGCGGGTTCTTGATGCCGCGGCAATATTCGACATGCGCATGGTCGGGCTGGCGCGTCCGATCACCGATCCAGATCATGTGACCCGACGTGGCGTACCAGTCGCCGGAGGTCGAATCGACGCGGGTCAGGGCCTCCTCATAGCCGAGCAGAAGCGCCTCGTGGCTGGTGTAGAAATCCGTCTCGCGCAATGCATAGTTGGTTTCCGAGGTGATGCCGACGGCCTTCATGAAGTCCATCGTCTCGGTGATGCGGTTGGCGAGTTCACCGTACTTCTCGCCTTGCGGGCTGTCGGACACGAAGCCGAGCATCCAGCTATGCACGTTCTCCAGGCTGGCATAGCCACCCTGCGCGAAGGCGCGCAGAAGGTTGAGCGTCGCCGCCGACTGGCGGTATGCCATCTCCTGGCGGGCAGGATCTGGAATGCGCGACTTGGCGTCGAACTCGATGCCGTTGATGATGTCGCCGCGATAGCTAGGCAGCGTCACATCGCCCTTGGTCTCGTTGTCGGACGAGCGCGGCTTGGCGAACTGGCCGGCAACCCGGCCGACCTTGACCACCGGCTGCGCGCCGGCGAAGGTCAACACCACCGACATCTGCAGGAAGACGCGGAAGAAGTCGCGGATATTGTCCGCGCCATGTTCGGCAAAACTCTCGGCGCAATCGCCGCCCTGGAGAAGGAATGCATCACCGGCAGCAACAGCCGCCAACTGCTTCTTCAGCTTGCGCGCCTCACCTGCAAAAACCAGCGGCGGAAAGGTGGCGAGCTGGGCTTCCGTGTTCTTCAGCGCGGCAAGGTCCGGATAGGCAGGAACCTGCTTGATCGGCATCGCTCTCCACGAATTCGGCGACCATTTCGTCATCGCTGCACCCAAAGCTCTTTCCGAGCAATTCCAGGAAAAGCGTGAAACGGTTTCCGTCCGGAATTGCATCAAACAACAAAGCGAGCGCCGTCGCCCGCCGATCCACCCCATGTGGGGATCGCGGCTCCATACACGAAGCCGATTTCCTATTCTAGACCGGATTTGGCCGCTTGGCGAACGGCGGCTGCTCGATCATGGCGCGGTGTCCATCAGCCCCAGGTAGAAAAACCCCCGCCCCAGCACCAGGCAAAGCGGACTGTAGAACCAAGTATCGTATCTGGCAAAACGCGTCGTTCTGATCCGCTTGAACAAGCCGACATACCGGGACCAACTCAACGCTCGAGCGGCGAAGATTACCGCCCAAAGCATGGTCCCTGCCCTTAGCCACGATTGCGGCAGCGGCAGGTGGATTATCCCTGCAAATCCAAGGACGAGCAAAAGCACCAGTGCCAGAACCAGGGCGACCGCGATGGCGCCCAAGGCGGTTGTTTCGATGACCGGGCTGCCGTCTTCGCGTTGCGGTAGCGCCACATCTGCGGCGACGCGGCCGCCAAAACCCCAATAGAAGTGAAATCCCGAGGCAAGCAAAAGGATCGCCGAGCAGATCGCACTGACTGCAATCGTCATGCCTGTCGAGCGGCCCCATCCAGTCGACGGAGTTGGCGGCCGAGGCCACCGGTCAGGTCGAGTGCCAGCATCCGCAGCAGCGCGATGGCACTCCACAGAGGCCGGTCGGCGAACGGTTTGTTGCTGTTGTGCTCGAGCAAAGGGTGCGTAAGCAGAGCAGCGAGATAAAAGAAGGGAATGATGATCAGAAAAGCCCACCAGACCACGAAGAAAGATACGGCGATCCCGGCGATCGGAGCGAAAAACAGACCGAGATAATGAACAAGCCGCGTCGAGGGTCGCGAATGGCCGGCAAGATAGCCGAGCCAGTATTCATCGAAGGTTTGAGGATCCATGCTTGTTCCCCTTCAGCTTCCGGCATTGATAAATTGCAAGACCATCTCAAGCCATCGGCCGAAATACTTCAATGGCTCCAATCGTCGCACATCTTTCCGGCAGATACCGCCTGATCCCCTCGCGTCGGTTACTTCCGCCCCTTCTGCCAGGCCGTGCAGCGAGGACGCTACGCCGCCTTGTCTACCAGCCGTGCCAACTGCGTCATGACGACGGCCGAACCCGCCAGCCGCTTCTCGGCCGTCGGCCAGTCGCGCACGAACACGACGCTGTGGTCGGGCCGGATCTTGGCCAGTGAACCCTGCTCGCCGATGAACTGGACCAGGCCAACCGGGTTGGAGAATTCGCGTTTGCGGAAATGGATGACGACACCCTTCGGCCCGGCGTCGAGCTTTTCGACATTGGCCTTGCGGCAGAGCGCCTTGATGAAGACGATCTTCAAGAGGTGCTTCACTTCTTCCGGCAGCGGACCGAAGCGGTCGATCAGTTCGGCGCCGAAGGCGTCGATCTCCTCGGTGTTTTCGAGGTCGCCGAGGCGGCGGTAGAGCGCCAGCCTGAGCTGCAGGTCCGGCACATAGCCTTCCGGGATCATGACCGCAGTACCGACGGCGATCTGCGGCGACCAGCCGCCATCCTGGACCTCGCCGGAATCCTTCACCTCGGCGACAGCCTCCTCCAACATCTGCTGGTAAAGTTCGAAGCCGACCTCCTTGATGTGGCCGGACTGCTCTTCGCCGAGAAGATTGCCGGCGCCTCTGATATCGAGATCGTGGCTCGCAAGCTGGAAGCCGGCGCCCAGCGTGTCGAGCGACTGCAGCACCTTCAGCCGGCGCTCGGCGGTGTCGGTCAGCTTGCGGTTGGCCGGCAGCGTGAACAGCGCATAGGCGCGCACCTTCGAGCGGCCAACGCGGCCGCGCAGCTGATAGAGCTGCGACAGGCCGAACATGTCGGCGCGATGGATGATCAGCGTGTTGGCGGTCGGAATGTCGAGACCGGATTCGACGATGGTCGTCGACAACAGCACATCGTACTGGCCGTCGTAGAAGGCATTCATGACGTCGTCGAGTTCGCCCGGCGGCATCTGGCCGTGGGCCACCGCGACCTTCAGCTCCGGTACGGATTCTCTCAGAAAATCATGGATTTCCGCCAAATCGCTGATGCGCGGAACGACATAGAATGAGTGGCCGCCGCGATAGCGCTCGCGCAGAAGCGTCTCGCGGATGACCAGCGGATCGAAGGGCGAGATGAAGGTGCGCACCGCCATGCGGTCGACCGGCGGCGTGGCGATCAGCGACAGCTCGCGCACCCCGGTCAGCGCCAATTGCAGCGTGCGCGGAATCGGTGTCGCCGACAGCGTCAGCACATGCACATCGGTCTTCAGGTCCTTCAGCCGCTCCTTGTGCTTGACGCCAAAGTGCTGCTCCTCGTCGATGATCAAAAGGCCAAGGTTCTTGAACGAGATCGCGGAACCAAGCAGCGCGTGGGTGCCGATGACGATGTCGACCTGGCCCTCGGCGATGCCTTTCTTGGTCTCGGCCAGCTCCTTGGCGCCGACCAGCCGCGACGCCTGGGCGACGCGAATCGGCAGGCCGGAAAAGCGCTGCGAAAACGTCTTGAAATGCTGGCGCGACAACAGGGTTGTCGGCACAACGACGGCGACCTGGAATCCTTCCATCGCCGCGATGAAGGCGGCGCGTAGCGCCACTTCGGTCTTGCCGAAGCCGACATCGCCGCAGATCAGCCGGTCCATCGGCTTGCCGGCGCCCAGATCGTCCCGAACCGAGTCGATCGCCGTCTGCTGGTCGTCGGTCTCCTCATAGGGGAAGCGGGCAGCGAACTCGCCATAGAGACCCTCGGCCGGAACCAATGCTGGTGCGGCGCGCATCTGCCGCTCGGCGGCGATGCGGATCAGTTGCCCGGCCATGTCGAGCAGGCGTTTCTTCAGCCGCGCCTTGCGCGACTGCCAGGCGCCGCCGCCGAGTTTGTCCAAGCTCGCCTCGGCCGAATCCGAACCGTAGCGAGACAGAAGCTCGATGTTCTCGACCGGCAGGAATAGCCGGTCGTCGCCGGCGTAGTGGATTTCCAGACAGTCATGCGGGGCGCCAACCGCTTCGATGGTGCGCAGGCCAATGAAGCGGCCGATGCCATGGTCGGCATGGACGACGATGTCGCCGGCCGACAGCGCCGAGGCTTCGGCGATGAAGTCCGAGGCGCGCTTCTTGCGCTTCGAGCGCCGGATCAGCCGGTCGCCGAGAATGTCCTGTTCGGCGACGACGACCAGTCTTTCGGTCTCGAAACCAGATTCCAGCGGCAGCACGGCCAATGCCGCCTGCCCCGGCTCGAGTTGCTCCGCCTCCGCCAGCGTGGCGACCTGCTTGAGATTGCCGAGATGGTGCTCGCTGAGGATCTGGCTGAGCCGGTCGAGCGAGCCTTCTGTCCAGCCGGCAATGACGATACGGCGGCGCGCAGCACGCTCGTCGGCGATATGCTTGACGACGATATCGAAGACATTGATGCTGGGGTCGGCGCGTTCGCCAGCAAAACTGCGGCCGTGGCGCGAGCCGGCATGGAACACTTTCTTGGCGCCGGCATCGGGCGCGTCGAAGGGCGTAAAATCGATCGCTTCGCGCGGCCCGAGCGAAGCAATCAGGTTTTCCGGCGAGAGGTAGAGCAGGTCCGGCGGCACCGGCTTGTAGGGCACCGCATCCTTCAACGCGCCGTCGGCCTGCTTCTTGCGCGCCTCGTAGTGGTCGAGGATCAGCGTGTGACGCTCGGCCAGCGCCTCATGCGCCAGATGATCGAACACAACAGGCGTGTCCGGCAGATAGTCGAACACGGTCTCCAGCCGTTCGTAGAAGAACGGCAGCCAGTGCTCCATGCCGGCGAAGCGTCGCCCTTCGCTGACCGCCGCATAGAGCCCGTCGTCGCGCTGGGGTGCGCCAAAGGCTTCGATATAGGAGCGGCGGAAACGGCTGATGGTTTCCGGCGTCAGCGCCACTTCGCTCATCGCCTGCAACGCCATCGACTTGCGCTGGCCGGTGGTGCGCTGGGTGGCAGCGTCGAACACGCGGATCGATTCCAGCGTGTCGCCGAAGAAATCGAGCCTGAGCGCTTCGGTCCAGCCGGGTGCGAACAGGTCGAGAATGCCGCCGCGCACCGCGAATTCACCAATGCCGCGCACGGTCGGCACGCGTTCGAAACCGGACGTCTCCAGCCGCGACACCAGCGCATTCATGTCGATCTGGTTGCCGGGCCTGGCATGGAAGGTTTGTGCCTCGACCAGGTCGGCCGGCGGGATGCGCTGCAGCAACGCATTGGCGGTGGTCAGTATGACGGCGCGGTGCGGCTTCTTCGCCAGCGCGATCATGGCGGTCAACGCATCGAGCCGCTTGGCGGCGGCGTCCGAGCCGGGCGAGACCCGGTCATAGGGCAGGCAATCCCAGGCCGGCAGTTCCAGCACAGGAAGGCCGGGCGCCGCGAAGGACAGTGCCTCGATGATCGCCGGCAGGCGCTGGCCGTCGCGCGCCACGAACAGAACCGGCTTGTCCGGCGCGATCTCCAGTGCCGCCTGCACCAGCGCAAAGGCTTCATAGCCGTCGGCGACGCCATCGACGATGAACTGGCCGGCGCGGCCTTTCGGCAGACCGATGGTGGGAATGATGCTCATGAAATCACGGTCTTGTTTGTCGCAACTCCGGGCGGAAAACCGCTTCGCACTTTTCCTGGAATTGCTTGTGTTCAGAATGTCATGGAATGGCGGAAAGCCAGGATCTTCTGCAGGACGGCACAGTCTATGTCCCGGGGAACCGGGCGTTCGCCGGTGACCATGGGCAGGAATTCAGTGTCGGGAATGTCGAGGAGCCTCTCATATTGGTCGATTTCCTCGCCGGTCAAGGCGCCGATCTCGGCGTCGGCGAAGGTGCCGAGGATTAGGTCCATCTCGCGCATGCCGCGATGCCAGGAGCGAAACAGAAGCTTGCGGCGGCGGGCGTCCAGCCCCACGCTTGATCTCGTCGTCCCGGTCATTGTCCCGCATCCTCACTTGCTGCGGCGCATATAGCGTGGATAGAAGAGGCTGTCAGCCTTGCGCTGCGGCCCTCGCGACATAAGCTGACATCATGCGTCCTTCCATCCTCGATCCGTTATTCGTCCCGATCACCTCGCTTGCCGGCGTCGGACCGAAGGTTGGCGCGCTGATCGAGAAAGTCGTCACGGCCGATCTCGGTGATCGCGCCGCGCGCGCCGGCGACCTTCTGTTCGTGTTGCCGCACACCGTCATCGACCGTCGCAACCGCCCGGGCATCGCACTCGCCGCCGAAGGCTCGATCGTCACGCTTGAGGTGCGCGTCGACCGCCACCAGCCGCCGCCGCGCGGCAACAGGTCGGTGCCCTACCGGGTCTACGCCCATGACGATACCGGCGAGATTGCGCTGACCTTCTTCCATGCCCATGCCTCCTATCTCGAAAAGGCGATGCCCGAGGGCGAGCATGTCGTGGTCTCGGGTCGCATGGAATGGTTCAACGGCCGCCCGACCATGGTCCACCCCGACCACATCGCGCTGGCCAGCGAAGCGGAAAACCTGCCGCTGGTCGAGCCGGTCTATCCGCTCACCGCCGGGCTCTCGGGCAAGGTGCTGCGCCGGGCGATCGGCCAGGCGCTGGCGCGCTTGCCCACTTTCGCCGAATGGCAGGACGGCGCCTTCATGCGCCGGCACACCTTTCCCACCTTTGGCGATGCGCTCGCCCGCATCCAGAATCCGGCCGACCCGATCGACGTCTCCATCGATGGTGCCGCGTGGCGGCGCCTCGCATACGACGAGTTGCTGGCAGGCCAGGTTTCGCTGGCGCTGGTGCGGACAAAAATTCGCCGCCTGTCCGGCCGTCCTCTGGTCGGCGACGGCAGCATCGTCGAGAACCTGCGCGCTGCACTCCCCTACTCGCTGACCGCGAGCCAGGAATTCGCGCTCGCCGAAATCAATGCCGACCTCGCCGATCCCGAACGCATGCTGCGGCTCCTGCAGGGCGATGTCGGCTCCGGCAAGACGGTCGTTGCGCTGCTGGCCATGGCCCGTGCGGTCGAGGCCGGCGGCCAGGCAGCACTGATGGCGCCGACCGAAATCCTGGCGCGCCAGCATCTGGCCACGATCGCTCCGCTTGCCGCCAAGGTCGGTTTGCGTATCGCTATCCTCACCGGCCGCGAGAAAGGCCGCGAGCGCACCGACACACTGGCCGGCCTGGCGAGCGGCGAGATCGACATCGTCGTCGGCACCCACGCGCTGTTCCAGGAGACGGTCACCTTCCACGATCTGGTCTTCGCCGTCATCGATGAGCAGCATCGCTTCGGCGTCCACCAGCGGCTTGCCATCACCGCCAAGGGCGACGCGCCCGACATGCTGGTGATGACGGCCACGCCCATCCCGCGCACGCTGGTGCTGACCGCCTTCGGCGACATGGACGTGTCGAAGCTGACGGAGAAGCCGGCCGGCCGCCAGCCGATCCGCACCGTCACGCTGCCGCTCGAGCGGCTCGACGAGCTGGTCGGCCGCATGGTCGAAGCCGTCGCCGGCGGCCAGAAGATCTACTGGATCTGTCCGCTGGTCGAGGAATCCGAAGAGATCAAGCTGATGTCGGCCGAGGACCGTTTTGCGTCCCTGAAACCGCTCTTCGGCGATCGCATCGGCCTCGTCCACGGCCGCATGAAGGGTGCCGACAAGGACGAAGCAATGCGCGCCTTCAAGCAGGGCGAGACACGCATCCTGATCGCCACCACGGTCATCGAGGTCGGCGTCGACGTGCCGGACGCCACCGTCATGGTCATCGAACATGCCGAGCGCTTTGGCCTTGCCCAGTTGCACCAGTTGCGCGGTCGCGTCGGGCGCGGTGACATCAAGTCATCCTGCGTGCTGCTCTACAAGGACCCGCTCGGCGAGACCGCAAAACGCCGGCTGTCGGTGATGCGCGAGACCGAGGATGGGTTCCTGATCGCCGAAGAAGACCTGAAGCTGCGCGGCGAAGGCGAGCTTCTGGGCACCCGCCAGTCCGGCACGCCGGGTTTCCAGGTGGCGCGCATCGAGGCCCATGCCGATCTATTGGAGGCCGCTCGTGACGACGCCAGGCTTGTCCTGTCACGTGACCCGGAGCTGCAATCCGAGCGTGGCGAAGCGTTGCGCCTGTTGCTTTACTTGTTCGGCCGCGACGAAGCCGTCCGGCTCCTGCGCGCCGGCTGAGCCAAGGCGGCAACCGATGGGTTGGCAAGCACATCGATCGGCTCGCCGTTCACGACGACCATCGGCTTGACTTCGGGCGCCACCAGCCCGGCGGAGACGATCAGCTTGGCGCCGTCCTCGATCGTCATATCGAGTAGCACGATGTCGGACTTCGGCACATACATCAGGAACCCGGTGGTCGGGTTCGGCGTGCAAGGCATGAACACGGCGATCAGCGGATCGCCTTCCTGGTCGAGTTTCTGGTTGATCTCGGTCTCCTTCTCGCTGGCGACGAACACCAGCGACCAGACGCCCTTGCGCGGATATTCGACCAACCCGACCTGGCGGAACATGTCGCCCTTGTTCGACAGCACGGTCTCGAAAATCTGCTTCAGCGAGCCATAGATGCCGCGCACCAGCGGCATGCGGCCAAGCAGGCGCTCGCCGAAATTGACGATGGCGCGGCCGACAATGTTGGCCGTCAGGAAACCGATCAGCGTGATCAGGATCAGCGCGACGATCAGTCCAAACCCCGGGACCGGAAACGGCAGGTAGCTGTCGGGGCTATAGCGTGCCGGAATATAGGGCTTTACCCAGGAATCGACCCAGCCGATGAACGACCAGGCGATATAGGCGGTGATCGCCAGCGGCGCGCAGACGACGAAGCCCGTGAGGAAATAGTTCCTCAGCCGGGTCATGCCAGAGGTCTTGGGCGCATCGGACATGGGTCACCGGGGACACGGGTTGCAGCGCAACATTAGAGCATGATCCCGAAAAGTGGGAACCGGTTTTCGGAAAAAGATCATGCAAAAAAAGAAAAAGAGCAGCTGTGATGCAAATACCATCACAGCGGCTTCTGTGTGAACCGGAAGGCGCTTTGGACTGCGAAGTTTTTTGGAAGGGGGCGCCTACTCCACCGTCACCGATTTCGCCAGATTGCGCGGCTGGTCGACATCGGTGCCCATGAACACGGCGGTGAAATAGGCGAGCATCTGGATCGGCAGCGCGTAGATGATCGGCGAGATGATTTCCGGCACGTCCGGCAGCACGATCGTCTCCATTGTCTTGACGCTGGTGAGTGCCGCGCCCTTGCTGTCGGTGATCAGGATGATTTTGCCGCCGCGCGCCGCCACTTCCTGCATGTTGGACACGGTCTTTTCGAAGATGCGGTCGTGCGGTGCGATGACGATGACAGGCATGTTCTCGTCGATCAGCGCGATCGGCCCATGCTTCAGCTCGCCCGCGGCATAGCCCTCGGCGTGGATATAGGAGATTTCCTTGAGTTTTAGGGCGCCTTCCATGGCCAGCGGAAAATTGGTGTCGCGGCCGAGATAGAGCACGTTCTTGTAGTGTGCGAGGTCGCGCGCGATCTTTTCGATCTGATGGTCGAGCTTCAGCACCTGGTTGGCGTAACGCGGCGCCTCCGACAACTCGCGCACAAAGGTCTTTTCCTGCTCACGCGAGATCGTGCCGCGCGCCACGCCGGCACGTACGGCAAGCGATGCCAGCACCGAAAGCTGGCACGTGAAGGCCTTGGTCGAGGCAACGCCGATCTCCGGGCCGGCGAGCGTCGGCAGCACAACGTCGGATTCGCGCGCCATGGTCGATTCACGGACATTGACGAGCGCGCCGATCTTCATCCCCGCCTTGCGACAATAGCGCAGCGAGGCCAGCGTGTCGGCGGTCTCGCCAGATTGCGAGATGAAGAAGGCGGCATCGTTCGCGGACAGCGGCATTTCGCGATAGCGGAATTCGGAGGCGACATCGATATCGACCGGGAGCCGCGCGTAACGCTCGAACCAGTACTTGCCGATCAGGCCGGCGAGATATGCGGTGCCGCAGGCCGAAATCGCCAGCCGGTCGATCTTGGCAAAATCGAACGGCAGGTCGAGCGGCTTGGACACGCCACCAACGAAGTCGAGATAATTCGCCAGCGTGTGCGAAATCACTTCGGGCTGTTCATGGATTTCCTTCTCCATGAAATGGCGCCGGTTGCCCTTGTCGACCATGAAGCTGGTCGAGAGCGACTGCTGCCGCTTGCGGTCGACCTTGTTGCCGTCGATGTCGAAGATCGTGACGCCGTCGCGGCGCACCACCGCCCAATCGCCATCTTCGAGATAGGTGATCGAATTGGTGAACGGGGCGAGCGCGATGGCGTCGGAACCCAGGAACATCTCGCCGTCGCCATGGCCGACAGCCAGCGGCGGGCCATTACGGGCGCCGACGATCAGGTCCTCGTCGCCTTTGAACATGATGGCCAGCGCGAAGGCGCCTTCCAGCCGCTTCAGCGCCTGGTGCGCGGCCTCGACCGGCTTCAGCCCCCTGGCCAGTTCGCGCGCCACCAGATGGGCGACGACCTCGGTGTCGGTCTGCGAAGAAAAGCTGTAGCCGTCACGCTTCAACTCGTCGCGCAATTCCGCGAAGTTCTCGATGATGCCGTTGTGGACGATGGCGACGCCGTCGGAAAAATGCGGATGCGCATTGGTCTCGTTGGGCACACCGTGCGTTGCCCAGCGCGTGTGGCCGATACCGATCGTGCCATCGAGCGGATCGTCCTTGAGCCGACGTTCGAGGTTGATCAGCTTGCCTTCGGCGCGCCTGCGTGCAAGCTGACCATGTTCGATGGTGGCGACGCCGGCCGAGTCATAGCCGCGATATTCGAGCCGTTTCAGCGCGTCGACGATGAGCGGCGCAACCTGCGAGTGGCCGACGATTCCAACGATACCGCACATGCAGACAGCCCCCAATTCCCCATGGAAAACCAGCACTATTTAGGGATGGCCGGCCTGCCGCGAAAGTCACATTGCATTTCGCCCCGTGTAACGGAACGCTTCTGTACGCATGCACCATGACAGACCGCTCTTGCAATCCGGTTACTGCAATCATTCGGTTTTTCAGCCATTCGGTTCCCGGTCGGGAAATGTTTGGCTAAGCTCCTACCATGAACGAAACCATATCAACCATTACACTCTGGCGCCCGGTCGGACCTGACGAGCTGAAACTCATCGAGGCTTCGGACATGCGGGCGTTTCCGCCGCGCCTGCCCGAACAGCCGATCTTCTATCCGGTCCTGTCGGAAGCCTATGCCGTGCAGATCGCGCGCGACTGGAACGTGCCGTCAAGCGGAGCAGGCTTCGTGACGCGGTTTGACGTGCTGAAAAGCTTTCTCGACCGCTACCGGGTCGAGCACGCCGGCAGCAAGGCGCATCTCGAATACTGGATACCCGCCGAGGACCTCGATGATTTCAACAAAGCCATCGTCGGCAAGATCGAGGTGACCGCCGCCTTCGACAAGGACATGACCGGCTAGCTAGTGGTCGGCGCCGGCAGCCTTTTTCTTCGCGGCCGCGGCCGAAGCAAAGCGCTCGCGCAATTCCTTGGCCTTGCCGGGGATGGTCTTCTGGCGGGCGCGACCGAAGGCCAGCGCATCGTCCGGCACGCTTTCGGTGATGACGCTGCCCGACGCGATGTAGCCGCGCTTGCCGATGGTGACGGGCGCCACCAGCGAGGAGTTCGATCCGATAAAGGCGCCCTCGCCGATGTCAGTGAAGAATTTCGAGTAGCCGTCGTAATTGCAGGTGATGGCGCCGGCCCCGATGTTGGCGCCCGCGCCGACGCGGGCATCGCCGATATAGGTCAGGTGATTGACCTTGGCGCCGTCCTCGATGGTCGCCTGCTTGACCTCGCAGAAATTGCCGACCTTGGCCTTGTTCCTGAGATCGGCCCCCGGTCGCAGCCGAGCGAATGGCCCAACTTCGCAATTCGAGGCGATGGTGGCACCCTCGAAATGGCTGAAGGCATGGATCTTGGCGCCGGTGGCGATCTTCACACCCGGACCGAACCAGACATTTGGCTCGACGATCGTGTCGGCGCCGATTTCGGTATCATGCGAGAAATACACGGTCTCAGGCGCGATCAGCGTCACGCCCGACAGCATCGCCTCATGACGGCGGCGCGCCTGCCAGATACCTTCGGCCTGCGCCAGTTCGGCGCGGTTGTTGATGCCGAGCGCGCTTTCGAAGCTGGCCTCGGTGGCCACGACATCGAGGCCTTTCGCGGTGGCAATCTCGACGATGTCAGTGAGATAGTACTCGCCCTTGGCGTTCTTGTTGCCGACCGCATCGAGCAGCGTCAGCGCCTGGCTGCCGGCCACCGCCATCATGCCTGCATTGCAAAAGCCGATCTTCCTTTCCTCCGCGCTGCAGTCCTTCTCCTCGCGGACGGCAATCAGCTTGCCGCCTTTTTCGATCAGCCTGCCATAGCCGGTCGGATTGGGCGGGCGGAAACCTATGACCACGACGGCGGCACCTTCCGCCAGTTTCAGCCGCGCCACGGTGAGCGCGTCGGCTTCGATCAACGGTGTGTCGCCGAACATCACCAGGATATCGTTGTAACCCTTTGATATCGCTTCGCGCGCGGCAAGCACCGCATGCGCGGTGCCAAGGCGCTTTTCCTGCACGAAGGTCTCGGCCTTCGGCGCGAATTTCGCGGCTGCCTTGCGCATCTCGTCGGCGCCATGACCGATCACCAGCGCCTGGCTGCCGGCACCGGCGGCCTCGGCCGCCTTCACCACATGGGCGACCATCGGCAGCCCGGCGATCTGGTGCAGCACCTTCGGCAGCGTGCTCTTCATGCGCGTGCCTTCGCCGGCGGCGAGGATGACGGACAGGCAGGATCTCTGGCTCATGGGTGAACAACCATATGAAAAGGGTTGGGAATCAAGACAGGATAGCAGTGGCGCCTTGCTGCACCAATGCGGTTAAATTCCGGTGAGATGGTAGAGCAGCTGACTCTTAATCAGCGAGCCCACGCCGCGCCTTTCGCATCTTAGGCAAGGGGATTCACCCCAGCCGTCCGAGCACTGGGAAATTCTCGAGCAGCCAGTAGGATACGGTCTGTACGCCGCCAGTGAGGAAAAACACCCCGGCGACGACCAGCAGCGCGCCAATGGCTTTCTCGACGCGGCCGAGATGGACTCGGAATTTGCCGAGGAAGCGCATGAAGGCGCCCGAAAACAGCGCCGCGATGAGGAACGGGATGCCGAGGCCAAGCGAATAGGCGGCGAGCAGCAGCGCGCCCTCGCCCACTGTCTCGCGGCCGCCGGCCAGCGTCAGGATCGGCCCCAGCACCGGGCCAATGCAGGGCGTCCAGCCGAACGCGAAGGCCAGTCCCATGACATAGGCGGCGATCGCACTTGCCGGCTTGCCCTGCGACTGGAAGCGCGCCTCGCGCGACAACAGTGGAATGCGCAAGATGCCGAGGAAATTCAGGCCCATCAGGATGATCAGCACGCCAGCGGCCATCGCCAGCGGCTCCTGCCAGACCCGCAGCCAGTGGCCGATGGTCGAGGCGCCGGCGCCGAGCGCGACGAACACGGTCGAGAAGCCGAGCACGAAGGCGATCGAGGCATAGAGCAGCGCGCCGCGCGCGCCCTCACGAGCCGTCACGCCCGCATTGCCACGAAAATCGTCGACCGAGACGCCGGCCATATAGCAGAGATAGGGCGGCACCAGCGGCAGCACGCAGGGTGACAGGAACGAGATCGCTCCCGCCCCGACCGCGCTGACATAGCCGATGTCCAATGCCATTACAAAGCTCCGACCGTTCCGGCGCCGATATAGGCTCGACCTTGCTTCTCCACCAATCACCATTTTGTGGCAAGTCGTCGCGGCATGTGCAGGTCGGGGAAGAAACGCCGGCTCGCAAGCGTTGATACAGCGAGGCCGCGATTTCCCGCGCGCCTCCAGATATCAGCCAGGGAGATTTCCATGAAAACCATAACCGTAGGGCTGGCCGCGCTTTTGCTGAGCACCGCCGCATCCTTCGCCGCCGAGGCGTGGAAGGAAGCTGAGGTCAATGGCACCAAGATCTACACCGACGCCAACGGCATGACGCTTTATACCTATGACAAGGATGAGAAGGGCAAGACCAATTGCTACGACAAGTGCGCCACCAACTGGCCGCCGCTGAAGGCCGAGGCCGGCGCCAAGGCGGATGACGAATGGAGCGTCGTCGACCGCACCGACGGCACCAAGATGTGGGCCTATGACGGCAAGCCCGTCTATACCTTCGTCAAGGACAAGAAGGCGGGCGACATATCCGGCGATGGCGTCGCCGGCGTCTGGCACATTGTCAAGGCCGACTGAGTTCTCAATCCGGGTCCTGCCGCTGGCGGGACTTCGGCTGGCTGCCGGGTATCCCTCCAAACCCGGCGGCTGGCACCAAGCAAGCTCTCATGGCGTCCACCCCTGCGATACCCGGCCGGCTTTCCTCGACTCGGCGGAAAAATGAATCGGGTCGTTTCCGCTGCCTCGCGTCTGCCATCTCCCTTTACCGGAATACTGTGATTTTCTCCATACACTCTAAGAGTGTATTGCTGCGGACAGCCCTGCAATTTGGGCACTTCCCCTTGACCGGATGCAAAAGCGCGGCCATGTGAGCGGCAAATAGAACGAGATTTCGTCGCGCGCAGCGGAATTCTTCTGCCGCATCACAGCTGATATGAGACCTCATGGACGTCGTCGTCGTCGAATCGCCGGCCAAGGCAAAGACAATCAACAAATACCTCGGCAAGAACTACAAGGTTCTGGCCTCGTTCGGCCATGTCCGCGATTTGCCGGCCAAGGATGGCTCGGTACGTCCGGACGAGGATTTCGCCATGTCCTGGGCGGTCGACACCGCCTCGGGCAAGCGGCTTGCCGACATCGCCAAGGCGGTCAAGGATGCCGACGGCCTGATCCTCGCCACCGACCCGGATCGCGAGGGCGAAGCCATTTCCTGGCACGTGCTGGAAGTGCTGAAGCAGAAGCGCGCGCTGAAGGACAAACCGGTCAGCCGCGTCGTCTTCAACGCCATTACCAAGTCGTCGGTGCTGGAAGCGATGGCCAATCCGCGCCAGATCGATGCGCCGCTGGTCGATGCCTATCTGGCTCGGCGGGCGCTCGACTATCTCGTCGGCTTCACGCTGTCGCCGGTTCTGTGGCGCAAACTGCCGGGCGCCCGTTCCGCCGGCCGCGTCCAGTCTGTCGCATTGCGCCTGGTCTGCGACCGCGAATCCGAGATCGAACGCTTCATCCGCGAGGAATACTGGCAAATCGCTGCCCTCCTCGGCACGCCGCGCGACGAGAACTTCGAAGCCCGGCTGACCGCCTTCGATCGCAAGAAGCTGCAAAAGCTCGACATTTCGAACAAGGCGCAGGCAGATGACATCAAGTCGATGCTCGAAGGCGCGACCTTCAAGGCGGTGACGGTCGAAGCCAAGCCGACCAAGCGCAATCCCGGCCCGCCCTTCACCACCTCGACGCTGCAGCAGGCCGCCTCATCGGGCCTCGGCTTCTCGGCCAGCCGCACCATGCAGGTGGCGCAGCGCCTCTATGAAGGCATGGAAATCGGCGGCGAGACGACCGGCCTGATCACCTATATGCGAACCGACGGCGTGCAGATGGCGCCGGAGGCGATCTCGGCCGCCCGTGACGCCATCGCCAAGGAATTCGGGCCCAAATACCTTCCGGAAAAGCCGCGCCTTTATACCACCAAGGCCAAGAACGCTCAGGAAGCGCACGAAGCGATCCGCCCGACGGACTTCATGCGCACCCCAGCTTCAGTCAGGCAATATCTCGATTCCGACCAGATGCAGCTTTATGAGTTGATCTGGAAGCGCGCCATCGCCAGCCAGATGCAGCCGGCCGAGATCGAACGCACCACGGCCGAGATCGAGGCCGTCAACGGCCCCCGCACCGCCGAGCTTCGCGCCATCGGTTCGGTCGTTCGCTTCGATGGCTTCATCGCTGCCTACACCGACCAGAAGGACGACGATACGGAAGACGAGGAAAATCGCCGCCTGCCGGAAATCCGCGCCGGCGAGCAGCTTGCCCGTCAGGCGATCAACGCCACCCAGCACACCACCGAGCCGCCGCCGCGTTACTCCGAAGCCTCGCTGATCAAGAAGTTGGAAGAGCTCGGTATCGGCAGGCCGTCGACCTACACGGCGATCCTGAAGACGCTCGAGGACCGCGACTACGTCACCATCGACAAACGCCGGCTGGTGCCGCAGGCCAAGGGCCGGTTGTTGTCGGCCTTCCTCGAAAGCTTCTTCGAACGCTATGTCGAATACGACTTCACCGCCTCGCTTGAGGAGAAGCTCGACGAGATCTCCGACGGCAAGCTCGCCTGGAAGGACGTGCTGCGCGATTTCTGGAAGGATTTTTCAGGCGCCGTTGCCGACATCAAGGAATTGCGCGTCACCGACGTGCTCGACGCGCTCAACGAGGAACTGGCCCCGCTGGTGTTTCCCACGCGTGAGGACGGCTCCAATCCGCGCATCTGCCCGAAATGCGGCACCGGCAATCTGTCGCTGAAGCTTGGCAAATTCGGCGCCTTTGTCGGCTGCTCGAACTATCCCGAATGCTCCTTCACCCGCCAGCTCGGCGATGCCGCCAACCCCAATGGCGAGAACGGCAATGGCGAGGACGGCACCAAGGTCATCGGCAAGGACCCCTATACGTCAGAGGAAATCACGCTGCGCAGCGGCCGCTTTGGCCCCTATCTGCAGCGCGGCGACGGCAAGGAGGCCAAGCGCTCCAGCCTGCCCAAGGGCTGGACGGCTGAAACCATCGACCACGAGAAGGCGCTCGCCCTGCTGTCGCTGCCACGCGATGTCGGCCAGCACCCGGAATCCGGCAAGATGATCTCGGCCGGGCTCGGCCGCTATGGTCCGTTCGTGCTGCATGACGGCACCTACGCCAATCTCGACAGCATCGAGGACGTGTTCTCGATCGGCCTCAACCGCGCCGTGTCGGTGATCGCCGAGAAGCAGTTGAAGGGCAAGGGCGGTCGCAATGGCGGCACAGCCGCCGCCTTGAAGGAGCTTGGCGACCATCCCGATGGCGGCGGCAAGATCGTCGTGCGTGACGGCAAATACGGGCCTTACGTGAATTTTGGCAAGGTCAATGCCACCCTGCCCAAGGGCAAGGATCCGCAATCGGTGACGGTTGAGGACGCGCTGGCGCTGATAGCCGAGAAGGAAGCCAAGGGCGGCGGCGGCAAGAAGCCGTTCCGCAAGGCGGCAGCGGCCAAGGCGCCGGCAACCGGAAAGACGACGGCCAAGAAAACGGCGGGCAAGAAGCCGGCCGCGAAGAAAAAGGGGTAGGACGGCGTGGCGCGCAGGATCACCGGTAGAAGCCACGGCGATCCGCGCACCGCTGACACGAGGGCCAAGGTCAAGGACGACTATCGGCCCTCGCGTGACGAAATCCTGCGCTACATCGCCGAAAATCCCGATCGCGCCGGCAAACGCGACATCGCCAAGGCGTTCGCGTTGCGCGGCGACGACCGCATCTGGCTGAAGGATATTTTGCGCGACCTGCAGGACGAAGGCGTCCTGACCAAGGAGCGCAAAAAACTCGCCCGCGTTGGCGCCCTGCCCCACGTCGCCGTGCTCGATATCTTTGGCCGTGACGGCGACGGCATTTTGCTGGCGCATCCAGCGGAAGCCGTCGGCACTGGTGAGCCACCCGTTGTCTCCATCCGGATCTCGCGCAGCGGCAACGGCCCGGCGCCCGGCATCGGCGACCGCGTGCTGGCCAAGACCTTTCCGACCAACGAAGCGACAGGCCCAGCCTATACCGGGCGGGTGATGAAGATCTTCGAGAAGCGCAGCGATGCGGTTCTCGGTGTCTTTCGCATCTTGCAGGACGGCACCTTCCGCATCGAGCCGGTCGAGCGGCGCCAGCCCGAACTGATCGTCGACAAGGAATTCCAGAACGGCGCCAGGAACGGCGACCTCGTCGAGGTCGAGCCGGCGCGCGCCTCCCGCTATGGGCTGCCTAGAGCCAAGGTGCTCAACGTGCTGGGTTCGCTGACCAGCGAAAAGGCGGTCTCGATGATCGCCATCCACGCGCATGACATTCCGCATATTTTTCCTGCCGACGTCATCGCCGAGTCCGAAGCGGTCAAGCCCGCAACGATGGATCACCGCGAGGACTGGCGCGACCTGCCGCTGGTCACCATCGATCCGGCCGACGCCAAGGACCATGACGACGCCGTCTTCGCCACATCGGATCTCGACGAGAAGAACCCTGGCGGCGTGGTCGCCACAGTGGCGATCGCTGATGTCGCCGCCTACATCCGCTATGGCACGGCACTCGACCGCGAAGCGCTGAAACGCGGCAATTCGGTCTATTTCCCGGATCGCGTCGTGCCGATGCTGCCCGAGCGCATCTCCAACGATCTCTGCTCGCTGCGCGAAGGTCAGGACCGCCCAGCGCTGGCGGTGCGCATGGTTTTTTCGGCCGACGGCCGCAAGCTGAGGCACTCCTTCCATCGCGTGATGATGAAGTCGGCGGCAAAACTTGCCTACCAACAAGCCCAGGCGGCGATCGACGGCGTGCCGGACGACAAGACCGGTCCGATCCTCGACACCGTGCTGAAGCCGCTGTGGGACGCCTATGCGATCCTGAAGCGAGGCCGCGACGGCCGCCAGCCGCTCGAACTCGACTTGCCGGAGCGCAAGATCCTGCTCAAGCCGGATGGCACCGTCGATCGCGTCATCGTGCCGGAACGGCTTGATGCACACAAGCTGATCGAAGAATTCATGATCCAGGCCAATGTCGCCGCGGCAGAGACGCTGGAGGCGAAGAAGCAGGCGCTGGTCTACCGCGTCCATGACGCGCCTTCGCTGGCCAAGCAGGAATCGCTGCGCGAATTCCTGCAGACGCTTGGCCTGTCTCTGGCGCGCGGCGCGCAGATGCGGCCAAGCCAGTTCAACGGCATTCTGGAGGGCGTGCGCGGCGCCGACAATGAAGGCCTGGTCAACGAGGTGGTGCTGCGCTCGCAGAGCCAGGCCGAATATTCGCCCAAGAACATCGGCCATTTCGGCCTCAACCTCAGGCGCTACGCGCATTTCACCTCGCCGATCCGCCGCTACGCCGACCTCATCGTGCACCGCGGACTTATCGCCGCACTCGGCCTCGGTCCGGGCGGGCTGACGCAGGACGAGGAGGCACGGCTCGAAGACATTGGCGTGCTGATCTCAGCCACGGAACGGCGCGCAATGGCGGCTGAGCGCGACACAGTCGACCGGCTGATCGCCGCCTATCTCGCCGAGCGAATCGACGACCGGTTCGACGCCCGCATCTCCGGCGTCACCAAATCGGGACTATTTGTCCAATTGCCGCAGTATGGCGCAGATGGTTTCATCCCGGTGTCAACTTTGAATGGCGATTACTATATATACGACGAAGCCGCCCGCTCCCTGTTCGGAGAACGTTCGGGCAAAGGCTACCAACTCGCGGATCGCGTTGAGGTCCGGCTCGTCGAGGTGGCACCAATGGCCGGCGCGATGCGCTTCGAGATGTTGACCGACCCGAAGCCTTTGCCAGGTTCCAAGCGGTCGTTTCACAAGGCCAAGGGCCGCGCCCGCGCGTCGCAATCGCGACCGGGTTCGCGCGGCAGGAGAAGATGATGGCAACAGCCATGGAAGACCAGGTTTTCGGCGGCGAACATCACTCGGGTCGGGCCGCCCGCCCGCTGTGGACGGCGATGAAACGCGGCATGCTCGGCCGCTGCCCGCATTGCGGCGAAGGCAAGTTGTTTCGCGCCTTCACCAAGACCGTCGATAAATGCAGCGTCTGCGGCGAGGAATTGTACCACCACCGCGCCGACGACCTTCCAGCCTATCTCGTCATCGTCATCGTCGGCCACATCGTGCTTGGCGCCTTCATGGCTGTCGAGGCGACATCGACACTGTCCACCTGGCAACACATCGCCATCTGGGTACCGCTGACCATCATTCTGGCGGTGGGGCTGCTACAGCCGGTCAAGGGTGCCGTCATCGGACTGCAATGGGCCTTCTATATGCACGGATTCGGCGGCGAGCATGACGGGATCGACCCCCATCCCGGGGTCTAGGTCAAAGTTGGCTGCGCTCGCTGGTGCAACACACCGACCGTGAAAGGCCACTTTCGCTTGCCAGAAGTTTCCGCTAGGTCCTGCGCATGGACGGTATGACCAAGGCGGAAGTCGACAGGATCGAGCGGAGCATGATCGCTCATAGCGACCAGCCAATTCGTCCGCGCGACGCGGCGACCCTGATCCTGCTCGACCGCGAGGGCGACGAGGTGCTGGTCCTGATGGGCCGTCGTCATGCCGGCCACGCCTTCATGCCAGGCAAGTTCGTGTTTCCCGGCGGCCGCACCGATCCGGCCGACAGCCGCATCGCGGTCGCCGCTGTATTGCATCCGGAGCAGGAGGCAAAGTTGCTCGCCGGGCCGGGCCGCACAAGTGCTGCGCGGGCCCGCGCCATTGCCTTGTCGGCGATTCGCGAGACCTATGAGGAAGCCGGGCTGCTGATTGGCCGCAAAGGTGCTTTCATCACCGCCAGACCCGATTGGCAGGGCTTTGCCGAACACGGCGTGCAACCCTCTCTCGACATGCTGCGCTTCGTCGCGCGCGCCATCACGCCACCCAACCGGGTGCGCCGCTTCGACACACGTTTCTTCAGCGCCTGGCGCGATGACGTCGCCGTCGAACTGCCGGGTGGCGGCCCGACCAATGAACTCGAAGAACTGGTCTGGCTGCCGCTGGCCAAGGCCAGGGAAGCCGACATACCCGACATCACCCGAACGATCCTGGACGAGCTCGAAAAGCGCCTCGCCCATGATCCGCAGTTGCGTCCGGGCGGTCCTGTGCCCTTCTACCGGCTAGTCCGCAACCGCTTCACCCGCGAAATTCTGTAGAACATCGAGTATTCAGACATCCCATGACGGTCGATACCCAACCACAGGGCGACGAACGCGTACACTGGCTGCCGATGGTGGCGGCGATCTCGTCGATCAGCGTCGTCGGCATCGCCATCGGCCTCGGTATGCCGCTGCTCAGCGTCATTCTCGAAACGCGCGGCCATTCGGCGTCGATGATCGGCCTCAACACGGCCGTCGCCGGCCTAGCCTCGATCGCCGGTGCCCCGCTGGCGACGCCACTCGCCATGCGCTTCGGCGTGGCCTGGACGATGATTGCCATGATTGCCACCGGCGCCCTGGCCTTCGTCGGCTTCCACTTCGCGCCGGATTTCTGGATGTGGTTTCCGCTTCGTATCGTGCTGCACATCGCGCTGACGGTGCTGTTCATCCTGTCCGAGTTCTGGATCAGCACCTCGGCGCCGCCGCATCGACGTGGCCTTGTGCTCGGCATCTACGCCACTGTCCTGTCGCTCGGCTTTGCTGCGGGACCGTGGCTGTTTGCCCATCTCGGCAGTTCGGGCTTCAGGCCATTCGGCGTCATCATCGCATTGGTGACGCTGGCCGCCATTCCGGTGCTGGCGGCGCGCAATGAGAGCCCGACCATCGCTTCTGATGGCGAAACCAGCAATTTCCTGCGCTACATCTGGCTGGTGCCGTCAGCAACCGCTGCCGTGCTGGTGTTCGGCGCCGTCGAAACCGGCGGCTTTGCGTTGTTCCCGGTCTATGGCAACCGCATCGGCTACTCCGAGGCCGACGCAGCCCTTCTCCTGACCATGATCGGCCTCGGCAATGTGCTGCTGCAGATCCCGATCGGCATGATCAGCGACCGCGTCAGCGACCGCCGCTATCTGCTGATTGCCTGCGCCACTGTCGGCCTTGCCGGCACGGTCTTCATGCCCTTCTTTGCGCAGAACTGGCACCTGATGGCGGCCCTTCTGTTCGTCTGGGGCGGCGTCGTTGCAGCCATGTACACAATCGGCCTTGCCCATCTCGGCTCGCAGCTCTCCGGCCACGAGCTGGCGTCGGCCAACGCCGCCTTCGTGCTCTGCTACGGCGTTGGCATGGTGCTCGGTCCGCAAGCGATCGGCATCGGCATGGATGCGTTCGGTCCATCCGGCTTCGGCTGGTCGCTCGGCCTGTTCTTCGCCGCCTACATCGGCCTGGTCAGCGTCAGGCTGGTCCGCAAGATCCTGCTGTAGCGCCACGCTGCTTCCGGCCTGCATTTCACGCGGCGACACGACAGGCTGCTGACAGAACCGTGTCAGCAGCCTCCGGTTATAAGGCTCCCTCAAAATATCTGAAGTTGAGGATCCTCCCATGATCGACAGCGGCTTTGAAACCACTTCGTTGCGAATGACACTGCTCCTGCTGGTGACCTTTCAGGCGCCGGCCGCCGATGTCGACCGCATCATGGATGCGGTGGTGGCGATAGCGCCGCTGGCGATGGGCAAATATGACCGCAACGCCTACCAGTCGGCACATGGCATCGAACGCTACAGGCCGCTCGACGGGGCGGCCGCCGGCGCCGAGACCGAGTTGCGGCGTCGCCCCGGCACAGTCGAGGTTTCGTTCGAACTGCCCGACGACCAGGTGCTGGCCGCGCGCGTCGTCGAGGCGATTTTCCAGGCGCACTCCTACCAGGAGCCGGTGATCCGCATCCAGCCGATCCTGGCCAGCCGCTCCAAGGGGCTGGACGACCGCGCCAATCCGAATCGCTGGTGGAACACCACCGGAGACTGGAAGAAGGTTGGGGCGCCCGCGAGAGAAAGCGCATGATTTGAGGCTACTGGCCTGCTCCGGCGGGTGGTACAAGCTTCGCCGGGCTTGACTTTCCAGGCACGTTCTTTATGTGTCGCGCCAAGTTTCCCGCGTCCGGGTGTTTCCCCGTGCTCCAGCGGCCAAAACCCCACGAACATAACGGACTGAAATCATGGCCAAAGCCGCAAACATCAAGATCAAGCTTCTGTCGACCGCCGACACCGGTTTCTTCTACGTGACCAGCAAGAACAGCCGCACCAAGACCGACAAGCTGTCGTTCCGCAAGTACGACCCGGTCGCCAAGAAGCACGTCGAGTTCAAGGAAACCAAGATCAAGTAATCTGGTTTCTCCAAAAATGCCGAAACGCCGCCCAATGGGCGGCGTTTTCGTTTGCAGGACCATCGGACGGCAGTCCATTGCGGCGTTACGCTCTTCCCGGAATTTCTGCAGAGTTGCCGTGATGGTGCGGCCGCCTGGATCGCCATTTCACCGGGCAGGCCGGCGTGGCTGGAATTTTGCCAGCCACCGGCGGACGCGGAAAATACTGCGTGGTGACCTGAACCGCCTCGGCTGTCGCCTCATCGAACAGCAGCTCGATCAGTTTCAAGGCCTCGTCGAGGCCTGATGAAATGCCTCCACCGGTCAGTCGGTTGCCGGATCTGACGAAGCGGGCATGCGTCGTATCGACCTCGATCTTGGGGAAACTCTGCAGGCATTTGACGAACGCCCAATGGGTCGTGGCTTTGTGACCCTCGAGCAGCCCGGCGCGTGCGAGCAACAGCGCCCCCTCGCATACGGAGCAAACCCAGAGCGCATCCGCCGCTACCTGTCGGAGGTAGGCGAGAAAAGGCGAATTGGCATTCGACATGATTGCGCTCAACGCTTCCGGCGCACCGCCCGGGACCCAGAGGACATCGAGCGTTGGCGTTTCGGCAAAGCTGGCATGGGCTTCGAAACGCAACCCGTTCACGGTCGTGACCGGGCCACCATCGGCGGAGAGGATCTGGCAATCGAGCCCCTTCGCCGGGTCGACCCATTTGAACATCTCGTAAGGCCCGGTCACGTCGAGCAAGTCCACGCCGTCATAGACCGGAATTCCGAGTTTCATGGCCTCCCCCTCTTCCTGCTTCCGCAAATCACTATGCAGCAGCAGGCCCCGGTTTAGCCAACGCGATCGCCGCTTTTCGGATCGAACAGATGCAGCGACGCCGGGTCGGCCGACAGCCGTACCACGTCGCCGGGCTTCACGCCGGCGCGGCCCATGGCGAAGACACAAAGCTGCTGGCCAGCCAGCTTGACGTAGAACTGCGTCGAAAGCCCGAGCGGCTCCACCACCCCCACCTCGCCCTGCAATTCGCCGTCATCGGCCAGCCTGATGTGCTCGGGCCGCAGACCGACGGTGATTACGTCACCGTCCTTCAGCGGCAGGCCATCCGGCAGGCGCAACGCCTGGCCATCGGCCAGCACGGCCTCCGAGGTACCGCCCTTGCGAACGGTCGCAGGCAGGAAATTCATACCAGGTGAGCCGATGAAGCCGGCGACGAACATGTTGGCCGGCCGGTCATAGAGATCCAGCGGCGCGCCGACTTGCTGGATCAGCCCGTCATGCATGACGACGATCCTGTCGGCCATGGTCATGGCCTCGATCTGGTCGTGGGTGACGTAGACCGAAGTGGTCTTCAACTGCTGGTGCAGCGCCTTGATCTCGGCACGCATATGGACGCGCAGCTTGGCGTCGAGGTTCGACAGCGGCTCATCGAACAGAAACACCTTGGGATCGCGCACGATGGCGCGGCCCATGGCGACGCGCTGGCGCTGGCCGCCGGACAACTGCCGCGGCAGGCGCTGCAGGAAAGTGTCGAGCCCGAGCCGCTTGGCCGCACCGTCCACCCGCGCGTCGATCGCCGGCTTCTCGGCCTTGCGCAGCATCAGGCTGAAACCCATGTTCTTCGATACATCCATATGCGGGTAGAGCGCGTAGGACTGGAACACCATGGCGATGTCGCGGTCCTTCGGTGCGACGTCGTTGACCAGCCGCTCGCCGATGCGGATCTCGCCGCCGGAAGCCTCCTCCAACCCGGCGATCATGCGCAAAAGCGTGGACTTGCCACAGCCTGACGGACCGACCAGGACGACGAACTCGCCATCGGCGATTTCAAGGTCGACCGCGTGCAGGACACGGACAGTGCCATAATCCTTGCGGACCTTATCGAGCGTAACAGAGGCCATCGATCTATCCTTTGACGGCGCCGGCGGTCAGGCCGGTGACGAGATAGCGTTGCAGGAAAGCGAAGAAGATGCAGACCGGGATCAGCGCCAGGATCGACGCCGCCATCATCTGTCCCCAGTCGACGGCAAATTTGCCGATGAAGGTGAGCAGGCCGACCGCGAAGGTCTTCTGGTCGTCGCTGGAAATCAGCATCAGCGCGAACAGAAGCTCGCTCCAGGCCGCGGTGAAGACGAAGCCGAGCGTCGCGCCCATGCCCGGCAGCGTCAGCGGCACGATCACCTTGCGCATTGCCTGCGCGCGCGTGCAACCGTCGATCATCGCCGCTTCTTCCAGGTCCTTCGGGATGCCGTCGAAGAAGGATTGCATCAGAAAGGTGGCAAAGGCGGTGTTGAAGGCGGTGTAGATGATGATCAGCCCGGTCAGGCTGTTGATCAGGCCGATCTGCCCCATGACGCGGTAGATCGGCGGAATAACCATCACCAGCGGAAACGTCTGGGTCAACAAGAGCATCAGCGCCAGTGCTGCCTTGCCGCGAAACGTGAAGCGCGACATGGCGTAGCCGGCGAGCGTGGCGACGACCGTCACCAGTGCCGCCGTCGACACCGAGACGATGACGCTGTTGAGGAAATAGCGCGGGAAATCGGTGGCCTCGAGCACGGTGACGAAGTTCTGCAACGTCATCTGCGAGGGCCAGAAGGTGATGCCTTCGGAATAGAGAAGCCGCTCCGGCGTGACCGAGATCTTCAGCGTCCAGTAGATCGGGAACAGCGCAAAGATCACGTAAGCCGCGACGGCGGCGTAGAGGCCGATGCCGCCGAAGAAGCGCTGCGAGGCTGAGCGTCCTGCGATCATCAGACGTGCCGCACCAGGGAGCGGCGGATGCCTATCAGTGCGATCGCATAGGCAATGAGCAGGACGAGCAGCAGCACGGCCACCGCCGAGGCATAGCCCTTGTCCAGCGACTTGAAGGCGCTGACATAGATGTAGACCGGCACCGTGTTGGTCGAGCCTGCCGGTCCGCCCTCGGTCATGACGAAGATGAGGTCGGCGAAGGTGGCGATCCAGATGGTGCGCAGCATCACCGTGATGGCAATGGTCGGCGCCAGGAACGGCAGCGTCACTTTGGTGAAGCGCTGCCAGGGCGAAGCGCCGTCGATCGCCGCCGCCTCATGCAATTCCGATGGAATGGATTTCAGCGCCGCCAGCAGCGTGATGGCGAAGAATGGAATGCCGAACCAGATATTGGCGACGATCGGCCCCCACATGGCGGTCGAGGGATCGGACAGAACATTGGTCGGTTCGGCCTTCAGCCCCAATGCATACAGCCAGTGCGGCAATGGGCCGATGATCGGATTGAACAGCCAGGCCCAGGTCAGGCCTGACAGGAAGGACGGCACCGCCCAGGGCAGGAACACCAGGGCCTGCACCACCTTGCGGCCCGGGAATGGCTTGTCGAGCAGCAGCGCCAGGCCGAGACCGAGGAAGAACTGGAAGAACAGGCTGGCGACGGTCCACCACAGCGTGTTGACCAGCGCCTGCCCGAGCACCGCGTCCGACAGCATTGCCCGATACTGTGCGAGCCCGACATATTCCGACTTGAAAGCCGAGAATTTGCGGAAGGAGTAGCTGATGCCGATGACCAGCGGCACCAGAAGCACCACGACCAGAAGGATGATCGCCGGGCTGAGATAGAGCCAGGGCTCGATGGCGGCGTGCGATCGCCACTTGCGACGCGGCTTGCCGGCGGATCGTATTTCGGACACGGCATAGGTCATTGGGGGCTCTACGGTGAAAGGTGGATGCCGGCGTCGGCGACAGCGTCCTTCTCCCCGTTTCACGGGGAGAAGATGCCGGCAGGCAGATGAGGGGCTGCGCAAACCTTCAAACGATGGCGCCGCCCCTAATCTGTCACTTCGTGACACCTTCTCCCCGTGAACGGGGAGAAGGGAACAAAACTACTTCTTGTTCTTCGCCAGCCAGTCCTGCTGTTCCTTGGTCAGGAAGGCAGCCCATTGGTCGGCGACGTCCTTGGCCGTCTTCTGGCCAAGCAGCACTTCCTGGAAATTCTTGATCGCCACCTGGTCGACGAAATTGCCAAGGTTCTCCAGATGCGTCGGCGGCGTCACCATTTCATACTTGGAGGTGTCGCTCAGCTCCGTGAACCAGCCCTTGAACTGCTCGGTCTTGAAATGGGGATCCTGGTCGGCACCATTGTGGATCGGGACGACGCCAACCTCCTTGGCCCATTCCAGATTGTCCTTGGGGGACAAAAGCGTTGCCATCAGCCTCCAGGCGTCGTCCTTGTGCTGCGAGTTGGCGAACATCGCCCAACCGGCATAGCCAAGCGTCGGATAAGACTTGCCGCTCGGCCCGACCGGCAATGGCGCCACAGCGAAGTCGTCGGCACTCATCTTGTCGGCGATGCCGAGCAGTGCGTCCGGATCCTGGTTGAGCATGGCGCAGGTACCGGAATAGAAGCCGGTGACCGTCTCGTTGAAGCCCCAGCTCACAGCATCCTTCGGCGCCAAGCCATTCTTGTACATGTCGGCCAGCATCTGCAGACCCTTGACCGAGCCTTCGTCGTTGATGGTCGAGGTGCCATCCTCGTTGAAATAGCCGCCCTTGCCGGCTGCGATATTCATGAACATGTGCATGCCGTTGAAGGCGCCCGGACCGCCGCGCAGGCAGTAGCCATATTTGCCCGGTATTGCCGAGATCTTCTTGGAGTCGGCGATGAAATCGTCGAGCGTCGCCGGCGGCCCGTCTAGGCCGGCTTCCTTGAACAGCTTCTTGTTCCAGAACAGCGCGTTCACGTAGTAGCCGTACGGGATCATGAACTGCGTGTTGTTGACGGTCGAGCCGAACTGCTTGGCGCGCTCGCCGAGCGTCTTGGCGTCGTCCCACTTGGCCATGTAGGGGCCGAGATCCTCGAGCTGGGCATTGTTGGCATAGAGGCCCATCCAGCGTTCCGGCATCTCGACCACATCGGGCGTATCGCCGGCCTGCACCATGGTCAGGAATTTTTCGAAGGCCTGGCCCCAGGGCAGCGAGATCAGCTCGACCTTGACGCCGGGATTGGCGGTTTCGAATTCGGCGATCTGTTTCTTCAGGAATTCGGTGCGCGGCGGGCTGGTGATGACTTCGACCATCTTAAGGGTCGAATCGGCCACAGCACTTCCGGCGGAAATCGCCAGCCCCGCAACGGTGGCAAGCATGACGGTCAGTTTTTTCATGTTCAAGACTCCCATTTTGAACCCGCTTGTTATTTTCTGGCTTTTTCGAAGGCCTGGGCGACGTCCGCCCACAGGTCTTCGACACTTTCCAATCCGACATTGAAGCGGATGGTTCGGGGGCTGACGCCGAAGCGCGCCATCGAATTTAGGCCCGGCGTCTGCTCGAGCGACGCCTTGGCAGGCACGACCAGGCTCTCATGCCCGCCCCAGCTGACGCCGAGGCGGAAATAGTTGAGCGCGTCGACGAAGACGGGGATGTCGATATCGTCCGTCACCTCGAAGGAGAACAGCCCGGCATAGCCGGCCAGCGTCGCCTTGCCGGGATGGTTCGAATAGGCAGGATGGTTGACGCGCTCAACATTGGCATGCGCCTTCAGCCGCTCGGCGAGGGTCAGGCCGCTTTTCATGTGGTGCGGCAGGCGCAGCGGCAGCGTGCGCAAGCCGCGCAGGAGCAGCCAGGCCTCGAACGGCGACAGCTTGCCGCCGAGATAGGAATAGGTCTGCTCGTTGATATGCTTGATATGGGCGGCAGATCCGGCCACGACGCCGGCCACGGTGTCGCTGTGGCCACCGAGATATTTCGAGGCCGAGTGCAGCACCAGGTCGACGCCGTGGGTGATCGGCTTCTGGAACACCGGCGTTGCCCAGGAATTGTCGATGCTGGTGATGATGCCCTGCTCCTTCGCCAACCGCGTCAGATGCGCGATGTCCTGGAGCTCGAACATCATCGAGGTCGGGCTTTCCAGGTAGAGCAGCTTGGCGCCGGGAAGTGCCGCCGCGACCGCGTCCGGGTCGGAGCCATCGACGTAATCGACTTTGATGTTGAGCCGGGGCAAGAGCCGCTCGAACAGCCGGTAGGCATCGCCGTAGCAATTGCGCACCGCCACGATGCGCTCGCCGGCACCGACGAAAGCAAGCACGGTGGCGCTAATCGCCGCCATGCCGCTGGAAAAGCCGCGCGCGGCCTCAGCGCCCTCGAGCGCCGCTACCCGCGCCTCGAACTCCATCACCGTCGGATTGTCGCCGCGCGAATAGATAGGCTGCTTTCGTTTGCCGGCGAAAGTGTCGGCCATCTCGGCATAGTTGGCAAAGGTGAACAGCGAGGTCTGGTAGATCGGCGGCACCACCGCGCCGCCCGGGAATGGCTCGTCATGCGCCAGCAGCGTTGCCGCCTCGGCGAGATAATCGTGGTCGAAACCGGATGGCTGCTCGTTCATGTCTGGCTCGAAAGTTTGAGTTTGGCCGCACCGCGCTTCAGATCGTCCTCGACGGTGGCGATCAGCTTGAGCGCCTCGGCGCGGGCGCCTTGCGGGTCACGCGCGGCGATGCATTCGTAGATGGTGCGGTGATAGGGAAAGCTGGCATGGCCGAAGTCGCGCACGCCGAGCGGATGCTCCCAAAAGCGATGGAACAACTCGTGCATGGCGGCGATGATCTGCTCGAACAGCGGATTGCCGGAGACCCGGTAGATCGCCTGGTGGAACTCCCAGTCCTCTTCCGACGACATGCCGTCGCGCGTGCGAAACGCCTGCTCCATGATGTCGAGCTTGCGCGCGATCTCGGCAATGTCGGTCTGGCTTGCACGCTCGGCACAGAGTGCGGCGGCCTCCGCTTCCAGCGCGCGGCGGATTTCCAGCGTCTGCATCAGGCTGGTGAAATCGTTTCCCCCCGCCAGCGTCAGCGGCATATGCAGCATGCCGGGTGAAACGGCCGCCTTGAGGTAGGTTCCGCTGCCCTGCCGGCGCTCGACCAGACCGAGCCCTTCCCAGCGCGTCAGCGCCTCACGCACCGTGTTGCGGCTGACCTTCAGCCGTTCGGCCAGAATACGCTCTGTCGGAAGTCGCTCGCCGGGCTGCAAGGCTTCGGCGCGAACAAACCCAACCAACGCCTTCAGCACGGCGTCATCGCGCGCCGTCGTCTGAATGGGTGGCAGGCTGTTCTGGTCCACGCTCTCTCCAAGTGGTCCAATGGTCCAACCAATTTCTGCATGGATAGAAGCTCCTGTCAATCGGTTGTCAGCAGTCCGCGCCGCCACAAGCGGCGACGCGATGCATTCAGGAGGTATTTCGGGAGGTGGCGCCTACTTTATTGTGGCTGGGGCGCCACGGCAGGCGGTCCGAACCAGGCGGTCAGCGCCTCGGCAAGCCCAAGACGGGTTCCGTCCCCTACCCAGGCCACATAGCCGTCAGGCCGGATCAACACCGCGGTCGGAGCGGCAACGGGACCAAGGACCGGAAGCTCCCACGGACCGGAATATGTGGCGTCGATCTGCTGGACCCGTTCCCCCCACGGTGTGATGTCGAAGCCGCCTGGCTGACCGAAGTTCAGCATGACCGGCCGGGCATCATGCAGCAGGGCAAAGACTCTCAGCGGGCCGTTGGCAGTGAGCAGGTCGAGGTCGGGCATCCGCCGGCCGAGCAGAGGATGCCCCTCGCCGAGATTGTAGTGAACGCCCAGACCGGACATCTCGCCGGCCATTCGTCTGCGCGGTTCGTCCATCCCGAACAGTTCGGCAACGATGTCGCCCATCGCCTTGCCGCGGTCGTCCATACGCCGAAGCGCAACCTGTGCCATCGTGTTCTGCAAGACACGGGCGGCGACCGGGTGGCGCTCAGCCTGGTAGGTATCGAGGAGGCTCTCAGGTGAGATCCGCTTGACCACCTGCGCCAGCTTCCAGCCGAGGTTGACCGCATCCTGTACGCCGATGTTGAGACCCTGCCCGCCCATCGGGGGATGGATGTGCGCGGCATCGCCCGCCAGCAGGACGCGTCTGTCACGATAGGTCGCGGCTTGCCGCGTCATGTCGGTAAATCGTGAGAGCCAAGTCGGACTGTGGACTCCATAGTCGGTCCCATAGATGGCAACCAGCGCCTCGCTGAGATCGCGAAGCGTGGGTTCTCCACCGGTCTCCAGTCGCGGTTCTGTCAGCACGACGCCGACTGTCCCACCCTCTCCGGTCTTGCCCAAAGCGTGGATACCGGAGTCCGTCCTCCGGAAGCCGAATGGCGGCTCCTCAGACATCTCGACCTCGGCGATCATCCAGCTCATCGTCGGATCCCATCCGGCGAATTCGATGCCGGCTGCTTTTCGGATGAGGCTTCGCCCTCCGTCACAGCCCACCAGATAATGTGTCTTCATACGTTGGCCATCGGCCAACTCGATGATGACCCGGCTGTCGTCTTGCGCCAACACCGCGACCTCCTGTCCGCGATAGATCGGCACTTTCAACTCGTCGACCCGACCGGCCAATATGCGTTCAATGTGGTTTTGACGCAGCCCGAGCAGGCAGTTGTGCCGCGTTGGAAAGTCGCTGATGTCCAGCCGGATCATGTGGAAGCCCACGACCTGAAAGCGTTGTCCTTGCGACAAAAACCGGTCGGCGATCCCACGCTGATCCAGAACTTCGATCGTGCGTGCATGCAGGCCGCCCGCACGCAAGCCAACAAGCTCCTGGTTGGGACGCCGTTCGACAATGGCAACGTCGACACCCGCCAGCGCGAGTTCAGCTGCCAGCAGCAACCCTGTCGGGCCACCTCCGGCAATCACCACCGCATGATCGGTCATTACAGCCATTATCGCACTCTCCGTTCCGTACCCTTGGGTTAGGCCGACGGTTTTACGGGAGGAGCCGGGTCTTGCCGCAAGCCCCTTGTGCGCCATATGTATGAACTGGAGAGGTAGCCCTCCCTCAGAGGCCAGCCACCAACAAAGCCTCTCGCGCAATGACAGGGCGCGCCATATGGCTATCGCCGCTGATCACAGGATCCGGATTTTTCACACGCAAAAAGCAGAGTCATCCGTGCCTTGGCACGGAGCTCCGATGTTCTGTTTGGAGAAGGGGGCCGGTCGGCGTTTGGCAGCGGTACGAGGAGGCCACTATGCGCCAGCGCCGGCCGGCCGACCCCACGGACCCAGGAGATGCGGCGGACCTGAGCATCATGGGGTATTTCTAGGGATCGAGCCGGCTGACTACCCTCGTGCCGGCTTCGTCTTGGCCTGCACACTTGCGCAAGAGTTTATGAAAATCAACCATTTCTTAACCAAGGCTCGCGAATCGCTTGGATTAAGGTAAACGGGTAACCCTATCGGCTTGACTGGAAAATCGGGCCTTTGCGGGTTACGCCGCCTTGGCGACGACGCGGTTGCGGCCGCCGCTCTTGGCTTCGTAGAGAGCGAGGTCGGCACGTTTCATCAGCGCCGCCACCGTGTCCACCCCCTTCAGCACCGACGACACGCCGACACTGACGGTGACTTCGGTCGTCTTGCCGTCCGGGCCGATGGCAAAAGGCGCCTGGGCAATTTCGGCGCGAATGCGTTCGGCCACCCTTTCGGCCACCGTGCCGTCAGTGTCCGGCATGACCACGACGAACTCCTCGCCACCAAAGCGGCAGGCAAGGTCGATGCCCCGGACATTCTTGCGCAGCCGTCGCGCGAATTCCCGCAACACATCGTCGCCGCCGTCATGGCCGTGCGCGTCGTTGATCGACTTGAAACGATCGAGGTCGGTGATCATCACCGACAGCGGCCGCCGCCGCGCCACGGCGCGATCGAACAGCGTCTGCAGATGGCTGTCGAGGTAGCGGCGGTTGTGCAGTCCGGTCAGCCCGTCGGTCACCGCCATTTCGATGGTTTGGGTGACGCTGGCGCGCAGCTGGTCGTTGTAGCGCTTGCGGCGCACCTGGGTGCGCAGCCGCGCTGTCAGTTCTTGCTGGTCGATCGGCCGTATCAGATAGTCGTTGATGCCGAGCTCCAGGCCACGAATGATGCGCTCGTCCTCGCCCGCCTCCGCCAGCAGGATGATCGGAACGAAACGGGTGCGGTCGAGCGAGCGCAACTGCGAACAGAGCCGGAGCGGATCGAAATCCGCAAAGGCCGTAGAGATCATCACGCATTCGTAGGGCGTCTCGGCGGCCTGGAAGAAGCCGGCATGCGGATCGCTGGTGACGTCGACGTCGGCACGGTCGCGCAGCATCTTCTGGATGCGCTCGACCGAGGATTTGCGCTCGTCGATCAAAAGCACTTTCGGCGTCGTGTCCTCGGAGGCGAAATTGCGGCTCAGCAATTCTTCGATACCAATGTTGCGCGTCGTCGAGGCGCGCAGCCGCAACTCGTCGGTCAGCGACTTCAGCCGGACCAGGCTCTTGACGCGCGTCATCAGTTGCAGGTCGTTGACCGGTTTGGTCAGGAAATCATCGGCGCCAGCTTCGAGCCCGCGCACGCGGTCGGAAACCTGGTCGAGCGCGGTGATCATCACCACCGGAATGTGCGACGTCGCCGGGTCGCTCTTCAGCCGTCGGCAGACTTCGAACCCGTCCATGTCGGGCATCATCACGTCGAGCAGCACGACATCGACCTTGCCATTCTCGCAGGTCTCGATGGCGTCCGGCCCGTTGGTGGCGGTCAACACCTCGAAATATTCGGCCAGCAGCCGGACCTCCAGCAGCCGCACATTGGCAGGGATGTCGTCGACGACGAGGATCCGTGCAGTCATGTCACAAGGCTCCGGCTTGGCTGGAAGGGCGCATCACGCATCGCCCAGATAGGATTTGATGGTTTCGATGAAACGCGGCACCGAGATCGGCTTGGAGATATAGGCTTCGCAGCCACCCTGGCGGATGCGTTCCTCGTCGCCTTTCATCGCGAAGGCGGTCACCGCGATGACCGGGATGACGTGCAACTCGTCATCCTCCTTCAGCCATTTGGTCACCTCCAGCCCCGACACTTCAGGCAACTGGATGTCCATCAGGATGAGATCCGGCCGGTGCTTGCGCGCCAGATCGAGCGCTTCCAGGCCGTTGCGGGTGCGCACGGTCTCGTAACCGCTTGCTTCGATGAGGTCCCGAAAGAGCTTCATATTGAGCTCATTGTCCTCGACGATCATGACCTTCTTCGGCATCGATATCCCGTCCCGGCCGTCCTTCCGCTCGAAGGCAGCCGTCATGCGTCCATCTGAAAGACGCACCAAACCCTGCGTCACTCTACGGCAATATCATTGACGAAACGGAAATCCGTGGCGCAAAAAGCTGTCTGGATTCCACCTCGGGCGCCGCTCTAATGGCTTGCCGCAAGCATCTCTTGCCATTACTGCGGGAGAGACTCATTCCACACACCGAAGGTAGTGATGGCAAACGCAGCGTCAATGCGCGAGGAAGCGGAATCGATTGCAGTGAAGGCTCTGGGCTTCGTCGCCTCCGATCCGGAGCTGTTGCCGCGCTTTCTGGCAATCACCGGCATCGAGGCGCATTCGATCCGCAAGGCTGCCGGCGAACCAGGATTCCTGGCTGGCGTCCTGCAGTTCATTCTCGCCCACGAACCGACGCTGATGCGGTTTGCCGAGGAAACCGGCACGCCGCCAGCAGCTGTCGGCAAGGCCTTGCGGGCGCTGCCGCTGGGCGACGACAACCATGAGCATTCCATATGAGCGATGATCCCGAGACAGCGCGCCAGATCGAGGAACTGGCGGCGGACAGCCGCCCGCTGCTGGTGCTCGATGTCGACGACGTGGTGCTCGAATTCATCCGCCCTTTCCCGCATTTCCTCAAGGCGCGTGGTTTCGGCCTGACGCTGGCCTCGTTCCGGCTGACCGGCAACATCGCCGAGACGGCGAGCGGCCGCCTGATCGAACAGCCCGAAGTCACAGCACTTCTGGGCGATTTCTTTGACGCCCAAGCCGACTGGCAGAGCATCGCCGACGGTGCCGCGGATGCCCTGACGGGATTGGCCGATCGCGCCGAGATCATTCTGCTGACGGCCATGCCGCACAAGCACCGTGCCGTGCGTCGCGCCCATCTCGATGCACTCGGGCTGAGCTACCCGCTCCTGACCACTGAAATGGCCAAGGGACCAGCAGTGGCCAGGCTTCGCGGTAACAGCGGCCGGCCAGTGGTTTTCGTCGACGATCAGCCGCACAATCTGGCGTCGGTGCGGGCCTCGGTCGCCGACGCCGGTCTGTTCCATCTGATGGTCGACAATTCGCTGCGCGCATTCCTGCCGCCGGTGCCGGACGACATCATCGTCGTCCAGGACTGGCACGAAGCCGCGCCGAAGATTGCGAACGCGCTGGGGCTCTAACGCAATTCCAGGAAAAAGTTTGAAACGGTTTTCCGCCCGGAATTGCGCCAAAACAGAGAGATAGAGGCCAGCCTCAGGGATTCAGCTTCGCTCCCGCCCCGCCGCTGTCGTCCCCACTGTCGTCGCCGCTGTCATCCACACTGTCGTCCACGGCCGGATCGGCGGGCTTGACCATGACGCCGTTGACCATGACTGAACCGTCGGCCTTGGCGTTGACGACCCATTCGATGCGTCCATCGGGCAGGGTCTTGCCAAAACCCTTCACCATGAGAGCGGCAGGTACGTACTGCGCCACCTCCGGCTCCGACTTTGCCGCCGTCTGCAGGCCCTCGACGAGCTTGTCGAAGCCGGTGACGTCGATCGTCACGCTTGCCTCCGGCTTCTCGTCGGGGAAGGTCATTTCACCTTCCAGGGCGATCTCCGTATCCTTGTTCTTCACGGTGCTGTGGCCGATCACGACCTTCGGCGTCTTGGCCATGAAGTCGGCTTTGATTTGGTCGCCGAAATCAGCCGACAGCGGCGGATTCTTATTGAGATCAAAGGCTTCGATCGTCTTCTTCGCCATACTGTCGAGATCGATATTGGCGCCGCCGAAGTTCAGGTCGACATCGGTGGGCAACAGCGCCACGCTCCAACTCGGCAGAAGCTGTTGCGGCACGGTCAGCCCCGACGCCTTGATGGCATAGCTGATCTTGCCGTTCTGGGCGACGCCGTCGGACGCGAACGCAGTGCTGAGTTGCGTCGCGCCGAAATTGCCGACCGGGCTTTCCACCGTGAAATCCCTGAAACCGTAGGTTCCCTCGACATGCTCCCAAACCGGCAAGGCGGCGAGCAGAAGCGATTTGAGTTGCGCCTGGTTTGCCTTCAGCGTCGTCTCGTCTTCATTGGCCACGGCAAACGCCAGGAGATCGAGCAGCGGCTTTGTCCGCACTCCCTTGCCGCTGGCCTCGACCGACAGCTCCGGCGATTTGACGTTGACGGGGAATTTCAGCCCGCTTTCAGGGTCGTCGAAATTGATCGTCTCGACGAAATCAGACACCTTTTGCGAGGTTGTGAAATCGACACCGCCGGTCGCGGACTTGGTCGTGGCGATCGTTGCTGTGCCGGCTCCGGTGCTTGCTTCCATATGCTGTTTGGCATCCTTCGATGCCATCGTCATGCCGGCCATCGAGCTGCTGCCGCTGGTGAAGGCCGCCAGATTGGGGTCGTAGACCCCGGAACCCTTGCCCTCCTTGATCGAAAACTGCGTGCTTTGCAGACCCTCGGGCCCGTTGAACTCGAAGGAGGCGCTCTGCGAAAAATCCATCGAGACATCCCAGGATCCGTCGCTGCGCGGCTTGACCATCAAGGCATAGGGCGCAACGTCGACTTTCAGCAGCTTTTGATCGGGCAGTGATCCGGCAAGCGCCTTGAAATCAAACAAGATCTTGTAGGCATCGCCTTCCAGCGACACCTTCAGAATGCCTTTGTCGAGCGCTTGTTTGCCGACATAGCGGGCCAGGTCTTCGGACAATTGCTTCGCACCCTGACTGTCGACGGTCTGGCCGAAAGCAGGCGCGCTCAACGCAAGAAGAAAAACGAATGGCAGGGCACGGTTCACGCGAATTCTCCGTTTGACCTAATAGTGCCCAAAAGCGCGCAGCGGTTTGGGACAACGACATGCATAAAACAAAAGCCCAAAGCGCGTCGACTGAATCCGTTTCCGTGCAACGCGTCTTGGAAAGACCGCCTCGTTCGTCTGGTATGAAATTACCGCCACAACCGCAAGGTGAGATACAACGCCGCCAAGGCGCAAAAGCTGATTATAGCACAAGCCGCATCAGCGGCCGGCCGGCCTTGCGCTCGACGAGCCGCTCGAAACCAGCCTTCTCGAACACCCGCGACGAGCCGACGAACAGGCCGATCGAACGCGAATCCCGGGACAGGTCTATCGGGCAGGCCTCGACCAGCCGGGCGCCGTTGCTGCGGGCGAAATCGATACCGCCTTCGACCAGGCGATGCGTGATGCCCCTGCCGCGCGCCTTGGTGCGGATGAAGAAGCACGAGATCGCCCATACGGCCGGATCCATGGCGTCGGCGGCATCGACTGGTGCCGACCCCCTGCCCTGATTGTTCCATTCGGGCACGTCGGCGCGTGGCCCGATCTGCATCCAGCCGACCGCCTTGCCGTCTTCGAACGCCAGCAGGCCAGGCGGCGGACCGGCTTCGATGCGCGCCTTGATGTGGTCCTTGTTGCGTTCGCGGCTGCTCTCGCGCCGCACCGCCGGCGCCAGCCGGAAATGCGTGCACCAGCAGCCATAACAGGCGCCCTGCTTGCCGAAGAGGTCCTCGAAATCCGCCCAGAGTTCGGGCACCAGCGGCGCTATGGTCGTGCTCATGCGTTCTCCCCAGGCCAGCCTTGTCGCAGACCTTGCACTGTCGTACCATTGCTTCTGTTCTCTTTATGTTCGCAGCGATGGCGGCCCCTGTCAACAATCCCGATCACGGTTTTTGCCGCGACTGCCTGACGTTTCAGCGCAGCCAGACGCGCCGCTGCGAGCGCTGCGGCAGCCCCCGGCTGGCGCGCCATCCGGAGCTTTACCGGCTGCATCTGGCCCATATCGATTGCGACGCCTTCTACGCGGCGATCGAAAAGCGCGACAATCCAGCACTCAAGGACAAGCCGCTGATCATCGGCGGCGGCAAGCGCGGCGTCGTCTCCACCGCCTGCTACATCGCCCGTATCCAGGGCGTGCGCTCGGCAATGCCGATGTTCAAGGCGCTCGAAGCCTGTCCCGAGGCGGTCGTCATCAGCCCCAACATGGAAAAATACGTGCGCGTCGGCCGCGAGGTGCGCGCCATGATGCAGGCGCTGACGCCGCTGGTCGAACCGCTCTCGATCGACGAGGCATTTCTCGACCTCGCCGGCACCGAACGGCTGCACGGCCTGCCGCCGGCTGTGGTGCTGGCGCGGTTTGCGCTTGCGGTCGAAAAGGAGATCGGCATCACCGTTTCAGCCGGCCTGTCCTACTGCAAGTTCCTCGCCAAGATAGCGTCCGATTTCCGCAAGCCGCGCGGCTTCTCGGTCATCGGCGAGGCCGAGGCGGTCGGCTTCCTGGCAGCCCAGCCGGTAACGATGATCTGGGGTGTCGGTAAGGCGTTCAACGCCACGCTGGAACGCGATGGCATCCGCACCATCGGCCAGCTGCAGCAGATGGATCGTGGCGACCTGATGCGCCGCTACGGCACGATGGGCGACCGGCTCTACCGGCTTTCGCGCGGCGAGGACGTCCGCCGCGTCGATCCCGACCAGGACGCCAAGAGCGTATCGGCCGAAACCACCTTCGACACCGACATCGCTTCGCTCGAAGAGCTTGTCGCGGTGCTGAGGGGGCTTTCGGAGAAGGTCTCGGCACGGCTGAAGAAATCCGGCATCGCCGGGCGCACCGTGGTGCTGAAGCTCAAGACCCAGGATTTCAAGCTGCGCACGCGCAACCGCCAGCTCGGCGATCCGACCCGGCTCGCCGATCGCATCTTTCAGACCGGGGTGGAACTTCTGCGCAAGGAAACCGACGGCACGAAATATCGGCTGCTCGGTATCGGCGTCAGCGACCTCTCGGACGACGACAAGGCCGACCCGCCCGACCTGGTAGACGTCCAATCGCGCAAACGCGCCTTGGCTGAAAGCGCGATCGATGCCCTGCGCGACAAGTTCGGCCGCAGGGCGGTGGAAACCGGCTATACGTTCGGCAAGGGCCGCGACGCCCACCCGCCCGAGCCGATCGAGGACTGACCCTGCTTGTTGGGTTTGTTGAGATTCACGTCAGGCCGAGCCGAGAATGTTGGCTTCCGAAAACCGGAGCGGTGCGTACTTAAAGCACCTGAGCGCCGCAAGCGCAGGAAATCACCGTTGGCAGGCCGGCCTCGCCTGAACATCGGCACGCTCGTCAGGTGCGCTGCAGATCGATCCTGCTCGTCACCACGCTCTTGCCGGTTTTCGGGTCGGTGTCGGTGACGGTCAGCCGCATGCCGTTCTCGCCTCGCTTCTCGACCTTCATCTGGGCCTTTCGATCACCGTTGACCGCCTTGGCCCAGCGGATGCCGAGATTGATCGCGTTGCCCGAGCGGCTGCCGTTGAGCTGTGCCGGCCCTGTGCGAGAGCCGACATAGGTGCCGCTGTACTTCGCACCGCTGGATGTCAGTTCCGCGCTGATGGCGCGCGTCACCATAACCAGCCCGCGGCAATTGCCGTCCAGCGACAGCGAGGTCGACGTGGCGTTGGACTTGAACGTGCAGGACACGTTCACCGTCGGTGCCTCGGTGGTGACCTTGACGATGCCCTTGCCGGCGAAATTGCCCTGGAACGACTGAAGAAATTTCCCTTCGTCGGCATGTGCCGCGCCAGACGCAGCCAACAGACAGCCAGCAAGCACGAATTGCGCGAATGATCTCATCGAGGCTCTCCCTATCGATTTCGAAAAGGCAGGACGGCTCGCAAGGCACGGCAATATGGATTCAACGCCCCTTGCCGTAACAGGTTCCGCCCGCAGGATGGCTGTTTTGGAATGTCCAGCCATTGCGACTGGCCCAGAAGAATGCAGCTTCTAGCGATTGCGGCAAAGGCCCCGGCCTGCGAGATAGCGGGCATGGTCCCTACCCCCTCCATCCCCAAGGCCGCATTCTGGATGGCGCTGTCGATCGCCTCGTTCCTGGCGATGTCGGTCGCCGGCCGCGCCACGACAGCCGAGCTCAACGTCTTCCAGGTGTTGGAACTGCGCTCGGTGATCGGCTTTTTCATCCTTCTGCCACTGGTGATGATGAGCGGCGGCTTTGCAGCCATGCGCACGCAGCGCCCCGTCGCCCATATCGCCCGCAACGTCATCCATTATACCGGCCAGGCGGCCTGGCTCTACGCGCTGACGCTGATCCCGCTGGCGGTGTTGATCTCGATCGAATTCACCACACCGATCTGGACGGCAATCCTAGCGGTGACTTTTCTTGGCGAAAGGCTCTCCCGGCCCAGGCTTGCAGCGATCGTGCTGGGGCTGATCGGCGTGGTGATCATCGTGCGCCCCGGCGTCGGCGCCGTCGATCCCGGTCATCTTGTCGTGCTCGGTGCCGCCGTCTGTTTCGGCATATCGCTGGTGCTGGTCAAGTCGCTGACGCGCACGGACAGCGTCGTGCGCATCATCTTCTGGATGCTGATCATTCAGTCGGCACTCGGCCTCGTGCCGGCGCTCTACGAGTGGCGCAACCCGCCGCTCGAGCTGTGGCCCTGGATCCTGCTGATCGCCTTCACCGGCATGTCGTCGCATTTCTGCATGGCCCGTGCGCTTGCCTATGCCGACGCCACCGTCATTTCGCCGATGGATTTCCTGCGCGTGCCGCTATCGGCGCTGATCGGCTGGCTGCTCTATCAGGAGCAGATCGACGCCTTCACCGCCGGTGGCGCACTGCTGATTCTGATGGGCAATCTGCTCAATCTGCAGCGAAAAGCGCCACAACCGGTGAAGATCGCCGCGTCCTAGACCCTGATCCAGTCCGGGGGAGATTGAGTCTACGAGAATTTCGTGCCCTGATCCGACGTTGCCGCCTTGTAGCTGGGGCGGCGGGATGAGACGCTCCTGGAAACAGAGAGCAAGCGTGAGATGGTGCAACGATGCCTCTTGTGATCGTCGCTGTTTTACTGATGTCGACGCTGGTAGCCACCGGCAAGGCGGAAGCCGAAGCGGGAACGCACCTTCTCGAGTCGGGTGGCCCTATGGCTTCCTCCTATGGCCCGACGATCGTGGCCGACTATTCCGCGTCCATGGCGCATTATCGAACAAGCCTGCGCGCGCATTCCGGGACCGGTGGCCTTGTCGGCGATTTCGTTTCCTCGCTGCGCATTCCCTGGACTTGGCGTTCCGACGACGGAAGCACGGTTCGGCGCCTGGGCAACAGCCTGTTCTTGCTCACCGAGGGCGATTGCCTGAGCCGAATGTGCCGCGAGATACCTTGCAAACAGACGGAGTGGCCCGTGTTCGACTGCCGCGATGGTCACAAGCGCAAGATGGCGGCGCCCGGCCTGACCGGCATCAGCTTCGGCGGCGTCAACTACAGCCAGATAGGTGGCCCGCAGTTCTGAGCGGATAGCATCCTTACTCCGGCGGGATGGGTCCTCCAGCCCGTCAATTGCCGTCGTCGGGTATGTTGAGGAGATGACCGCAGGACTTGCAGTGGACGGCGTCGGGCTCGTGCCGCTGCAGCCCGCACTGCGGACAGGGAAAGAATACCTTGTGGGGACGGAACAGCGCCTGCGCCAACCTCACGAACAGCGAAATGCCGATGATCATGGTGGCGATCGCGGTCAGCTTGCCGGCCATGCCCGGCAGGACGATGTCGCCGAAGCCTGTCGTGGTCACTGTAGCGACAGTGAAATAAAGGGCATCGATATAGTTTTCGAGCCCCGTCCCGGTGCGGAAGAAGAACGTGTAGACGAAGCCGGTGATGACGAACAGGAAGGTCAAGAGGTTGATGACCGCCTGGCTCGCCTCGCGCCAGGGCCGCAGTCCGCGCATCTCGAAATGCCGCCACAGCGACCCGCTGCGCGACAGAGACCACAACCGCAGAATGCGCAGGAAGCCGAGATTGGCGAGCGCCGTCGGCATCAGCAGCGTCAAGAGGATGAAGCCATCGACCCACGATGTCGGCTGCTTCATCAGCCGAAACATGTCGTTGGACGCCAGCAGGCGGGCGGCCATGTCGGCAGCAACCAGCGCGGCCACCGCATAGTCGAGCCAGAGGAATGACGGCTTGTCCTGAAGAACCGGCGTCGCGATGAAGAAGGCAATGATAGCGAGGTCGATGACGACAGCCACCACCTGGAAGCGGAAAGCCGCCGGGGTGCGTCCGTGATAGAGCCTGCGCAGCCTGTCGCGCAGCTGCGCGATTGTTGAGCTGTCTTCCGCCGCTTTCATGACGATCGCGCCGGCGTTCGCGACAACTGCCGCCCGGCAGGCTGCCGGAGGCCCGCAAGAGCGGGCGTCATACCAATTCCACTTCGACCACGCCGGGCACGGCGCGCATCGCCGAGGCGATCTGCGGCGAGATCCGGTAGCGATTGGGCAGCTCGATCTCGATTTCCCCCTCGCCATCTTCCTTGATCAACACGAAGCTGACCTGGCCTTCGCCCCTCACTGAAAGCTGGCCGGCCAGCGTGCCGATCGGCGCCGCATTGCGTACGAAAATGCGCAACGCCTTCTGGATGCGGCTTGCCTCGTCCTCCAGCGATTGCACCGAGTTGATGCGCAAATTGACGCCTTCCGGCCTGTCCTCGGCCGCAACGGTGATGACGACGGAGCGGCCGGGCTCGAGCAGGTCGCGATACTGCGCCAGTCCTTCGGAAAACAGCACGGCCTCATACTGGCCGGACGTATCGGAAAAGGCGACGACGCCCATCTTGTTGCCGGTGCGCGTCTTGCGCTCCTGCTTGGAGGTGACCGTGCCGGCCAGCCGTCCGGCGGCCGCCCCGCGCTTGACGGCCGCCGAAAACTCGGCCCAGTTTTGCACCCGCATCTTCTGCAAGGCCGCCTTGTACTCATCGAGCGGATGGGCGGAGAGATAGAAGCCGACCACCTGGAATTCGCGGTGCAACCGATCGGCCGCAAGCCATGGATCGGTCGCCGGCAGATTGAGCGCCTGCGACTGGGCGCCGAGCGAGGCGCCGAAGATATCGTGCTGGCCGGAGACCGCGTTCTGCTGCGCTAGGGATGCCAGCCCCATCATGCGCTCGACGCCCGCCATCATCGCAGCGCGGTCGTGGCCGAAGCAATCCAGCGCGCCGGCCATGATCAGGCTTTCGAAGACGCGCTTGCCGACAATCTTGGGATCGACCCTTTCGCAGAAATCGGCGAGGTTCTTGAATGGCTTTTCGCCGCGCTGGGCAACGATATGCTCGACCGCCGCGTCGCCGACACCTTTCAGCGCGGCCAGCGAATAATAGATACGGTTCTCGCCGACCTCGAAAGCGCGGAAGCTTGATATCACCGACGGAGCCAATACCTCGATGCCAAGGCGCAGCGCGTCCTGGCGGAAATCGGCCAGCTTGTCGGTGTTGCCCATATCGAGCGTCATCGATGCCGCGAGGAACTCGACCGGATAGTGCGCCTTGAGATAGGCGGTCTGGTACGAAACCACCGCGTAGGCGGCGGCGTGCGATTTGTTGAAACCATAGTCGGCGAACTTGGCCAGCAGGTCGAAAATGAAGTCGGCTTGCGGCTTGCCGACGCCGCGTTCGACCGCGCCCGAGACGAAGCGCTCGCGCTGCTTGTCCATCTCGGCGCGGATCTTCTTGCCCATGGCGCGGCGCAGCAGATCGGCTTCGCCGAGCGAATAGCCGGCAAGCTCCTGCGCGATCTGCATCACCTGTTCCTGGTAGACGATGACGCCTTGGGTCTCCTTCACCAGGTGGTCGATCTTGGGATGAATCGACGCCATCTCCTCTTCGCCATGCTTTCTGGCGTTGTAGGTCGGGATGTTCTCCATCGGTCCCGGCCGGTACAGCGCGACCAGGGCTATGATGTCCTCGATGCAGTCGGGCCGCATGCCGATCAGCGCCTTGCGCATGCCGGCACTTTCCACCTGGAACACGCCGACCACCTCGCCGCGCGACAGCATGGCATAGGTCTCGGGATCGTCGAGCGGGATCGTCGCCAGGTCGATCTCGATGCCGCGCCGGCGGATCAGCTTGACCGCCGTTTCGAGCACCGTCAGCGTCTTGAGGCCGAGGAAGTCGAACTTCACCAGCCCGGCCTGCTCGACATATTTCATGTTGAACTGGGTGACAGGCATGTCCGAGCGCGGATCGCGGTACATCGGCACCAGTTCCGACAGCGGCCGGTCGCCGATGACGATGCCGGCGGCGTGCGTCGAGGCGTGGCGGTAGAGGCCCTCCAGCTTCTGCGCCATGTCGAGCAGCGTCTGGACGATCGGCTCCCGCTCGGCCTCTTCGGCAAAGCGCGGCTCGTTGGCGATGGCGTCGGCGAGCTTGACCGGATTGGCCGGGTTCTGCGGCACCATCTTGGAAAGCTTGTCGACCTGGCCGTAGGGCATCTGCAGCACGCGCCCGACGTCGCGCAGCACGGCGCGCGCCTGCAGCGTACCGAAGGTGATGATCTGGCCGACCTGGTCGCGACCGTATTTCTGCTGGACATAGCGGATCACCTCCTCGCGGCGATCCTGGCAGAAGTCGATGTCGAAGTCGGGCATCGATACGCGGTCGGGGTTGAGGAAGCGCTCGAACAGCAGGGAGAAGCGCAGGGGATCGATGTCGGTGATGGTCGTCGAATAGGCGACCAGCGACCCGGCTCCCGATCCGCGGCCCGGCCCGACCGGGATGCCTTGCGCCTTGGCCCACTTGATGAAGTCGGCAACGATCAGGAAGTAACCCGGGAACTTCATCTTGGTAATGATGCCAAGCTCGAAATTCAACCGCTCGCGATATTGTTCGACCGTGTAGCCTGGTGTCGGCCCGTGTGCGGCCAGCCTCGCGTCGAGCCCGTCATGCGCCTGGCGGGCCAGTTCGTCGGCTTCCGCCTGCACGGCTGCGTCATTGTCGGCGACATCGCCGCCCGTGAAGCGCGGCAGGATCGGGTTGCGGTTCTTCGGATAGTAGGAACAGCGCAACGCGATCTCGACCGTGTTGTCGATCGCCTCCGGCAGGTCGGCGAACAGCCTGGCCATGTCGGCCTGGCTGCGCAGGAAATTGTCTGGCGACAGCCGCCGGCGATTGTCGGCGGCGACGACCGAGCCCTCGGCGATGGCGATCAGCGCGTCATGCGCGTCATAGTCGTCGCGCGCCGAGAAGAACGCCTCGTTGGTGGCCACCAGTGGCAATTCATGGGCATAGGCGAGATCGATCGAGGATTTCTCGATCACGCGATCATAACCGGAAACCCGGTCCAGTTCGACATAGAGCCGGTCGCCGAACATCGTCTTCAGGGTCAGGAGCCGTGCCTCGGCAAGATCGCGGCGATCTTCCTTGAGCGCAAAACCGACCGGGCCGCGCGGCCCGCCGCTGAGGCAGATCAGCCCGTCGCAATAGCCCTCCATCATTTCCGTGGTCAGGTGCACCGCCTCACCCGGCGGCGTTTCCAAATAGACGCGGCTGACCAACCTCACCAGATTGGCGTAGCCGGCCTCAGTCGCCGCGATCAGGACGACCGGCCGCATATCCGGACCTTGCCTTCTGCGGTCGCGCTGGCCATCGCTGTTCTCGCCGGAAAAGGCGACCGCGATCTGGCAGCCGATGATCGGCTGGATCCCGTCCTTCACCGCCTTCTGCGCGAATTCGAGCGCGCCGAACAGATTGTTGGTGTCGGTGACGGCAATCGCCGGGGCCTCGTCCTTGACCGCATGGGCCACCACCTTGCCGATCTGCAAGGCGCCTTCCAGCAGCGAATAGGCCGAATGCACGCGCAGATGGACGAACGGCCGCGCAGGCGCCTCCGGCCGCGCAGCCGCTATCGCGGCTTCGCGCATCAGGGGATCACGGGGAAGTCTGTCATCTGCCATGGTTTATCGCGCTGCCCGAAGGACTTGAGTCGATGGAGATGTATTGTCCGGGACCGGGCGATACCAGTCCAGGCACAAACCGCCGCTGACCACAGGCTTGCAGCGGCCTGCCCGGCTCGCCTTAAAGTTTCCAAACAATCTCAGGCAAATTCCATGATCACTGCGTCGACCGCCAGGCTGTCGCCTTGCTTGGCGTTGAGTTTCGCAACGACAAGATCGCGTTCGGCGCGCAGCACGTTTTCCATCTTCATCGCTTCGACGACGGCCAGCGTCTCGCCGGCCTTGACCTCCTGGCCTTCGGCAACGGCGATCGACACGACAAGGCCGGGCATCGGGCAAAGCAGCAGTTTCGACGTATCCGGCGCCACCTTCTCCGGCATCAGCCTTTCCAGTTCGGCGATGCGTGGCAACATGGTCCTCGCGGTCACCGACATGCCTTTCCAGGCGATGCGCAAGCCATTGGCAACCGGCCTGATCTGAGCGACGATCTTGTGCGTGCCGACCGTGCCGCGCCAGATCAGGTCGCCCGGACACCAGTCGGAGGCAACGGTCAGCGCCTTGCCGCCCTCGATCGACAGATCGATTTCCATTGGAATGGAGATCATGCCTTCGAGGATGGACGCCGACAGATAATCTTCACCGATCTTCACCACCCAGTCGCGCTTCAGCGCCCCCGAATGCGGCGCCAGGCGCCCGCCGAGCCGGTCGAGCCGGTCGCGGCGCAGCAGTTCCACCGCGGTCGCAATCGACGCCAGCACCGCTTTCTCATCGTTGTTCGGCACGATTGGCGCAAAGCCGTCGGGATATTCATCGGCGATGAAACCGGTCGATATCAGCCCTTCCCGCCAGCGCGGATGCTGCATCAGGGCGGCGAGGAACGGAATGTTGTGCTCGATGCCGTCGACGACAAAGCTGTCGAGCGCTTCCGACATGGCATCGATGGCCTGGATGCGCGTCGGTGCCCAAGTGCACAGCTTGGCGAGCATCGGGTCGTAAAACATCGAGATCTCGGAGCCTTCGGTGACGCCGGTGTCGTTGCGGATGACGACATCGCCGAATTGTCCTTCCTCCGGCGGCCGGTAGCGCGTCAGCCGGCCGATCGAGGGCAGGAAATTGCGGTACGGGTCCTCGGCATAGAGCCGGCTTTCCACCGCCCAGCCGCTCAGCTGGATATCGCTTTGCTTCAAGGCCAGCTCTTCGCCGGCGGCGACGCGGATCATCTGCTCGACCAGATCGATGCCGGTGACGAGCTCCGTCACCGGGTGCTCGACCTGCAAACGTGTATTCATTTCAAGGAAATAGAAGTTCTTGTCCTTGTCGACGATGAACTCCACCGTGCCGGCGCTCTGATAGTCGACGGCCCTGGCCAGCGCTACCGACTGCTCGCCCATGGCCTTGCGTGTCTTGGCGTCGAGGAACGGCGATGGCGCCTCTTCGGCGACCTTCTGGTTGCGGCGCTGGATCGAGCATTCGCGCTCGCCGAGATAGAGCGCGTTGCCATGGGCGTCGGCCAGCACCTGGATTTCGATATGCCGCGGATCGACGACGAATTTCTCGATGAAGACGCGGTCGTCGCCGAACGAGCTCTTGGCTTCCGAGCGCGCGCGGTCGAACCCGTCGCGCACCTCCGACTGGCTCCAGGCGATTCGCATGCCCTTGCCGCCGCCGCCGGCCGAGGCCTTGATCATCACGGGATAGCCGATCTCGCCGGCGATCTTTTCGGCATGGTCGGCATTCTCGATGACACCGAGCCAGCCGGGCACGGTGGAAACCTTGGCGGCGTTGGCGAATTTCTTCGATTCGATCTTGTCGCCCATCGCCTTGATCGCCTTGGGCTTCGGGCCGATGAAGATGATGCCTTCCGCTTCCAGCGCCTCGCAGAACGCCGCCCGCTCGGACAGGAAGCCGTAACCGGGATGCACGGCCTGCGCGCCCGTCTCCTTGCAGGCGGCGATGATCTTCTCCGGTACGAGGTAGCTCTGCGCGGCCGGCGAAGGCCCGATATGCACCGCCTCATCGGCCATCTCGACATGCACGGCATCACGATCGGCATCGGAATAGACCGCGACGGTGGCGATGCCCATCTTGCGCGCCGTCCTGATCACACGGCAGGCAATCTCGCCGCGGTTGGCGATGAGGATCTTGGTGAACATGCGAAATATCCCTCGGGTCGGCCGTTCCTTTTATGGCCTGTGTCGGTGCGGTCAAGCCGGCCGGGTCAATCGCGGTCTTTCAATCGATTTGGGATAAAATTCTCCGCACTGGCCCAAGCCTGGAACCAGCTTCCAGTTGATCGCATCATTAAAACCTGAAAGCTTGGGCAAAAATCGCCTATGGAGGAATTGCCTGATGAAAACGCGCGCCGCTGTCGCTGTCGCCGCCGGAAAGCCGCTGGAGATCATGGAGGTCGACCTCGATGGCCCGCGCGACGGCGAGGTGCTGGTTGAGATCAAGGCGACCGGCATCTGCCACACCGACGAGTTCACGCTGTCGGGCGCCGATCCCGAAGGGCTTTTTCCGGCCATCCTCGGCCATGAGGGCGCCGGCGTCGTCGTCGATGTCGGCAAGGGCGTCACTTCGGTCAAGAAGGGCGACCACGTCATCCCGCTCTATACGCCCGAATGCCGCCAGTGCCCGTCCTGCCTGTCGCGCAAGACCAACCTCTGCACCGCCATCCGCGCCACGCAGGGGCAAGGCCTGATGCCCGATGGTTCGTCGCGCTTCTCGATCGGCAAGGACAAGATCTTTCACTATATGGGCTGCTCGACCTTCTCCAACTTCACCGTGCTGCCCGAGATCGCTGTCGCCAAGGTCAATCCCGACGCCCCCTTCGACAAGATCTGCTACATCGGCTGTGGTGTCACCACCGGCATCGGTGCGGTCATCAACACCGCCAAGGTTGAGCAAGGCGCGACTGCCGTCGTCTTCGGCCTCGGCGGCATCGGCCTCAACGTCATCCAGGGCCTGAAACTTGCCGGCGCCGACATGATCATCGGCGTTGATTTGAACAACGACAAAAAGGCCTGGGGCGAGAAGTTCGGCATGACGCATTTCGTCAATCCGAAGGAAATCGATGGTGACATCGTCCCTCACCTCGTCAACATGACCAAGCGTGGCGCCGACCAGATCGGTGGCGCCGACTACACCTTCGACTGCACCGGCAACACCAAGGTGATGCGCCAGGCGCTGGAAGCCTCGCATCGCGGCTGGGGCAAGTCGGTCGTCATCGGCGTCGCCGGTGCCGGCCAGGAAATCTCGACCCGGCCGTTCCAGCTGGTCACCGGCCGCACCTGGATGGGCACCGCCTTCGGCGGCGCGCGCGGCCGCACCGACGTGCCGAAGATCGTCGACTGGTACATGGAAAAGAAAATCCAGATCGACCCGATGATCACCCACTTGCTGAAGCTCGAGGACATCAACAAGGGGTTCGACCTCATGCATGAGGGCAAGTCGATCCGAAGCGTCGTCGTTTACTGAAGAAGACCACAAGCCGCCGACCAACCGGCCTGCGACCTTTGTGGTTCACAACTGGGAGGAGAAAAGAATGCCGGAAAAACTGCATCCGAAAATCGACAATGGCTTGCCCAAGGAGAGTGCAAGCTTTGCCGGCGGCACGCTGGTTTGCGCCTGCACCAGCAAGCCGGTCAAGGTGAAGGTCAAGGGCCAGATCGCCCACAACCATGCTTGTGGTTGCACCAAATGCTGGAAGCCGGAGGGCGCGCTGTTCTCGGTCGTTGCCGTGGCCGGCACCGCCGATGTGACCGTCACCGAGAACGGCGACAAGCTCAAAGTGGTCGATCCCAGTGCGCTGATCCAACGCCATGCCTGCACCGGCTGCGGCGTCCACATGCACGGGCCGGTCGAGCGCGACCACCCGTTCAAGGGCCTGTCGTTCATCCACCCCGAGCGCTTCCAGGAAGACGGCTGGTCGCCGCCGGGCTTCACTGCCTTCGTCTCGTCGATCATCGAATCCGGTGTCGACCCGAAGCGAATGGACGGCATCCGCGCGCAGCTGAGGTCAATCGGGCTGGAACCCTATGACTGCCTCAATCCCGGCCTGATGGATTATATGGCGACCTGGACTGCGAAGAAGTCCGGGGCCTTGCCGGCGTAACAACCGATCAGATTATCTCCATGGGGCCGGCCGAAATCGCCCGGCCCCATGTCTTTTGGAACAATAAATGCCTGCACCCGCCATCCTCGTCGACGCCGATGCCTGCCCAGTCAAGGCCGAGGTGGAAAAGGTCGCCGAGCGCCATGGCGTCGTCGTTACCTACGTCTCCAATGGTGGCCTGCGGCCATCGCGCGATCCGATGATCCGCAACGTCGTGGTGTCCAAGGGCGCCGACGCCGCCGATGACTGGATCGTCGATAATGCGCGGACCAACGACATCGTGATCACATCGGACATTCCGCTGGCTGCCCGCGCGGTGGCGCTCGGCGCCCATGTGCTCGGGCCCACCGGGCGCCCGTTCACACCCGAAACGATCGGCATGGCAGTGGCGATGCGCGATCTCAAGCAGCATCTGCGCGAGACCGGCGAAAGCAAGGGCTACAATGCCAGCTTCGCGCCGCAGGACCGTTCGCGGTTTCTCGGTGAACTTGACCGCATCTTGCGGCGGGCGCTCAAATCCGCCACACCGGACTGATCCGGGCGCTTTTCGAAAGCTGGGCCATGGTCACCGACACCTCGATCAATTCACCAATGCATCGGCACAAGCAATTCGTCGTGGCGGCCGGCACAGGGGCCGTCGCACTGGCGGCTGCGCTGCTGTTGCGCGCGCCACTCCCTTATTCGATCGGCACCAATGCGTTCTTCGCCGTCTATGTCATTTTGGTCGTCGCCCAGATGCCAAGGCTTACCGGTCGCTACCTCAGCAAGAACGCGCGCGCCACCGACCAGCCGGTGCTGGTTATCTTCGCTGTAACGCTGGTCGTGGTCGTCGTTGCCATTGTTTCACTGTTCCTGCTGATCAATCAGAAGGACAGGGGCCATCCTGTCGAGCTTGGCTTCGCGCTGTTGTCGATCCCGCTCGGCTGGTTCACCATGCATGCCATGGCAGCGCTCCACTATGCCCATGTCTACTGGATGGACGGCGATGCGGTCGACGCTGAGACCAAGAAGAAGATCCCTGTCGGCGGGCTGCTGTTCCCGGGCGACAAGCGGCCGGAAGGCTGGGATTTCCTCTACTTCTCGGCTGTCATTGGCATGACCGCGCAGACTGCCGACACCAACATCTCGACAACGCATATGCGTTGTGTCGTGCTCGTCCATTCGATCCTGTCGTTTTTCTTCAACACGGTCATCGTCGCCGCAGCCGTCAATCTCGCCGTCAGTCTGGGCAGCCCGTAATAATTCCGTGATCGGATGAAACATCGGTTTGGTTAGCGACGTATCAGGAGGACAATGAGCGTGCAGGTCACGCCGCGAGGCCGGGAGACGAGACAAGATGGAATCGGTTGCCAGAAGCCAACCCACCGCCGGAGCGGACCCTGCCGCGTCGAAGGATGAGACGCTGATCTATCGCCAGTCGCGCTGGACGCGGCTGACGCATTGGATCTGGGCCATCTCTCTGTTCTTCATGCTGCTTTCCGGCCTGCAGATCTTCAACGCCCGCCCGCAGCTCTACATCGGCAAGCAGTCGGGCTTCGACTACAACAACACCATCTTCGCCATTGGCGCCGAGAACACCAACGCTGGTGCACGTGGCTACACCGAAGTCTTCGGACATCGTTTCGACACGACGGGCGTGCTCGGCTGGTCGGGTCCGGCAGGCCAGGAAACGGCGCGCGGCTTCCCATCCTGGGCGACCATCCCGTCCTACTATGATCTGGGCACCGCTCGCGTCATCCATTTCTTCTTTGCCTGGATACTGACCACGACCTTGATTGTCTGGCTGGTCGCCAGCACCGTGAACGGCCATCTGCGCCGCGATCTCGCGCCGCGCCTCAACGATCTCAAGCGACTGCCGCAAGACATCGTCGACCACGCCAAGCTCAAATTTCACCACACGCGGGAATACAACACGCTGCAGAAGATGGCCTATGGCGGCGTGCTGTTCGTGCTGCTGCCGCTGATGATCATCACCGGCCTCGCGATGTCGCCCAGCATGGACTCGGTGCTGCCGTTCCTCAACGATCTGCTCGGTGGCCGGCAGACGGCGCGCACCATCCATTTCACCGTCATGGTGCTGCTGGTCGCTTTCTTCATCGTCCACATCCTGATGATCCTGGCTGCCGGCCCGATCAACGAACTGCGCTCGATCATCACCGGCTGGTACCGCACCGATCCTCCTGCACGCGACGACAATTCCACCGAGAGGAGTGCTTGACATGGCGAAGTTCGAGATCAGCCGCCGGAAATTCCTGACGGGCGCCAGCCTTGGCGCCTCCGGCATCATGCTGTCGGGCTGCGACGCCTTCGACAGCCAGCTGAGCATTGGCAGCGGCCTGCGCAGCTTCCTCGAAAACGCCAACGGCCTGACATACCGGGCGCAACGCCTGCTCGCCGGACGCGACGCGCTGGCGCCGGAGTTCACCGAGGCCGACATCCGCCAGCCGCAGCGGCCGAACGGCGTCACGGCTCCCGATGACGACGTCTACAAGGGCTTGCTCGCCAACAATTTCGCCGACTGGCGGCTGGAGGTTTCGGGCCTTGTCGAAAAGCCGCTGTCGCTCAGCCGCGAGCAGTTGATGAACATGCCGAGCCGCACCCAGATTACCCGTCATGACTGCGTCGAAGGCTGGAGCTGCATCGCCAAATGGACCGGCACGCCGCTGTCGCTGGTGCTCGACCAGGCAGTGGTCAAGCCGCAGGCGCGCTACGTCATGTTCCATTGCCTCGACACGATCGACCGCAGCCTGTCGGGCGACATCAAATATTACGGCACTATCGACCTGATCGATGCCCGCCACCCGCAGACGATCCTTGCCTATGGCCTGAACGGCAAGCCGCTGCCGGTCGAGAACGGTGCGCCGCTGCGGGCCCGCGTCGAGCGTCAGCTCGGCTACAAGATGCCGAAATATCTCTACAAGATCGAGCTGGTCGACGGCTTCGCCAATGTCGGCGGCGGCAGGGGCGGCTATTGGGAAGACAATGGCTACGACTGGTACGGTGGAATCTGATTCGCACACCGCAAAATAATGATCGGCCCGGGGGAGTAGCGAGCGCTGCCCGCCGGTTCAGGCAACCTTGTCGAGCAGCGGCTTAAGCGCCGGGTGAATCTCCGGTGACGCGTGCTTGATCAGCGTCAGCAGCGCACGTTCGTTCTCGTACAAAGGCCTGCCTACCCCGATGTGCTCGATCAGCCAGCCGGCTTCGCCGGCATCGATCGTCTCGGCGCGGCGGGCCAGGGCCTCGGCCGCCCTGTTCTTGGCTTCCCACTCGGCTTCGATGTCGCTGGGGGAGCGATAGGCCTCCATCATGCCGGCGAGGCCACCGGAGACCATGCGGCTGAAGAAACCGCCGATTTCCGGATCGGCGTGCTCGAGGAAGGCATCACGGCGCAGCGCCACATCGCGTGTCGGCGCCTCATAGCCGGCCGAGCACATGACGAAATTGGCGATCGCCTTGACGAACAGATCGTTCCAGGACGGATCGTTTTGTCCTTGAGCAGTGCGCTCGTTGATCTTGAACAGCACCTCGGCCTCTGCGCGGGTGATGGCGATGTTGCCTTCGCCGCCATGGGCGTGGAGGATCCGGCGCAGAAGCTCGACCTCCGCCTTGGCGATCAGTCCGGGAACCAACGCACCACCGAGCATCAACGGCCCCTTGCCGTCGATGACGGCGTGGGCGACCTGCTCCAGCGCATAGACGCAAAGCTGGCTCGGCGACGATCTTGCTTCTTCCAGCACATGGACCAGCAGCTCGAGTTCGGTTCGGCTGTCGACCATGCCGTCACGCGAGATCGTGCGGATCAGCCAGTCGGCATTGTCCTGCGAGATGTAGCCGGACGGCTTCTCCTGGTGGACGATGTAGTCGGTGACGGCCTCGACAAAGAACGGAGGCCATTCCTGGCACTTGTCCTTGGCCGTGGCGTCCAGCGCGAACAGCGCCTCGGCCTCGCCGCGCGTCACCACGCCGTCGCCGAACACTTCATGGCGCAACATGGCCACGTCTTCCCTGGTGATGCGGCTTTTCGAGGCCAGCCCCGCCACCGGCGCGCTCATGATCAATTCGCCCATTTGTCGTCCCCGTCCGCTGCCGGCAAGCGCCTGCCCAAAAGCCTCACCGCCGCCACGATATCAGCAGTGTCTTGAAAAACCGGCAAACGGCGTGGTTAGCGAAGACTTGTCAGCCAATGCATGTCACCCTGGGAAAACGACATGCATCAAAGACGTCGCTGACAGGTGACAATGTGTCGTCGACAGGCTATGGATGACGAGTCGAGGGCTCTTGCGAGTCCTACCTGTTTGCGGGAGAGAACAGCGAAAGCTGTCGCCGAAGGGGAAATCGCCCGAAATCTCTCAGGCAAAAGAACCGTAGACGGGAAAGACACTCTGGAAAGTCGGGGCTTGCCCCCGCGCCGAAGGTGTAAGCGCCGCTGACAGAGTTCCGGTTGCGCGAGTCTCTCAGGCTTCAGACAGAGGGGCACGGACTGGTCGCCATTCGCGACCGATTGCGTGCGACTCTGGAGATGACATGACGGGCGACGACACCAAACACCTTCCCCTCGAAGATATCCATGTGGCCGCTGGTGCGCGCTTTGGCGCCTTTGCCGGCTGGTCGATGCCGTTGACCTATCCGGCCGGCGTCATGAAGGAGCATCTTCACACCCGCGAGCATGCCGGCCTCTTCGACATCTCGCATATGAAGCTGTTCGAGGTCAGTGGGCCGGAGGCGGTTGCGCTGCTCAACCGCGCTTGTCCCCTGGATGCCGCCGCACTCGAAATCTCGCAGTCCAAACTGTCCTTCTTCCTCAATGAGTCAGGCGGCATCCTGGACGACCTGATCGTCACCAGGCTGGGCGATACCAGGTTCATGGTGGTCGCCAACGCCGGTAACGCCGTGGCCGACGAAAAGCATTTGCGTGCGCTTGCCGCGGATTTTGACGTCAAGGTCGAGCCGCTCGACCGTGTCTTCCTGGCCATCCAGGGCCCTGAAGCCTGGGCCGCCCTTTCCCGCGCCGGCATCGAGACCGGCTCGCTGCTGTTCATGCATGGTGTCGAACCGCGGCAGAACTGGTTCATGAGCCGCTCCGGCTATACCGGCGAGGACGGTTTCGAGATCGGCCTGCCGGAGGCCGATGCGCGCGACCTCGTCGCAAAATTGCTCGGCGATGAACGCGTACTGTGGATCGGCCTTGCCGCGCGCGACAGCCTGCGGCTGGAGGCCGGGCTCTGCCTGCACGGCCAGGACATCACGCCGGAGACCGACCCGGCCAGCGCCGGATTGATGTGGGCGATCCCGAAAGAAATCCGCGCTACCGGCGCTTTCATCGGCGCCGACGCCCTGCGCGCCGCCGTGGAGCGGGGACCGGCGCAAAAGCGGGTCGGGCTGAAGCCCGACGGGCGCCAGCCGGTGCGCGCCGGCGCCGCGCTGTTTGATGCCGACAGCAATCCTGCCGGCCATGTCACATCGGGCGGCTTCGGCCCCTCGGCCGGTCATCCGGTCGCCATGGGATATGTCGCAACGCCACTGGCAAAGCCCGGCACACGGGTTTTCGCCGATGTGCGCGGCACGAAGATCCCAGTCGATATCAGTTCCCTGCCCTTCACACCGCATCGCTACCGCAAAGGATAAATCCGATGGCAACAACCTATTTCACCGAAGATCACGAATGGCTCCGTGTCGAGGGCGGCATCGCCACCGTCGGCATCACCGACTACGCCCAGGAGCAGCTTGGCGATCTCGTCTTCGTCGAACTGCCCGAGACGGGAAAGAAGCTGGCCAAGGGCGATACGGCCGTGGTGGTCGAATCCGTCAAGGCGGCCTCCGACGTCTATGCGCCCGTCGACGGCGAGATCACCGAGGCCAACGGGACGCTGTCGTCGGACCCGTCGCTGGTGAATTCGGCGGCGACCGGCGCCGGCTGGCTGTGGAAGATGAAGCTCGCCGACGAAAGCCAACTCGCCGGCCTCATGGATGAGGCCGCCTATAAAGCCCATATCGGTTGACATCAGGACCTAGACACATGACCGCAGCACCCTACCCCTTCATGGCCCGCCACATCGGCCCGGGCGTCAACGACACCAGAGCAATGCTCGCCGTCATCGGCGTTCCCTCGATCGAGACGCTGATCAGCCAGGCCGTGCCGAGATCGATCCGCCTCGACCAGCCGCTCGCCTTGCCTGCTCCGGCCAGCGAAGCGGAGGCGCTCGCCGAACTGTCGGCGATCATGGCGAAAAATACGGTGCTGAAGAGCTTCATCGGCGCCGGCTACCACGGCGTCCATGTGCCGCCGGTCATCCAGCGCAACCTGTTCGAGAACCCAGCCTGGTACACGGCCTACACGCCCTACCAGGCGGAGATCAGCCAGGGCCGGCTCGAAATGCTGTTCAATTTTCAAACGCTGGTCGCCGAATTGACTGGCCTGCCGGTGGCGTCGGCCTCGCTGCTCGATGAAGCAACGGCGGTCGCCGAAGCGGTTGGCATCGCCTTGCGGCATCACCGCGACAAGCGCACCAAGGTGGCGCTAGCCGGTACGCCACATCCGCAGACGCTGGACGTGGTGCGCACCCGCGCCGAACCGCTCGGCATCGAGATCGACGGCGAGGCGATCGACGACAACACCGCCGCCCTGCTTGTCTCCTGGCCAGACACGTTCGGCGTCTATGGCGACCACAAGGCAGCGATCGACAAGGCGCGCGCCACCGGCGCACTGGTCGTGTTCATCGCCGACCCGCTCGGCCTGACGCTGACCGACGCGCCGGCAAAGCTCGGCGCCGACATCGCCGTCGGCCCAATGCAGCGTTTTGGCGTACCGATGGGCTTTGGCGGCCCGCACGCCGCCTATTGCGCCGTCGCCGACAGGCTGACGCGCTTGATGCCCGGCCGCCTGGTCGGCCAGTCGACCGACAGCAAGGGCCGGCCCGGATACCGGCTTGCCTTGCAGACACGCGAGCAGCATATCCGCCGCGACAAGGCGACCTCCAACATCTGCACCGCGCAGGCGCTGCTGGCCAACATGGCGACCGCCTATGCCATCTGGCACGGCCCCGCCGGGCTGCAGGCGATTGCCGGGCGCATCCACGCACTGGCCAACCGTCTGGCAGGCGGCCTCGAGGCGGCAGGCGTGTCGGTGATCGGCGCCAGCCGCTTCGACACGGTGACGGTGGAGACGAAGGGCAAAGCGGCGCAGATCGCCGCTGCGGCCGAAAAGACCGGCCGGCTGCTGCGCGTCATCGATGCCGACCATGTCGGCATCAGCTTCGACGAGACCTCGACCGATGCCGATCTCGACGCAATCGCGGCATTGTTCGGCGCCAAGGCTGGTCCCGCGGCCGACAGCACGGTGCCCGGCAAACCGCGCGGCAAGGAGTTTCTGACCCAGCCCGTGTTCCACGAGAACAAGTCGGAAACCGAGATGATGCGCTTCCTGCGCCGGCTGGCCGACAAGGATCTGGCGCTCGACCGCACCATGATCCCGCTGGGCTCCTGCACCATGAAGCTCAATGCCGCGGCCGAGATGATGCCGGTGAGTTGGCCAAGGGTCGCCAACCTGCATCCGTTCGCGCCGGCCAGCCATTCGGCCGGCTACCGCGCCATGGCCGGCGAACTGGAAGGCTGGCTGTCCGAAATCACCGGCTTCGACGCGGTCAGCCTGCAGCCCAATGCCGGCAGCCAGGGCGAGTATGCCGGATTGCTTGCCATCCGCGCCTATCACCGCTGGCGCGGCGAAGGCCATCGCACCATCTGCCTTATCCCATCGTCCGCGCATGGCACCAATCCTGCGAGCGCGGCGATGGCGGGCATGAGCGTCGTCGTCGTGCGCTGCCTGGAGGATGGCAATATCGACATGGACGATATGAGGGCCAAGGCCAATGAGCATTCCAAGAACCTCGCGGCGCTGATGTTCACCTATCCCTCGACGCATGGCGTGTATGAGGAAGGCGCGCGCCATCTCTGCGCCCTCATCCATGAGCATGGTGGACAGGTCTATTTCGACGGCGCCAATCTCAACGCGCTGGTCGGCCTCGCTCGCCCCGGCGACATCGGCGCCGATGTCTGCCACATGAACCTGCACAAGACCTTCTGCATTCCGCATGGCGGCGGCGGCCCAGGTGTCGGCCCGATCGGCGTAAGGGCGCACCTAGAACCCTATCTGCCGGGTCATGTCACCGAAGGCTCGGCGCATGCCGTGTCGGCCGCCCCCTTCGGCAGTGCTTCCATCCTGCCGATTACCTGGATGTACATCCGCATGATGGGCGCCTCCGGCCTGAAGCAGGCGACCGAGACGGCGATCGTTTCGGCAAACTACGTAGCGACGCGGCTCGCACCGCACTTCCCGCTCCTCTACAAGGGCAGGCACGATCGCATTGCCCATGAATGCATCCTGGACACACGCGTGCTCAAGGAGAACGCCGGCATCAGTGTCGACGATGTCGCCAAACGCCTGATCGACTATGGATTCCATGCGCCGACCATGTCGTTCCCGGTCGCCGGCACGCTGATGGTCGAGCCGACCGAGTCCGAGCCCAAGCGGGAACTCGACCGCTTCTGCGAGGCGATGATCGCCATCGCCGGAGAGGCAGCGAAAGTCGCCAAGGGCGAATGGCCTTTGGCCGACAATCCGCTGGTCAACGCACCGCACACCGCCGCCGAGGCGCTGGCCGGCCAGTGGACCCATCCCTATTCGCGTCTGGAGGCGGCGTATCCCGCCGGTGACGCCGACACGGCAGCAAAATACTGGCCGCCGGTGTCGCGCATCGACAATGTTGCAGGCGACCGCAACCTGGTCTGCTCCTGCCCGCCTTTGTCGGATTATCTGGGTGCGGCCGAGTAACTACGCTGAGCGCAAGGCCGGCTTGACCGGTTCGGCCTTGCTCATTCCTTTGCGGCTGATGACGCAATTTCGCCCGGCGCGCTTGGCGGCATAGAGCGCTATGTCGGCCTCGGCCAGCACCTCGTCGAGGCTGCGGCCATCGGCCTCGCCAAAGCCGATGCCGCCGCTGACCGTGCTGCGCAACGGGCCGAGCGGGGTGGCAACGATTTCGGTGCCGAAGGCAACGCCGATCTTGCTGGCGAGGTCGTAGGCCCTTTCCTCCGTCATCCGCGACATGACGACGGCAAATTCCTCGCCGCCCAGGCGAAAGGCGTCGACTCCGGTCCGGGCATATTTCTTGATGACGGCGGCGAAGCGGCACAGGACCTGGTCGCCGACCGGGTGACCGTAGACGTCGTTCGTCCGCTTGAAGTGGTCGAGGTCGAACATGACGACGGACATGAATGGACCGAAACTCCGCTCGCCATAGAGCGACATCAATCCCCGGCGGTTCATCAACCCGGTCAGCGGGTCGGTCATGGTCTCGGCCTTCAGTTCGATCTGCGCCTGCAGATGATGGAGGGAGAGCGTCAAGGCGCCGAGCCCGGTCATGCAGGCCACCGCCACGACGGAGTTCAGCCGTTCGGCCCAATTGTCGGGCGCGACCGCGAGCGCCCACTGCCCCTTGCCCAGCAAAACCATGCCACAAAGCGCAAACGACACCGCACAGGTGCCGCTCAGAAACGAAACCACCAGCAGGATCCGGCGATCATGGCTGCCGTTGATCCAGAACATGGCGCCGATCGCCGAGAGCAGCGCCGTTACCGTCGCGTAGGTGATGATAAAGCCGACACCGTCGAGGCCGATGGAGGTCACGGCCGCGCAAATAGTCATGGCGGCGAGCGTCGGTACAACGGCACGTCTGTGGCTGGGCACGCCGAGATACTGCATGGCCGATAGGCAGAGGATCAGGAACCCCAGGCTGAGCAGCGCAAGCACGATCTGGCAGAGCACCGGATCGGGCTCCTTGGTGTATCGCCAGAACAGGATCACATGCGCGACGAGCACCAGAATGCCGCACGCCACAGTCAGCACAAAGCGCGCCTTGGGCGCGGTGAACCAGATCGCAAACATGGTAGCGCTAAGGCATGTGCCCGACAGCGCGGCCGCGAGCAGGAGCGAACTGAAGTCCAACATGTTGGGCGAGGGCCTCTCGAGAGTCGGCGGTTGCACTGCATTCTAGGTCAGCGGCAGCCCTCGGATACGGGTTTTCAGCCGGTCTTCCGACGCAACCTGCGCATAGGGTTTACAAAGCGTCCATGCCCTGTGTCCCGAAACAGCACCCTGGAGCATGATGCCGAAAAGTGTGAGCGATTTTCGGACGACATCTTGCTCTATCCCTTTGATTTAGACGCGGATTCAGATTTCAGGTCGATTCGACCTGAAATCATCCGGCTCCAGGACGCGACGACCAGATCAACCCTTGTTCAAGAGCGCGAGATTGGCGTTGACGACCGTCGGATCGGCCATGCCGGCCCTCGCTTCGAGCAGCAGCGCCTTGGCCTTCTTGCGATTGCCACGCAACAGTTGCGAATACCCCATGTTGTTGACGATCTGCGGCTTGCGGCCGGCGACTTTCAGAAGCTGGTCGTAGGCTCGGTCGGCGAAGTCGAAGCGGCCAAGTTCGTCATAGGAAGCGGCGAGCCCCATCCAGGCTTCGGCATTGTCGGCCTTCAACTCGACGGCCTTGCGGAAGTGCTGTTCGGCGAGGCCGTAATTGGCGTCGCGAAACTGCGCCTTGCCTTGCGCCAGATCGGAAGTATCGATGTCCTTTGCCACCGGTTGGATGGCCGTGGTCTTGGTGGTGTCGACGCCACCCGTCGTACAACCAGACATCATTAATACGGCCGCCACCGCAGCCATTGCCGTGAAATTACTGTGACGCATGCCCCTGCCTCATCGCCCGATTTGCCGGGTCGTTCTTCAGGAAACACATTACAGGAAAGGCGATTAAACTTCGGTGCCGAAACACGCTCAAAATTAAGCTTTGGGCACACCAGCCATTAACCACCCGGTGCAGGTCAGAGGATCTTGACCGGGCCGCGTGCAAGACACGGCTTGGACTGGGTGTTCGAGGGACGCGCTTCCTAGCGCTCCGTCATCATTTTGACGATGATCGGGATGATGGCGATCATCAGCACCACCGGCAGGATGCACACCGTTACCGGCACCGACATCTTGGCCGGCAGGGCGTGCGCCTTTTCCTCGGCCAGCGACATGCGCTTGTGGCGCATTTCATCGGAAAAGACGCGCAGCGCGCCCGACAGGCTGGTGCCGAGTTCCTTCGACTGCTGTAGAAGCGTGGCGAAGGAACGCACCTCGTCCAGGCTGAGGCGGTCGGCAAGCGCCTTCAGCGCATCGTCGAGGCTGCGCCCTGCCCTCAGCTCCAGCGACACAAGCTGCAGGTTCTGGCTGAGCGCGGGATAGGTCTTGGCGAGTTCCTTCGAAACGCGCTCGATGCCGGCCTCCATGCTCATGCCGGCATCCGAGCAGACGATCATCAGGTCCATGAAATCGGGAAAGCCGTTGCGGTATTCGCGCCGCTTTTCCCGCACCTTCTGGCTCAGCACCAGCCCAGGCAGGAAGTAGCCGGCCGCTCCCGACAGGATGACGAACGTCCACCGGCTGGCCATCGTCGCGTCTGGACTGGCCATCCATTGGTTGAGCACAAAGACACCGATGGCCGTGCCGATCATCGCAATGAACCGGACGAGGAAAAACATGCCGACGGCGCGCGGCTCCATGTAGCCCGCCTGGATGAGCGTCATGCGCAGCCGGGCGACATTTTCCGGATCGCTCTTGGCATAGAATTCCTGCGCCCTCTTCACCGCCTTCTCGCGCACGATGCTGGTATTCTTCTTCGGCACCGGCTCGGGCTTCGCGGCCACCGGACCATGATCCGCCTTGAGCCGGCGCATGACGTCGTTGCGGTCGCCCTTCGCCGCCACCATCGGCCAGGCCACCGCGACGGCGCCCACGGCCAGCAACAGGATGGCCACGGGCATCAACGAGGTCGGCGCAAGCGAGGCGAGGAATTCGATGAAGCCTTGCATGTCAGAACCTGAAATTCGACATCTTGAACATCATCAGATTGCCCAGCATTAGCCAGGCGACAGAGCCGCCAATCAGGTACCAGGTCAGCGGCTCACCCCAGACGTTGCGGTAGAAGGCTGGCATCAGCGCCATGATGGCGGCAAACAGCAGTGCTGGTATCGCCGTCAGAATGTAGGCCGACATGCGGCCTTCGGTCGAAATGGCCCGCACCTTGCGGCGCAGCTTGCCACGCTCGCGGATCGTCAACGCCAGGCCGTCGAGGATCTCGCGCAGATTGCCGCCCGAACTGCTCTGGATCGAGACGGCGGTGACGAACAGCGGCAGGTCCTCATGGCCGACCCGGTCGAACAGCGAGTTCAAGGCCGAAACCAGGTCCGATCCATAGGTCACCTCGTCGGCGATGACGCCGAATTCACTGCCAATCGGGTCGGGCATCTCGCGCGCCACCATGGCGACCGCCACCGGCACCGGATGGCCGGCCTTCAGGCCGCGCGTGATCAGTTCCAGTGCCTCCGGCAGTTGCGTGCCGAACCGCTTCAGCCGGCGGCCGCGTTTGAAGCGCAGCGTCATCACCGGCAGGATCGGCACAAGCATGACAAACAGGACGAGCCCGAGCAGCGGCGGCAAGCCGTACCACATGGCGGCCAGAGCCGCGGCGAATGCCGCGCCGCATGTGGTCATCAGGAATTTCGGCAGCGGCATGACCATGCCAGACTGGGTTCGCAAGGCGCGGAACCGTTCCGGCGAGAACAGCGACGTACCCGCGTCAAGGCCGCGCTCCTTGCGCAGTTGCACAAGCACCTGCTCCTGGCTGATCTTGTTTTCCTGCAGTTTCATGCGCCGGTTGATGGCGGTGCGCTTGTCGCTGCGCCCGGCATAGAGCAGGTAGCAGGCCTCGGCGATCAGGATGCCGGTAAGTGCCGCCGTGGCATAGACGACATAGATCGCGCTGAGCCTGTCGAACACCTGACTACTCCTGCGGCCGGCCGGGTTCGAAGTATCGCCCGGGGAACTCGATGCCCATGGCGCGCAAATCCTCGAGAAAACGCGGCCGGATGCCGGTCGCCTCGTAATGGCCGAGGATCTTACCGTCGGCGTCCATGCCGGTGCGCACGAAGCGGAAGATCTCCTGCATCTGGATGACATCACCTTCCATGCCGGTCACCTCGGCGACGCTTGTCACCTTGCGCTTGCCGTCGGACAGGCGCGTCAGCTGCACGATAAGGTCGAGCGCGCTGGCGATCTGGCTGCGGATGGACTGCACCGTCATTGGCATGCCGGTCATGCCAAGCATCTGCTCCAGGCGCGAAATGGCGTCGCGCGGCGTGTTGGCATGGATGGTCGCCATCGATCCTTCGTGGCCGGTGTTCATCGCCTGCAGCATGTCGAAGGCCTCCTCACCGCGGCATTCGCCGAGGATGACGCGGTCGGGGCGCATGCGCAGCGCGTTCTTGACCAGATCGCGCTGCTTCAGTTCGCCATGGCCTTCGATGTTGGCGGGACGCGTCTCCATGCGCGCCACATGCGGCTGCTGCAGCTGGAGCTCGGCCGCGTCCTCGATGGTGATCAAACGCTCATCTTCCGGGATGAATGCCGACAGCGCGTTGAGCATGGTCGTCTTGCCGGTGCCGGTGCCGCCCGAAATGATCGTCGTCTTGCGGGCATGCACGGCCGCCGCCAGCACTTCGGCCATGTTCTGGGTGATGGCGCCGAATTCGACCAGCTTGTGCAGGCCGAGCTTGTTCTTGGAGAATTTGCGGATCGACACCAGCGGCCCGTCGACCGCAACCGGGCGGATGGCCGCATTGAAACGCGAGCCGTCCAGCATGCGTGCGTCGACCATCGGCTGTGATTCGTCGACGCGACGGCCGACCGCGGCGACGATCTTGTTGACGATGCGCAGCAGATGCGCCTCGTCCTTGAACGGAATATGGACCGGCTGCAGCTTGCCCTTCTTTTCGACAAAGCAGTTCTGGTGGCCGTTGATCAGGATGTCGTTGATGTCGGGATCCTTGAGCAACGGCTCCAGCGGACCGAGGCCGACCATCTCGTCGACGATGTCGTCGACCAGCGCGTCAAGCTCGACGGTGTTGATCGCCATCCGCTCTTGCTTGGTCTTTTCCGACACGAAATCAAATACTTGCCGGCGCATCTCATCCTTGGGCAAACGCTCCAGCGCGACTAGGTTGATCTCCTCGAGCAGCAGCCGGTGGATACGCACGCGCGCATCGAGCACCTTGTTGGCATTCTTTGCCGGTGCGGCTTCCGGCTTTGCCGTCAAAGCCTTTCGGTTGGTCGGAATGACGACGGCATGATGCGCGACCGGCACCGGCTCGGCGGCGCGCTGCGGACGCGCATCGCGGTTCTGCAGGGTGGAAAAGCGGCTGGTCATCCGGCCTTCCTCTTAAGCAATCCCCGGCCCATGCCAAACAGCGAGCGCGATTTCGCCCGGGGTTGGACTGCTTCCTCCGGCAGGATGATCTTCTTCAAATCGTTGACGACATTGGCGTTCGGGTCGATCTCGTGCAGCGGCACGCCCCGATCGACCGCCTCGCGCACCAGCCGGTAGTTGTTGGCAATGCCGCCAACGAAATGCTCGCCGAGGATTTCCTGGACGTCCGCCTGCTTGATGCCGTTGTCGAACATCTTCTGCTCGAAACGATTGACGATGACGTTCGGCTTCACTTCCTTGCCGGCGGTCTCGTAGACCGCCTGGATCAGACGCTGCGTGTGGCGCAGGCACGGCACCGTCATTTCGGCGACGATGTAGAGTTTGTTGGAACCGAGCAGCACCGTTTCCGTCCACGGAAACCAGGTGCGCGGCATGTCGATGACGACATTGTCGAAATAGGCCGAAACGAGGTCCAGCATGCGCACCACGACATCGGTCTTGAACGAGCGCATTTCCGCCGGATGCGTCGGCGCCGCCAGCACGCAAAGTCCGCTGGCATGCTTCGACAGCATCACGTCGAGCAGTTGCCGGTCGAGGCGTTCGGGCTGGTTCTCGATCTCGGTGATGTCGAAACGCGGCTCGAGGTCGAGATATTCGGCACAGGCGCCCTGCTGGAAATTGAGGTCGACCACGCAAGTCGACGCGCCGCGCGTCACCGAGTGATGCAACTGGAAGGCGGTCTGCAGTGCCAGCGTTGTGGTGCCGACGCCGCCCGCGGCCGGCATGAAGGTGTAGATCTGCGACTCGGTGTTTTCCTCGCGCCCGGGCCCTTGCAGCGCCCGCACCACGGAGCGCACCAGGTCGGCGGTGGTGATCGGCTTGACGAGGAAATCCGCGACCTTGAGCTGTACCAGGATGCGCACCGCGGCGGCATTGAACTCCTGGGTGACGACGACGACCGGCACCTTGTCCTCCAGCCGGCGCATGATGCGCTGCAGCGACTCGACCTCCTCCAGCCTTGCCGCATCCATGTCGACGATGATGGCGCCGAAATCGGCCTCCTGGATCTCGCCGCGCAGCTCCGCGACATTCTTTTCCACTGTCGACAGCTGGATGACCTCGGAGGCGGCGAATGCGGTCCGCGTGTCCTGCACAAAGGTCCTGTCGGTCGATACGAGCAGGATCTTCCTGGTCTTGATGCCGTTTGCCATTCTGTCAGCCTGTCCGGTCGCCGCCTGTTGGATCAGTTGCCTGTCGTGGATTGCGACGCTTTCGCGCCGGCCGCCTGATCGGGAGTGATGGCCACCACGTCGCCGCGCTGGGCTGGAACGAGAAGCTTTGTGTTCTGGACACCGTATTTCCAGGGATCGACCATCTGCATGACGGTGTCGGCGGCTTGCGCGTTGCCAGCGGCCGGCGTCACCCCTTCGGTGCGCACATAGTCGTCGCTGGTGCAGCCGGCAGCGAAGCCGGCCAGCAGCAAGGCGATGCTCGATCTCAAGACCAGACGCATGTTTTCAGTCCTTCGGCAGGTCGAGGAAATGCCCGACCGTGGTAACGGCAGCCGGCTGCGCGACAGTGCCGCCGGCCATTGCCAACGCGCGATTGGTGTCGGACGTCTTCACTTCGTCGGTGTTGTTGAGAAAATAGTCTGCGTTGCTGGCAGGCTGCGTACCATCGGTCGGCACGATGAGTTTCTTCGACGGATCGACCGGCTTGACCAGATAGGGCGTGACGATCATGACCAGGTCGGTCTCGCGCCGCTGATAGGATTTCGACGAAAACAGCGCCCCAAGCACCGGCATTTTGCCAAGCCCGGGAATGCGCGACGTGGTGATGTCGTTTTGCGACTGCAGCAATCCGGCAATCATGAAGCTCTGGCCATTCTTCAGGTCGACCGATGTCCTGGCGCGGCGCACGATGAAGCCGGGCACCGATATGTTGCCGATATTGTAGGAGGCCGACGCGTCGACCGATGAGACTTCCGGCGCGATATCCAGGCTGACCAACCCGTCCTTCAGCACTGTCGGCGTGAAATCAAGGCTGACGCCGTATTTCTTGTAGCTGACCGAGATCTTGCCGTTGTCCTCGGAAACAGGGATCGGAAATTCGCCGCCGGCGAGAAAGCTTGCCGTTTGGCCGGAACGGGCGATCAGGTTCGGTTCGGCCAACCGACGGGCCAGGCCGCGCTCTTCCAGCGCCTTGATGGCGATATCGATCGACACACCGTCCGACAGCAACCGGCCGATAATCTCGCCGGTCCCGGCCCCCGGCAAGGTACCCGGATCGATGGTGACGTCGCGCCCGCCGAGGCCTAAGGCGAAATTGGCGCTGTATTTGGCGCCGAGATCCTGACCCGCCTGGCGGTTGATCTCGACAAAGCGGACGTTGAGCTGGACTTGCTGCGACGACGAGATGTTGACCGAGTTGATCACCTCCTCGGCGCCGGAAAAACGCGTCGCGATCTTGTTTGCCTTTTCGGCGGCGACCGCGTCATCGGCCTCGCCCGACAGCACGACACGGCCATTGGCCGAGCCGACCTTGATCCTGGCGTCCGGCACGCTGGCGCGGATGGTGCTGGCCAATTGGTCGGTGTCGAGCGTCACCTCGATGTCGACGGTGCCGACGAGTTGCTTCTTCTCATCGAACAGCGCGATGCCGGTGGTGCCGAGGTTGTTGCCGAGCACGTAGAAGGATTTGTCGGTCAGCGGATTGACGTTGGCGATCTCCGGATCGCCGATGACGATCTGGTAGAAGGCGGCGCTGGTCATGATCGTCTTCGGCTTGCCCTTGGCCACCTTGATCGACGCATTCTTGGTCGTCGACACATAGACGATGTCGTTGTCGGCCCTTGCCGAGGCGCCGAAGGCCAGCATCCCTGCGGCAGCCAGTGAAGCCGCCACAGCCACGGTGCGCAACACGCGCAACCGTCCCATGACCCGATATGCAATCAGCCCGAACATTGTCCCGTCCCTCACCCAGTCCCCACTGGTTTCTATTGCTGGTCCGGCGAAGGAACCTGGTATTCCTCTGCCTTCGTGCCGCGCGTCACGATGACCGTCTTGAATTTCGGTTTCTCCGGCTCTTTCGCCACGGCATTGAACAACGAACTGGCCGCGGCCTGCACGTTGGAGGCGACCGATCCGCCGAACGAAGAGATGGTGGTGACGCCGTTCTTGCCGTCATCGCCTTCGCTGGCGGAGCGGAGCGACAGCGACAGCGAGCCGACGGTGCGGGCAAGTGCCACTTTCTTCGCGCCTTCGGTGGTCACCTCGATGGTCACGGAATTGGCAATCTGCGGCGTGGTCTGGCGCTCGTCGGCGCCCTGCCCGACGCTCAGCACCTTGGCATCGGAGACGACGATTTCGGAGGTGATGGTCGAACCGGCGGCGCCCTGCGCGTTCTTGGCCACCTCCTGGATTTCGCCGGCATCGCGGGTCAGCACGACGTCAACCCGGTCGCCGGGTGTGACGAAGCCGCCGACACCTGCAATCTCGTCGGTGCGGATGGTCACCGCCCGCATTCCGGGCGTCAGCATGTTCGAGAGCGTCGCGCGGCCATTTGGCCCCGACAGCTTGGTGAGCAGCACCGGCTCGTTGACCTCGATCGGCGTCAGCACCACGCGATTGCCGTCGCCAAGCAATCCATCGATGGTCGGGAAGGCGCCCTGCGGCAGGGAATCCTGCGGCCAGGGAATTTCGCTGAGCTTTGTGCGGTCGAGCTCCATGCCATAGCGCAGCGGAGCATTGGCCACCACGATGGTCTTGAACTCGATCTTGGGTGCAACTGGCGCGGGGATCGACGCCGTCTTCGCTTCGCTATCTGCCCTAGCCTGGCTCTTGACCCAGAAATCCGCGGCAAAGATCGATATCGCGCCAAAAACGGCGGCGATGCCGATCATCGATATGGCCTTGCCCCTCACGCCCGAAACCCCTGATGCCCGCAGTTTCTTGTTTTGTTGGGTTCATGCTAGGCGGCATTGTTAAAGAATCAGGAATCCAACGCGGTGGCATTTGACCTATTTCCGCCGGATTGGTTATCGAATGGTTCTGCGCTAGGACGGGCAATTCCCCGAACGGAACAGGAACCTCGGTCGCTTGGCGCTGAAAAGCGTGCCAGTATCGCGAGGTGATTCGCAGCATCGGACTCTATGGCAGGCATGGACGACAACAACGATCTTTTCGGCAATCTGGACAAGCAGCCGCAACCGGTCCGCACACCGGCGCGCCCGGCGGATCCGCTGGTGCAGGCGACCAGGCGTCCCGCCGCGACCAAGGATGGTAGCGAGGGCTATAGCGCCGCCGACATCGAGGTTCTGGAAGGGCTGGAGCCGGTGCGGCGCCGGCCAGGCATGTATATCGGCGGCACCGACGACAAGGCGATGCACCACCTGTTCGCCGAGGTCATCGACAATTCGATGGACGAGGCGGTTGCCGGCCATGCCACCTTCATCGATGTCGAGCTCTCTGCCGACGGCTATCTCGCCGTTACCGACAACGGCCGCGGCATTCCGGTCGATCCGCATCCGAAATTCAAGAAGCCGGCGCTCGAAGTGATCATGACGACGCTGCATTCGGGCGGCAAGTTCGACTCGAAGGTCTACGAGACCTCAGGCGGCCTGCATGGCGTCGGCGTCTCGGTGGTCAACGCGCTATCGGACCATCTTGAGGTCGAGGTCGCGCGGGGCCGCCAGCTTTATCGCCAGCGCTTTTCGCGCGGCGTGCCGGTAACCGGCCTGGAACAGCTGGGCGAGGTTCACAACCGGCGCGGCACAAAGATCCGCTTCCACCCCGACGAGCAGATTTTCGGCAAGGGTGCTGCGTTCGAGCCGGCGCGGCTCTACCGCATGACGCGCTCGAAAGCCTATCTGTTCGGCGGCGTCGAAATCCGCTGGACCTGCGACCCGTCGCTGATCAAGGAAAAGGACCAGACGCCGGCCAAGGCCGAGTTCCATTTTCCCGGCGGCCTCAAGGATTATCTCAAGGCATCGCTTGGCGACGAGTTCCAGGTGACGCGCGAAATCTTCGCCGGCAAGAGCGATAGGCAAGGCGGCCATGGCTCGCTCGAATGGGCGGTGACCTGGTTCGGCGGCGACGGCTTCATCAATTCCTACTGTAACACCATCCCGACCGGCGAAGGCGGCACCCACGAGGCCGGCTTCCGCAACGTGTTGACGCGCGGCCTGCGCGCCTATGCCGATCTCGTCGGCAACAAGCGCGCCTCGATTGTCACCTCGGAAGACGTCATGATCTCGGCGGCGGGCATGCTGTCGGTGTTCATCCGCGAGCCCGAATTCGTTGGCCAGACCAAGGACAGGCTGGCGACGATCGAGGCAATCCGCATTGTTGAGACCGCGATCCGCGATCCTTTCGACCATTGGCTGGCCGACAATCCGCAGGAAGCCTCGAAGCTGCTCGAATGGGTGATCGCGCGCGCCGACGAGCGGGTGCGCCGGCGACAGGAAAAAGAGGTGTCGCGCAAGAGTGCGGTGCGCAAATTGCGGCTGCCGGGCAAGCTCGCCGACTGCACGCAGAATGCCGCGGCCGGCGCCGAACTGTTCATCGTCGAAGGCGACTCGGCCGGCGGCTCGGCCAAGCAGGCACGCGACCGCGCCAGCCAGGCCGTGTTGCCGCTGCGCGGAAAGATCCTCAACGTCGCCAGCGCCGGCAATGACAAGCTTGCCGGCAACCAGCAGATTTCAGACCTGATCCAGGCGCTCGGCTGCGGCACGCGGTCGAAATACCGCGACGAGGATTTGCGCTACGACCGCGTCATCATCATGACCGACGCCGACGTCGACGGCGCCCACATCGCTTCACTGCTGATCACCTTCTTCTACCAGGAGATGCCGGCCCTGGTGCGTGGCGGCCATCTCTATCTGGCGGTGCCACCGCTCTACTCGATCCGGCAAGGCGGCAAGGTCGCATATGCCCGTGACGATGCGCACAAGGACGAGCTTCTGCGCACCGAGTTCACCGGGCGCGGCAAGGTCGAACTTGGCCGCTTCAAGGGTCTGGGCGAGATGATGGCCGCGCAGCTCAAGGAAACCACCATGGATCCGAAAAAGCGCACGCTGCTTCGCATCGATGTCATCGACGCCGAGGCCGCCACCAAGGACGCGGTCGACGCGCTGATGGGCACCAAGCCGGAAGCCCGCTTCCGCTTCATCCAGGAACGCGCCGAATTCGCCGAGACGGAAGTGCTGGATATCTAGCCGCCAGCCGGTCCATAACAGGCTCGACTTGCGGAGACCGGCATGTGATCTGGGCGCGGCTGAAAGGCTATTTCGAGACCAGTTTGGCCGGGCTGACGCAACCGACGCGTTCGGACTGGATTTTCTCGCTGCGCACCGTTTCGGCCGGCCTGATCGCGCTTCTGGTCGCCTACGCCCTTGAGCTCGACCACCCGCAATGGGCCATGATGACGGTGTTCATCGTCGCCCAGCCCGTCGCCGGCATGGTGCTGGCGAAGGGCTTCTACCGGCTGCTCGGCACGCTTGCCGGCGGCATAGCGGCGATCGGCATCACCACGATCTTCGGCACCAGCCCCTGGGTGCTGGTGACGGTGCTTGCCGTCTGGATCGGCATCTGCACCTTCGTCTCGTCGCTGCTGCGCAATCCCGAAGCCTATGGTGCCGCCCTTGCCGGGTACACCGCGATGATCATCGGCCTGCCTGCCTTCGGACAGCCGCACGTCGTCGTCGACCTCGCGGTCGCGCGCTGTGCCGAAATCATGCTTGGCATTGTCTGCGCCGGCCTGACCAGCCGGCTGATCTTGCCCAAACTGGCCAGCGACGCCATCATCTCGCGGTTGAAACGCTGCATCCTCGATCTTGCCACCTATGCCGGCGGCGCATTCTCCGGCGGCGATCCGGCGATCCTGTCGGGCCTGCACCGAAAGCTGGTCGCCGACACCCAGACGCTTGGCGAGATGCGCGCCTACGCCAGGCTCGAAACGGCGAGCTTCGCGCCGCGCGCCCATCCGGTCCGGCGCACCATCGGGCAACTGCTCTCGGCCCTGTCGGCGGCGCGCGCGCTGCATTCGCACGCCGCCCCGAAGAACGCAGCACTCATTCCGGTGCGCTCGGAGTTGCAGGCCCTTGTCAGCGAACTGGCCGCCAAACCCGGCGCGCTGGACGACACCGCACCCTGGGTGGCCCGGCTCGACGCGATCTCGGTGAAGGCCCGGCAAATGCCCGATGCCTCGGCCGATCAGGGCGACGACAGGGTCGGCACCATCACTCGCCTCACCATCGCCGCCGATTTCGCCGAGGCGCTCAAGCAGGTGCTGCGCGGCCTCGACGCTTTGCGCGCGCCTGTCACCCGTCTTGCCCGGGGCAGCAGGCAACCCGCGCTGGTGGTGCACCGTGACTACGCCGGCGCATCGCGCAATGCCGTGCGCGCTGCCCTTGCCACCTTGCTGGTCACGGCCTTCTGGCTGACGACGAAATGGTCGGAAACCGCAGGCACGGTCATTCTCGTTGCCGTCGTGTCGAGCCTGTTCGCCGCTCGCCCCGACCCCGTGCAAGTGTCCTGGGGCTTCTTCAAGGGAACGCTGCTGGCGCTTCCCTTTGCCTTTCTCGTCGGTCAGGTCGCATTGCCCGCTTTGCCCGGCTTCGGCTGGTTCATGCTGCTTGTCGTGCCGATCCTGGTGCCGACGGCGCTCGCCATGGCCAATCCGCGCCATGTCGGCGTGGCGACGGCCTTCGCCATCAACTTCCTCGCCTTCCTCAGTCCGCACCAGGCGATGGCCTACGATCCCGCCCCGTTCTTCGCAGGTTCGGCGTCGGTCCTGGTCGGCATCCTGCTGGCTATCGGTGTCTTCATCCTCGTGCTGCCCGCCGATCCGTGGCTTGCGGCCAACCGCATCGTGCGCGCCATGCGCGAAGATCTGGCGCGGCTTTGCCTACATGAGCGCGTGCCGAGGCGTTCAGCCTTCGAGAGCCTCGCCTATGACCGCATCAACCAGCTGATGCCGCTGGTGCAGAATGCCGGCAGGAAAGGTGATGCGGTTCTGGGCGGCGGCGTCGCCGCCGTCACCGTCGGCTTGGAAGTCCTGCGGCTGCGCGACGCAAGCCAGGGCCATGCCATCCCATCCGAGACCGCGCTTTCGATCGCCAACTTTCTGAGGGGGCTGGCGCGGGAACTGCTCTTCCACGCACCCGGCGATCCGCAAACGTCGACCGTCGCCGTCGCCCGGCAGTATGCGACGAGCATAGCGCAGCGCAACGCCACCGGCGAGATGCTGCAGATCGCGGCATCGCTGCGCATCATTGCCGCGGCGATGGAAGATTTTCCCGATTTCTTCGCGAGGGATAAAGGCTAGGCCGCGGCGATCGCCAGCGCGTGCCCCCGCGCATTCTCACGCAGCGCATCGAGATGGATCGACTTGACCAGCGTGGCGAGATCGCTTTGTGCTGACTGTCCGCCCAATTCCTTCAGCATCAGCCAGCTGACCTCCTGAACTCCGGCGACACGCTTGCCGTTGGCCACCTCGCGCCAGATTTTCAGCGCGCGCAGGACGATGGCATGCGTGACGGCGGCAAGGCCGGCGCTGCGAAACAGCGCCTGCAAGGCCACATCGTGCCCGCCGGCCAGCAGCGCCCTCACCCTTTGTTCGGATTGCTGGCTGAGCGCGACCAGCGCCGAGCCGAAGAAATCGACCTTGCCATGCGTGATGGTGCGGATGAGGAAGCTCGCGGTGAGGTCGCCGCGCAGCCTGAGATGCTCGATCAGCGCAGGATGTTCTTCCTGGCGCGTGCCTTCGATCAGCGTCACCGAAGCCTTGACGCAGGCGTCGCGCATGACGCGATCGGCTCGCGCCGCGCCCATCAAGGCCATGACCAGCGGCGACGTTTTCAGCATCTCGCCGAGTTTGACGAGCAGCATGTGCCGGCAGTCGGCAGGCAGGCGGGCATCCGATATCAGGGCTTCGCGCACCAGGGGCAGATGGCCGTGGCGTTCGGCCATGCGGCGGAAGCTGAGCGAGGCGATGTCGGCGCCGCTGTTGGCGAGCAACACGGCGCAGGCTTCCGCCTCGCCGATCTCGGCGATGGCCGCCGACAGCGCCATCGAAACGAACGGCCGGTCGGCGATCAATTTCTGCGTCACCTTCGGGCTGCTGGCCACGCGGTTGATCAGATCGGCGTCGGTAAGCAGCGGCGAACGTGCCAGCACCACGCCGGCGACTTCCGGCTGATCGGAGGCCAGCGCGCTGATGATCTGCAACGGCGCGTGCTGGCTCATCGACAGCGCTTCGGCGATCGCCAGCCGCACCTTCGACGAAGCGTCGTCAAGCAACAGCGTCAGCGCCGCCTCGGCAGCGCAGCGGTCCTCGAAAGGCAGGTCGGAATTGACGTAGGCCCGAGCCAGCGCATTGGCCGCGGCGGCGCGCTCCGAGACCCTGGCGGTGCAAATCCATCTCAAAAAATGCGAAACAACCATTGCCGCCTGCTTACGCCCCTTGCCAGAACGCTCCTGGCCCCATGCAGACGGTAGGCAGAAAAGGTTTACGAACGGTTCACCATGTTCATTAACTGGCTTGCGAGCCCTGAATGCAGCGCCTATCAACCCCACAGGCAGTAGAGGAGCGGGAGATGGCCGGGCTTTATTTGGAAGAGTTCGTCGTCGGCCATGTCTTCCAGCACACGCTGCGCAAGACCGTCACCGAGAGCGACAACATGCTGTTTTCGGTGATGACGCTGAACCCACAGCCGCTGCATATCGACTTCGATTTTGCCGCCAAGAGCGAATGGGGCAAGCCGCTCGTCAACTCGCTGTTCACGCTCGGCCTGATGATCGGCATCTCGGTCAACGACATCACCGTCGGCACCACGGTCGCCAATCTCGGCATGAAGGAAACGGTGTTTCCGCACCCGGTCTTCCATGGCGATACCATCCGTGTCGAAACGACGGTGATTTCGGTGCGCGAATCCAAGTCGAAGCCCGACCGCGGCATCGTTGAATTCGAGCATCGGGCCTACAATCAGAACGGCGATCTCGTCGCCAAATGCACGAGGCAAGCGATGATGCTGAAGAAGGCGGGCTGATGCGTTCGCTGCTGTTCGTCCCCGGTGATTCCGAGCGGAAGCTGGAAAATGGTTTTGGCGCCGGCGCCGACGTGGTCATCGTCGATCTTGAGGATTCAGTGGCGCCGCAGAACAAGGCGCTGGCGCGCGAAATCGCGGCGCGCTTCATCTCCGAGCGTAGGGCGCAAACCAGCTCAGTGATCTATGTGCGCGTCAACGATCTGTCGACCGGCATGACGGATGACGATCTGGCTGCTGTTGTTTCAGCCGGGCCCGACGGCATCATGCTGCCAAAATCGAACAGCGGCCTGGATGTGCAGCATCTCTCGGCAAAGCTCAGGGTTCACGAGGCCGAAAGTGGCCTTGCCGACGGCGCGATCAAAATCCTTCCGATCATTACCGAAACCCCGGCAGGCGTGCTGGCGGCGGCCACCTATGCCGGGACAAGCGCACGGCTTGCCGGTCTCACCTGGGGCGCCGAGGATCTGTCGGCGGCGATCGGCGCGCGCACGGCCCGCGACGAGCGCGGCGGCTACACCGACGTGTTCCGCCTGGCCCGCACCATGACCATCCTTGCCGCGGGTGCGGCGGAGGTTGCGGCGATCGACACCGTCTTCCCGAATTTTCGCGACATGGCGGCCTTCGAAGCGGAATGCGCCGAGGCCGAACGCGACGGCTTCACCGGCAAGATGGCGATCCACCCCGATCAGGTGCCCGTCATCAACGCAGCTTTCACGCCTTCGGCCGAAGCCTTGAGACAATCGGCGGCAATCGTCGCGGCTTTCGCGGCTGCGGGAAATCCCGGCGTCGTCGGCATCGACGGCAAGATGGTCGACCGCCCGCATCTGCGACTGGCCGAAAGGCTTCTGGCGCGGGCCAAGGCGGCCGGGATTTCAGCCTAGTCCTTGTTCCAGCGCGGCCGACGCATCGGAAACACCTCGTTGACGCTCGCATAGTCCATGTAGCCGAGACGAGCGACATTGCCGGCCTTGGTGATATCGAACAGGCCATCCGTCAGGAAGGCATCGTCGATGTACACGCCGACCACTTCGCCGGCGACGACGACAGCGCTCGTCGCCGATCCGTCCAGCGCCTTTGGGCGAAAGACTTCCGTCACCCGGCATTCGAGCGCGGCCGGTGCTGCCGCCACGCGCGGCGGCGCGACGAGGCGTGACGGCGCCATGGCAAGCTCTGCATAGGCGAACTCATTGACGCCGCGCGGCGCGTCGACGGACGTGCGGTTCATCTTCTCGGCGAGATCGCGGCTGACCAGATTGGCGACAAACTCGCCGGTTTCCTGGGCGAAGGTGGCGCTGTCCTTTTCACCTTCGGAGGAAAACCAGACGATGAAGGGCCGCGTCGAAACGGCATTGAAGAACGAGTATGGCGCGAGATTGATCTCGCCGGCCCCGTTCAGCGTCGATATCCAGCCGATCGGACGCGGCGCCACGATCGCCTTGGAAGGATCGTGCGGCAGCCCGTGGCCCTTTGAAGGTTCGTAGAACATCTCAGCCCGCCCACGGCCCCGAATAATCGGCATAGAGCTTCGCCGGATCGGGCCGGGGCCGCTCCGGCGCCGGGCCGGTATAGGAGCCGATATGGACGAAGCCAATGACGCGCTCCTGCGGCGCCAGCCCCAGCAGCGCCCTACCCTCGGGCACATCCGAATACCAGTTGCTGATCATATTGGTACCATAGCCCAAAGCATTGGCTGACATCATCAGGTTCATCGCCGCCATGCCGCCCGACAGGAACATCTCCCATTGCGGGATCTTTGGATTCTCCCTGGGGATCGACACCACGCCGATCACCAGCGGCGCACGCGAGAACCGCGCCAGTTCCTGGTTGCGGCGGCCTTCCGGCAACGGCCCCTCCCGCTGCTCGGCAAGTGCTGCCAGTTGCCTGCCGATCTCGATGCGGGCGTCGCCGCGATAGAGGATGAAGCGCCAGGGTTCCAGCCTGCCATGGTCGGGCACCCGCGAGGCAGCTGTGATCATCGTCGCGATCTCCGCATCGCTCGGCGCCGGCTCCTTCAAATCGGGGATCGGTGCGGAGTTCCGGGTCAGCAGGAAGTCGATGATCGGCGACGCCATGGGCGCAAGTCTCCTAAAACACTCTGTTTTGAGCTGGAGCGCACCATCGGGAATTCGGGCGGCTCGGGCAATAGCGCGGGCGCGCCGGACGGAAGAGTCGTATCGGTTGGACTCTTAAGCCTTGAAATTGCCACCGCCATGGGCTTCAACGCAAGGCATGTTTGAGGGGACACTGCGTCTTTTCCTGGTCTGGTTGGTCGCCTTGCTGTTCATGGCGCCGGTTTCGCTCGCCATGGCACAGACCGCGGATGGCGTTAGCAATCTCAAGCTTCCCGGAATTTCGAGCTACGCGACGCCGAAAGGTGAGAGGTCGCTGGCGCTCGGCAGCGGCGGCGCCATTACCCTGTCCGCCCAATTGACAGACAAGGGCGCCGACATCACCCGCGGCATCGTCTGGCGCGTCTTCAAGCCCGAGGCCGTCAACGGCAAATTGCCGATGGTGGCCTCCGCGCATGGCGGCACCGCCGTCTTCCAGCTCGAACCCGGCAGTTACCTGGTTCATGCCTCCTATGGCCGGGCCGGCGCCACCAAACGCATCACCGTTGTCGGCAAGGACGCCAAGCGCGAAAGCCTCGTGCTCGACGCCGGCGGCCTCAAGCTCGACGCGGTTCTGTCCGGCGGGGTGCGCATTCCACCGAAGAACCTGCGCTTCTCGATCTACGAAGGCACCGCCGCGCCGAATGGCGAGCGCGCGCTGATCATACCCGATGTCGAACCCAACAGTGTCGTGCGGCTCAACGCCGGCACCTACCATGTCGTCTCGACCTATGGCGCGGTCAACGCGGTCATTCGCTCCGACATCCGCGTCGAGGCCGGCAAGCTGACCGAAGCCACCGTCGAGCATCATGCCGCCGAGATCACGATGAAGCTGGTGCGCGAAACCGGTGGCGAGGCGATCGCCGACACGTCCTGGTCGCTGCTCAACGAATCCGGCGATCCGATCAAGGAATCCGTCGGCGCCTTCGCCTCGATGGTGCTCGCCGAGGGCGACTACACCATCATCGCCAAGAACCGCGACCGCATCTACCAGAAGGATTTTACGGTCGTTGCCGGACAGAATCAGGAAATCGAGGTTCTGGCCACCGAGGCCGCGGCGATTGATCCCGAAGAAGGTGCTGATTAACCTTCCGCCGCGGGCTTGCCGACTTCAGGCCGCCAGCTTGGTCCGTGCCGGCAGGAACGGAAGCCGGCGACGCGCCACGATTGGCGCCAGGTCGAAGACGCCGCGATAAAGGCGGTCGAGCAATGCCTTGCGGTCGCGCAGTGGCTCCAGCTCGCTCCAGCTTAGCACATCACCGACGCGGACCTCGATCGCCTTGCCGGACAATCGCGCGAATTCGCGGATGAGCAGCGACGTGCGCAGCGTCAGCGACGCCTTGCCGACGAATTTCGCCAGGCGGCCATCGCTCTCGGCCATGTTCATCGGGCCACTGACCAGATGGAACAGCCGGCCGTTCTGCCCGGAAAAATGCATCGGAATGACAGACGCCTTGGCGTCCTGGACGAGACGGGCCGGAAACATCTTCCACGGCAGGTCGCGTGCCCGGCCAAAGCCCTTGGGCGCGGTGGCGACGCCACCGGCCGGAAACACCACGATGGTGACGCCCTCTTTCAAAAGCCGCACCGCCTCGTGGCGCACGGCCATGTTGTTCTTCAGCGCGTCCTTGGTCTCGGAAAAGTCGATCGGCAGCGAATAGGGCTCCATCTCGCGGATCTTGAGCAGATCCTTGTGGATCATCACCCGGAACGGCCGCCCCAGCTGCTCCGCCAGCGACAGCACGGCGATGCCGTCGCCAATGCCGAACGGATGGTTGGCGACGATCACCAGCGGTGTATCCGGCAATTGCGCGGGCGGCCATTGATCCGCTGTCCGCACCCGGACGTCGATCACGTCGAGCATGCGGTTGAAAACGCGCTCGCCGGACGGCACGACCTGGCGGCGCCAGAAATCATAAAGCGCGGTGTAACGGTCGCGACCCGACAGGCCCTCGACCGAATGAATGAACCAGCGCGTCAGCGCCGGCTGGCGCGGATTGGCATAGGAAAGCTCGGGAAAGGACCGTTCGCGCAATTTCAGCTTGAGCATAAGGGCTCGTTACAAGGTTGGCATGACAGGGATATGAAAATGGCGGTGGATCGCTCCACCGCCATGTCGTCTGGACCACGCAGATCAGGCAGCGCGCTTGCGCCTGCGGTCCGGCGTGACCGCTTCTTCAGTCAATTGCGCGATCGCTTGGGCGAGGCCGAGCGATTCCTGGTCGCGCGAGCCCAGCCGGCGCATGTTGACCGTCTGCTCCTCCGCCTCGCGCTTGCCGCAGACGAGGATCACCGGAACCTTGGCCAGCGAGTGTTCGCGGACCTTGTAGTTGATCTTCTCGTTGCGCAAATCCGCTTCCGCCAACAATCCGGCGGCCTTGAGCTTTGCCACCACCTCGGTCGCATAATCGTCGGCGTCCGACGTGATCGTCGCCACCACCACCTGCAGCGGGGCGAACCACAGCGGGAAATGACCGGAATAGTTCTCGATCAGGATGCCGAGAAAGCGCTCCATCGACCCGCAGATGGCGCGATGCACCATGACAGGTTGCTTCTTCTCCGAATCCGAGCCGATGTAGAAGGCGCCAAAACGCTCCGGCAGGTTGAAGTCGACCTGCGTCGTGCCGCACTGCCATTCGCGGCCGATGGCATCCTTAAGCACATACTCGAATTTCGGCCCGTAGAAGGCGCCCTCGCCCGGGTTGATCGAGGTCTTGATGCGATTGCCGGACTGCGTCCTGATCGTCTCCAGCACGCTGCCCATGATCGCCTCGGCGTGGTCCCACGCCTCGTCGGTGCCTACGCGCTTGTCGGGCCGCGTCGACAGCTTGACGCTGATCTCGTCGAAACCGAAATCGGCATAGGTCGACAGGATCAGATCGTTGATGCGCAGGCACTCCGACGCCAGCTGTTCCTCGGTGCAGAAGATATGCGCATCGTCCTGCGTGAAGCCGCGCACGCGCATCAGCCCATGCAGCGCGCCGGATGGCTCGTAGCGATGCACATTGCCGAATTCCGCAAGTTTTACGGGCAGATCGCGATAAGACTTCAACCCATGCTTGAAAATCTGCACATGGCCCGGACAGTTCATCGGCTTCAGTGCGAAGACGCGGTCGTCGTCGGTATCGTCACCGGCAACCGTGACCTTGAACATGGCGTCGCGGTACCAGCCCCAGTGGCCAGAGGTCTCCCACAGGCTCTTGTCGAGCACCTGCGGCGCGTTGACCTCCTGATAGCCCTGTTCGTCGAGCCGGCGCCGCATGTAGTTGACCAGGTTCTGGAACATCTTCCAGCCCTTGGCGTGCCAGAAGACGACGCCCGGCCCCTCTTCCTGGAAATGGAACAGGTCCATCTCGCGGCCGAGTTTCCGGTGGTCGCGCTTCTCCGCCTCCTCCAGCATCGTCTGGTAGGCCTCGAGCTGCGCCTGGTCGGCCCAGGCCGTGCCGTAGATGCGCGTCAGCATCGGGTTGTTGCTGTCTCCGCGCCAATAGGCGCCGGCCACCTTCATCAGCTTAAAGGCATTGCCGATCTGCCCCGTCGAGGCCATGTGCGGCCCACGGCAGAGGTCGAACCAATCGCCTTGCGCATAGATCTTGAGATCCTGGTCCTCGGGAATGGCGTCGATCAGTTCCAGCTTGTAGCGCTCGCCCTTGTCGGCAAACACTTTTTTCGCCTTGTCGCGCGACCAGACTTCCTTGGTGAACGGCTTGTTGCGCGCAATGATCTCGCGCATCTTCTTCTCGATCACCGGGAAATCGTCGGGCGTGAAAGGCTCGTTGCGGGCGAAATCATAATAGAAGCCGTTCTCGATCACCGGGCCGATGGTCACCTGCGTCCCCGGCCACAATTCCTGCACGGCTTCCGCCAGCACATGTGCGGTGTCATGGCGGATGAGCTCCAGTGCGCGCGGATCGTCGCGGGTGACGATCTCGACCTTGCCGGACTTGCCCAGCGGATCACTGAGGTCGCGCACGACGCCGTCGATACTGTAGGCGACCGCCTTCTTGGCCAGCGATTTCGAGATCGATTCGGCAAGCCCGGCACCGGTCATCGCCGCGTCGTATTCGCGGACGGAGCCATCAGGAAATGTCAGGGAAACGGAATTCAGCATGGGGTTCTCCTATCCAGTCCCGCAAACGAGCGCGGGTGGTCAACTGCATGTCGTTCAGAGTGTGCAACGCTTTGGGCGACATGCATGGGGGTAAAGCCGGATGCGTCCGGCGGCGGGCGGGTTTTAGAGGCAGCGCCGCGCCAGGTAAAGAGCGCTGATTGACCTGGCCGTCAGGAAATGTCGCCAGAGATGTCGAAGGCCGGTCGTCAAGGCTTGCGAACATCGCCGGCATGGCTTGGAATCCCCGACATGGAAGACGCATCCCCCAGCCGAACCGCCCTGCGCGTCGCACGCTTGAGGGCTCTCCATCAGGTTTCACCAGAGGCGGCGCTGTTTCGCGACCCATACGCGATTGCGATTCTCGGTGAAGGTGCTCCCGTCGAGCAACAGCTTGCGCAAGAGGATGCCCACAGCCAGCGTATGCGCCTGTTCGTGGTGGCGCGCGCCCGCATTGCCGAGGATTGGCTGGCGGCGGCGGTGCGTCGTGGCATCCGCCAGCTCGTCGTGCTCGGTGCCGGCCTCGACACGTTTTCGCTGCGCAATCCGTACCCGGATCTCTTGGTGTTCGAGGTCGATCATCCGGCAACCCAAGCCTGGAAACGCAGGTGCATCGCCGATGCCGGTCTTGCCGAACCGCCCACCACCACATTCGTGCCGGTCAATTTCGAGCGGCAGCGTCTGTCCGAGGAACTGGCATTGGCCGGCTTGAAGTCGACCGAGCCAAGCTTCTTCATTTGGCTGGGGGTCGTGCCATACCTGACGAAAGGCGCGATCTTCAGCACGCTGTCCTACATCGCCACCACCCCGGGTTCGGAGGTGGTGTTCGACTACAGCGAACCGTATGAGAATCGCGATGCGGCCGGACAGGCCGCCCTGGCTTTCTACGCGGCACGCGTCGCCTCTGTCGGCGAGCCGTGGATCAGCTTTTTCGTCCCTGGCGAACTGACGAAGTCACTCCTCGACCTTGGATTCGATGAAATCGAAGATCTCGAAAGCAGCGATATCGCCGCCCGTTTTTCCAGGGCACCAAGGCGAGCGCCAACCAACTCCGGCGGCCACATCATCCGCGCGCGCCGATCGGCGACAGCGGCCCCCTGAACGTCGAAGCCGGGCTGAACCTCTGGTCGCACACACCATCATGGTGAAGCGTCTTGCCGCTCGCGGCGTCGAGGATCAGCGTACACTGCACGTCCCCAAGCGGCGCCGATTGCGCGCGCAGCGGAAATCCCAGCAGCCAGGCGAGCAGGAACAGGATTCCGGCAAGGATGAAGGGAAGACGGTCGAAATTACGCATTTGATGCTCGCTCCAGAGGGGTTCGCAAGCGGCTTAGCGAGGTCTCTTGTCTCGATTTTGTCTCAAATGCGCAGTGTTTGTGCAGCTTCGCGTTAACCCTACCGGATCGTAAACACAAAGCTTGGCACCTCGATCAGCCCTGCGCCCGGCCGCGCTTGTTGCCGATCCGCCAATACCGCCAGGGTGCGAACCAGACGTAGCGATCCGCCAGCACCTCCGGCACAAGGTCGATGCCATGCGTCCCGAAGGGCCCACAGCGCAGCACCCGGAAAAATCCCATCCAGCCGCCGGCCCACAGGCCATGGCGGGCGATCGCCTCATGCGCATATTCGGAGCAGGTCGGCAGGTGCCGGCAGGAATTGCCGACAAAGCCCGACAACGTCAGCTGGTACAGGCGCACAAGCGACGTGCCCAGGAGCCGGCCGGGGGTCTTGCGCCACGGGCCGGCCCAGTTGCGGCCACCCTTTGGCGCTCCGGCAATATGCCCATGCTGGTGGCCCACCGCAGTCTCCGCTCCAGAGCATGATCCCGAAAGAGGGAACCGGTTCTCTCGGACAAACCAAAACTGTTTGTCCACAGATCATGCTCGATACAATCGCGTTTCCCACGCGATAGATGTGGGCTTCGGCTGGAGAACGCAATCCCTTTTGCCCACTCGCCATGCCATCAGGGTCGGGAACGGCGAAACGGCTGCCGGCCAGCCGAAGGCGCCCACCGAACAGGACTGACCGGCTCTTCGCAGCGCTTTGCATGCGGTCTGCCGTCACGCCATTGGAACGTTACGATCCGCATGACATCGCCAAAGATGCTCAAGATCTGGATCATGACCGTGTCTCCTTTGACGCTGATTAGACCGCTGCTGGCCTTCGCCTTCAAACGAGTATAATTTCCACTTCGGATAATCCTGGGTTATGCGAATGAAGCGCGGACGCCTGCCGCTGACGGCATTGAGGAGCTTCGAGGCGGCAGGCCGGCATCTGAGCTTCAGCAAGGCCGCCGAAGAGCTTTTCGTTTCGCAGGCGGCGATCAGCCGGCAGATCCGCGAGCTCGAAATCTTCCTGCGCCGGCCCTTGTTCGAACGTCACCATCGCCGCGTCGAACTGACCGACACCGGCCGCCGACTGCTGGATCAGCTCGTCAGAAGTTTCGACGCCATCGACACCTTGCTTGGGGAACTGGTGGCGACGCCGGCGCAGTCCGTGGTTCGCGTCAGTGTCGAGCCATCGCTTGCATCCATGTGGTTGGTACCCCGGCTCAATCGGTTTCGCGAATTGCGGCCCGATATCGACGTTTCTCTCGAAGTGGATATAAGGCCGATCGATTTCCGCGGCGATCAGCCCGAACTGGCCTTGCGCTTCAGCGCGCATGCCACTTCGTGGCCACGCAGCGAAGCCGAGCGACTTGCCTCGACAGCCGATTCACCGGTGCTGTCGCCGGCATTGCTCGCCTCTGGCCCTGCCCTCGAGAAGCCGATTGACCTTGGCCGCTACACGCTTTTGCACGAGGAGAACCGTCAAGGTTGGGCGCGCTGGTTCGAAGCGGCTGGCGTTCCCGCCGATGCCGTGCCCGCGCGCGGTCCTATCCTGGCGGATACGTCGCTTTCAAGGCAGGCTGCCCTGCTCGGGCACGGCGTGGCGCTGGGCGATCTCTTGCAGATCGGTGGAGAAATCGCATCCGGCGCGCTGATCAAGCCGTTCGACATCGACGTCGCATCCGGCGCGTACTGGCTGGTGGCCAGGAGCTTGCGCGATCTCTCGGAGCCAGCCGCCGCGTTCGCCGACTGGATACGAAGCGAATTTGCCGAAAGCAGACGGGCGCTGGAAGCGCGGGTTTGAGCCGGTTCCTGGTCCAGGCTCCTGCTACTTGCCTTCAGGCCGCTTCTTCGGCGCGCTTCTTCTCGATCTGGCCGATCGCGTCGACCACGGCGTCGAAGGTCAGCATGGTCGAGGCGTGCCGCGCCTTGTAGTCGCGTACCGGTTCCAGATATTTCAGGTCCGCGAAGCGGCCGTCAGGCGGGGCGCCATTTTCCTTCAGCATCTTGAGCATGGTGTCGCGCACCGCGCGCAATTCCTCGGCGCTCGCGCCGACGACGTGCTGGGCCATGATCGAGGATGACGCCTGGCCGAGCGCACAGGCCTTCACGTCGTGGGCGAAGTCGGTGACCACGCCGTCCTCCATCGTGAGGTCGACGGTGACGGTCGAGCCGCACAGTTTGGAATGCGCCTTTGCAGTCGCGTCAGGATGGTCGAGGCGGCCGATGCGGGCGATGTTTCCGGCAAAACCGAGAATTTTCGCATTATAGACGTCGTCGATCATTATTTTCCAATCCGTCGCCGCCAAGCGAACAGCGATTGCCGCTGTCGTGTCTTCCTTTCGCTCGTCATGACCTTATATAATGCTGGCAGTCCGGTATCGACAAGACAACGAAAGCCAGTGTCCTTGCCGGGAAGTTCACGCCACTTACGGGCTGGAAACCGGGCAAGTTTCTGACACCGAAAGGTCGTGGTCCGTTCAACTCGTTCCTCCACCGAGAGGGACTACGGGAGACGCCTTTATGGATGCCGTCATCAAGAAGCTCATGCCCCAGTCAGCCTATATGGAGAAGCCGGTCACCGACCGGCCGAGCGAAGCCGAAGTCGAGGCCGCCGTGCACACGCTTTTGCGCTGGACCGGCGACAATCCGGACCGCGAAGGGCTGGTCGACACGCCGAAGCGGGTGGCCAAGGCCTTCCGCGAAATGTTCGGCGGCTACGACATGTGCCCGTCGGAAGAACTCGGTCGCACCTTCGAGGAGGTCGCCGGCTATGACGACCTGGTCATCGTCAAGGATATCCAGTTCCACTCGCATTGCGAACACCACATGGTGCCGATCATCGGCAAGGCGCATGTCGGCTACCTGCCGGACGGCAAGGTCGTCGGCCTGTCCAAGATCGCGCGTGTGGTCGATATCTTTGCCCATCGCCTGCAGACCCAGGAGGCGCTGACGGCGCAGATCGCCGGCGTCATCCAGGATGTGCTCAATCCGCGCGGCGTCGCCGTGATGATCGAGGCCGAGCACATGTGCATGGCCATGCGCGGCATCCGCAAGCAGGGCTCAACCACCCTCACCTCGACCTTCACCGGCGTCTTCAAGGACACGCCCGAAGAGCAGGTTCGTTTCGTCACAATGGTGCGCGGCGGCGGGGCTTAAGCCCCTAGCCAATATCGCTAGATAAGGACCGGCGATGTCGGCACTGGAATTTCCGAAAGCTCCCTCGGACAAGAAAACGTTGGAGGAAGGCGCGGTGTTTTCACCGCGCTTCGACGCAGCCGGCCTCGTCACGGTCGTCGTCACCGACGCCGAAGACGGTGTGCTGCTGATGGTTGCGCACATGAATGCGCAAGCGCTGGCGCTGACCCTGGAGACAGGCATCGCCCACTACTGGTCACGCTCACGCAGCGCGCTGTGGAAAAAGGGCGAAACGTCAGGCAATTTCCAGCATGTCGTCGAGATGCGTACCGATTGCGATCAGGATGCATTGTGGCTGCGCGTCAAAGTGTTGGGCCACGACGCAACCTGTCACACGGGCCGACGTTCATGCTTTTATCGGACGGTGGGGCTGGTCGACGGCAAGGGGACGCTTGTTGACGACGGCAGCAAGCCGTTGTTCGATGCGGAAACCACGTATCGGAAACCATCAGCTTGAACCTTCTGCCTGACCCAAGTCACATAGATTCACCATTTCGATACGGCCCGCCCTTATATTAGCCGTGGGACAAGGGAGATCATGATGCTCGAGTGGGCGTCATTGCGTAACAAACCAGATGTCAGGGAGGCCAATGGCCTGTCCTCGTCGGGCGGCGCATCCGAAACAAAACCACCAAGAAAAACCGGTATTTCGCTCGCCCTAGGCGGCGGGTGCGCCAGAGGCTGGGCGCATATCGGCGTGCTGCGCGCGCTCGATGAAGCCGGCATCGAAGTGTCGATGATCGCCGGCACGTCGATCGGCGCGCTGGTCGGCGGCTGCTATCTCTCAGGCAAACTGGACGAACTGGAAGAATTCGCCCGCAGCCTGACCAAACGACGCATTTTTGGCCTGCTCGATCTCAACCTGCGCGGCAGTGGCCTGTTCGGCGGCATGAAGCTCGACGCCCGGCTGCGCGAGCACATGGCTGGCATTCGTTTCGAGGACCTGGCCAAACCGTTCGTCGCAGTCACCTCCGAAATTCGCACCGGCCACGAAATCTGGCTGTCGAGCGGCTCATTGATCACCGCGATGCGCGCCTCCTATGCGCTGCCCGGCGTGTTCGAGCCGGTGAATTGCAACGGCCGCGTGCTGGTCGACGGTGCGCTGGTCAACCCGGTGCCGGTTTCGGTCTGCCGCGCCTATGAGCAGCCGCTCGTGGTGGCGGTCAATCTTCACTATGACCTGTTCGGCCGCGCCGCCGTCATCAAGCACAGCGCCGGCGAGCTGGTCATCGAAAAGGATGCGCCGCGGCCGGGCCGGGTCGATCCCGAGCACCATTCGCATCAGACGCGGCTCGGCATCACCGGCGTCATGGTCGAGGCCTTCAACATCATCCAGGACCGCATCTCGCGCGCCAGGCTTGCCGGCGATCCGCCCGACATGTCGCTGCAGCCGAAGCTCAGCCATATCGGCCTGACCGAATTCCACCGCGCCGACGAGGCGATCAGCCTCGGCTATCAGGCAACGATGGCGCAGATCGGCGAACTGACCCGCCTGCAGTCCGTTCTCGCCTGATTCATGTCTTCCAAGGCAAGGAAACAGGCTCTTGACGCGCGCCGACCAACACGAATGGCGCCAGGCGAATTTCGGAAGCAAATTCGATCCTAGCTAGGCCGCCCCACGGTGACCTTACGCACGCGCCGCGTCGATGATGCGAAACTGCACCGTGCGGTTGCCGTTCCAGTAATTGCCCGACAGCGAGCCGGCGACATGCACGGTCTTGCCCCGGTTCTTGAACAGGAATTCTCCAAGTGCGGTATCGACGGCGCGAAAGGCGATCGCCTGGATACGGCCGCCACTTTCCGACTGCAGCTCGACGCGTATGTGGTTAGTGCCAACCGGCCGCGCATCAGCAAGCCGGTGACGCGGCAGCACGAAGACCGGCGCTGCATGCCCGGCGCCGAATGGGCCGGCTTTCTCCAGCGCGTCGAGAAGGCCGAGCGTCGCGCCTTCGGCGGCAAGCGCCCCATCGATCGCCAGGCTTTCCTCGCCTTGCAGGCGGAACACGTCGGCCGCCGCTCGCTCTTCGAAAAACGCCCTGAGCTCGCCAAGCTTCGCCCGCTCCACTGTGATGCCGGCCGCCATGCCGTGGCCGCCGCCCTTGATAATCAGCCCGGCATCGGCCGCCTCGCGCACCAGCCGGCCGAGGTCGAAGCCCGATACGGAGCGGCCCGAGCCGGTACCTGTGCCGCTGGCATTGAAGGCGATGGCGAAGGCCGGCCGGCGCGCATGATCCTTCAGCCGTGAAGCGAGCAGGCCAACAATGCCCGGGTGCCAGTTGTTGCTGGCGGTGACGACAATGGCCGGGCCGTTGCCGCCGGCAAGTTCGGCATCGGCCTCGGTGCGGGCTGCCGCCAGCATCTCCTGCTCCATCATCTGCCGTTCCTGGTTTAGCCGGTCGAGCGTCTCAGCAATGGTGCGGGCCTCGACCGGATCGTCGGTGGCAAGCAGGCGACTGCCAAGCGCGGCATCGCCGATGCGCCCGCCGGCATTGATGCGCGGGCCGATCAGATAGGCGAGATGGAAGGTGCTAATCGGCTCGCCGATGCGCGACACCCGTGCAAGTGCAGCCAGCCCTTCGTTCTTCTGCTGGCGCGCCATCTGCAGTCCCTTGACCACGAAAGCACGGTTGACGCCGATCAGCGGCACCACGTCACAGACGGTGGCAAGTGCGGTGAGATCGAGCAGGGAAAGCAGGTCCGGCGGCGTGGCATCTACTGTCCGCCCGCGCAGGATCTTGGCCGTCTGCACAAGGGCGAGGAAGACCACGCCGGCGGCGCAGAGATGGCCCTGTCCGGAAAGGTCGTCATCGCGGTTGGGATTGACGACGGCAACTGCCGCCGGCAAGGCACCGCCGACCTGATGGTGGTCGAGCACGACGACATCGGCGCCGGCTGCATTGGCGGCGTCGATGGAAACGGCGCTGTTGGTGCCGCAATCGACAGTGACGATCAGCGTCGCGCCACGCGAAACCAGTTCGCGCATCGCATCCGGATTGGGACCATAACCCTCGAAAATACGGTCAGGGATGTAGATTTCCGACGGTACCGAGAAATGCGCCAGGAACCGTTTCAGCAAGGCCGACGAGGCAGCGCCGTCGACATCGTAGTCGCCGAAGATCGCCACCTTTTCCCTGGCCATCACCGCAGCCGCGATGCGGGCCGCCGCCTTGTCCATGTCGGTCAGCGACGCCGGATCCGGCAACAGGTCACGGATCGTCGGATCGAGAAACCGCTCGGTCTGCTCGGCGGTGACACCGCGACCGGCAAGCACCCGCGCGACGATGTCGGGCACGCCGTGGCCTTGCGCGATGGCGAGCGCGACCATGTCCTGCCGCTCGGTCAGCCGGTGCTCCCAGGAAACCCCGGTAGCCGATTGCCTGACATCGAGGAAGAGGCGTTTGTCGCCGGTCATGCGGTTTGCCAACTCATGGTTGGCCGCAGGATAGTGCATGTCGCCTAAAAGTGCGCAGCGGTTTTGGGACAACGACATGCACAGGCAACAGCCTAAAGCAGGCAAAGCCAAGCGGTTCGCGGTGATGCGCCGTCGCGGGAGATGCCAAGAAAACTACGCTTTCCGCTTTTCAGCCTGGCGCCGAAGCCATTCGTCGGCCGCATCGCCCATGGTCTTGTACACACCGTCCTTGAGCCAGGCCATGAACGGCCGGTCGAACCTGAACGCATCGCCACATTCGCGGGTGAAAAAGCGGCGCACGTTCTGTGTGTTGCGATAGGACTTCGTGACAGCGGTGGCACGCGAAATCGCATCCGCATGCCAGTCGAACGGTTTCATCCTCAAATCCTTGCGGCCAGCGTCATCCGACGCAGCCACAGGGCTAACAACTGCGATGCTGGTCCGCAAGCGCCCAAGCCAACAACGGGAAGAAAGCTAGAACTTATCCAGATCCTGGTGCCTGGCCTTGATCTCGCGCACCGTCCGCGACGACGAGCGCAGCACGATCGTGTGGGTGGTGATGGTGTTGCGGCCGAACTTGACGCCGGCAAGCATGTTGCCGTCAGTGACACCGGTGGCCGCAAACAGCACGTCGCCGCGCGCCATGTCTTCCGTCCGATAGACCCGCTTCGGATCGGAAATACCCATCTTCGCGGCGCGTGCCACCTTTTCCGGCGTGTCGAGGATCAGCCGGCCCTGCATCTGCCCGCCGGTGCAGCGCAACGCCGCCGCTGCCAGCACGCCCTCCGGTGCGCCACCGGTGCCGAGATAGATATCGATGCCGGTTTCATCGGGATCGGTGGTGTGGATGACGCCGGCGACGTCGCCATCGCCGATCAGCCGGATCGCGGCACCCGTGGCCCGTACGGCGTCGATCAGCTTGGTGTGGCGTGGCCGGTCGAGGATACAGGCGGTGATGTCCGACACCGCGACGCCCTTGGCGCGGGCGAGGCTGGCGATGTTGTCGGCCGGCGAGGCATCGATATCGATGACGCCGTCGGCATAGCCCGGACCGATGGCGATCTTGTCCATGTAGACGTCGGGCGCAAACAGCAGGCTGCCCTTCTCGGCGATCGCGATGACGGCGAGCGCATTGGGCAGGTTCTTGGCGCAGATCGTCGTGCCTTCGAGCGGATCGAGCGCAATATCGACCGCCGGGCCTTTGCCCGAGCCGACTTCCTCGCCGATATAGAGCATCGGCGCCTCGTCCCGCTCGCCCTCGCCGATCACCACCGTGCCCCTGATGGCAAGCCGGTTGAGCTCCTGGCGCATGGCATCGACGGCGACCTGGTCGGCCGCCTTTTCGTCGCCACGCCCGCGCAGCCTGGCGGCCGCGACGGCGGCGCGTTCCGTGACGCGCACCAGCTCCATGGTGAGTATCCGGTCAAGGCCGGCGACAATGTTCTGGGCCACGTTCATCTGGCAATTTTCCTCGTTGATATGCGGCCTCCCGCCGGAGGCGCGTCTCTTTTGTCAAACGAGCATGACAACGGCAAGACCTCACGGGATTTTTGTCGAATAGCCAGCAATATCAATCGATTAAACCGCATTCTTGAAACGAGGCCGGCCCGGTCGTAAAGAACCGGGCCGGCTTGTAAAGTGGAAAATCGAGCCGCTGCGGCCTAGAAAACCGCAAGGTATTTGAGCAGTGAAATGATGCCGATGATGATGACGATGATCTGGGCGATCTGTCTCATCCGGGCGTCCAGCGGCAAGCGCTGAACCAGATAGAGAACGAGGATGATGACGAGGAACGTGATCAGGATGCTGATCAACATCGATGAAGCCATGGTGCCCTCCTGGCAATAAAATGCTGAAAATGAGCCGGCAAGGCCGGCTCCATCACTCCGCGGTCAATACCAGCGGCGCGAGTTGTCGTTCATCGACTGGCCAATGGCGAGGCCGGCAAGAAAGCCGAGCAGGCCGATCACGCCGATCACAGCCGTCGTCGTACCAGGATTTTCGCGCGCGACATCCGACACCGCCTGCGCCTGGCTGCGCAACTGTTGTGCGGTTCGCGACGCGCGGGCCGCGGCTGTATCGTACAAATCCGAAGCCTGCTCGCTGGCGTCGTCGAGCATTTCCGCGCCCCGCGCCGAAATGCTCTTGTTGATCTTGGTGATCTCCTTGCGCAGTTCGGCGATCTGCTTTTCCAGCGTCTTCTGGATGTCGTCGATGTGAGGGCTGTCGGACTTGTTGGTATCGGCCATGAAGCGGTTCCTTTGGTTGCTGACCAAGGAAACGGCGCCCAAGCGAATTCGTTCCGGTCGGTCGTGGCTGCTTGCCACCAGACCGACGCGCAATACCGGCGGGATTCCTGTCCCGCGCGGCGACCTGAAGAGAGAAGCTACCCTGCCCGCTCGATGCGGATGACCTGCGGCTTGTCGGTCAGATGGCCATCCTTGGTGATGCCGTCGACGGCTTTGCGTACGGCGGCCTCGGTCGTCTCGTGCGTCACCAGGATTACCGTCTTCTGCGCCGCCGCCTCGCCGTTGACCGCGTGCTGGACGATCGATTCCAGCGAAATGTCGTTGTCGGCCATGCGCTTGGCGATCGCGGCAAAGACGCCGATGCGGTCATGCACGGTCAGCCGGATGAAATAGCCGCCGGCATGGCTGCGCATCTGCGCCTTCTTGTAGGGTTTCAGCTCCTTCGCCGGCCGGCCGAAGACCGGACCATGTTGGAAGCCGGGCCGGCTCTTGGCGATGTCGGCAATGTCGCCGATGACGGCCGAGGCCGTGGCGTTGCCGCCGGCGCCGGGGCCGGAGAGCAGCAGTTCGCCCAATATGTCGGTCTCGATCGCCACCGCATTGGTGACGCCGTGCACCTGCGCGATGACCGAGGCGGTCGGCACCATGGTCGGGTGCACACGCTGCTCGATGCCACTGTCGGTGCGCTGGGCAACGCCCAGCAGCTTGATCCGGTAGCCGAGATCGCCGGCCGCGCGGATGTCGGCCTGGGTGATGTTGGAAATGCCTTCCATGTAGATGTCGTTGGCAGCGATTTTTGTGCCGAAGGCAAGGCTGGTCAGGATCGACAGCTTGTGCGCGGTGTCGTGGCCCTCGATGTCGAAGGTCGGATCGGCCTCGGCATAGCCGAGCCGCTGCGCGTCCTTCAGGCAGGCGTCGAACGAGATGCCCTCGGCCTCCATGCGGGTCAGGATGTAGTTGCAGGTGCCATTGAGGATGCCGAACACGCGGTTGACCGAATTGCCGGCCATCGCCTCGCGCATGGTCTTGATGACGGGAATGCCGCCCGCTACCGCCGCCTCATAGTTGAGCAGCACGCCGCGCTTCTCGGCGATCTCGGCCAGCGCCACGCCATGCTTGGCCAGCAGCGCCTTGTTAGCGGTGACGACATGAAGGCTGGCTTCGAGTGCCGCCTTCACCGACGACCGCGCCGGCCCCTCATCGCCGCCGATCAGTTCGACGAACACGTCGATTTCGGCTGTCTGCGCCATCTTGACCGGATCGTCGAACCACTTTGCCGAGCTGACATCGACGCCGCGATCGCGTTTCTGGTCACGCGCCGAAACCGCAGTGACGACGATGTCGCGCCCGCATTGCCGGGTCAGTTCCGCCGCCTTGTCGCGCAGCACGCGCGCCACGGACGCGCCAACCGTGCCAAGACCGGCAATTCCAACACGCAATGCTTCAGCCATGGCCGGCGACGTCCCTCAAGTCAGATCGAAATTGTCTGCGGCAAACTTACCGGTGAGCGGAAAGCGGCACCACATTGTTGGGTTGCTTGGCGCTGGCCGATAGGAAGCGCTTGATGTTGCGCGCCGCTTGCCGGATCCGGTGCTCATTCTCGACCAGCGCCACGCGCACGAAATCGTCGCCATGTTCGCCGAAGCCGACACCGGGCGCCACCGCCACGTCGGCGTGTTCGATGAGCAGCTTGGAGAATTCGAGCGAGCCGAGATGACGGAACGGCTCCGGGATCGGCGCCCAGGCAAACATCGATGCCGCGGGGGCCGGAATGGTCCAGCCGGCGCGTCCGAAGGCATCGACCATCACGTCGCGGCGCTTGTGGTAGATGTCGCGCACCTCGGCAATGTCGGCGCCGTCACCGTTGAGCGCGTGTGCCGCCGCCACCTGGATCGGCGTGAAGGCGCCGTAGTCGAGATAGGATTTCACCCGGGTCAGCGCCGAGATCAGCCGTTCGTTGCCGACCGCAAAGCCCATGCGCCAGCCGGGCATGGAGAAGGTCTTGGACATCGAGGTGAATTCGACACAGACGTCGATGGCGCCCGGCACCTGCAGCACCGACGGCGGCGGATTGCCGTCGAAATAGATCTCCGAATAGGCAAGGTCGGACAGGATGATGATGTCGTTCTTCTTGGCGAAGGCGACGACGTCCTTGTAGAAATCGAGCGAAGCGACCAGTGCCGTCGGGTTCGACGGATAGTTGAGGATCAGCGCCAGCGGCTTCGGGATCGAGTGGCGGACGCCGCGCTCGAGCGCCGGGATGAAGCCGTCGTCCGGCTCGACCTGCAGCGAGCGGATGACGCCGCCCGACATGATGAAGCCGAAGGCGTGGATCGGATAGGTCGGGTTGGGGCACAGGATCACGTCGCCAGGCGCAGTGATCGCCTGTGCCATGTTGGCGAAGCCCTCTTTCGAGCCGAGCGTCGCCACCACCTGCGTGTCGGGGTTGAGCTTCACGCCGAAGCGCCTGCCATAGTACGCGGCCTGGGCGCGGCGCAGGCCCGGAATGCCGCGCGACGAGGAATAACGATGCGTACGCGGATCGCGCACGACCTCGCACAGTTTGTCGACGATGGCCTTGGGTGTCGGCAGATCCGGATTGCCCATGCCGAGGTCGATGATGTCGGCGCCGCGCGAACGGGCGCTGGCCTTGAGCCGGTTGACCTGCTCGAAGACGTAAGGCGGAAGCCGGCGAACCTTGTGAAATTCTTCCATGGCAGTTCCAGACAGCAAAGGGGCCAGATATCTAAGGGCTTTGGGCGCGCGCTATATACTTATTTGCAGGTAGGGTCGAGGGCGGGATCGCATTTGCCTTCGATCTGCTTCAGCGTTTCGTCGCCATGCTTTTTGGCAAGATCCGTGAGCGCCGCCTGGTCGGCCACGTCGGGCTTGCCGTTCTTTGCCGCCTGCGCGCTCTCATCGGCCTTCAATTGCGCGAGCTTGGCGTTCTTCTCGGCGTCGGTGAACTGCGGCGCCGCCACCTGCGGCTTGATGTTCAGGTTCGGAAAGGTGCCGGTATCCTTCGCCCCCGTCACAGGCACCGGGCCGCTGGTGCTGGAACAGCCGGCAATCCCAATGAGGACGATTGCCGCGCCAATGCGGCAAAAACGTCCGGCGCCGAAAAAAACAGTCTCGCCAATGTTAATCGTCATATTGTTTCCTTGGCAGCCGCGGTAGAGCGAGATTGGACCCCGTCGGATGTCCCATGTTAATATGTCAAGAAAACGCTTCGGGAGGAACCCCGCGAACCATGTCCAAGACACCCGATTCGGGCAAAGCGGAAGATGACGAGCCTTCGACCGTCGAGCAATATCTGGTGAAGGACCCGGAACGCTTCGCCCTGAACATGGCGCGCATGATCGAGCAGGCCGGCAAAGCGGCCTCCGCATGGGCCGAGCCACGCGAAAAAGGCGATGTGCGCGATCACGTCGCCGAGCCTGTCGTCGACATGGTGAAGACCTTCTCCAAGCTCAGCGAATACTGGCTGTCCGATCCGCAGCGCGCGCTGGAAGCGCAGACGCGGCTGTTCTCCGGCTACATGACTGTCTGGGCCAACGCCATTCAGCGCACCAGCAACGCCGCGGAAGCCACCGAAGATGCCGTGAAGCCGGAACGTGGCGACAAGCGCTTCCTCGATCCCGAATGGGGCCGCAACGCCTTCTTCGATTTTCTCAAGCAGGCCTATCTCGTCACCTCGCGCTGGGCGGCCGATCTGGTCGAGCACGCCGACGGTCTGGACGAGCACACCCGCCACAAGGCCGGCTTCTACGTCAAGCAGGTGGCCAACGCCATCTCGCCGTCGAATTTCATCCTGACCAACCCGGAACTGTTTCGCGAAACCGTCGCGTCGAACGGCGAGAACCTGGTGCGCGGCATGAAGATGCTGGCCGAGGACATCGCCGCCGGCAAGGGCGACCTGAAGCTGCGCCAGGCCGACTACTCGCCCTTCGAGATCGGCCGGAACATCGCCACCACCCCCGGCAAGGTAGTTGGCCGCAGCGACGTCGCCGAGATCATCCAGTACGATCCGGCGACCGAAACGGTGCTCAAGCGACCGCTGCTGATCTGCCCGCCATGGATCAACAAGTTCTACATCCTTGATCTCAACCCGCAGAAATCCTTCATCCGCTGGGCGATCGAACAGGGCCACACCGTCTTCGTCATCTCCTGGATCAACCCGGACGAGCGCCACGGCACTAAGGGCTGGGAAGCCTATATTCGCGAGGGCCTGCAATACGGCCTCGACACGGTCGAGAAGGCCACCGGCGAACGGGACGTCAACGCGATCGGCTATTGCGTCGGCGGCACGCTTTTGGCGGCGGCACTGGCGCTGATGGCGCGGGAAGGCGACGACCGCATCAAGTCGGCCACGTTCTTCACCACGCAGGTCGACTTCACCTATGCCGGCGACCTGAAAGTGTTCGTCGACGAAGAGCAGGTCGCGGCGGTGGAAAAGTCGATGAGCGAAAAGGGCTACCTCGACGGCACCAAGATGGCGACCGCCTTCAACATGCTGCGTTCGGGCGACCTGATCTGGCCCTATGTCGTCAACAACTACATGCGCGGCAAGGATCCCCTGCCCTTCGACCTGCTTTACTGGAATGCCGATTCCACCCGCATGGGCGCGGCCAATCATTCGTTCTATCTGCGCAACTGCTACCTGGAGAACAACCTCTCGCAAGGCATGATGGAACTGGCGGGCCACACGGTCTCGCTCGGCGATATCACCATCCCGATCTACAACCTCGCCTCCAAGGAAGATCACATCGCGCCGGCGCTTTCGGTGTTCCTCGGCTCGAAATACTTCGGCGGCAAGGTCGAATACGTCATGGCGGGGTCGGGCCATATTGCCGGGGTCGTCAATCCGCCGGCATCCAACAAATACCAGTACTGGACCGGAGGGACGCCTACGGGCGACTTCGGTGAGTGGATAGCCAAGGCCACCGACCATCCCGGATCGTGGTGGCCGCACTGGCAAAGCTGGATAGAGGCCAAGGACAACACCCGCGTTCCGGCCCGCAAACCCGGCAAGCATATGAAAACCTTGGGCGATGCCCCCGGCACCTATGTGAAAGTGCGTGTGTAACGGACTGTAATGTCTGGTGAGTTGACGGACCGGCAAAAGCGGGCGAAATGGTGTCGTCAACCACCGCGCGGCCGTAATTCGGCAATAACTGCAAAAATACTTCCAGGCTTGCGGATTTGACACAGGTCTCGTTTCCGGATCGGAGACAACGGTCACTTGGCACCGATATCAGGGCCGCGCCAAGGATATACCGACCGGACATCGAGGGGGAATTTGACTTTGAAATCAGCAGGATGGAGCCTCGCAAAGGGAGAACGCCGCGCCGTCGTGGCAGCGCTCTGCTCCCTGCTTCTGGCCTCCTGCACCTCTGCCGGCGACCCGACGATGTCGGTTGGAATGCCCGGCTACAATGCCACCGCATCGGACATAAGCGCTGCCTCGAATGGCAAGTCGACCACCGTCGTCGATTCGACGCAGACCACGACCGAGCAAACGACCGTGATGACGGCAAGCGATACGGCACTCCCTGAAAAGGTCGCCTATGTGCCCGTGGCCAAGCCGCAGGCCGCCTTTCCGCTGACCACGCCGGCTGGCACCGAGACCATCGCGGGACAAACCCCGCAGTCCCTGCAGCAGCCGGCGCAGACGGCGCAGCAGAACGACGCGGTTGCCCAGCAGATCGCCGCCGCCGATGCCGGCGTGAACGCGCCGAAGCCAGCTGCCGCCCCAGTGTTGGACAATGCGGTCTACGTGACGGCAGGCGAGATGCCGCAGGCCGACGCGCCGAAGAAAAAAGGCTTCCTGGCCTCGATGTTTGGCGCCACGCCCGCCTCGGCCGCGCCTTCGCCGCTCATCAACACGAGGTCGGGCGACCAGCCCGCGGCGCAGGCCAAGCCGGCGCCAGCAGCCATAAAACCGATCATCACACTGGCCTCGGCCGATTCCACGGCAAAGCCGCTGCAGTTGGCCTCGACCGGTGGCGAGAGCGGCCACATCACTGGTAGCGATGCGCTGCCCGGCGTGCGCCAGACAGCCCTGTTCGAGATCAAACGCAAATCCGGCCTCGATGACGAGAGCGACGTCGACCTCAACGAGGACGAGGGTCCAATCGGCGGCTCCTATCAGGTCGCGTCCGCCGCCGGCATGGCGCGGTTGGCGCCCAACGGCTTGCTCAAGCAGAACGAGAGCGTCGATGTGGCTTGCCTGAAGCCGTCGCTGGTCCGCGTGCTGAAGACGATCGAAGGCCACTACGGCCGCAAGATGATGGTGACATCAGGCTATCGCGATCCGGCCCGCAACCGCCGCGCCAATGGCGCGAAGAACTCGCTGCACATGTACTGCGCCGCCGCCGACATCCAGGTTCCCGGCGTTTCGAAATGGGAACTGGCGAACTACATCAGAAGCATGCCGGGCCGCGGCGGCGTCGGCACCTACTGCCACACCGAATCCGTCCACGTCGACGTCGGCCCCGAGCGCGACTGGAACTGGCGCTGCCGTAGGCGCAGCGGTGGCGGCGACGGCTAATAGCGGAGCGGCGCCGCGTCGCTTCGCTCCTTGCTCCGCCCGTGGATGACGAAGCGCGATAGGCGTCTCCGCCGATCGCCAAGGCATGTACCCTGCGCGGACCAAAGTCTTCCCTGCCTTGCCCTTGCCCACTTTGGCAGGGCCGCCACTCGGCATAATTGGCGGCACACCGGCGCCTTGCCAGGCGCGACAACATCCCTGTTTTGGCAGGCTGGAAAAAAGTTGTCCAAGGCGGCACCTGACGGGTTGCCGGTTGGGCACAACGCCAGTATAAGCCGCTTCGTCTGAGCGCGCCCATCGTCTAGCGGTTAGGACACCGCCCTTTCACGGCGGTAACAGGGGTTCGATTCCCCTTGGGCGTACCAGACTTTTCAAGCACTTAGTGGCTCCCCCCTCGTCCGTCGAATATCCGCCGAATAAACGTCCGCGAATTTGCGTGGACGGCACCTGGTTGATTCCGCCGACGTTCCTGCGACTACCGGTAGGTCCGTGCGACATGGACGTGATGTGAAGAGCAGGCCAGGGTCGCTCTCAAACTGTAAAGTCAAAGCCCGCCACCGTCAGGCAGCGGGCGCACAACTATTATGGCTTGGGTGCCGATGATAGGGTCGCGGCCATTCGCGCGGAGGACGTGTCAAAATGCACAGGAACGATCGATGGCAACTTGTTCGCGATTTTCTGGCTAGGCATAAACTCGGGGCTATCAGCACTGTAAATCCGGATGGGTCTCCAGAGGCAGCCGTCATACAGGTGACGTTGGGCGAGGATCTCAACATCGTGTTCGACAGTTTTCCTGGAAGTCGGAAGCTGGCAAATATCGAACGAGACAGCCGGGTCGCCATGGTGATCGGTTGGGACGAAAACGTCACCGTTCAAATTGAGGGCCGGGCCCGGCCTGCCAAGGCTGACGAAGAACAGCGGTTAAGGGATGTTCACATAGCGAACTGTCCGCTTGAAGCAGAGTTTCTGAAGCAGGGGGCACAACTATTCACAATTCTGCCCCGCTGGATCCGCTACTCTGATTTCCGGGGCGAACCAATCGTGTTTGAGCTTACCGGCGGCGACTTGTAGGTTTGGAGAATGATCCGGCCCCAGTCAGAAAGCCCGCCACAGTGAGGCAGGCAACCGGCATGATGGTGGGCCGCCCCCAGCCTAATTTTACTCCGCAAGCGTTTCTTCGGGCGGCGGTGTCAACACGGTGATGTCCATTCTGGCGATTCTCGATGCAGCGCCACCCTGCGCGTTAGGATCTGTGTCGCCTGTTTCGGCAGCCATTGCCTTGGCGCGATGTCCTACGCTGTCGGCGCTCTTGCCTGGCGCGAATCCTTCGACTGTTTCTGGCTTTGTCGCTTTCAGTTGAGTGTCAGGTACCTGCCGATGCTGACTTGCAATAGCCGAAACCATAGCTCCCTCCTTTGGTGAGGACATGATGGTATCTGCCATGGCTGTTGCGAGACTTACCATGCGGAAGGCCCGCCACCAGAGGCAGCGGGCTTCACTATTCTCATCGGGAATTTTGATCAGATCACCCGCAGCGTTTGAACGATCTGCTGCGCAAGGCGTATGTTTGTCGTCTGCTGCTCGTTGAAGTCGGTATCGTGCTGCTCGCCGCTGTGACACCAATCAATCGCGTGCGTCTTGACGCAATAGCCCTGAGAATCGTACCCATCTTGCGTCACGCCAAAAGCCCACACTAGGCAGACCACGCGCCTAACTGCCGACCAGCGGCACTGTAACCGTGGTCGCATAGTTGATCGGGAAATCGCTGAAGTAGGGGAAGTTGATGGCGAAGGCATAGGTGGCGGTCACATGCGCCATGCGGAAGCCACCGCTCGCCGGATCGATGGCGATCGTGACGTTCACATCCTTCAAACCCAGGGCCTGCAATTTCTGTGTGGCGATGGACTGGATGTCGGCCTGGGTCAGCGTGTTCTGAAGCTGCAGCGAGCGTGATGATGTCTCCAGCGTATAGCGAACGCTGGACACCGAGTTCATCGCCCAACCGAAGGCGAAGATCCCGAACAGTAGCATGACGAGAAAGGGCGCGATCAGCGCGAATTCCAACCCGGTGCCACCCGATCGATCCCGTCTGAATGCGCCTGCCCTAGCGGACACGGATCACCTCCGAGTGGCCGATGACGCTGGAGCCGGAAAAAACGCCGAAGGTGAAGGGCGGCACCCAGGTGGCCGATGCCTGGATCTGAACATAGACGGATGGCACCTTCGGCCCACTGCACAATGCGGAAGCATCGACCACGGTCGTCCCGCACATGTAAATCCGGCTTAGCGTGACCTGGCCATCCGAGGGCCGCTTCTCCCAGCTCGAAATGGCAACGGCCTGGGTCGCCGTATCATTGGTCGATCCTCCCATGACCAGGTTCGCGGCGGTCTTCACGCCGGCGCGCATCGACATCGAGTTCGTCATATAGGACCAGCCATCGGCGATGCCGAGCAGCGCCACACACAGGAAGGGCAGGACCATCGCGAACTCTACCGCGGCAACCCCGGCTTTATCGCGCAGCATCGGCATCGATCGGCGTTCCATGGAGGCTACTCGACCAGCGCCACGGACTGCGTGGCCGGAATGTCGCGCATTCCGAGGCTGGTGCAATCCTGATTGATGGTTGAGTTGCCCGACCATTGGATCGTGTCCGCAACGACCTGGGTGCATCCGTTCTGGCCGGAGAAGTTGCCGAGATAGTTGACCTGCTGCTTGGGGAAATAAAGCGCGCCCGTCAGCAGCGAAGTCGCCGTGCCGTTGAAGGTGCTCTGTCCGCCTATGCTCGTTCTGTCACCATACATCAGCACACCGGAATAGGTACCGGACGTCGGTGCGCTCAGGGAGACGTTGGCGTTACCGTTCATCGACACGCGCGAGGAGCCAGCGAGGTAAATGGTGACGCCGTCACCGGAGACATTGGCGTTCGCATTCACCTTGAAATCGCCACTCTGGATGACATAGACGCCGGGCTGCAGCGTAACTGTGCCGCTGAGGCTGAGCCCGCTGCAATAGGTGCCGGGTTTCAGCGTCGACTTGTTGGCGTTCTGGCAAGGGTTCGAGGCCGCGGGCGCCGGCAGGTCGGAAAATGGGTCGGCGGCCGGCAATGCCTGGGTGATCGGGGCCGCGCAGACGGTCGTGACGGGATTGCTGAGAGAGACGCCGCCCGCCGTTATCAGGCAATCGGCCTGGAGCCCCGCCGAGCCCTGAAGCTTGATGGCGTCAGACGCGATCGAGTTGGACATGACCGAGCAGCCGATGAGCTTGACGCTGGTGTTGCCGGAAAATAGTGCCGCCTGCGAAGCCGACGGATCGAGCGCGAGCACGCAGGCCTTCGAAGCATTGGTGATGAGGGCCACCGCCCTCGCCTGTTCGGGAACCTGGCCCTGCGTGAAGAGCGAGGTGAACATCCGGTCGAGGTTCTGGCCGACGATGACCTCGACCGCCTTCTTCGCCGTGTTCGGCCCGGATGCTGGCGGCGTATTGACGACGATCGTACCGGAGCCCAGTCCATTTGATGCGGCCGACTGGGTTGCGGCCGCGACGATCGTCGGCTTGTCGGAACCTGAGATCTGTTCGAGCGCGCCGGCATAGGCAGCGGCATCGGCGGTCGCCTGCAGCCTCAGGCTGTTGTAGTACCAGTAGGAGGTTTCCACCCCGAAGCCTGCAGCACCGACGACGATCGGCAAGGTCAGGGCGAAGATGGTGGCGACGTTTGCGTTCGTACCCCGGCAAAAGCCGTTCGCTCTAAGCCGAACTCGGGTAAAGCAACTGAGGGTCATGAAATAGATTAGAAAACATGCATATATGAACGAAGGGCTAAAAAGTTCGGTTCATTTTTGAGCAGTGATCTATTGGCTTCCAAAACAAGCTGTGTGTTGGCTAATCAACGCGCACAGGACAGCTCGGTGAGCAAAAGCTCGCGCCCGGAGATAGTTTACCATTTGCTAATAGGGCAACTGCGCAGCGAGTTACACGTGCCCCGGCTTGCCGGATGGCCCGGACTTCAAGCGGATAGAATCGGTGTCGCCCCGGCGGCCGCTCTGGCCGACATCTCGCGCTGTACGGCAAGGAAGAATCTGCGCACTTCATCGCTGGCCGCTATTTTGTCTCTGCCGGATCCGACAACGAGATCGAGCAACTCCGACGCCTTGGCCCTCCAGAACGAAGTGGCGGTATCGCCATGCAGGTTGTCGAGTTTGGCGGCGACTTCCCTCACCAACACTGTTTGACGATCAATCGGGAATGCGCGGACTTTTTCTGGGGACATCTTCCGAACCATGAACTGACGCAACGAATCAACCATTGCTGAACAAGCAATGGCGTAGCCGCGAATGTGGAAACGGAAGCTTAACGGCGCTGGCATTGACGCGTCCAGATCCGCCCCCGGCATCGCCGTGTGCGTTCAAACGCGATCGTCGGCATTTCAATTGGGGCAGGTGAAAACGGTGGACGGCCCTCAAGCCTGCAGCGTTCTCGCCTCGCCGCCACGCTTGCGCGGCATCATCATGTCCTTGGCCATCAGTCCGCTTGCACGACAAAACGCCATGAACGCCCGGCAGGCGTCTTCGGTCTTGACCACGTCCACCGTGGCGCCAAAGCAGGCGTTGAACGCCTTCTGATAGATCGGGCCCTGACGGCGCACAGGCCAGCCCTGAAGAATATCGAGCGCCTGTTCGACGCTGTAGATCTCCTCGACCGGCAGGCCGGGCGCGGGTGCTATGCGCACCGGAACCTCGAATTGCAGTCTGTCCATGTCCCTATCTCCCGAACCGGCGTCCCTACGCTGTTCGTCGTCAAAAGTTGCTTCGACCGCCTTTGGCGCAGAAATGTGTCGTCACTGCGGTCGCGACCCCTTTGTGATCGCGACCGCGCCAAGGGCCGCCAGGCTTACTGGTTCGCCGGATCCGTCTCAGCGTCGAAAGCCATGCGGGTGGCGGCGATCAGCACAAATACGGTCGGCACGGCGAAGAGGCCCCCGAGGACAAGTGCCGCCATTTCCGACAGCCCGAGCGTCTCGGCAACCGCCCAATAGACGGTTCCGATGCAGATGAGCGCCTGGACGGAGAGAAACGCGGCAGCCGAGGCAGCGCGCGACAGGGTTTTGAATGTCTTGATGCGTTGTTGCATTGAAATGGTTCCGGAAACGACGCGCCGCGCGACCGGTGCACGGCCGACAGCCGCCGCACGTTCACGACGCGAACAGGGATAGATCAGGGGTGAAGCTGCGGTCGCGGACCGCTCAGGCCGCGATGGTCGGCGGCGCGCGCGGCTGATGGGCATTTGCCCTGGACCCCGGGGGCGCTTCGTATCCCGAAACAGCCGCCTTCGGCGAAGTCCGCTCAAGCCAAGAAAAGACGGCGTCGAGAACCGGCAAAGCGGGATGGCCGCTGGCGAACTTGACCAGGGACGGCCGCCCGGCGCGAACCTCCAGCACTTGCGCCTTGCCGGTGACACGCAGCAGCGCCGCCGCCTCTCCAGACCGTTCCAGGCCGATGCTGGCGCCGCCCGATGCAGCATCCGCGAAAGCTGGCACGTCCGGGCGGCCGAGGCACAGCATCGCCAGCAGCACCATGCCCATCAGGCATGAGCAGACTGTCGTCAGCGGCGCTTCGAGCAATCTGGTGCGCTTGGCCGCCGTGAAGGGACCCGGTCTCGAAAACATCACCCGCCCTAACGCACGATGGCCGGAAAGGAAAGCAAGCCGGCGAAAACCGGCAAGTCATCACCTGATACAGGGCGAATATCCCGAGGTGCGCGGCTGCATCAAGCAGTTCGTCCTTGAACCTTTTGCCTCCAAGTGCCAAATCTGGGGAGATTTTCACGTCGGCCTCTCGCAGGGCCTACCCGGCTACACGGACAAAATGGTCACCTATCTCGACGCCGCCACCGCACCACTCAGAAACACCGGCCAGATCCGCCTCTATGGCGAGGAAGGCTTTGCCGGCATGCGCAAGGCATGCGATCTCACCGCGCGCTGCCTCGACGAACTGGTGCCGATGGTCGAGCCTGGCGTCACCACAGAAGCCATCGACCGCTTCGTCTTCGAATTCGGCATGGACCACGGCGCGCTGCCGGCAACGCTCAACTATCGCGGCTACACGAAATCGTCCTGCACCTCGATAAACCATGTCGTCTGCCATGGCATTCCCGACAACAAGCCGCTCAAGGATGGCGACATCGTCAACATCGACGTCACCTATATCCTCGACGGCTGGCACGGGGATTCCTCGCGCATGTACCCGGTCGGCACGATCAAGCGCGCCGCCGAGCGCTTGCTCGAGGTCACCCATGAATGCCTGATGCGCGGCATTGCGGCGATCAGGCCCGGCGCACGCACTGGCGCCATCGGCGCCGCCATCCAGACCTATGCCGAGGCCGAGCGCTGCTCGGTGGTGCGCGATTTCTGCGGCCACGGCGTCGGCCAGCTTTTCCACGACGCACCCAACATCCTGCACTATGGCAGCGCCAATGAGGGCGTCGAGATGCGTCCAGGCATGATCTTCACCGTCGAGCCGATGATCAATCTCGGCCGGCCGCATGTGAAGGTGCTGTCGGATGGCTGGACCGCGGTGACACGCGACCGCTCGCTGTCGGCACAGTACGAACACACGATCGGCGTCACCGACACCGGCTGCGAGATTTTCACCCTGTCGCCCAACAAGCTCGACCGCCCCGGCCTGCCGGCCTAGCCTTGTTTTGCCGGTTCTTTCCGGCCCAGGAAAATGCGGAGCAGCTCGTGGGGACCGGAAGCGACGACGACGAGCGAGGCTTCTTCTCCGAAGTGCCGGTCCGGCCAGCGGCGAAAGCAAAGGCGCTCAACGACAAGCCGCATTATCTCGGCCATCGCGACCGCTTGCGCGAGCGCTTTGCCACGGCCGGTCCGGAGGCCCTGCCCGACTACGAATTGTTGGAACTTCTGCTCTTTCGCCTGATCCCCCGCGCCGACACCAAACCGGTCGCCAAGGCGCTTCTGGCGCGCTTCGGCACGCTGGCCGAAGTGCTTGGCGCATCGCTTGCATTGCTGCAGGAGGTCAAGGGCATCGGCCCCGCGGTGGCGCTCGACCTGAAGGTCGTCGCGGCGACCGCGCAGCGCATGGCGCGCGGCGAGGTCCATGGCCGCGAGGTCCTCTCCTCATGGACGCAGCTTCTCGACTATTGCCGCTCGGCAATGGCCTTCGAGGAGCGCGAGCAGTTCCGCATCCTGTTCCTCGACAAGAAGAACGCGCTGATCCCCGACGAGGTGCAACAGGTCGGCACCGTCGACCACACGCCTGTCTACCCACGCGAGGTGATCAAGCGCGCGCTCGACCTCTCGGCGACCGCGATCATTCTGGTGCACAACCATCCGTCAGGCGATCCGACGCCATCGCGCGCCGACATCGAGATGACGAAGGAGATCGTCGACGCGGCCAAGCGGCTGGGCATCGCCGTGCATGACCACATCATCATCGGGCGCAAAGGCTATTCCAGCATGAAGGGCCTGCTGCTGATCTAGTGCGATGAGCTACACGCTCGCGAAGTCGTGTACGCCGCGAGAAGCTAGGCGTTCGCGCGTGACGCGTCGGGTGGCGCCGCACTGGATCGCACCCACCGACTTCCCTTGTTTCAACGCCTTTCCGACAACCACTCGACGACTGTTACCGTGCCGCTGGTGGGCAGACTAGGACCATGGTCTGGCCGGTATGGGACTTCAGTGCCGCGACGGTCTCATAGCGCTGATTTATATTGTAATATCAAATGGTTATGGAGTTCGTTGGTTGTCAGGCTCGCGCAGTGAAACCGTATTTGTCTAAAGTTTATTGCGCACGATTAGTGAATCCTCATATGACGCTGCTCTAGCGGTTGGGCGGAGGTTCCTCAAGGAGGAGATATCATGACAAACCGAAAAACTCTGTTCGCGGCGCTCGCCGCATTGGCGCTTCTGGCGTCTCCGGCGCTCGCCGGAAACGGGCACGGCAACGGCGGTGGCAATGCTGGCGGCAATGGTGGAGGCAACGGCAACGGGCACGGCCACGCCGGCGGCAACGGCAAGAGCGGGGCTTCGCATGGCAAGTCTGCGTCGGCCCCGGGGCGGGCGGCCAAGACGGTAACGGACACAACGACCGACACCACGGTCAATACGAAGTCCGTGCACAAGGACAAGAACATCCATGCCAAGCTTGGCAGGCTGAACTCGCTGCAGCGCAACATCAACGCCTACATGAACTCCAAGAGCAAGAAGTTCGCCGGCATTCAGGCCTTCGTGACGCAGTCCGCGATAGCCAAGAACGCCCAGATCGCGGCTGACGAGGCGGCCGCGGCGGCGGACGACGCCCAGGATAAGCTGAATGCCCTGAATGCGCAGATGACCACGCTGCAGGCGGACCCGTCCGCCACGCCTGAACAAATCCAGGACCTGAACGATCAGATCGCTGCTCAGCAGGCCGTTGTCGCCGCCGACAACGCGACGGCCGCCCAGGCCCAGGCGGCAGCTGACGCTGCAACGGTCGGCACCGATCAGGCATCGCTCGACGCGGCGCTGACGGACATGGCCAACAAGCCGGTCGACGCCGATGTCACGGATTGGGCCGAGGGCGTCCTTGCCGGCAAGATCGACCAAATGGCCGACGCGCTCCAGAAGGCGGGGACACCGTAGGTATCGCGACCCAAAACAGCAGTCTAGCAAAACAGCAGTCTAGGAAGACGCCGCCGGGCCTGCCTGGCGGCGTTGCTGTTTCTGGTCTCGACTTTCACGTTGAACAAAGCGTCGCGATAATTTCCTCGGGGCCAATGCGTCCCTTGACAGCACTTGCGCCTTGATTGGCGAAGTCGATCCAGCCCTCGTTGAAGCCGTCCAGCATGCGCATGCGCGGGCCCGGATTTTTCATGCCTTGGGAGAGGAACAGGCCCTCCCAAGTGTCCCGAGGCACCGTTTCGACCCGCACCGGCCGTCCCAACGCCTTGGTGAAGGCGATCGCCAGGTCGTTGGGCGAGACACGGCGCGGGCCTTCGAGTTCGACCACGCGCCTGCCCGTCCAATGCTCCTGGATCAGGTCTGCCGCAATCCGCCCCACATCGCTCGTCGCGACCATCGCGAACGGCTTGTCGGCAGGCATCAGGAAGCTCGAGATCACACCTGTGTCGCGTGCGGAGGCGACATCCCACATTGCGTTTTCGAGAAACCAACCCGGTCTCAGGAAGGTCACCGGCAGCGGGAGCGCCGAGAGCGCCTCTTCCAGCATCGTGCGCTGCGACAAGAGGTTGTCCTGCGCTGCATCGGCTCCAATCGTCGACAGGCAAAGCACTCTGTCCGGCAGCGCGGCCTTCAGCGCTTCGACGATGGCGTCGATGACCTTGCGAGCCTCGGGGTAGCCGGGCTCGGGGTCGAACTCCGATGGGGGCAGGATGAAGACCCCCTCGGCGCCGGTGAACGCAGCTGTCAGCGCCTCGGCGTCCTCAAGTCCGGCAAGTACGACCTCGCAGCCGCGTGCCGCCCATTCTTCACCTTTGTTGGCGTCCCTGACCACGGCGCGGACAGGCCGGCCCTGTTCCAGCAGCGCGCGGCCGAGCGCTCCGCCGACTTTTCCAGTGATTCCGGTGATGGCATACATCGTCGTTTTCCAATCTCTCGTTTGTCTGGGGTAGTGGATCAGGCGAGATCGAGCCCGCGGTAGAGACCGCGCTCGAATTCGCCGTAGAGCGCGACGATCCGCTCGTCGAAAAAGGGCAGGACCTGGGTGAACAGCGCGCCGGTGATGTGCTTCACCGGGTCGAGCCAGAAGTAGCAGTTGAGCAGGCCTGCCCAGGCGATGCTGCCGGCGGAGCGCCCGTTCGGTCCCGGCTGCGTGTTGATATCGAAAGACAGGCCCCATTTATGCGACTGTCCCGGGAACTGGTCGAAGCTGCGGGAATAGGACGGCTGCGCCGAGCGCATCTGCTGGACGTTCAGCTCGCCGATCTGGTTCTGCATCATCATGGCGACCGTCTCCTGACGCAGGATTCGGACGCCATGCAGCGCGCCTCCGTTCAGCAGCGCCTGCAGGAACGCCATGTAGTCTCGCGGCGTCGAGAAAGCACCGCCACCGCCCATGAAGAACTCCGGCCGCTGCGGCATCTCGAAGGGCGCCGGCTCCAGCCCGCCGTCGGCGCGGCGATTGTGGAAGGTAGCGACGCGCCGCTTCTGCCCGGCCCCGATCAGAAAGCCTGAATCCTTCATGCCGAGCGGCGCGAAGATATTCTCGCGAAAGTAGATCTCGAGCGACTGATCCGACACCGCCTCGACCAGCTTGCCGACCCAGTCCATGCTGATGCCGTATTCCCACCGCTCGCCAGGCTCGAATTCGAGCGGAGCCGCGAAGGCAGCATTCTTGCAGGTCGCGATGTCGGGCATGCCCGTCGCCTTCTCGTAGCGGGTCAGAGCCTCGCTCCAGATCGAGTAGGTGTAGCCGGAGGTATGCGTCAGCAGATGACGCACCTTGATCGCACGCCTGGCCGGCCGCAGCCGCGGCGTTCCGTCCTCGGCAAAGCCGTCGAGAACCTGCGGCGCGGCCAGTTCTGGCAGGTATTTCGCCGCGTCGTCATCCAGATGCAGGCGGCCCTGCTCGATCAGCTGCATGCAGGCCGTCGCCGTGAAGGCCTTGGTCATCGACAGCAGCCAGAACACCGTGTCGAGCGTCATCGGTGCGCCCGTTGCGACGTTCGCCTTGCCGAAGGCACCCTCGTAGATAATGCCTTTCGGTGTCGCCGCGACGGCGATGACGCCGGCCACGTCGTTCTTTGAGACGCCTTCCCGCAAGGCGGCGTCGATCGCCTTGAACCGCACGGACGAACCGGCCGCCGTTGTTCTGGCCAAAGCGGGGCTGACCGTATCGAGAGCCAGAATGGCTCCCAGCATTCCGCCGCGCTGAAGCATCGTCCTGCGTGTGAGGTGGTCCATGGCTAACCTCCTTTCCGGATCGAAGGAAATCCGATCTGCTCGGCCGTTCGCCCCGGCGTTGCCAGGACGTCACCCTTGTAAGTCGTGCCATGACGTGATTCACGCGCATAAGGATCAGTGTTAAAGTGACTCAGATTCACTGCTCATCGCGTTAGGCTCCGGCGGAGACCTGCAGGGCGAAGGGAGATCGAATGGCTTTCGATACACGGCTTCTGACCGGTGTCGGTGTCCTGGCAGCGGTAACGGAGGCAGGGAATTTCGCCCGCGCCGCGGAGATGCTCGGCCTGACGCCGTCGGCGGTGAGCCGGGCCGTCGCGCGCCTGGAAGCGCGGGTTGGTGTGCGGCTTTTCGATCGCAATCCACGCGAGGTCAGCCTCACCGAGGAAGGCCGCCGCTTCCACACGCAGGTGCTGCCGCTTCTGGCTGGCCTGGATGAGGCGGCCGCCGAAGCCGCCGGCGCGGCGGCGGTCGTGCGCGGCCGGCTGCGCGTCTCGGTGGACCCGTGGTTCGCGCGTATGGTGCTTGCATCGAAGCTGCAGGCGTTTCTGGTTCGCTATCCCCTGCTTTCGGTCGATTTCCTGACCAGCAACTATCGCCAGGAGATGATGACTGGCGTCGACGTGGCGGTGCGCTTCGGGCCTCCCGATGAGTCATCCCTCATCGTGCGCAAGCTGCTGGAGACCCGTATCCTGACGGTCGCCGCTCCGGCCTATCTCGAAAAGCACGGCGAGCCGCGATCACCCGATGATCTCGTCCAACACGAAGCGCTTCTCTTCCGCGATCCCCAGACCGGCCTGCCCTTTCCCTGGGAGTTCCGGCGCGGCGGGGAGGTCAAGGAGGTCAAGGTCTCCAGTCGTCTGGTGATGGATGACCCTTCGGTCGCGATCGCCGCTTGCCTGGCCGGTCAAGGCATTTTCCAGAGCCTCGCGATCGGCTTGGCGCCTCTACTGTCGCGAGGTGAGCTTGTTCAGATCCTGCCGGAATGGTCGGAGGAACTCTATCCGCTCTATGCCTATCACCCCTCGCGCCACCTCCCGCCGGCGAAGGTCAGGGCGCTTCTGGATTTCATCCAGGAGATTGCTGTCGGCGCGTAACCGATCCGCACGGTTGTGGCTGCCGGCGCTGCAACTGATTTGAGCGCCATTCACGCGGGCGCTGCGGATCTGGGGCGAATCGGTGTTGCAACTGCCGGCAACCATCAGGCGGAAAGGCCAATCCAGCATGAGGGCCTGGAAACGGCCTTTTCGAAAGGTCGCGGCGGCAAAAGGGCGCATTTTTCCCGTCAAGATAGTCGGCTCTGGAATTTCGATCGCAAATCAAGCATGATGACCTTGGCATTCGCCGGGACAGCTTCGCGCTCCCTCGAATGCCGGGAGGACGGGACATGGCCGTAGCGCTTGTACTCGTTTTGGTCGTCGTGGGCTCGGTGTTGTTTCACCTCCTGAGCCCATGGTGGTGGACGCCGATTGCCTCGAACTGGAGCTATATCGACAACACCATCATCATCACCTTCTGGATCACCGGCGTCGTCTTCTCCGCGGTGGTTCTGTTCATGGCCTATTGCGTCTTCCGCTTCCGTCATCGGGACGGAAACCGGGCTGCCTACGAACCGGAGAACAAACGGCTCGAATCGTGGCTGACGATCGTCACCGCGGTTGGGGTCACGGCGTTGCTGGTTCCCGGCCTGTTCGTCTGGAGCCGGTTTGTCAACGTCCCGAGCGACGCAACCGACGTCGAAGTCGTCGGCCAGCAGTGGCAGTGGAGTTTCCGCCTGCCGGGCAAGGACGGCAAGCTTGGCACATCCGACACCCGTGACGTCACCGCTGACAATCCGCTGGGCGTGATCGCCAGCGATCCCAATGGTCAGGACGATGTCGTGGTCGAGGCGGCTGATCTGCATCTGCCGGTCGGCAAGCCGGTCAAGATGCTGCTCCGCTCGATCGATGTGCTGCACGATTTCTATGTGCCGGAATTCCGCGCCAAGATGGACATGATCCCGGGCTCGGTCACCTATTTCTGGTTCACCCCGACCAAGACCGGAACCTTTCAGGTCTTGTGCGCCGAACTTTGCGGCCAAGGCCATCCTTTGATGCATGGTGTGGTCATGGTCGACACCCAGCAAGACTATCTGGCATGGCTTGGCCAGCAGCAGACTTTCGCCCAGTTGTCGGCACCCCAGCAAACGGGCTCGGCAGACCAGGCGCCGGGCAAGACGACGGCGTCAGGTTTGAAAATTGCAGCAAAGCTCGAAACGGTCGGGTCTCGCTGAAAAGGACACGGAGGTGTTCCTATGGTCGACATCACGCCTGCAGATGGCATCCCGCCGGCCGAAGTCGCGGAGGTGGAACTCTACCATCCGCACAGTTGGTGGACGAAATACGTCTTCTCGCAGGACGCCAAGGTCATCGCCATCCAATATTCGGCGACAGCGACGGGGATAGGCCTGGTCGCCCTGGTGCTGTCCTGGCTGATGCGGCTGCAGCTCGGCTTCCCCGGTACGTTCGACTTCATCACTCCGGAAGCCTACTACCAGTTCATCACCATGCACGGCATGATCATGGTGATCTACCTGCTCACCGCCCTCTTCCTCGGCGGCTTTGGCAACTATCTGATCCCATTGATGGTCGGCGCGCGTGACATGGTCTTTCCCTATGTCAACATGCTGAGCTACTGGATCTACCTTCTCGCCGTGCTGGTTCTGGTGTCGAGCTTCTTTGCGCCAGGCGGACCGACTGGGGCCGGCTGGACGCTCTACCCGCCGCAGGCCATCATGAGCGGCACACCTGGCGGCCAGGACTGGGGCATCATCCTGATGCTGTCCTCGCTGATCCTGTTCATCATCGGCTTCACGATGGGCGGCCTGAACTATGTGGTGACTGTGCTGCAGGGCCGTACGCGCGGCATGACAATGATGCGCCTGCCGCTGACCGTCTGGGGCATCTTCACCGCGACCGTCATGGCCCTGCTCGCCTTTCCGGCGCTGTTCGTCGCCTGCGTGATGATGCTGCTCGACCGCGCCCTCGGCACCAGCTTCTTCATGCCGGCGATCTCCGAGATGGGCGAGCAACTGCAGCACAATGGCGGCAGCCCGATCCTGTTCCAGCACCTGTTCTGGTTCTTCGGCCATCCCGAGGTCTACATCGTGGCGCTGCCGGCGTTCGGCATCGTATCCGACCTGATCAGCACCCATGCACGCAAGAACATCTTCGGCTACCGGATGATGGTCTGGGCCATCGTCGGCATTGGCGCGCTGAGCTTCGTGGTCTGGGCGCACCACATGTACGTCAGCGGCATGGACCCCTATTTTGGCTTCTTCTTCGCCACCACGACGCTGATCATCGCCGTTCCGACCGCCATCAAGGTCTACAATTGGGTGCTGACCCTATGGAGGGGCGACATCCATCTCACCATACCCATGCTCTTTGCCCTGGCGTTCATCGTCACCTTTGTAAATGGCGGGCTGACCGGGTTGTTTCTCGGCAATGTCGTCGTCGATGTTCCGCTGTCCGACACGATGTTCGTCGTCGCCCATTTCCATATGGTCATGGGTGTCGCCCCGATCCTCGTGGTTTTTGGCGCGATCTACCATTGGTACCCGAAGGTCACCGGCCGGATGCTCGACGAGACGTTGGGCCGGTTCCATTTCTGGGTCACCTTCCTCGGCGCCTACCTGATTTTCTTCCCCATGCACTACCTCGGCCTGATGGGCGTGCCGCGGCGCTACGCTGAACTGACCGACATGACCATCATGACGGAGTCGGCCCACCACCTGAACTCGTTCATCAGCATCATGGCCTTCATCGTCGGCTTTGCCCAAATGGTGTTCCTGTTCAATCTGATCTGGAGCATCCGCCATGGCCGCGAGGCCGGCGGCAATCCGTGGCGGGCCACGACCCTCGAATGGCAGACGCCGCATACACCGCCGACGCACGGCAATTTCGGCAAGGACCTGCCGATCGTCTATCGCTGGCCCTATGACTACAGCGTACCGGGCGCCAAGGAGGATTTCATCCCGCAGAACATGCCGGGCACCTTCGGCCCCTCGAGGGAGCCGGCATGAGCGTCATCCTGGTCTTCCTGCTCGTCATTGCCGGGTTTGCCGGATGGTGGCTTTCGCACCAGCGGCTGACCGCCAAGCCATGGCTAGAACAAGGTCTGGCCGGCGATTTTGTCGGCCTCGACCGGTCGGCGCTGCCCACCGCCAAGATCGGCCTCGGCGTCTTCCTCGCCGTCGTCGGCTGCCTGTTTTCGCTGTTCACCAGCGCTTACTTCATGCGCATGGGCCTGTCGGACTGGCGGCCTCTGCCGCTGCCGCGCCTGCTCTGGCTGAACACGGGCGTGCTGGTCCTGAGCAGCATCGCGCTGCAATGCGCCGTGGTGGCGGCACGCAACGGTCAGATCGACATGGTCAGGCTCTGCCTTGCGACGGCCGGGCTCACGGCGCTTGCCTTCCTGATCGGACAGCTCATGGCATGGCGGCAGATGACCGACGACGGCTATCTGCTGAGCTCGAATCCGGCCAACAGCTTTTTCTACCTGATCACCGGCATGCATGGCCTGCACATACTGGGCGGGCTGGTGGGCCTGGGCAGAACAACTGTCGGCGCATGGAACGGAGCACGACCCGAGCGGCTTCGCCTCGGCGTCGAACTGTGCGCCATGTACTGGCATTTCCTGCTCTTCGTCTGGCTCGCCATCTTTGCCCTGCTGGCCGGCTGGGCCGCTACGTTCATCGACATTTGCCGACAGTTGCTGACCTGAAGGGATCAAGCGGATGGCAGAGACACTGACGCAGATCGGCAAGACGGAGCCGCGGCCCTCAGGCTGGCAAGGCATTGCCGCCGACTGGTCCTCGGATCAGCGTGCGTTCAAGAACGTGTCCTGGGGCAAGGCCATGATGTGGATCTTCCTGCTCAGCGACACCTTCATCTTCGGCTGCTTCCTGCTCTCCTACATGACCGCGCGTATGTCGACACGCGTGCCGTGGCCCAATCCGAGCGAAGTCTTTGCGCTTCGCATCGGCGGCTCGGATATCCCGCTTATCCTGATTGCCATCATGACCTTCGTGCTGATCTCAAGCAGCGGAACGATGGCCATGGCTGTCAATTTCGGCTATCGCCGCGACCGCCGCAAGACGGCAATCCTCATGCTTCTGACCGCGGCACTCGGCGCGACCTTTGTCGGCATGCAGGCCTTCGAATGGACCAAGCTGATCACTGAAGGGGTGCGGCCCTGGGGCAATCCCTGGGGCGCGGCACAATTCGGTTCGTCTTTCTTCATGATCACCGGTTTCCACGGCACTCATGTGACGATTGGGGTGATCTTCCTGATCATCGTGGCGCGAAAGGTCTGGCGCGGCGATTTCGACACCGGACGGCGCGGCTTCTTCACCAGCCGCACGGGCCGCTACGAGAACGTCGAGATCATGGGGCTGTACTGGCACTTCGTCGACCTGGTCTGGGTGTTCATCTTCGCATTCTTCTATCTTTGGTGAGAGGCAGACATGGCAGAAGCAACCGCAAACGGCCTCGGACAACACGCGCTGCATGCTGGTCATGCACATGAGGCGCCGGCGGCCGTCGCCCACGCCGACGAGCATCAGGAACATCCGATCAAGCTCTATCTGGTGGTCTGGGCATGGCTGTTCATCCTCAGCACCTGCTCCTACCTGGTCGATTATTTCGGCCTGCAGGGCTATCTCAGATGGTCGCTGATCCTGATTTTCATGATCCTCAAGGCAGGGCTGATCGTGGCCGTCTTCATGCACATGGCCTGGGAGCGGCTGGCGCTGGCCTACGCGATCATCCTGCCGCCGATACTGGTGCTGGTGTTCACGACAATGATGGTCTTCGAAGCCGACTACACCCTTTTCACCAGGCTGGCGTTTTTCGGATCCGGGCACTGACGCGCAAACCCGTGCGTCGCGAACTCCGGCAAGGAGGCCAAGATGACGATCGCAACCAGGCTGAAAGACTTCATCGACGGCAAGGGTATTTCCTACGACACCGTCGCTCATCATCGCACGTCAACAAGCCGGCAGTCGGCCATAGCCGCGCATGTGCCCGGTAGCATCATGGCAAAATCCGTGGTCGTTCACCACGAGCTTGGCTACACGCTGGCCGTGGTCCCAAGCACCCACAGGATCGAACTTGGCAGGTTGCAAGACGTCATGGACAAACGTCTCGGACTCGCCTCTGAAGACGAGGTGATTTCGCTCTTCGGTGATTGCGACACCGGAGCCATCCCGCCGATCGGCGCAGCCTATGATGTCCCGGTGATTGTCGATGAAAGCCTTGGCGATGCTGCCGATATCTACTTCGAAGGCGGCGACCATAGAACGCTGGTGCATGTCAGCGGCAAGGATTTCCGCAGCTTGACCATGGGCGCATACCAGGCCAGCTTCAGCCACCCGGCTTATTGACGGCTTCGATCAAACTGCACCGGCACCCCGGCCGGTGCAGTCCGGCAGAACCTTCCTCAACTCGCCGGTCTGGCGGGCGACTCCACGACCTTGCGGTAGACATGCCAGGTGGCGTGACCGAGGATCGGCAATACGACGGCCAGTCCGGCGAACACCGGCAGCGAGCCGATGATCAGGGCAACGGCGACGATCAGTCCCCAGACAGCCATGGTGATCGGGTTCGCCAGCACCGCACGCACCGAGGTGTGGATGGCTTCGTAGGCGCCGACGTCGCGGTCGAGCAACAATGGGAAGGCGACGACCGTTGTGCACAACACCACCACTGCGAAGACGAAGCCGATGACGTGCCCAAGGATGATCAGCGTCCAGCCGCGGCCGGTGGCAAATATTTCATTGATGAAGCCGGATATCGATTCCGGCGGCGCCGGGCCGAAAAGATATTGGTAGAACATCTGCGCCGTCAAAAGCCAGGCGATGAAGATTGCAAACAGCATGATTCCGACCGCTGCGATGGCCGGCAGCGCCGGAGAATTCCTGACCTCGAAAGCGTGTCTCCAGGAGGTGTCGAGACCGACTTCCCGCCTGCGGCTGATTTCATAGAGGCCGATCGCCGCGAAGGGGCCAATCAGCGCGAAACCGGAGACCAGCGGAAACAACAACGGCAACGCATTGGCGCCCGAAGTCCAGGCGGCGAGCACGACACCCACGAGCGGATAGATCAGGCAGAGAAAAACGATGTGCGATGGTTTGACCATGAAATCGTCGACGCCCCGTTTGAGCGCGTCGAAAAGGTCGGAAACACCGATTTTTCGAATTTTGGTATGTTCCAGCGTTTCGCTGGCGCCTGCGATCACATGAAAGCTTGCCATGACCATTCCCTCCAGACCAGGTCCGGTAAGGTCGCGGTTTAGCGGTGCTGTCGTTCTGCGAGACTGGCCACGCAAAACCGCGACCTGCACCGGAATCAACATACTCTCTTGCCAGGGACTTGTCGCCCTTTGTCAGAAGAGCTCCGGCGGGTAGCGTCTCAGTTTGATGTCGTCGGCCTCCTCGCCGGCGGCGATGCGCATAACGCGGACGACGTTGCCCGATCACATCGGCGGGCGCTTCTGGCTTTTAGTGCGGTTGGCTTGGCTATTCTCCTGAAGCGGCGGGCATGGCAGATCGGCATATGAGCAGAAAACGCAGCAATCACCCGCTAACGGCTTCAAGAGTACGCCGCAGTTTTTGCATTCGTAGAAGTGAACGCAAGCGTCGGTCGGCATCGTTTCCACAGACTGATGGCCGCACTCTGGGCAAGTAAGGGTGCTCTCAAGCTTCATTGCCACTCCCATGCATTGCACGAAGCATAGTGGAGGTCAGGGTCTGATGCGACAAACGCGGCGTCAAATTTCAAACTGAGCCACTACCCTCGAGCGGTCTGACTAGCTCTGTTAGGCCTTTTTCGCTATTCTGATACAGCGCCGCGCGCCCTTTTTGGCCGCGCAAAGGTTGAAGGTCATGGACGGAAGGACGCTTCTCATACTCGGCCTTGGCATAGTGGCCCTGCTGATCCTGGGATTCTGCGCAATACCATCGTGATGTTCGGGCAGGCCCTGGTCTGCAACGTCTTCAATGCAGCAATTACAGTTCGGCCATATCGATCCGGCGGGTTTCCTTTATGCCGTCAACCTCAGCTGACATGAACGCTCGCGTTGCGATGGTGTCGGCAAGCAGTATGGCAAAGATCGCGAAAAGATAAAAAATCGAGAAGGCAAACAGCGCCTTTGCAGGCTTCATCTCCTTGTCGGGAACCACCAGAACCTTCCATGCGTGCCAGATGAACCCCGCGCCCAATGCGGCCGAGGCAATTCCATATAACCCGCTCGCGAATCCGAACGCCCAGGGCAGCACGCCAATTGGCGCCAGCAGCAGTGAATAGGCAAACATCTGTTTTCTGGTCGAGGCCTGACCGGCCACGTTCGGCATCATCGGGATGCCGGCAGCGGCGTAGTCGCCGACCTTGAACAGCGCGAGCGCCCAGAAATGCGGCGGCGTCCACAGAAAGATGATCAGAAACAGGATGACGCTTTCAGCGCTGACGGCGCCGGTTGCAGCCGCCCAGCCAATGACAGGAGGAAGGGCACCCGCCGCGCCGCCGATGACAATGTTCTGCGGCGTCGAGCGCTTCAGCCACATCGTATAGATGACGACGTAGAAGAAGATGGTGAAGGCCAGCAGCGATGCGGCAAGCCAGTCCACCAGCACGCCGAGCGTCATGACCGAAAGCGCGGAGAGCACCAGGCCGAAGCCGAGAGCTTCACCCGGCGTGACGCGGCCCGACGGCACCGGCCGCTTTGATGTGCGCGACATCAGCGCGTCGATGTCCGCGTCGTACCACATGTTAAGGGCCCCGGCCGCTCCTGCTCCAATCGCGATCGCACCGATTGCAATCACCGCGATGACCGGGTTCATCGCGCCAGGCGCCGCCATCAGGCCAACGAAGGCGGTGAATACGGCAAGCGCCATGACCCGCGGCTTCAAAAGCGCGAAGAAATCACCCGCCGTCGCTTCCGAGAGACGGATGCCGGTATCCTTGAGGCGGTTTTCCCTAGTCGACATCTCGGACCGATGGATGCGCGCGAGCGAGCCAGGTCACTTGGAGAACGTTTTCAGATAGGCAATGACGTTGGCCACGTCTGCATCGCTCTTGAGGCCGGGAAACGCCATCTTGGTCCCTTTGACCATGGCCTTGGGATCGTGAAGATAGGTGGTCAGTGTTGGTTCGTCCCATTTGACGCCGGATTTGCCGGCCGCGATCATGGCATCGGAATATTTGAAATCCGGATGCGTGCCGGCGACGCGGCCGATGACGCCATGCAGCGATGGACCGATCTTGTTCTTGTCCTCGTCTGCGACGTGGCAGACCTTGCATTTGGTGAAGACCTTCTCGCCAGCCGCAGCATCCTGAGCCTGCGATGGATTGGCAACGAAGGTTGCAACAGACACGACGGCGAAAAACGCGACCAAACGCATGACTTTTCCTCCCTGATCGTCAAATGTGCCTGAGATAATCTGCACATACCGGGGCCGCCGGCGACGCGCCTTGCACGGCAGAACAGATTATCGGATTCTCCCCCAAATGGAATTACGGCACCTATGTACCACGGATTCTGGCCGGCGGGTAGAAGAGGTCGGCCGCGCAAAGGTTTAGGTCGTCTGCAGCGGCTCAGGGTACATTCGTGTTGCAGCTGCCGGCAACCTGGCTGACGGCTTCATCGAACCCCGCGAGGTTGAAATCGGCCTCCCCTCGCCCCGACAGCAACCCGAACCGCCAGGAAAGCTGGAGTCGGTTTGCGGCGCCGAGCCGTTTGATGCCGTCGGCGCCGTCGCGCATCAGCCTGCGGCCGCGCGGCCCGACCGACCAGCTTTCATCGAACTTGCCGCCCTGGTCGAGCGTGACCGACACGGTGATCTTCCGGCTGGCCGAAACGGTGTCGTTCAGTTGCAGCCATTCGGTCCAGCGCGGTTCGCTGTCTGCCCGGCAACCAATGGTCAGGATCGGGCTGTAGCTCAACGCGCCGCCGCCTGTGATCAGCTTGTTGGTGGCATAGAGCGATGCCGTGACGAGACCGTCCTCGGCCGTGTCGAACCGCCAATTGTCAAGCACCGTATCGGCGCGGGCAATACCGCAGACCGAAACGAGGACCAGCGCGATTGCCGAGGCGTGTCCCACTTCGACGAACAGTCTCAACGCGCGTCTCCGACGACCCAAGCGGCTTGCGATAGAAGATAATCATCAAAGCTTCGTATCACCACTGGCCACCACCCGCGAAGCGTTCCGGCTGTTGCAGTTTAGCAACGAAAAAGGCCGCCTCAGAGGGCGGCCTTCGTCGATTCTACGGAGCGCCGGGCTTATTCGGCGTCCTTGGCGGCCTTCTTCTTCGGCGCGGCCTTCTTCTTGGGCTCTTCCGCGTCGTCGGCCTTCTTGTCGTCAGCCTTCTTGGCGGCGGCCTTCTTCGCCGGCTTCGCCTTGACGGCGGTATCGGCCTCCTCGTCGTCGGCCATCAGTTCTTCCTTGCTGACCTTGACATCGGTGACCGAGATCTGGCCGAGCAGATGGTCGACCACCTTCTCCTCGAACATCGGCGCCCGCAGCGTGTTCAACGCTTCCGGGTTGCTGCGGTAGAACTCGAAGACTTCCTGCTGCTGGTTGGCCGGATAGCGGCGGACCTGCTCGAACAGGCCGCGCTGCAGCTCCTCGTCCGATACCGTGACGCCGGCCTTCTCGCCGATTTCTGCCAGCACCAGGCCAAGACGCACGCGGCGCTCGGCAAGACGCAGATATTCGGCACGTGCCTCTTCTTCCGTCGTCTCTTCGTCGGCGAAGGTGCGGCCGGCCGCTTCCAGGTCGCGATTGACCTGGGCCCAGATGTTGTTGAACTCGGCGTCGACGAGCTTCGACGGCGCCTCGAACGAATAGGACGCGTCGAGCTGGTCGAGCAGCTGGCGCTTGACCTTCTGGCGCGTCATGGCGCCGAACTGGTTTTCGATCTGGCCACGCACGACGTCGCGCAGGCGCTCCAGCGATTCCAGGCCAAGGTTCTTGGCGGTCTCGTCGTTGATTTCCAGTTCGCCGGGCTGGGACACTTCCTTGACGGTGACGTCGAAGGTCGCTTCCTTGCCGGCAAGATGCGCCGCCTGGTAGTTCTCCGGGAAGGTTACGGTGATCTGCTTTTCGTCACCGGCCTTGGCGCCGACCAGCTGATCCTCGAAGCCCGGGATGAACTCCTTCGAGCCCAGCACCAGCGGCTGATCGGTGCCGGCGCCGCCATTGAAGGCCTCGCCGTCGATCTTGCCGACATAGTCGATGGTGACGCGGTCGCCATTGGCGGCCTTGCCGGTCTTCGGCTCGTAGCTGCGTGCCGATTCGGCAACGCGCTGGACCTGCTCGTCTATCTCGGTGTCCGGCACGTCGAACACCTGGCGCGTCACCTTGATGTCGGAGAAATCCTTGATCTCGATCGCCGGAATGATCTCGTAGTTGAGGCGGAACTCGAAGTCGGCGCCGCCGGCCAGGATCTTCTCGGCCTCCTTCTCGTCCTCGGTCATGATGACTTCGGGCTGCATGGCAGCTTTTTCGCCACGCCCGGTAATGATCGTGCGGGTCGAATCATTGAGGATTTCGTTGACCACTTCGGCCATGAACGACTTGCCGTAGACCTTGCGCAGGTGCTGCACCGGCACCTTGCCGGGGCGGAAGCCGTTGATGCGGACCTTGTTCCTGGCGTCCGAAAGCCGCGCCATCAGCTTGGCTTCCATGTCACCGGCCGGCACGGTGACCTTGATCTCGCGCTTGAGACCGGAGTTGAGTGTTTCGGTGACCTGCATCGTAAAACCTTTGTTTTCACCAATGAGACTGCCACGGCCTCTGCCGCTCACAGCCTGCCGGTATAATCTTGCCGGGAATGGCTTTTGGTACGGAACCTGGCGATTTGACCGAAAATACGGCTCAAACTCTTCCAAACTGCGTTCCAAAATGTGAATAAGTTCTTGTTTTTCCTACTTCTTATCACATTTTGCAGAAGCGGATCGTCGCGTCCCGTCACATTCGACACGCCTTTTGTCACAGGCGGGGCTATTTTTCAACCATCTTCGCATTTCGGCGAACAACCAACATTTTGGCCCCGACCCGACCTTGTTCCTGACCCCAACACTTGTTCCCGACATTGACAGAATGATGGCTACATGGGATTGCCGGTCCATGCGGATGTGGCGGAACTGGTAGACGCCCTGGATTTAGGTTCCAGTGCCGAAAGGCGTGGGGGTTCGAGTCCCTTCATCCGCACCAATTTTATCGCCAATGACCGCTCCGAATGAAATCCAACTTTCAAAGAGGGCTCTTGAAATAGGTTGTTGACAGGTTCTTACTTGCAGCAGGCAGGTTGGGGCTCTGTCGGGCTGTGCGTGTAGCTTCTCTAGTTCTGGCGGTAGGGTCACTTGTCGCGGCAGCAACATGTAAGGTTGAGGCCCTAGAATACACGCCTGTTTCGTCTCCAGGGCAGCAGCCGTTTCTTGTTGTTTCCGGCGAGTTCAACGACAATGAACCCCTGAACGCTTTTAGTAACGCGGTTGTGAGCAGCGGGGCCAGGACGATCGTATTCAACTCCCCCGGCGGCAATGTCGGCAGCGCGCTTCGGTTGGGGCGTATGATCCGCGCGGCAGGGTTGGATACGCTTCAGCTTCGCCAATTGCAGTGCGCTTCAGCCTGCTCACTTGCCTTCTTGGGTGGCGTCCACCGTGGTGCCGAACCAGGTTCTATCGGCATTCATCGGGCTTGGTTGAAATCGGTTGACGGGATGTCCAGAGAAGAAGCAAAGGCCCGTTTCCAGCTCGGAACGGCCGCAATCACATCCTATGTAGTCGAGATGGGAGTGGACCCCGAGCTGATGGAATTGGCATCGAGCTATGACAAGCATGACATAAGATACCTATCGGCCAGCGAAATGGCAGAGTTGCGTGTGACCAATGTCGCAGCGAACCAATCGCCCGTAGATACATCGCAGGTGTCGACGAGGCCAGATCCTGCGCCTGCGCCCGTGCCCGCACCCGACGCAAGGCAACAGGCGGAGAGCGCTGCGGTCGCCTTCGTCAAGGATCTGATCGAGCATCATGGCGACAACGACGATTTCGCTCTTGCTCAAGTTCAGGCGTCCTACGCTCGCACGGTCGACTATTATGGCAAGTTGACGAACCTGAGTTCGATCATTCAGGACAAGAGGAACTATTACCAGCGATGGCCCGAACGGATATATAACGTCCGCAATGACAGCATTGTGGTCACCTGTGCAAACGATCGCTGCATGGTTTCTGGCGTCTATGACTGGGTTGTGCGCAGCCCCTCGACACACAAGCAGGAAAAAGGCGTAGCAGACTTTAGCTACACAATATCGATTGGTCCCTATCCCAAAATCATCGCCGAGACGAGTAAGGTCCGGAGTTGAGCAGCAGCGTTCTCCATCCCTGAGTCAGTGAACTTTCTTGCGAAAAAATCTGTTTGGCTATTTCGTATAGTGGCACACGCCCCCTCCCGGTGGGGTACCACAGTTGATACAAAAATGAGTCCAATCCGGTGCCGCGCTGCCGCAACGCAACTGCATCTCGCATGTGGTGTCCAGCGACGATTGTTCAATTGACTGTGTGCCGTCAATTGATCCGGCCGTCGCCGCTGCGTTCGCCGTTCCGGCAGCGATCGCCGGATACCGCGCCGTGTTCGGGCTATCTCAGATCGGCGTGACCTCACTCCTCTGACGCGTTCCGAAGCCTTGGCAAAGGAGGACCGGTGCAGGTTCCAACGCCATCCGTCGACAGGCACACAACCGATGGCCGCGACCGTCCTGGCATCAGTGCCTAAGCCTCGAACGCTCTCACTGTGAACCATGCGGCCAGGTTCGCCAGTTCAGGCCCCAGCACGCGATCGTCGCCGACAGGCGGCACGATGGCTCTGATGTCATCGACAAATGGCTGCAGCGCCGGCGGCGGCGCGCGTTCGGTCACGTGCAGCGCCTGCGAGGCCATCATCGCCAGCATCGCCATTGCCGCATCGACGCAGCGGCCCGCGGTCGCCTCCTTGGTCCATGCGAAGAACGCCGTGGTGGCGACGTCGTCCTGTCCGGCACCGGCCGATTCCGTTCCCGGAATGAAGGTGCGTTGAGCGGCGAGCTTGGCCTGCTCGAGATAGCCGGTGATCGCCATAGGCACATAGCCGACACTGCCGTGGCCATCGCTGTCGGCCCAATGCCGCCCGGTCATCAAAAGATCGGGCAGCAGCGACACCTTGCCGTTCAAAAGCTTGGAGGCATGACGGTCGCAGAGCAGGCAGATGTCGGCCCATATCGCCGCCAGATCGTCCAGCGCCGGTGTCGCCATGGCATTGTGATAGCCGCCGGTGCTGATGCAGCGGCCGAGCGGATGTGCGTCGTCCGGCGGGATGTAGACCGGATTGTCGGATATCGCGGCCAGCGAGACGGTAGCCGCCCGCTCGGCAGACGACAGCGCACGATGCGCCTGGCCGAGAACGCGCGGCACGATGCGATAGCTGACCGGCGCCTGATAATTGCGCCGGCCGTCTCCGGCGCCGACCAGAAATTCCCGCAACCCCTGGAGGGCCGCGGCTTCATGGTCGTCACCCCAGAGCGTGTCGAGCGCGACGTCGTAGTGCTCGAGCGGGGCGCGAAACGCTTCGATCGACAGTGCGAACACCTTGTGCGCCATGCGGATGCGGCGGCGAGCGGCGAGCGCCGCATCGGCCACCAGCGCGGCGGCGCAGGGCGAGCCGTTGATCAGCGAGCCCCGCTCCTTGACCTCGAGGTCGAAGCGCGCCGAAAGCTCTGCAAACAGCGGGTAGAGCGCCAGGATCTCGCCGGCGCCGCCCTGGCCGGAGGCCGGTACCGTTGGCATCGGGCCACCGTCGAGCATCGCGGCGACGGCGAGCGCGATGCGTGGCGTGGTGGCTGCGTTGCCCTCGATGAAGTTGGTCAGGCGGGCAAGCGCGATCGCCCGGACCACCCGATCGGGCAAAGGATCGCCGAACGAGGTGGCGGCGGCGAACGCCTTGATGCGCGCATGGCGATCCCGCTCGTCAAGTTCGAGCTTGCGGCTCGCCAACTCCCCCATGGCGGTGGTTACGCCATAGATGACCGGCGGCGGATCGGATTCGATAAGCCTGAGGAACGAGGCTCGGCATTCGGCGATGCGCTGCAACGCCTTCTCGCCGATCTCCACCGTCTCTTTCTTCCAGGCGACACGAAAAACCGTGTCGAGGTTGATGTCTTCACGCGTCGACAGGGTGATTGGCATGCTTCTTACCGTCCAAGTAGGAGACCGCCGAGGGCGTCCGTCGACCGTCCCGATCGACATCATTGGTTTAGTAGAGGGGTTCCTCGAACAGTATCTTGTCGCCGTCCACCAGCGCCTTGATCTGCGCGGTGCCGTCGCCGGCCAGCGCGAGGCGGATGCCGAACGGGCGCACCCGCATGTCGTTCTGGATCGCCGTCCCCTCGCCTTCCGGCAGATAGAAGCGCTCGATGCCGTAATCCGGGGCGATGGTCATGCCTTCGCTGCGAAGATCCCAGCCCTCGGCGACGTGGCCTGATATGTCGGCCTCGTCGGCAGCGGCCGGCGTCGGCGCCTTGCCGAACCAGGCAGTGGTGGGCTGCCAATAGCCGTCGGCACCCTTCTTCAGGCGGACGACGATCGGCGTGTCGTCACTCGAAAATTTGTCGGCCGGGATGTTGGCGATCATTTTCACCGGTATGCGCGATATCGGATAGCCAAGGATAATGTAGTCGCCGCGCAGAAGATCGCGCGGATCGACGGGTTCGATCTTCAGAAGCACTTCCTTGCCGTTGCGCAGGATCGCCGCCCGGCCGGCGATGATCCAGCTCAAAAATCCGATCTGGACGAGCGCCAGCACCAGCGCCGAGATGATCAGCCTCTTTCCGGTCATCATGCCGTGGCTCCCTTGGCGGCTGGGCCCTTCATGCGTTTTTCGATGCGGATGATGACGAGCGCGAGGATGCCGAGCAGCACTGCGGCGGCCAGGAAGAAGCCGGCCGTATCGAGCATCGATTGCAGCATCACAACATAGATGATGGCGATTTCAAAGGCGAAGCCGGCATAGGCAAGCCAGCGCAATCCGCGGCTTTCTCGCCCCGCCAGCACGATTGCAGCGACGATGCCGGCCAACGCAATCACCGAAGCGATGGCGAATCCGCTGTTGTAGGTGCTTTCATCAGCCAGTTCGAACTGGACCATCGCCAGGCCGGTGAGAAAGCCGAGCAAAGCGTGCAAGGGCAAACGGCCGCCGAGCTGGACGATGCTGTCGACCGGCTCCGGCGCAAAGACTGATGCCGCGAACAGCAGCGCCGAGACGATGACCAGGGGGATCGCCACCTGCAGCGTGGCGTGGTCCATACCAAACAGGACGAGGTAGAACAGCAGCGACAGGATGATCAGGTGCCGCGCCGGCTGGCTGCGGGTCCAGAACGAGACGGCAAACAGCACGATCGCCATGACCACGAAGAGATGCGGAAAATCGCTGCGGCTGTAATAGTCGAAGCCTTTCAGGAACAGCCAGGCATCGGCGATGCCGACCGCAGCGACGGTCAGCGGGTTCGAACGCAGCGCGACCGCCGCCAGTGCCGTGCCCGCGCCCCAGGTGACCAAGGCCGACGCCTCGTCGCCCGAGAGATGATACATCTGGCCGATCAGCGCCATAGAACCGCCGAAGGCCGCCGCGGCCACGATCCACAGCGCCTCGCCGATCGCCGCATGGTCGCGCGTCTTCAACAGCGCGCCGCCGACATAGCCGCCAAGGATGATGGCAAAGAGTGCCGCGACCCGCGCCAGCCTTGGGATCGCATCCCAGTTGGCGGCGACGAAAATCAGGATGGCGGCGCCGAACAGCAAGGCGGCCATCATCGCCAGGATCGAGCCGAAGCTGAGCGATTTGCGCTCGTTTGCCTCGACATCGCGCGTCAGGGAATCGGCGGTCGCGGCGTCGATCAGGCCGGCCTGCCGCCAGCGCGCGATATCCGACCTCAATCGTGACGAATAGCCCGCCATGCCGCTTCTCCCCCAGCTTGGTCTTTTTTTCAGCCGATCCGGTCAAACCGTTGACGCAACGGCATTTTCCGATTCGGGTTTCTTTGTGTCAGGTCCGTGAACGCGCGTTAATGCTGCATTGCACAATTTGCATTGCTGCCATGCAGCCATAGCGCTTTTAAATCGATATAGGCCCGCCTATCTATGCTTCGTACACAAAGACGGAATGATCCGAAAGAAAGACGAAACGAGAAATACCATGAACCTGATCCGCAACTACCGCAACTGGCGCCGCTACAGGGACACCGTGTCCGAGCTGAGCCGCCTGAGCAACCGTGAACTGACCGACCTCGGCATCAGCCGCAGCGACATTCCTTACGTCGCTCGCAAGGCGGTCTAATTTCTTCGGACCGCAAATGGTCCGAACAGTTTTGAAAAGAGAACGACAATGAACCTGATCCGCAACTATCGTAACTGGCGCGTTTATCGCGAGACGGTTACCGAGCTGGGTCGCCTTTCGAACCGTCAGCTGCATGATCTCGGTATCGTCCGCGACGAAATCAAGATTGTAGCCCGCCGGGCGATCTAGCCAGAATTTCGCCAGGGTCGACCTCCTCCCCGACCCTGACGGATCCGGTCAACCTTCACCTCCTCCCGAGGGCTGACCAACAAAACGGCGCCCGCCGCACCTCCTCCCGCGGCGGGCGTTGTTCCCCCGGGCAAAACGAATGCCCCAAAAGGGTTTCGCCCCTTTCAAAATGGCGAAAGAGATTTCGTCAAAGCCGACCTCCTCCCCGGCGATGACGAATACGGTCGGCCTTCACCTCCTCCCGAGGGTCGACCCCAAAAACGACACCCGCCGGACCTCCTCCCCCGGCGGGTGTTGTTGTTTTCAGGGGTTGGTTCCGCCGCAGCCGCTTGCCCTGCGCCACGCGCGGCAATTGCAATCACCGCTCCAAGCGATTATTCCGGCGCTCATGAGCAAAAATCCCATCCACATCATCGGCGGCGGCCTCGCCGGTTCTGAAGCCGCCTGGCAGGCAGCCGAGGCTAGCGTGCCCGTCATCCTGCACGAAATGCGGCCCGTTCGCGGCACCGATGCGCACAAGACCGATGGCCTGGCCGAACTGGTCTGCTCCAATTCCTTCCGCTCCGACGACGCCGAAAACAACGCCGTCGGCCTGCTGCATGCCGAAATGCGGCTGGCCGGCTCGCTGATCATGAGCGCCGGCGACGCCAATCAGGTGCCGGCCGGCGGTGCGCTTGCCGTCGACCGCGACGGTTTCTCCGACGCCGTGACGAAAAAGCTCGAAGGCCATCCGCTGATCACCATCCAGCGCGAGGAAGTGCCGGGCTTGCCGCCGGCGGACTGGGACCAGGCGATCATCGCCACCGGTCCGTTGACCGCGCCTTCGCTTGCCCAATCGATCGCGGAGGCGACCGGCGCCGATGCGCTGGCTTTCTTCGACGCCATCGCGCCGATCGTCCACTTCGACACGATCGACATGGACATTTGCTGGTTCCAGTCGCGCTACGACAAGGTCGGGCCGGGCGGCACCGGCAAGGACTACATCAATTGCCCGATGGACAAGGAGCAATACCTTGCCTTCGTCCAAGCGCTGGTCGACGGCCAGAAGACCGAATTTAAGCAATGGGAAGGCACGCCCTATTTCGACGGCTGCCTGCCGATCGAGATCATGGCCGAACGCGGCGTCGAGACGCTGCGTTATGGGCCGATGAAGCCGATGGGGCTGACCAACGCGCACAATCCAACGGTCAAGGCCTATGCCGTCGTCCAGCTGCGGCAGGACAATGCCCTGGGCACGCTCTACAACATGGTCGGTTTTCAGACCAAGCTGAAGCATGCCGAGCAGGTGCGCGTGTTTCGCACCATACCGGGCCTGGAAAACGCCGATTTTGCCCGCCTCGGCGGCCTGCACCGCAACACCTACATCAACTCGCCGACCTTGCTCGACGCTTCGCTGCAGCTGAAGTCGCGCCCCGGCCTGCGCTTCGCCGGCCAGATCACCGGCTGCGAGGGCTATGTCGAAAGTGCCGCGATCGGCCTGCTCGCCGGACGCTTCGCCGCTGCCGAAAGACTCGGCCAGGCACCATCCCTGCCCCCGCTCACCACGGCCTTCGGTGCCTTGCTCAACCACATCACCGGCGGCCACATCGTCTCCGAAGACGAACCGGGAAAACGCTCCTTCCAGCCGATGAACGTCAATTTCGGCCTGTTCCCGCCAATGGAAGCACCGAAGTCAGATGGCAAGCGCCTGCGCGGCAAGGACAAGACCGTCGCCAAGCGGCAGGGTATAAGCGCACGTGCGCGCGCCGATTGCAGGCAGTGGCTGGGGCTGGCATCCCAAGCGGAAGCAGCCGAGTAGCCCTGCTCCTCCCTTCAGTGCGGTCGCACATCCGCGACCGTTGGCCGTGGCAAGTTGAGCATCGTGGTTGCTGCCGCGAACACCGCGTCGGCGATGTGGGCATGGCCTTCCGCGGTCGGATGGAACGGACCGCCCAGGCAAACCTCAACCAGATCGAGCAAGGCCCAATCTTGCGGCGGCGGTGGCGTGCCGCTCGCCTTGGACTGCACGAAAAGGCAGATGTCGTTGATGGTGCGGAACCAGCGCTCGCGCGGCGCGTAGGCACGCGTGTCGCGAGAAGCTTTAAAATCGGCATCGCGACGAGCGGAAAAAGGCTCGAATTCCGACCATTTGTCCGGTCGCGGCCCGTCCGCATGGTAATAGGGCAGCATCAGGCTCTCGGCGGCCGTGACGCCGCTCGACAAGCTCTTTTGCGCACAGATCCCATGCTTGGCGAACGCGGCACGCTGGGCATCGACGAAATGCCAGTTTCCTGCGTGGGCGGCGTCGCGCGTCGCCGGGTAAAGCACATTGTTGGCGAAATCGCTGATGGGGCGCAGCGTAGGCACGTCGATCGACAGCACCCCGCCGACGTTGAAGCCTTCAAGCCTTTCACGCGGTGTGGCTTCGCCACAGAGCCTTCCGTCCTGGTTGAATTCGATCTTGGGAAACGCGGTCAGCACAATGTTGGGCATTCCACCGTTGCTGGCGATGGGCAGCGGCGCCAGCGCCTTTCGCAAGGCGGCAAAGCGCGCCGGCAGCTCCTTTGCGCGGATTCGCGCCGTGGCGACATCATGCGCTTTGGCGATCCGAGCGACAGTTCGAATGACTGACGCGCCGAGGGCGTCGGCGCGGAAACTGCTGTTGGCGTTTGCGTATGGAGGCCTTGTCTTGGTCAGCGCTTCCACGATGAGCGGTGTGAAGCCGACATCGTTTCCACCGATGGACACGATCAGCATGTCGATCGTCCGCAGGAACCGCCCCGGTTTGCAGTCGAGGAGTTTGGCGCTGCGCAATGCGCGGCCTCGCTCGTCGGTGAGCGGCGTGTCGAAAGCCACTGTACGGGTTGCATGCGTGCGCAGAAGATCATCGCGGCACAGTTCGATCATCAGCCGATCGATCTGCGGCAAGTCGCGACGCAGTTTGCCGCCCGACGAAAAATAGGAACTGTTGACTGCCTCAACCCCGGCATAGGGAAAAAGCAGCCCTTCCGTCACTTCGGCTCCCGAGCAGGCAAAGCCGAGAAACGTCACCGCACTGTGCTTGGGATCGGCAAGAGCGACCTGCAAGGCGGTGCGCAGATGGTAGCTATAGGCCGAACGATGGCATTTGCGGTCGAGCCAGCCAGCCGGCGCATTCTGATAGCGGACCGGCAACGAATAGGCTGGTACCGATTTGATCGCCTGGGTGTCGGGGTCGTAGACGAAGGAGATGTTGAGAAGTCTCCGTCTTGACAGCGGATCGATCTCGACCGGTGTATCGGGATTGCCTTCGCCCGACGAAAAACTGTCGCCGATACCGGCGATGAGCCGGTCACGAACCCAGATGGAAGGTTGCGAAAGCACCGTGCCGTTCGGCAGGGTCACAGACACATCGACGCCGCGCGCAGCTTCCGGGATATCTGGTTCAAAGGGAATGCGCGCTTCAAAGAGCGCGGCGCAGGGCTGTTCCGCCGTCGCCGAAAGCCGGCCACGCCCGGCAATGAAAATCGGCCGCGCGGCTTGCCATCGGCAGATGCCGGCCGGCGCATCCGTCAAGCTGAAGACAACGGTGTGCCCTTGCGGGCGCACGTAGTCGCTCCGAAGTGCCGTTCCGAAACTGTCGCTGGCGCAGGACGAATGCCACTGTTCTCGGGCGTCCCAGCAGGTGGAGCGGCGACGATTGATAGGGTTCGCCCAGCCGCGTTCGGGCCGGCCCGCGCCCTTGGGATTTGGATAGAGCGTGGCGTCCTGTTTGTACCACTCACGCAGCCAACGCGGATCGTTGAGCAGCCGTTCGAGATCGGAAACAGCCGTAGCCGTTAAGGCGCCGCCATGCGTTGCCATGACCTCGGCCATGGCTTCCCGCTGCATATCGAAATCGGTGGTTTCGGTGAAATACCGGAAAGGATGCTTGACCCGCCAGTCGATGGCTGGCGCAGCGTAGGTCAATGTTGTGACGAGCAGAAAAAAGCAAGTGGATACAAGACGAAGCATGATCACCACCCTCAAAAGTACTAGGATATCAAAAATAGTACCAAGCCATCATGCTGTCAAATTGCCACCAGGTCGTAGTTTACTTCACTATTCGGCCGGCGCAGCACTCGCCTCCGGTAAGCCCGGCTTGCCGGCTTCGCCCGGATTCCGCCTGACATAGGCGGCTTTCAGGCTCTCCGAGGTTTCGCGCGAGCCGTCATGGCTCCAGCCCGGCGGCTTGATCAGGTAGTTCAGCCGATCGCTCAAGCTCAGCCCTGGTGCAAAGGCATCCGTGAACATGCCGATCCATTCGTGGAACGCCACTTTCAGCGGATTGAATGTGCCAAGGTTCTTGACGATGCCGTAGCGCGGCCGGTCCTCTTCCAGCTCTTCGACGAAGGTGCCGAACAGGCGGTCCCAAATAATCAGTGTGCCGGCATAATTGGCGTCGAGATAACGCGGATTGGTGGCGTGGTGGACGCGGTGGTGCGACGGCGTGTTGAAGACCAACTCGAACCAGCCCCACATCTTGCCGATCGTCTCGGTGTGGATCCAGAACTGCCAGACCAGGTTGAAGCCAAAGGTGAAGGCAATCACCGCCGGATGGAAGCCAAGCAGCACCAGGGGCGCCTGCAGCACGAACATGAAGGTGAACAGGCTGGTCCAGCTTTGTCTCAGCGCCGTCGACAGATTGTAGTGCTGGCTTGAGTGGTGGTTGACATGCTCGGCCCACACCCAGCGCACCCTGTGCGCAATACGGTGGTAGACATAGTAGCGCAGGTCATCGAGCAGGAAGGCAGCAAGGAACACCCAGACCGACAGGCCGAGATTGAAGACGCGGAACTGCCACAGCCACAGCAGCGCCCAGTAGGACACCACGCCAAGCAGCAGCCCGGCGACGACATTGCCAGTGCCCATCATCAGGCTGGTCAACGTGTCGCGCGTCTCGAACGAGCCCTTGGCGCGGCCGCTGCGCACCAGCCAGAGCTCGATCAGGATCGCGGCAACGAAGAACGGGATGGCCAGTTGGGTGACCTGCGGAAAGTTGTAGCTGTCCATCACGTCGCCTCCCCAGCGGAATTTGAATGTCGCCGCTCAAGCGCTTTCAGCAAGCCTTGCGCATCTGTTGCGCTGGCAAAGCGAAAGCGGCCGCCCTTCCAGGTGAAGTCGGCGAGCCGAAACGAGACCGTGTCTGCGTCGCCGGCAGTCAAAGCCGTGACGTCCCGAGATGTGACGATGCGGGTCAAAAAACAGTCGCCAACGCTGTGAACGATGCCGGTGCGCCCTCGCCCGAGATCCAGGAACGCCGTCCCGGCATCAGCCGTCAGGCGAACTGTTGCGGGCACCTCGTCGGGAAAATCTTCAGCGAAACGGCTCATCGCCTGATCCGTGCCGGCAAGCGTGGCCGTCTTGCTGCCGCCGGTGAAATGTACGGCGGCGACCGACAGCGCAATGCCAAGGGCGACGATCGCGACCAGCAAAGGCAAGCTCATGGATGCAGCATCTCCTCCGGCCGGTCTGTCGTCTTTGGCAACAGTTTTGGCCGAGAGACTCCTTAACATGATTGACGTTTACGTCAAAGTGCCGGCCAGCCCTTGCCCGCGCGCCGCAGCAGCAGCCAATGCCGGCGCAAGGCCGACAGCCGCGCCACCCCATCGAGCGGCGAACCACTCTCCATTTTCCTGAGATAGGCACGCGACAGGGCCAACGGCAGGAATGCCTGATGCAACGAGACCGGCAGAGCAGACGCGCCTTGCTCGAAAGCGGAAAGATGGTCGCGCGCCAGCGCCATCATCGCTGCCACCGCACGTTTGGCGCCAGGGCCGCCATCGCCGGCAACAAACTCTTCCGGTGACGATCCCGCCGCGGCCAGGATATCGGCCGGGACAAAACATTGCCCGCGTTTGCGGTGCAGCGGCAGCAGAAGCAGCAGGCCGGTCATCGCCTGCGCACAGCCTGCCCTGCCCGCCAGTTCGGCAAACCGTGGCGCCGCGACGGGATCGAGCACCATCGCCGCAAGCTGGATGAGTGCGGCTGCCGTCTCGCCGCAATAGCCTTCCAGATCGGTGCGCGACGGCATCGGATCGTCGTAGAGGTCGAAAATGCGCGCTTCGAGCATGTTGTCGAAGGCGAGTTTCGGCAGGCGGAAAGCGGAAATCGTCGCCTTCAGCGCGTCGGCAACGGGGTGGCCGATGCTTGCGCCGTCATCTTCAGCGGCAATGACATCGCGCCACCATTGCAGCCGCACCTCGCCAGGCAGTGCTTCGTGGATGCGATCGCGAATGCCGGCGATCTCGGCATTGAAGGCGTAGAGCGAAAGCAAAGCATCGCGCTTGTCGGCCGGCGCGTAGAGCGCCGTGAGATAGCGGTCGTGGTCGGCGGCGCGCACCGCGTCCATGACGATTTTGGCATTCTGAGACATTTCAATCGACGGCGATGAGCGCGGCGGCCACGGCGCGGTCTTCCGCCAGCAGGACATTGTAGGTCCGCACCGCAGCACCCGTCGACATCGGATCGGACGCAATGCCTGCCGCCTTAAGCGCGGCCCGCAATGCTGCCGGCAATGGCCTGAGTTCCCTGCCCATGCCGACCAGCAGGATCTCGACCTTGTCGGCTTCGGCCAGCAGCCTGTCGAAATCCGCCGCCGTCAGCGCCAGGGGATCCGCCGGCTCCCAGCCATGGATGCCGGATGGCAGGCAGAGCAGCGAGCCGCGATGCGACATGTCGGCGAAGCGGAACCCACCATTGCCATAGGCCTCGACCGGCGCGCGGCCGGGGAAATGCGCCTCGCGGATGACGATGCCTTTGCCGGTCACCGTTCTGACACCCCTTCGGGGCCGCGCGTCAGGTCGCGACCGCCTTGCTGCCGCCGACCGGCTTCTGCTCGTCGCTTTCAGCCTGTGGCCGCAGCTTGAACAGGATCAGCAGCGGTGCCGCGATGAAGATCGACGAATAGGTGCCGAACACGACGCCGAACAGCATGGCCATGGTGAACGACCGGATGACCTCGCCGCCGAACAGCACCAGCGCCAGCAGCGCCAGGATCGTCGTCACCGAGGTCAGCGTCGTTCTCGACAGCGTCTCGTTGATGGCATTGTTCAGGAGTTGCGGCAGCGGCATTCGCTTGTATTTTCGCAGATCCTCTCGAACGCGGTCATAGACCACGATCGTATCGTTCAGCGAATAGCCAATGATGGTCAGGATCGCCGCCAGCGACGACTGGTTGAATTCAAGCCCGGTGATGACGAAGAAGCCGAGCGTCATGACCACATCGTGCACCGTCGCGACGATGGCGCCGACCGCGAACTGCCACTCGAAACGGAACCAGACATAGACCAGGATACCAACCAGCGCGACCAGCATGGCGATGGTGCCTTGCTTGGCCAACTCGCCGGAAACCGTCGGTCCCACCACTTCGACACGGCGGAAATCATACTGGTCCTGCAGTTCGCCGCGCACCTTGTCGATGACCGTCTGCTCGGCATTCTCGCCGCCATCCTGCGTCCCGACGCGTATCAGCACGTCGTTCGGGGCCCCGAACTGCTGCACCTGCACTTCACCGATGTTGAGTTCCGTCAATCTGCCTCTGATGTCGGCAAGATCGGCGTTGCCGGTCTTGGCCTGCACCTCGATCATCGATCCGCCCTTGAAGTCGATGCCGTAGTTGATGTCGACGGTCATGAACAGCACCACAGACAGCACCGACAGGATGCTCGACAGCGCAAACGTCCAGCGGCGAATGCCCATGAAGGGGATCTTGGTGCCTGGCGGGATGAAGGTCACCGGCGCCTTCGGCAACTCCTTCGGGCGCGCCCGGCGCAACCAGATCGAGACCAGCAAACGGGTGAAGGTGAAGGCGGTGAAGACGGTGGTCAGGATGCCGATGGCGTAGGTGATGGCAAAGCCCTTCACCGGCCCGGTGCCGAGATAGAACAGCACCACCGTGGCGATGAGCGAGGTGACGTTGGAATCGACGATGGTCGCCAGAGCCTTCGAGAAACCGGTGTCGATCGCCTGGATCACGGAGCGCCCGTTTCGTCGCTCCTCGCGGATACGTTCGTAGATCAGCACGTTGGAATCGACCGCCATGCCGATGGTCAGCACGATACCGGCGATACCCGGCAAGGTCAGCGTTGCGCCAAGCAGCGACAACAGCCCGACGATCATCGCCACGTGCACCGCCAGTGCGATGTTGGCGAGGAAGCCGAGGAAGCCGTAGGCAACGAACATGAAGGCCACGACGAGGATCGAGCCGATGATGCCGGCGACCTTGCCGGCATGGATGGAATCCTGGCCGAGCCCTGGACCAACGGTCCGCTCTTCGATCACTGTCAGTGTCGCCGGCAACGCGCCGGCGCGCAGCAGCACGGCAAGATCGTTGGCGCTCTGGGCAGTGAAATTACCCGAAATCTGGCCGGTGCCGCCGAGGATCGGCTCGCGGATCTGCGGCGCGGAAATCACCTGATTGTCGAGGATGATGGCAAACAGCTTGCCGACATTCTGCGCCGTGGCCTGGCCGAAGCGCGCCGCACCTTTCGAATCGAAGCGGAACGAAACCACCGGCTCGTTGTTCTGCGAATTGTATGTCGCCTGGGCATCGACGAGATTTTCGCCCGAAACGATGACGCGGTTTTCGATCAGGTAGGGAACCGGCGGATCGTCCTGCGAATACAGCACCGAAGAGCCGGCAGGCGGGCGGCCATTGAGCGCGTCCTGCACCGGCATCGACTGGTCGACCATCTGGAACGTCAGCTTGGCGGTCTGCCCGAGGATTTCCTTCAGCCTTTGCGGGTCCTGAAGGCCCGGCACCTGGACAAGGATACGGTCGTCGCCCTGCCGCTGCACAATCGGCTCGGTCGTGCCAAGTTCGTTGACGCGGCGCTCGACCACTTCGATCGACTGCGTCAAGGCGGTCGACGTGCGGTATTTGATGCCGGCATCGGTGACGTTGAACTTGAGCAGGCCGGGCTCGGAATCGTCGAGCGTCATTTCCTGGATGGAGCCGCCGGTGAACAGGCCGGCAGCGACGGGATCGGTTAGCGACTTCAGCGCTTTCTTGGCGGCATCGAGCTGGGCGGGATCGGTGATGCGGACCTGCAAGGTCCGACCCGTGCCGGCAAGCCCGGTATAGCCGATCTTGGCGTCACGCAGCAGCGTTCGAATTTCGTCGCGCGTCGTTTCCAGCCGGTCCTTGATCAGGTCGTTCTGATTCATCTCCAGCAGGATGTGCGAGCCGCCCTGCAGATCGAGCCCGAGCGTCATCTGGCGCTTCGGCACCCAGCTGGGAAGTTGCGCCAGAGTGCTGGCGGAGAACAGATTGGGCGCGGCGAGGATCACTGTGATGGCCACGGCCACCCAGATCAGGATCATCTTGAAGCGCGAAAAATAAAGCATATGGCGTCGTCCGTCAGAGCGTATCCGCGGATCGCTCCGCCTGAAATTCGGTTATTTCTTGGCGTTCTGGTTCGCCACAGGCTCGCCCTTGACGCGCACATCGGCGATCGTCGAACGCAGCGCGGTCACCTTGGTGCCACCGCCGAGGTCGATTTCGAGTTCGTTGTCGTCGATCACCTTGGTCACCTTGCCGACGAAGCCGCCGCCAGTGACGACCGTGTCGCCGCGACGAACCGCGGCCAGCATCTCACCGCGCTTCTTCAGCTGCGTGCGCTGCGGCCGGATGATCAGAAAATACATGATCACGAAAATCAGGACAAACGGCAAAATGCTGATGAACATGTCGGGAGAGGCCCCAACGCCTTGGGCGTATGCCGGTGTCACGAACATCGAGGTACTCCTGAATTTTGAAAACAGCCGCCACCCGTCCTTGTGGAGTTTGGCGGCCCCTTGAAATTTGGCCGGAATATAGTCGGTAAAGTTGCCAATGCAACTGCGTGGCCCGCCAAATCGGCTGCTTTTCCGGCCTGTTGAGCCGTGTTAGAGCATGATCGCGAACAGCACGAGCCGGTTTTCGGAAAAGATCACGCTCGAACAAAAGGTTGCAACCGGTTTCGAACCCGACGGAATCGGCACGCTCCCCACTTCAAAACGCGATAAACAAAAGACCGACATGACCGACAGCAGCATTGACGCCCTCAACAAGAAGCTCGACAGCCTGATCGAGGCGGTTAGCCGCCTCGCCCCGCCGCCGGTGCCTGAAACGGACATCGGCGAGGCCGACTGCTTCGTCTGGCAGGCCGATCCCGGCTATCTGGAGCCGGTGCACAGGGTTAACCGCGTCGACATCGGCCTGATCCGTGGCGTCGACCGCGTCCGCGATATTCTTGTCGACAACACCGAACGCTTCGCTGCCGGCTACGCAGCCAACAACGTGTTGTTGTGGGGCGCGCGCGGCATGGGCAAATCGTCGCTGGTCAAGGCCGTGCATGCGGAGATCAACGCCAGGGCCAAGTCCGACCTGCCGCTGAAGCTGATCGAAATCCACCGCGAGGACATCGACACGCTGCCGAAGCTGATGGGACTGCTGAAGTCAGCCCCCTTCCGCTTCATCCTGTTTTGCGACGACCTCTCCTTCGACCACGACGATACCTCCTACAAGTCGCTGAAGGCAGCGCTTGAAGGCGGCGTCGAGGGCCGCCCGGCCAACGTCATCTTCTACGCCACCTCGAACCGCCGTCATCTCTTGCCGCGCGACATGATCGACAATGAGCGCTCGACCGCCATCAACCCGTCCGAAGCGGTCGAGGAGAAGGTCTCGCTCTCAGACCGGTTCGGCCTATGGCTCGGCTTCCACAAATGTTCGCAGGACGAATATCTCGACATGATCGACGGCTATGTCCGCCATCACGATCTTTCTGTCGATCCCGAGAAGTTGCGCGCCGAAGCGCTGGAATGGGCGACGACGCGTGGCAGCCGCTCCGGCCGTGTCGCCTGGCAGTTCACCCAGGACCTGGCAGGACGGCTCGGCAAGCCGCTCAAGGATTAGGGTCGGAGAAAAGCCACTGAAAAAGCCCGCTCCTTGCGGGGCGGGCTGAGCCGGCGGGCCGGACTGGAGGTCAGACGGCCCGCAAAATCGCGTTCTTGTTCTATTCGAGACAGCCCGACTATTCGAGATAGCCAGAGGGGTCGACCGGGGCGGAGTTCTTGCGCACTTCGAAGTGCAGCTTCGGCGAGTCCGTCGTGCCGCTCATGCCCGACAGCGCGATTTCCTGGCCGCGCTTGACCTTCTGGCCGCGCTGCACCTCGATCGAGCTGGCATGGCCGTAGACGGTGACCAGGCCGTTCTCGTGGCGCACCAGCACCGTGTTGCCGAATTCCTTGAGGCCATCGCCGGCATAGATGACGACGCCGTTCTCGGCCGCCTTGACCGGCGTTCCCGTCGGCACGGCGATGTCGACACCGTCCTTGCCGGAGCCGAAACCGGAGATCACGCGGCCGCGCACCGGCCAGCGCATCTTGCCGATGCCGGTTGCATCCGGTGCAACCGCGTCGTCGTCTTCGGCCTGCTGGATGACCTTCGAATCTTTCTTCGGCGGCGTGTAGGACGCCAGCGTTTCCGACGGCGTCGTCTTTGCCGCGGGCTGCGTGGTCGCCGTTGTCACCGGATCGATCTTCGCCGGCTTGGCACTGGCGACGGTCGCGGTTCCGCCGGCCGGCACCTTCAAGGTCTGGCCGATCTTGAGCAAGCCGTCCTTCATGCCGTTGGCCTGCTTCAGCGCTACGGTGCCGACACCGGTCTTCCTGGCAATCGAAGAAAGCGTGTCGCCCGACTGGACCGTGTAGGTGCCGGCAGCGCCGGTCGCCTTGGCCGCGGCCATCTGCGGCTTGGGCTCCTTGGGCTGGCTTGCGGCGGTCGAAGTATCGACCTGAGCGGCGGACTTGCCCTCCTTAAGCTTGGGCTGCTGCGGCAGGACGGCGACCTTGTCCGGCGCAGTGGCCGGCAGGTCGTGCTTGCCGTTTTTCACCGGCTTGGCGTCGGCGACTTTCGCTTCCGATTTGCTGGAGTAGGCATAGGCGGGAATGACCAGCTTCTGGCCGGTCTTCAGCCCCTTGGTCGGGCTCAACCCGTTGACCTTCATGATCACGTCGGCCGGCACCTTGTAGTGCTGCGCCAGGCCGGAAATCGTTTCGCCATCCCTGACGACGATCTCGGTTGCATGCGGCGTTCCGGCCGCGGCCACGCGTGGCGCGTCGGGCTGCGCAACCTTGAACGGCGATGCCGCCGGAGCGACGGTGCCGGTCGTGGTCCGGTCGACATGCGGCGCCGGAGCCAATGCAGTGCGTACCGGCTTTGCGGCAGGCGCGAGTGCCGGAGCCGGCTGTGCCTGCGCAACGGGCGGAGGCAGCGGCCGCGTCGAGACCGGTTCGAGACTGGAGCGGCTGACCGACTGCGTATGGCTGCCGTCGACCGGAGCGGCCTCGACATCGCCCGGATAGGCCTGCACGGCGTCCTGCTTGTTGATGATGGCGCGCTGATTGTTGGTCGACGAGGTAAAGACGTCATCGACGCTGTTGAAGCGCGAAGCCTGGGAGCTGCACCCTGCCGCAGCGCCTGCGACCATGAGTACGGCACAACCACGCATCAGGTTGCGTCCGTTTGTCTTCAAAACACTGAGTTGCATCGCACTAACCCGCACATACCCGGTACAAACTAGGCATGATTAAAGCGCGTTAATGTTACTCGTCGGTTAACCCCATAGAATCCGATGCGAATTTTCTTAAAATATTTGAGATCGCTTGCAGAGTGCCGAAGCTATGCTCAGGCCGGGCTGGCTAAGTCGACTCGCCGTAACCGGATGCAGCGGTTTGCGGCCTCACAATTCGCAGGCCGGCACCGCATAAAAGATTACTCTAGATGACGGCGGCGACGCTGCGCAGGATCGGCTGCAGGCGCACGAGACCGATGTCTTCGCGTTCGAACCGGCTGCCGACCTTGGTCAGCTTGGCCAGCACCTGTTCGCCCTCTTCCGGTCCGATCGGGGCGATGACGATGCCGCCGCTCGACAATTGGTCGAGCAGGAAGCGCGGCAGGCTGTCGAAGGCAGCCCAGGCGACGATGCGATCGAACGGCCCTTCGTTCGGCAGGCCGCCGGAACCGTCCGCCTGGCGCACGATGACATTGCCGATGCCGAGCGCCTCGAAGCGCTGCCTGGCCTGCTCGACAAGCGTCTTGTAGCGGTCGGTGGTGACGACCCGCGCCGCCAGCCGCGACATCACCGCCGCCGTGTAGCCGGAGCCGGTGCCGATCTCGAGAACGCGGTTGCCCTGCTCGATGGCAAGGGCTGAAATCACCGCCGCCTGCAGGTCGGCACCTTCGATCGCCTCGCCGCATTCGATCGGCAGCATGCGGTCCGACCAGGCGATCGGATGGTACTGTGCGCCAAGGAAACCGCGCCGCGGCGTCGCCTCGAAGGCAGCGATCAGCGCCTTCGGCACCGTCCCCCTGCCGCGCAAACGCAGCAGAAAGGCAGCAAAACCTTCGCGGTCGTCGGTTGGGAGGCCCTGGGTCATGCAAGCGCCTTGCTCAGTTGGTCTCGGATTTCATGCGCGGTGAGGTCGAGCTGCAATGGCGTCACCGACACCAGCCTGTTGCGCAAGGCATGGAGATCGGTGCCTCGCTTGCCTTCGACCGGCTCGCGGCCGAAACGCAGCCAGTAGTAAGGCAGGCCGCGCCCGTCGCGGCGCTCGTCGACCCACAGGCTGTGCACGAGCTTGCCTTGCGAGGTCACCACCGTACCGGCGACTTCTTCAGGAAGGCAGTTCGGAAAATTGACGTTGAGCAGCACGCCGTCCGGCAGCGGCGTCGCCACCAGTTTCTGCAGCAGTGCCGGCGCCAGCGCTTCGGTCGTCTCGTAGGGAACGACCCGATCCTCGCCGACATAGCTGTAGCCCTGGCTGAGCGCGATCGAGCGGATGCCGAGCAGCGCGCCCTCCATGGCGCCGGCGACGGTTCCCGAATAGGTGACGTCGTCGGCGATGTTGGCGCCGGAATTGATGCCGGACAGGATCAGGTCGGGGGCGCCGGGCAGGATCTTCTTGACGCCCATGATGACGCAATCCGTCGGCGTGCCGCGCACGGCAAAATGCTTCTCGCCGATCTTGCGCAGCCGCAGCGGCTCCGAGATCGACAGCGAGTGCGCATAGCCGGATTGGTCCTGCTCCGGCGCCACCACCCAGACATCGTCGGACAGCGTGCGCGCAACCCGTTCGAGCGAGGCCAGGCCCTCGGCGTGAATGCCGTCGTCATTGGTCAGCAGTATGCGCATTATTTCGATTCGATCTTTTCCCGGCCGCCCATGTAAGGCCGCAGCGCTTCAGGAATGGTTACGCTGCCATCCTCATTCTGGTAGTTTTCGATGACGGCTATGAGCGCGCGGCCGACCGCGGTGCCCGAACCGTTGAGCGTATGGACGAAGCGGTTGCCCTTGCCGTCCTTATCCTTGTAGCGGGCGTCCATGCGGCGCGCCTGGAAATCGCCGCACACCGAGCAGGACGAGATCTCGCGATAGGCGTTCTGGCCGGGCAGCCAGACTTCGATGTCGTAGGTCTTTCGCGCGCCAAAGCCCATGTCGCCGGTGCACAGCGTCATGGTGCGGAACGGCAGCCCGAGCCGCTTCAGCACTTCCTCGGCGCATTGCGTCATCCGTTCGTGCTCGGCGAGCGACGATTCCTGGTCCGTGATCGACACCAGCTCTACCTTGTAAAACTGGTGCTGGCGCAGCATGCCGCGCGTGTCGCGCCCGGCCGAGCCTGCTTCCGACCGGAAGCACGGCGTCAGTGCGGTATAGCGCAGCGGCAGTTTTTCATGCGCTGTGATTTCTTCGCGCACGAGATTGGTGAGAGGCACTTCGGCTGTGGGGATCAGGCCAAGCCTGCCCTCACCGTGCGCCGTGAAGAACAGATCCTCCTCGAATTTCGGCAACTGGTTGGTGCCGAAAAGAACGTCGTCCTTGACCATCAATGGCGGGATGACTTCCTCATAGCCATGTTCGTTGGTGTGCAGGTCGAGCATGAACTGGCCGAGCGCCCGTTCCATTCGCGCCAGCCCGCTCTTCAGCACTGTGAAGCGCGAACCTGAAAGCTTCGCCGCGCGCTCGAAATCCATCATGCCGAGCGCTTCGCCGATCTCGAAATGCTCCTTCACCCAATTCGGACGCGTCGGCAGCTTGCCGACGATATGCTTGACGACATTGTCGTGCTCGTCCTTGCCGACCGGCACATCGTCGAACGGCACGTTGGGCAGCACCGCCAGCGCATCGTTCAGCGTCTTGTCGAGCTCGCGTTCTCGCGCCTCGCCATTCTGGATAAAGGTCTTGATCTCGCCGACTTCGGCTTTCAGCCTTTCGGCAAGCGCCGCATCGCCCGAGCGCATGGCGTTGCCGATCTCCTTCGAGGCGGCGTTGCGGCGCTCCTGCTTGGTCTGCAACTCGGTGACGTGTTCGCGCCGCGCCTCGTCCGAGGCGATCAGCCCGTCGACCGTGGACTGCGCCTCGCCGGCCGACCACGAGCGCTTCACCAGCGCCTCGACAAGGGCCTTCGGGTTGTCGCGAATCCATTTGATGTCAAGCATGGTTTGAACGCTCCTGGGTAGCATGTCGCCCAAAAGTGCGCAGCGGTTGACATGCTTCAAACAAAACTGAAACGCATCGCCACGATGGCGATGCGTTTCAGCCAGAGGGCGTAAACCGCATCGTTGATCGATGCAAGATCAGGCGTGATCAAGCCAGGGCTTCGAGCTCGCTTTAGCGCGCTTTACCGGGGATGGCGCGAGAGCCGGAAATAAAAAACCCGCCTTGCGGCGGGTCGTTGGCGCAAATCAGCACCATACCCCAATCTATAGCATAATTGCCGTCACAAGGCAATCGATGCCAAGCCCGCCGCCCCCCCGGCGGGGGCAGCCCTATGGCCTATGTGGAAGACGCGTCCGCCGGCTTTTCGGCCACCTCTTCGGCCGCGTCCTGCTTCTCGCGGGCCACACGCTGCTTTTCCTGATCGCGTTCGATCAGCCGCGCAGCCCAGATGGAGACCTCGTAGAGCAGGATCGTCGGAATGGCCAAGCCGATCTGGCTCATCGGGTCGGGCGGCGTCAGCACGGCCGCGACGACGAAGGCAATGACGATCGCCCATTTGCGCTTTTCGGCCAGCGCCTTCGACGACAGCATGCCGACGCGCGTCATCAAGCTGGTCACCACCGGCAGCTGGAACACCAGGCCGAAGGAGAAGATCAGCGTCATGATCAGGCTGAGATATTCCGACACTTTCGGCAGCAGTGAGATCTGCACCTGATCGTCGGTGCCGGCCTGCTGCATGGCGAGGAAGAACCACATCACCATCGGCGTGAAGAAGAAATAAACCAGCGATGCGCCCATCAGGAACAGGACCGGCGATGCGATCAGGAACGGCAGGAAGGCGTTGCGTTCGTTCTTGTAGAGGCCGGGCGCGATGAACTTGTAGATCTGCGTGGCGATCAGCGGAAAGGCGATGACCATGCCGCCGAACATGGCGAGCTTGACCTGGGTGAAGAAGAATTCCTGCGGCGCGGTGTAGATCAGCTCGACCTTGTGCGGATCGAGCCCGGCCCACTTCGTCGCCCATTTGAACGGGACGACCAGAAGGTTGAAAAGCCTCTTGGCGAAGAAGAAGCAGACCAGGAAGGCGACGAAGAAGCCGCCGAGCGACCAGATCAGCCGCCGGCGCAGCTCGATCAGATGCTCCATCAGCGGCGCCGACGATTTCTCGATCTCGTCTCTTTCCTTGTCCGAAACGCTCACTTGGCGGCTCCAGCCGTCTTCTTGGCCGCCGGCTTCTTCGCCGCGGCAGGCTTCGGTTCAGCTTTCGTCCCAGTCTTGGTAACGATTGTCTTGGTAGCGATTTGCTTGGTAACGATCGGCTTGGTCGCGACCGTCTTGGCCGCAGTGGGCTTCGCAGCCTTTTCAGGCTTTACCGCCGCCTTGGACACAGGTGCGGCCTTGGCGGTCGCCGCCTTTGCCGGCGCGGAAGCCATCGTGCCATTTGCCGACGCCTTGGCAGGCGCTTTAGCCGGCGCTTTTGCCGGAACAGCCTTGGCCACTTTCTTCACCGCCGACGCCTTCGCCGCGACAACCGGTTCGGCTGGCACTGACACCGTCACCACCGATTCATCGGTCATTGCCGGGAAAATCGGCGCTGCTGGTGCGGCTTCCGGCCCGCTGACGCCAGGCATGGTCGTCGCGCCGTTCTTCAACGGCTCGGCCGCCTGCGGCGTCGAAGCGGCTGGCGCTGTCGGATCGTCTGCCGGCTTGGGTTTCATCACCGCGTCGACGCCGGAGCGCACATCGGCCGCCGCCTGCTCGAACGGATTGAGCTGCTTCCTGATCTCGGACATCGGGCTGAGGCCCCTGAGCTCGTCGACCGACTTCTTGACGTCGTCGAGCTCGGCTTCCTTCAGCGCCTCGTTGAACTGCTTCTGGAAGTCGGCCGCCATGGCACGCAGCTTGGCCGTCGTGCGGCCGAAGGTGCGCAGCATATTGGGCAAATCCTTGGGCCCGACGACCACGATCATGACGATCGCGATGACCAGCATTTCGGTCCAGCCGACTTCAAACATGGCACTCTGTTCCGACTAGAACCTTTTGGCTCAGCTCTTGCTGGCTTTTTCCTTCGCGGCCGAAACGGTCTCGTCGGCGCGGTGTTCGACGGTGCGCTTGTCTTCGGCAACGTCGTCGTCCGCCATGCCCTTCTTGAAGCTCTTGATGCCCTTGGCCATGTCACCCATCAGCTCAGGGATCTTGCCGCGGCCGAACACCAGCAGCACGATCACGAGCACGATCATCCAGTGCCAAATCGAAAATGAACCCATAGCAAATCTCTCTCGAATGTTTTCCCTGGCGATGATCTATGCGTTTTCGCGTTGGGATTCAAACACAACTGCGACAGAGTTTATGAAAGGGTGGCGGATGTCACGCATTTTCGGCGTGATGGCCCGCTACGAATCCGCGCATCCTCGACAGATTGGCCGCGATTGCCAGTCAATCTTCCGTGACGCGCGGCGTCAGCAGGCCGAGTTCCTCGAGGTCGATGTCGGTCAGCGCATCCTCGTCGTCGGCCAGCGCATCGGGATCGGCCGGCGGCTGTGGAATGGAGAAATTCGACGGCATGCGGCCCGAAAGCAGCCCTGCCCCTTTCAGTTCCTCCATGCCGGGAAGGTCGCGGATTTCCTCCAGCGCGAAATGGTCGAGGAAGGTCTCGGTCGTGCCATAGGTGACAGGGCGTCCCGGCGTTTTGCGTCGGCCGCGCATGCGCACCCATTCCGTTTCCAGCAGCGTGTCGAGCGTACCTTTCGAGGTTTCGACACCCCTGATGTCCTCGATCTCGGCGCGCGTCACCGGCTGGTGGTAGGCGATGATCGCCAGCACTTCGAGCGCGGCGCGCGACAGCTTGCGCTGCTGCACCGTGTCGCGGCTCATCAGGAAGGCCAGGTCACCGGCGGTGCGGAACGCCCAGGCGTCGCCGACGCGCACCAGATTGACGCCGCGCCGCGCATAGATTCGCTGCAGGTCGGCCATCGCCAGGGCGATGTTGATGCCATCTGGAAGGCGCGCCGCCAGCTGCTTTTCGCTGACAGGTTCAGTGCTGGCGAACACGATCGCCTCGGCCATGCGCACGGCTTCCGCCATATAGAGGCGCTCGGCCGGGTTCTGGACCTGCTCGGCTGGTTCCTGGGGAAACAACTCCCCTTCCGTTTCGTCATCGACCTTGAACGGGATAACCGAAGCGTTGGCGCGCTCGCTCATGATGCCACCTCGACTGCCTTGATTGCCTGTGCGCGGCCGCGCAGGTAGATCGGCGCGAACACGTCGTCCTGCCGCATGTCCATCTTGCCCTCGCGCACCAGTTCCAGCGTGGCCGCGAACGAGCTGGCGATCGCCGTGCGCCGCTCCTCGGGGCTGGTCATGTATTCGATCAGAAAACTCTCCAGCGCCGTCCAGTCGCGCACCGCGCCGACCAGCCGGGTCAGGATGTCGCGCGCGTCCTTGAGCGACCAGACACCGCGCCTGGCGATCGTCACATTGTTAATCGCCTGCTTCTGCCGCTGCTGGGCGTAGGCGGTCAGGAGATCGTAGAGCGAGGCCGAATAGGCGTTGCGCTTTTCGACGATGACCATTTCCGGCATGCCGCGCGCGAACACGTCGCGGCCGAGTCGGTTGCGGTTGACCAGACGCGCCGAGGCGTCGCGCATCGCCTCCAGCCGCTTCAGCCGGAACTGCAGCACCGCCGCCAGTTCCTCGCCGCTTTCGCCCTCGTCGCCAGGCTGCTTGGGGATGAGCAGCTTCGACTTGAGGAAGGCCAGCCACGCCGCCATCACCAGATAGTCGGCGGCAAGCTCGAGCCTGAGCGCCCTCGCGGTCTCGACAAAGGTCAGATATTGCTCGACCAGCGCCAGGATCGAGATCCGCGCCAGATCGACCTTCTGGGTGCGGGCAAGATGCAGCAGCAGATCGAGAGGACCTTCGAAGCCGGCCACGTCGACGACCAGCGACGGATCGCCGGTGACGCGGGAATCGTCGTTCTCGGCCCACAGACGGTCCATCGGTGCGGCCTTCGCGGCCTTGCTTTCCAATGTTTCCGCCACTTTCTCTCGCTTCCTTTGTCAGGCCACCGCATCGAAATAGGTGGCGAATTCTGCGCGTATCTCGGTTTCTTCAGCCGCGTCGTGTTTCCTAATATAGGTCAGCGCCCGTTTTGCGCGCTCCAGTGACTTGCCCTCAAGCCCCGTGGTGCGCGACGCGATGCCGGCCATTTCCTCGAAAACACCGTTGCAGTGAAGGACCAGATCGCAGCCCGCCGCAAGGATCGAGGCCGCCTTTGTCGGGAAATCCCCAGAAAGTGCCTTCATCGAGGTGTCGTCGCTCATCAGCAGTCCGTCGAAGCCGATTTCACGACGGATGATCTCGTCGATGACCTTACCGGATGTCGTCGCCGGGTTCTTCGGGTCGATGGCGCTGTAGACGACATGCGCCGTCATCGCCATGGGCAGATGGTTGAGCTCCCGGAACGGGGCGAAATCATGCCGTTGCAGATCGCTGAGCGACGCATTCACCGTCGGCAATTCGAAATGCGTGTCGGCAAGGGCGCGCCCATGGCCGGGAATATGCTTCATCACAGGCAGCACGCCGCCCGACATCAGCCCTTCTGCGGCAGCACGGCCGAGTTCGATCACCGGTCGCGGCTCCTTGCCATAGGCACGCGCGCCGATGACGTCGCTGGCGCCTTCGATCGGCACGTCGAGCACCGGCAGGCAATCCGCCGTGATGCCGTAGCGCAGCAGGTCGAACGCATGCAGCCGCGCCATCAGCCAGGCCGCGCGGGCGCCGGCATCGTGATCGTCGCGCCACAGCGCGCCGAGTGCGCCACCGGCAGGATAATTCGGCGCCAGTGGCGGCCGCAGGCGTTGCACCCGGCCGCCTTCCTGGTCGATGAACACCAGCGCGTCCGGACGCCCGATACAGTCGCGCATCTCGGCGACCAGATCGCGGATCTGCTCGGTCTCGCCGATGTTGCGCGCAAACAGGATGAAGGCCCACGGGCATTCGTTGCGATAGAAATTGATTTCTTCGCGAGTAAGCGATTTCCCGGCACAGCCGAGGATCATGGATTTTGATTCGGTCATGACGGGAGTTTAGGGCTTCGCGCGATCAAAGGGAATCGTCCCCCGCCGCATGCGCTTGAAGACAGATCTCATCCACATGAAAAAGCCGGCGCGGTCTGAGACCGCGCCGGCTTTGATTGGTTGACTTCAGTTGCTAGCGCGAGACGAAGCAATTGCCGCCGGCAGCCTTGTAGCTGGTGCACAGGTTGATCGCGTCGTTGCGCGACTTCGCCGGAACGCGCACACGGTAGAACGTGCCCTTGCCGGCAATCTCCGCCTTGACGATGTTGGCGGTGCGGCCGGAAAGCACGCTGCCGTAGCGGCGCTGCAGATCCTGGTAGCTGGACTGGGCGCTTTCGACCGTCGGCTGCGAAGCGATCTGCATCGACCACGAACCACCGCCGGTCGCGGTTGATCCCGGATCGATGGATGCAACCTGGTCGGGCTTGACCTCGCCGACGACATCAACCGGCTGGTCGGACGGGCGCTGCGGCGCGACCGGAACCTTGGCAGGTGTGTTTGCCGATTGGGCCTTGGCCTCGGCCTTGGGCGCCGCCGCCGGTTTCGCTGCCGGCTTGAGGGCCGGCTCGTCGTCTGCCTGGGCGGTGGCGGGCGTCACGGTGCCAGTTTGGTCCGCATCGGCCTGGGACGACGGGGTAACTTGCTGCGGCGCCGGGTCGGCCGGCTCAGCGGCTGCCACTTGCGGTGCCGCGGGCGCCGGATCATCACGCGGCACCAGCGAACCGTCTGACTTGACCACCATGGTCCTCACCTTGCGCGGCGCAACCGCGACGACATCGGCGTTGGTGCCCTTGTCGGCCTCCTGCAGCACCTGCGCGATGCGATCTTCGGATTTCGGTGCCGGCGCCGCGTTATCGGCCGGCGCCGCGCTGGCGGCCGGCGCGGCATTGGCGACCGGCGCGGCGTTGCCGTCATCCGCTCCAGTTGCCGCGGCGTTCTGGTCGGCGGAAAGATCGATCGCGCGGGCGGGATCCTTGGCCTGCACATCCACCGGCTCTTCGACGTTGGTGACCAGTTTATCCTGGACAGGCTCGGCGGGCTTGGTCCCCTTGACCACCGCGTCGTAAACCTTGTTGTCCTGGTTCGGCACCACTGTGCCGCCCGGATTTTCCGGCTTGACCTTGATCGGCGCGTTGTCGGCCTTGACGATCACCGGTGCATCGCTGCCGCCCTTGCCGCCGAAAGACAGCGCAAAGGCGCCGAGGCCGCCAGCAACCGCCACCGCGCCGACAACAGCTGCAACGAACAGGCCACGTCGGCGCGAGGGCCTCGCGGCCTCCCGCTCGCCGAGACCCGGAACAGCCATAGCCTCATCCAGTTCGGGATCGTAGTCGAGTTCGTCGACGGTGAAATCGTCCGCCTGTGAAACCGGCTGGCTGCCGGGCAGATTGTTGAGGTCGAAGCCAGCGGCATCCGCATAGCCTGCCGACGCTGTCGCACGGGCAGGCATTTCGGCCGGCCTCGCGGCATACGTCCGCGCTTCCGGCTGGTAGGCCGGCTTGGCCCCGTCATAGCCCGGCTTGGCGCCGTCATAGGCCGACTTGGGTTCCTCATAGCCGGCATTGTGGGGTTCATCGCTATAAGCGGCACTGCTTGCGGGAGCAGGAGCGACCTCCACCGAATTCATCTCGGTGAGAAGGCTGGAGAATTCCGCGTCGAGATCGTCATAGGCAGGCGTCGCCGGCTTGTCTTCCTCGAAGTGCAGTTCCGGGATGTCGAGATCGTCCGCCAACGCCACGACACGCTCGGGCACGTCGATCGTCTCGACATCGGGCATGTCTTCGTAGTGCGAGGACTGTCGCGGTTGCGGCACGGATACAGGGGCTGCAGGGGCGACGGTCTCGACCGGCTCGCTCGAACGGTAGGATGGCACTGCGGCGACTGCCGGTGCCGCGGCCCAGGGTGTTATCGAAGCGGTCGGCTGAGCGCTAAATGCCGGCTGCTGCGGAACCGGCGTCACGCGGCTCCACGAACGGGTCGGCTCCGTCGGCTCGGAGCGTTCCGCCAGCCAATCATGAGGATCGTCCTGATCGTGCCGAGAAGCGGCTGCGTCGCGCGAATCCAGGCTGTTCGCCAAAGCCGCGTCGAACGCATCATCGTCGAAATCGACATCGCCGTGCGCGGTGACATGCGAGCGCTGATCCTGCTCCTGCAGGTCATCGAGCTGTAGAACGTCGAGATCCGAATCTGCGGCCTGGACAGCTTCAAGGCGGTGCTGCTCCTCAGGCGCGTGTCCGTCGATATCCCATTCGAGGTCGGCGAGATCGGCCGGCTCCTCAGTGGTCTCTGCAACTGCGGCGACGGGCGGTTGAGCGGCGACGACGACCGGCCGAGCCGCGACGGGCTCCCTGGCCGCCGGCACCGGGCGCGCGGTCATTGCACCCAGCAGTGCATTCAACTCGTCTTCCAGGCTTCGTTCGTCCGCGATCGGCGAATCCAACGGCTCGGCCGCAACGGCGGCTGGCGCCAGCGGCTGGACCGCAGCGGCGGCAACCACGGCGACCGGCTCTTCGTCCGTTTCGGCAAACGAGTCGTCCAGGTTCAGGTCGAACCCATCGTCCAGCGAGCCTTCTGGGTCGGAAATCTCGCCCTTCGCGTCCGCGGTATCGGCAAGCACATCATGCGCTTCCGGCTCCTGGAAGGCGACCGGCTCATCACGACTGTCGAAATCCATATCGACATCAGCCATGGCGTCGTCGAAATGACCGGCAAAATCCTCGCTCGATATTGCCTGGGCGTCACGCGCAGGCGCTTGCGCCGGCATGGCGTACTCGACAGGTTCCGAAGCCGCCGGTTCAGCAGCCGCATCGGACTGCTCCACTGCCCAACGGTTGTCGAGCACCAGCTCGTCTTCGAGCGAGATCGCATCGTCGAATTCAGGATCGGAGGCCGGCCCAACAGCAGCAGGCTCGACTGCAGCAGGCGCGTCGGCAATGGCCGCGGCGTACCGGACTTCGTCGGCTTCGTCGTCAATCCGGAAGTCATGATCGAGCGACGCGGCAAGCTCGTCCTCGATCGGCTGGTCGTCCTCGAAGGGCGAAACGTCTTCGAGGGAACTGGCGACGGCATTGTCGAGATCAGAATCGAAAGCCGGCTCTATGGCAGGCGCGGTTTCGGCAGCGTGAAAATCCGCATGGCTGGCGACATCCGCATGGCTGGCGACCGGTGCGTGGTCGTCGAGATCCGCCATGTCCAGATGGAAATCGTCGTCGAGCGACATCGCAAGATCGTCGGCCATCGCGCTGGCCTCGGCTGTCGACTCATGCGCCTCGGCGACTGGAGCGGCGTCGCTGTCGTCAGCGCCGAACTCGCCCATCAGTTCCTTCTCGAGATCGATTTCGAAATCGTCCTCTTGCGCCGGCTGACCGGCGACGGGCGCTTTCGGCTGGACGGGCGCTTGCGGCTTGACCGGCTGGCGCGGGTCGAATCCCATGATCCTGGTCAGTTCCGCGAACGGATCATCTTCAACGATGTCGTTGTTGTCGGCTACTCTCAGCTGGGTTCTGTCTGCCATTATTGTTCCCGAACTCGCACTCATTCGGACGCCATGGACGTCGCGTAGGGTTGGCCCTTACCAGCGCAATGTGGGCAAAAGGTGACAGGTTTTTTAGTCAAACCTAACGCATTTCGGTGGGCGCGGCGGCTCCGATCAACGTCAGGCCGGACGTCAGAACGTCCGAGACAGCCTGCACCAGCCCTAGTCTGGCATGCGTCAATTGTCGGTCGTTAACCTTAACAAAACGTAAGTCTGGATTTTCTGTGCCACGGTTCCAGTGTCCGTGGAAACTAGAAGCCAGATCATAAAGGTAAAATGCCAGCCTGTGGGGCTCCAGCGCAAGTGCCGCCGACTCGATCAAACGCGGATATTCTGCAAGCTTGCGGATCAGGCCGATCTCGCCCTCGTCGGTCAGCATAGTTACGGCGGACGCCAGGCTGTTGCGATCGAAATTGGCCTCGCCCAGTTGCTCGCTCGCCTGCCGGAACACCGAATGGCAGCGCGCCGAGGCGTACTGCACATAGAACACCGGATTGTCCTTGGACTGCTCGGTCACCTTGGCGAAGTCGAAATCGAGCGGCGCATCGTTCTTGCGGTAGAGCATCATGAAGCGGATCGCGTCGCGGCCGACCTCCTCCACCACTTCGCGCAGCGTCACGAAATCACCCGACCGCTTCGACATGCGCACAGGCTCGCCCTCGCGAAACAGCTTCACCAATTGGCAAAGCAGCACGGTAAGCTTCACCCTGTCGCCGGCAATCGCGCGCGCCAAGGCCTCCAGCCGCTTGACATAACCACCATGGTCGGCGCCGAGCACATAAATCAGGTCGACGAAGCCGCGGTCGATCTTGTCCTTGAGATAGGCGACGTCGGCGGCGAAATAGGTGAACGAGCCATCGGACTTGACCAGCGCCCGATCCATGTCGTCGCCGACGGCGGTCGAACGGAACAGCGTCTGCTCGCGATCCTCCCAATCGTCGGGCTTCTCGCCCTTGGGCGGCGGCAGCTTGCCCTTGTAGATGTGCCCCTTCAACGTCAGGTCGCTGATCGCCGAGCGGATCTTCTTGGCGTTGTCGGCGTGCAGTGTACGTTCGGAGAAGAACACGTCGTGATGCACGTTGAGCATAGCCAGATCCTCGCGGATCATCGCCATCATCGCATCGATGGTGCGGTCCTTGACGATGGCCAGCGCCTCGTCATCCGGCATCTCCAGCAACGAGCGGCCAAACTCCCTGGCCAGCGCCTCGCCGACAGGAACCAGGTAATCGCCGGGATAAAGTCCTGCCGGAATCTCGCCGACATCGTCGCCGAGCGCCTCGCGATAGCGCAGCATAGCCGAACGGCCGAGCACGTCGATCTGCGAGCCGGCATCGTTGATGACGTATTCCTTGGTCACGTCGTAGCCGGCGAAGGCCATCAGGTTGGCGAGCGCATCGCCAACCACCGCGCCCCGGCAATGGCCGACATGCATCGGGCCCGTCGGATTGGCCGAGACATATTCGACATTGGTTTTCCTGCCACCACCAACCGTCGAGCGGCCATAGTTGCGGCCTTCGCCAAGCAGCGTCGTCAGATGCGCCTGCCAGAAACCGTCCCGAAGCCTGAGATTGACGAAGCCGGGCCCCGCGACCTCGGCGGCGGCAACGTCCTTGTCCCCACGCAGCGCCTGCGCCAGTCTTTCGGCCAGCGCGCGCGGATTCTGGCCGGTCGGCTTGGCCAGCACCATCGCCGCATTGGTCGCCAGGTCGCCATGGCTGGCGTCGCGCGGCGGCTCGACGGCAATGCGCGACAGGTCCGGCGAAACGCCATCATTGTCTTTAAGATCAAGCGCTTCGACGGCTTTTATGATTCGCGCGGTGAAATCGGCGAAGATGTTCATTTGGACTGGCTCTGGCGGCTTTGTGGCGAATCCGGCTCGTTGGCCGGCAAAATCGAGCCCGCCCTAGCTCAAATCCGGGGTTCGGTCAAACAAACGCCGATGTTCCTTGAGCGCGTAGGTGTCGGTCATGCCGGCCAGGAAGTCGGCCACGCTGCGCGCCTTGATGCGATCGTCGGCCCGATCGAGCCCCTCTCGCCAGCCGTCAGGCATGGCGCGCGGGTCGGCGAAATAGACGTCGAACAGGTCCCTGACGATCTGCTCGGCGTCGGCGCGCACCCGCATCACCTCCGCGTGCCGGTAGAGGTGCTTGTAGAGGAAGGCCTTCAGTTCTTTCTCGAACGCAGCCATTTCGGTCGAAAAGGTCACCATCGTCTCCCCGGCTGCCCTCACCGCGTCCGCGCTCTGCGGCTTGATCCGGTCCAGATTGGCAGTGGTCGAAACAATGACATCTTCGACCATGGCGGTGATCTGGCGCCGCATCAGTTCGTGGCCGGTGCGCACGTCATCGAGCGCCGGATAGCGGGCGCGCACGCCCTTGAGGATCGTTCCTGGCAGCGAGACCGTCTCCAGCATGTCCAGCGTCAGCACCCCTGCCCGCAAACCATCGTCGATGTCATGCGTGTTGTAGGCGATATCGTCGGCGATCGCCGCGCATTGCGCCTCGATGCCGGCAAACCGGTCCAGCTCGAGATCGTGCAGCTCCGAATAATCGCGGATCGCCTGCGGCACCGGCCCTTTCAGGCCCTGGCCATTGCCATCGGTCAGCGGTCCATTGTGCTTGACCAGGCCTTCCAGCGTTTCCCAGGTCAAGTTGAGCCCGTCGAATTCGGCGTAGCGCGCCTCCAGCCTCGTCACGATGCGCAGCGATTGCGCGTTGTGGTCGAACCCGCCCCAGGCAACCATCTTCTCGTTCAGCGCGTCCTCGCCGGTGTGGCCGAAGGGCGTGTGGCCGAAATCATGCACCAGCGCGACGGCTTCGGCGAGATCCTCGTCGCCGCGCAGCGCCCGCGCCAGCGCCCGCGCGATCTGCGCCACTTCGATCGAATGGGTCAGACGTGTGCGATAGTGGTCGCCTTCATGCGCGATGAAGACCTGTGTCTTGTGTTTCAGCCGCCGGAACGCCGTCGAATGAATGATGCGGTCGCGATCGCGCTGGAACGGCGTGCGGGTCGGGCTTTCGACCTCATCGAAAAGCCGCCCGCGCGACTTTGCCGGATCGCAGGCATAGGCGGCGCGTGGCCGATAGCCGAATCCGATGTCGCCCAACTCGTTGGTCATGATCGATGCCGCAATTGATTGGTCTAGTTGACTTGGCCGCTCGCGCTTCATACCTATCATGTGAAACCGAAAGCAAGGTGACGCCCATGGGCGCGGATGCCAAGACTGCCATGAAAGTCGACATGACCGAGGCCGCCGCCAGGCGGATTGCCAAGATTGTCTCTGGCGAAGCTGGCAAGACGGCGCTGCGCGTTTCGGTCGAAGGCGGTGGTTGTTCCGGCTTTTCCTACAAGTTCGACCTGGTCGACACGCGCAACGACGACGACGTCGCCATCGAAAGGGATGGCGCCACGGTGCTGATCGATGATCTGTCGCTGGTCTATATGGGCGGCTCGGTGATCGACTTCGTCGACGACCTGATGGGCCAGTCGTTCCAGATCCGGAACCCGAACGCCGTCGCCTCCTGCGGCTGCGGCACGAGCTTTTCCATATAGAAATGTCCGCGATCGGTGCGGTCCGCCAGATCGCGCTGTCGGCCGGACGTGACCTCGACGTAACGCTGGCGTTCTGGCGCGAAGTGCTCGGTATGGCCGTGCATGCCCGCTTCGATCCGCCGGGCATTGCCTTCATCATGGCCGGCGATGTGCGCTTGCTGTTCACCGACGGCGTACCGGCGGGAACCGTCTATCTCGACATGTCGGGCCTCGACCATTTCCATGCCGAGGCAAAAGCCGCGGGCGTCCCCTTCACCGCGCCGCCGACGCTCGTCCATAACGACACCGAAGGCCAGTTCGGTCCGGCAGGGGAAAGCGAATGGATGGCCTTTCTAAAGGACCCGGCAGGCAATACGATCGGCCTGGTCGAACGCCATCCGCCGCAAGAACCCCACTGAACAGCATCGAGACCGTCATGAAAATCGTCACCTGGAACATCAACGGCGTGCGCGCCCGCATCGGCAACCTGACCCACTGGCTGACCGAGAGCGCGCCCGACATCGTCTGCCTGCAGGAGATCAAGACGCTCGACGACCAGTTCCCGCGCGCCGAGATCGAGGCGCTTGGCTACAATGTCGAGACCCACGGCCAGAAGGGCTTCAACGGTGTCGCCATCCTGTCGAAACTGCGCTTCGACGAGGTCAATCGTGGTCTGCCCGGCGACGATGCCGACGAGCAGGCGCGTTTCATCGAAGGCGTTTTCTCGACCGACAAGGGCGCGTTGCGCATCGCCTCGCTCTATCTGCCGAACGGCAATCCGATCGATGACGATAAGAAGTTCCCCTACAAACTATCCTGGATGGAGCGCCTGGAGCGCTGGGCACAGGAGCGGCTGAGGCTGGAAGAGGCCCTGGTTCTGGCCGGCGACTATAACGTCATTCCCGAGCCGATCGACGCCAGGTTTCCGGAGAACTGGCTGGGCGATGCGCTGTTCCAGCCGCAGACGCGGCAGGCTTTCCGACGGTTGCTCAATCTTGGTTTCACCGAGGCGGTCCGCGCGGTCACCGACAGGCCCGACACCTACACGTTCTGGGACTATCAGGCCGGCGCCTGGCAGAAGAACAACGGCATCCGCATCGACCATCTGCTGCTGTCGCCGGAAGCCGCCAACCGCTTTTCCGCGGCCTCGATCGAAAAGCATGTGCGCGCCTGGGAAAAGCCGTCCGACCACGTGCCGGTGGCGATCGACCTCGCGCTGCAGCCGGCCTGACGGAGACCCTGTCCAGCAGGCCCTGACGCCGGACACGCAGGCATTTGACCTCATATGGCCACATTCCGGCGCATGATGGGGGATCATCATGGCGGCCGGGGTTCCCATGAGCATTCGAATTGTTCTTTGTCCGATCGGCTTGGCATTTGCCATGGCCGCGGTCGTGCCGGCTTTCGCCGCCCCCGAATGTCTTGCCAATGGAAAATCGTATTCGGTTGGTCAGGTCGCCTGCCTGACGGTCGCCGACCAGAGCCATCTTGCCCGCTGCGACATGGTGCTCAACAACACGTCGTGGACCAAGGTCGGGGACAGCTGTCCTGAAAACACGATGGCGCCGCATCTCCATGTGACGCCGATCTCAACGCCGGCCCCCAGCATGGTGCCGACGGAACCGACCGAGAATTGATCAAAATCGAGCACCTCTGGTAAGGCCAGCGCAGGCCGCGAGACTACTGGTCCGCGCTGCCGCCCTTGGTGAGGATGTCATCGGCCAGCGAGATCGCGGTGCGGCGGTCGGCTTCGCCGGCGGTGGCAAATGCCTCTTCCTGCATGCCGCGGATCCACGGCTGGTCGGCCGGCGAAGCGCGTTCAAGCGCAGCCGTCATCATCGCCAGGCCGCGAACGATCTTGCCGCTCTGGAACAACAAATGGCCGAGCGTCGCCTGGGCGCCGGCATGGCCCTTCTCGGCGGCAAGCTGGAACCAGCGCCCGGCCTGCTTGACGCTGGCCTTCACCCCGCCCTCGCCCTTCAGGAACATCTGACCCATCTCGAACTGTGCGTTCGGATTGCGGTAGTTGGCGGCGGCGCGCATGTAATATTCCTGGGCCGCCACCTCGTTCTCGGTGACCGGGCTGCCGGGAATGCCCTTGCGCAGATAATCGCCAAGCGCCACCAGCGCGTCCGAGACATAGCTTTCCTCGGGCGAGCCGGGCTCGACATCCTGGTCGACGATCTCCGAGAAGAACTTGAACGCCTCATAGTCATCGCGCGCCACGCCGTCGCCCTCGGCATACATGCGGGCAAGCTTCCAGGTGGCGCCGATCTGGCCGTTCTCGGCGGCGTATTTATAGGCCTCGGCGGCCTGTTCCTTGTGGCCGTTCTTGTAGGCGGAAAAGCCGAATTGGAACACCGCCCATGGGCTGGATTGCGGCTTCACTCCGGTCTTGTCGTCGAACACCTTGTCGTCAAAGGCCATGGCCTGGCCCACGGCGCCAAAGGTCGCGCCAAACGTGGCGAACACGACCAGTGCCGAAAAGACAGACGACCTCAACAACTCAGATGTCCGCATAACAATGTGTTTCTTTCGCACCGCCCGGATGGGTGACCGCGCCATCGCGCGCCGACCCAACCGTCTGTGCATATTTCCATATCGCGCCCGACTGATAGTCGGTCGTGCGCGCCTTCCAGGTCTTTGCCCTCGCCGCCAGTTCGCTATCGGACAACGCCACGTCGATCGTGCCGTTCACCGCGTCGATCGAGATCACGTCGCCATCCCTGAGCAGCCCGATCGGGCCGCCCACCGCTGCCTCGGGCCCGACATGGCCGATGCAGAAACCGCGCGTCGCGCCCGAAAAGCGCCCGTCGGTGATCAGCGCCACCTTGCCGCCCATGCCCTGGCCGTAGAGGGCTGCCGTCGTCGACAGCATCTCGCGCATGCCTGGGCCGCCGCGCGGCCCCTCGTAACGGATGACGATCACCTCGCCTTCCCTGTAATCTCGCTTCGTCACCGCTTCGAAACATTCTTCTTCCGAATCGAAACAGCGCGCCGGGCCGGAGAACTTCAACTCCGACATGCCGGCGACCTTCACGATCGCGCCTTCGGGGGCGAGGTTTCCCTTCAACCCCACGACACCGCCGGTTTGGGTAATAGGTGTGTTGGCCGGGCGGACCACATCCTGATGTTCATTCCAGGCAACGTGCTCCATATTTTCGGCCAAAGTACGGCCAGTCACCGTCATGCAGTCGCCATGCAAATAGCCGTGGTCGAGCAGCGTCTTCATCAGGAGCGGAATGCCGCCGGCCTCGAACATGTCCTTGGCGACATATTTGCCGCCCGGCTTGAGGTCTGCGATGTAGGGCGTCTTCTCGAAGATTTTCGCCACGTCGAACAGATCGAACTTGATGCCGGCCTCGTGGGCGATCGCCGGCAGGTGAAGTGCGGCGTTGGTCGAGCCGCCGGTGGCCGAAACCACAGTCGCCGCATTTTCCAGCGCCTTCAACGTGACGATGTCGCGCGGCCGGATGTTTTTGGCGATCAGTTCCATGATCTTTTCGCCCGAGGCGAAATTGAAACGGTCGCGCATCTCGTAGGGCGCCGGCGCGCCGCAGGAATAGGGCAGCGCCAGGCCGATCGCCTCGGCAACGGTGGCCATGGTGTTGGCGGTGAACTGGGCGCCGCACGAGCCGGCCGACGGGCAGGCCGCCTGCTCGATTTCGAGCAGCTCGGTGTCACTGATCGTGCCGACCGAGTGCTGGCCAACCGCCTCGAACACGTCCTGCACGGTGATCTGGCGGCCGCGATAGCTGCCGGGCAGGATCGAGCCGCCATAGATGAAGATCGACGGCACGTTGAGACGCACCATGGCCATCATCATGCCGGGCAGCGACTTGTCGCAGCCGGCCAGCCCAACCAGCGCATCGTAGCAGTGGCCGCGCATGGTGAGTTCGACTGAATCGGCGATGACCTCGCGCGACACCAGCGACGACTTCATGCCCTGGTGGCCCATGGCGATGCCGTCGGTGACGGTGATGGTGCAGAATTCCCGCGGCGTGCCGTTGGCGGCAGCGACGCCCTTCTTGACCACTTGCGCCTGGCGCATCAGCGAAATGTTGCAGGGCGCTGCCTCGTTCCAGCAGGACGCGACGCCGACGAGCGGCTGCGCAATCTCGGCCGCCGACAACCCCATCGCATAGAGATAGGAACGGTGCGGTGCACGCGCCGGACCGACGGTCACATGGCGGCTCGGGAGCTTGGCCTTGGAAATAACTTTGGCGTCCATACTCTTCCTTGCCGCGGGCGGTGCGGCCTGCCCCATCGCCGAGCCTTTTGGCGCGTGTCCCGAGACAAGATCGAGGTGCGCCGGGTTTATGGCGGGAAATGGGCAATTTCCCTAGCCTGACTTTTAGCGCAGGGGTTGTTCAGAAAGTGTTGCCAAAACGTCACAATCGCACGAGGCGAAAGCGCTGCGGCTTATCTGCAACGCAGCGTGGATGCCAAGGCCCAAACGGCGCCGGCCCAAACAAAAAAAGCCGGGCAATGCCCGGCCTTTTTTCGTTTCACTTCAGATGGTTACCACTTGACCTTCAAGGAAGTGGAGATCGCCGAAACAAGATCATTGCCAAAGTCTGCGGTGTATTCGGTACCGTAGGTAACGCCGTCACTGCCGACGACCGAATGGATCGATCCGCTGGTAAGCACGCCCAGCGCGCCACCGAGACGAACTTCGATGTTCTGGGTCGGCGTGTAGGCCACGCCGCCGCTCACCGTCCAGGTGTCGGTCTGCGCGCTCAGGCCGGTCGTCGTACCACGATCCCAGGTGAGAACCGCCGCCCCGCTCCACTGATCGTTGAATTTATGGCCGATGCCGCCGGAAACCGTCCAACCGTCGCGATAGAGCAAATCAAGCGAGGTGGCGCGCACAGGGCTGGTCGTCGTGCAGGCAATGAGCCCCTGGGTCGAGGTCGGGCAGAACGGAATGCTCTGCAGATCGCTCCAATTCACCCATTTGATGGATCCAAAAGCCAACCAGCCGGGAGCGATGCCTGACTGAAGCTTGAGTTCAACAGAGTCCGGAACCTGCGAGGAACCATAGACGTCAGTAACGTTGCCGAGAAGCGGATTTGCGGGATTGATGAGCCCAGGCACCTGGGTCAAATCAAGCGTTCCACTCAAATTGTCGAGCTTGACCGACGAGTTGTAGACCAGGCTGGCGCGCAAGGCGATGTCTGGGATCTCATAGGCGACACCAGCACGCCATCCCCATCCATCTCCTTGGAGATCAAGGCGGCCAATGCCTGTGCCGAGAAAGGCGGGAATGGGCGCAACCAACTGTTCCTTGAAACCCGAAACATCCTCATGGAACACGCCGCCGATGAAGCGAAACTGACCTTTGCTGAGGTCCATTTTGTAAGAACAGGTCGCGCTAAAGGCTTTGCTCTCTACCTTCGTCTCGACATTGCTTTGTGCACCCGCCCAGTTCGCACCAGGATTGCTGAATGCACCGATTGGCTGGGAGTAGTCGCCCAGGCAATCGACCGGTCCCATGCCGATCTTGATGCCGCCGTAGGGCACCCAATAGCTTTCGGTATCGCGCGCCGTGCTGGATTTGCCCAGCGCATTGAGATTGCCGTCAGATGGATCCGTATCCGTTGCATTCTTCAGGTCTCGCTGCGGCATCACATAGGTGCCGGAAAGCTCGCCTGTGACCTGCGCCGGATCGAACAGCAAGTCGATGTCGTAGCCGCCGCGCTCCAGGCCGCCAGCATGCGCCGAGTTCAACGCCGTCCCGATCAAAGCCAGCGAAAAGCACCCCGCCCCCAGCAGTGCTTTATGTCGCAAAATAGTCATGAATGTCCTCCCCGAATTCGAGTGCGGCAAGCTAGAACCAATTCAGGTTAACGGTGCAATAACGAATTCCTGGGGCGTACATGTACATGTTCGCCAAGCGCATTTTCGACACAAAACAAGCCACTGCCGTTAGGCCAAAAAACCGCCTCCGGAGTGTGTGCCGCCCTCAAAACGCGAGAAAAATCCGCCCAAAAGGCTCAAAAATATATGTTTTTGGGGATTCACGGCCCCATTGTTACATTATGGCAACAATGGGGCCAAAACTTTCCGTTTACGTCAACATTAACGCAGCGGAATGCCTATTTTCGAGGCAAGAAGGTCTGATTTCGAAGCCGCCGAGGCGCCACGAATCTGCCCTCAACCAGCGTCGCGAACCCTCGTCAACGCCACCGAAAGCTTGTCCTGCGCGTCGCGGTACTCAGCGAGTTTTTCGCGCTCAGCATCGACGATCTCGGCCGGCGCGCTGGCGACGAATCTCTCGTTCGACAGCTTCTTGTGCAGGCGCGCGATTTCCTCGGTCACCTTGGCCAGTTCCTTCTGCAGCCGTGCCGCTTCGGCGGCGAGATCGATCAGGCTGCCAAGCGGCAGGCAGATCGTCGCCTCGTTGAGCACGATCTGCGCCGAGCCTTTTGGGGCGACATCGGCCAGCGAGATGTCGCCGACCCGCGCCAGCCGCTTGATCGCCGAGTCTTCGCGAACAAGCCGTTCGCGGGTCACCTCGTTGGCGCCGACCACGACCAGCGGCGCGATCGCCGCCGGCGGCACGTTCATCTCCGAGCGCACCGAGCGGATGCCCGAGACGAGATCGACCAGCCAGTTGATGTCGGCGGCAGCCTCTGCGTCCTCGAAGTCCGGCGACGGCCACGCCGCATGGCACAGCAGCGAGGCGCGTTCCTTGCCTTCGCCAGCGGTCTGCGCCCACAGTTCCTCGGTCATGAACGGCATCATCGGATGCAAGAGCTTGTAGATCTCGTCGAGCACGAAGGCGACGCATGCGCGGCTTTCGGCCTTGGCCGCCTCATCCGTGCCCATGAACACCGGCTTCAGGAGTTCCAGGTACCAGTCGCAGAACAGGTTCCAGACGAACCGGTAGGCCGACCCAGCCGCCTCGTTGAAGCGGTATGAGGTGATGCCGTCCGTGATCTCGCGCGCCGCCCGTGTCAGTTCGGTGAGGATCCAGCGGTTGACCGCAAGCTTGGCATCGTTCAGCCAGAAATCGTCGTTGCGCGCGACTTCGTTCATCTCGGCAAAGCGCGTCGCGTTCCACAGCTTGGTGCCGAAATTGCGATAGCCGGCGATGCGCGCCGGATCGAGCTTCACGTCACGGCCTTGCGCCGCCATCACCGTCAGGGTGAAACGCAACGCGTCGGCGCCGTATTCGTCGATGAGGTCGAGCGGATCGATGACGTTGCCTTTCGACTTCGACATCTTCTGCCCGTTCTTGTCGCGCACCAGCGCATGGACGTAGACAGTGTGGAACGGCTCCTCGTCCATGAAATGCAGGCCCATCATCATCATGCGGGCGACCCAGAAGAAAATGATGTCGAAGCCGGTGACCAGCACGTCGGTCTGGTAGTAGGTCTTCAGCTCGGGCGTCTCGTCCGGCCAGCCCAACGTCGAGAACGGCCACAGCGCCGACGAAAACCAGGTGTCGAGCACGTCCTCGTCGCGGATCAGTATCTCGCCCGGCTTGAAGTTCTCGAGCTTGTCTTCGACCCAGGCCTTCCACGGCCCTTCCAGCGCCAGATAATATTCGATCGCCGCACCCAGCGCCTCTTCTTCGGTCTTCTCGACGAAGACGCGCCCGTCCGGCCCATACCAGGCCGGAATCTGGTGACCCCACCACAGCTGGCGCGAGATGCACCAGGGCTGGATGTTTTCCATCCAGTCGAAATAGGTCTTCTCCCAGTTCTTCGGCACGAAATTGGTACGCCCCTCGCGCACCGAGGCGATCGCTGGCTTGGCCAGTTCCGCCGCGTTGGCATACCATTGCTCGGTCAGGAACGGCTCGATCGGCACCCCGCCGCGGTCTCCATGCGGCACCGCATGGTGATGCGGTTCGACCTTTTCCAGGAAGCCGCCTTCTTCCATCAGCTCGACGACCTTCTTGCGCGCGACGAAGCGGTCGAGGCCGTTGAGTTCATCCCAGACTGCCTGCCGCTCCGGCGTCACCTCGAGACCGGCGAGGAAATCCTCATTGTCCTTGAGGCTTATCGCCGCCGCGACGGTGAGGATGTTGATCGCCGGCAGCTTGTGGCGCTTGCCAACCTCGAAATCGTTGAAGTCGTGTGCGGGCGTGATCTTGACCGCACCAGAACCCTTCTCCGGGTCGGAGTACTCATCCGCCACCACCGGGATCTTGCGGCCGACGATCGGCAAGACGATGTTCTTGCCGACCAGATGCCGGAAGCGCTCGTCGTCGGGGTGCACGGCAACGGCGGTGTCGCCCAGCATCGTCTCGGGGCGCGTCGTCGCCACGGTGATGAAGGTTTTCGGATTTTCCGGATCGAAGACCTCGCCCTCGATGGGATAGCGGAAGTGCCACAGATTGCCGTTGACCTCGTGCTGCTCGACCTCGAGATCGGAGATCGCGGTGAGCAGCTTGGGATCCCAGTTCACAAGGCGCTTGTCCTTGTAGATCAGCCCTTCCTTGTAGAGCGTGACGAACACTTCCAGCACCGCCTTGGACAGGCCCTCGTCCATGGTGAAGCGTTCGCGCGACCAGTCGGCCGAGGCGCCGAGCCGCTTCAGCTGGTTGAAGATCGCCCCGCCCGATGCGTCCTTCCACTCCCAGACTTTTTCGATGAACTGCTCGCGTGTCAGGTCGCGGCGGTGGATCTGCTTTTCCATCAGCTGGCGCTCGACCACCATCTGCGTGGCGATGCCGGCATGGTCCATGCCCGGCTGCCACAGCACGTTCTTGCCGCGCATGCGCTCGAAGCGCACCAATATGTCCTGCAGCGTGTTGTTGAGCGCGTGGCCCATATGCAGCGAGCCGGTCACGTTCGGCGGCGGGATGACGATGGTGAAGGCTTCCGCCCCCTCCTCGGCCCCGGCGCCGGCGCGGAACGCGTCGGCGTCTTCCCAGACTTTGGCGATCTTCGGCTCGACGGTTTTTGCGTCGTAGGTCTTTTCAAGCATGGGAAAATGGTCCGCGCTGTCGGGAGTTTTGCTGGTCCGGTGTAAATCGGAAGGTTTTGGCCAAGTCAACCGCAGGGGCTGCCTTGAACCTCAACGTCAAATAGATACGGCCTGGATCAGGTCAAGGAGAGCCACTTGCGTTCCATCGATCAGATTGGCAGCGGGCCTGTTCCTCGGGGAAAGCCGTAGCGCTCGCGCCTTGACCGGCAGGTGCCGCCGCAATACGCTGACAACGCTGCTGTAGGGCGCATCGGCTTCCGGCCGGAGGAGCATTGCCCGCCTACGCCACCTCAACCCCGCAGTGCGCCCATGCCGACCCTCGAACACCACAAGAAACAGGCCAAGCTTTACCTCAAATGGCATCGCGAGCGGTACTATCCCGTCGCTGCTGTGATTGGATGGCTCTTGCCGCGTTTTCGCGATCTCAGCGACAGCCAGATCCTCGATCACGGCTTCAAGCTTGCCGATGCCCAGGAACTCGTCGCCAGGAAGTCAGGTTTCGAGAGCTGGCAGGCGCTGAAGGAAGGCCTTCGAACCGTGACCGATCGTGCAGCACCAGACGCAGCAAAACCGCATCTCGCCTTTGCCGAGCCACAGCTCTTTGTCTGCGACATCGCAGCGGCCTGTGATTTCTACCGGCAAAAGCTCGGCTTCGAGACGCGCTTCACCTATGGCGAGCCACCCTTCTACGCCCAGATCATGCGCGATGGCACGCGGCTCAACCTGCGCCATGTCGACAAGCCGCCATTGGCCGCCAATTCGGCCGATGACCTGCTGGCGGCAACGATCATACTCGACAACATCAAGGCGCTGTTCCTGGAGTTTCAGGCAGCCGAGGCTCCCTTCCACCAGACATTGAGAACCGAACCATGGGGCGCCCGCACGTTCATCGTCAGGGATCCCGACGACAACCTCATTTGCTTCGCGACCAGCGCGGGCTGACCTCATCGACAAAAACGCCGCCTCTACTGCGCCCCGCGCGCCACGCGCTCGATCTCCTCGCGCACCAGCCGCTCGACCAGTGTCGGCAGATTGTTGTCGAGCCAATCCTGCAGCATCGGCCGCAGCATCTCTTCGGCCATCTCGTCGAATGTCTTCTTGCTACGGCTGGCAAACGCATCGGAAAGCTCGCCAAAGGCGGCGGCAACCTGCCTGCCCGTGTGCTCGGAAACGATGGCCGGACGCGGCGCATCGCTGGCCACCGCCGGTCGCACCACGCTTGCGCCCGGATGAGACGGCTCGGGGGCTGCTTCGGCAGTCGGTTCGTCTCTCGGAGCCTCCACCGGCGGCTGGACAACCGGCTTAAGGGCCTCGCCTCTGTCCGGCACAGCTTTGGCGTGATCGCCGACGGCGGCGATCTCGCGCCGCCAATCGGCAACGGGGGCGTCGGCGACAGGGCGCACTGCCAGCGAGTCGGCAATAAGACGCGCTTCCGGCGCGTCGGCCATGAGCGGCGGGGTCGGCTCGGCGGCGACCCGGGCGCTGACTTCTGCAAGTGTCATCGATGGCTTTGCCGGGACGGGCTCGGGGCGCACCGGCGTTTCCATCCGCGTAATCACCGGCTCGGCCGCCGGCAATTGTGCCTGGACTTCCGCTAGCGTCACCGGCTTCTTGATCTCTGGGGCCTGCAGGTCGGCTCGGAATGCCTCTACGTCGGCAACTGCACCGGCGCTCGCCGCCGGCTCCAGGTCCTGGCGCAGCTCGTCGGTGTCGCCCGGCTGCTTGCGGCCGCCGTCGCTGTCCTCGATGATCCTCCTGATGGAAGCCAGTATCTCTTCCATGGAAGGTTCGCGCTGTGCGCTGCTTGCCGTCGCCATCGTCACATCCGCCGCCCTTGTGACCCGTTGCAGATTTCCGCTCCGGCAAAGCCGGATCGAATCATGACGCCAGCGTAACCGACGGATCGCCGCACGAGAATCCCCAATCTGGGGACTTGTGGGATTTCAACAGATTAGACCAGATACCGAACCAACGGGGAGTGGAGCCAAAGAGCTGGCTCAGGCAGGAGGGACCGAAAAGTCCGAGTCGAACCTCTCAGCGGCCGTCCGGCGTACGCAGGCCGAACCATTTGTCCTTGACCGCGTTGTAGTGCTCTTCAGGTCTGTACTTCGTCACCTGCAAGCCAAGGCGGTCGACGGACAGGCGGCCGGTCGCCTGCAGGATGGCATAGCTCGCCACCACCACATCATGTTCAAAGCCAGCCTGGTTGATCTCCGCGGTGATGACCGTCGCCTGTGCGTTGAGGACATCGAGCGTGGTGCGCTGGCCGACATTGCGTTCTTCGATGACGCCGCTCAGTGCTAGCTTCGCGGCCTCGATCACTTGCTTGTTGGCCGTGAGCTGTTGCTGCGCGGCAGTGTACTCGGTCCAGGCGGCGGTGACGGCCTGGCGCACCTGGTCGCGACTGACGTCGACCTCGATGCGGGCCTGGCTGAGCGATTCCTTGTCCTGGCGCACAATCGCCGATTTACGGCCACCGGAATAGATCGGGATGCTCAGCGTGGCCCCGATGTTGGCCGAATTGGTAGTGCCGTCCTGCGACGCGAAGACGCCCGGTACAGTATTGCGATAATCGCTCGAAACACCCGCGCTTGCAGTCAGTTGCGGCAGCAGCGCGCCTTCGGCCGACTTCACCGAAAACGCGGCCGCGTCGACCAGATGCTGGGTGGCAAGGATGGCCGGGTGCTCGTTCGCGGCCACCTCGACGGCAACTGCGAGGCTCGACGGCAACAGTTTTGCCACCGGGGAAGCGGCTTTGAGCTTGCCCGGTTCGTCGCCGACGATCTGGCGATAGCTTGCGGCACTGGACAAGGCTTGCGCGCGGGCGGCGCTCAACGATGCCACGGCGGCGGCCCGCGAAGCGTCGGCCTGCGCGACGTCGGTACGCGTGCCTTCACCAACCTCAAAACGCGAACGCGCCGCGCGCGCCGTCTCGGTCAGGAATTGCAGGTTCTGCTCGGTCAACACGGCGATCTGGCGGTCGCGAATCACGTTCATATACGCCTGCGCCGCGCTGAACAGGGTGTTCTCTTCGGTGTTGCGCAGGGTTTCGACAGAAGCGCGGACCTGCGCTTCGGCGGCGGCGACATTGTTCCTGGTCTGAAAACCGTCGAACAGCGTCTGATTGATCTGGACGCCAAAATTGCCGGTGGTCAGCCGCACGCTTGAGTTCGTGCCGTTGAGATGGCTGCTTGAGTAGTCGATGTCCGCCGACCCGTTGATGGTCGGGCGCCATCCCGACTTGGCGATGGCGACGCTCTCGTCGGTGACGCGGACGCCGGCCCGGGCCGAATTAAGCGAAGAATTGTACTGATAGGCCTTTGCCAGCGCGCCGAGGATGGATTCCGCCGAGGCCGAGAATGGAGAAAGCGCGGTCGCGGAAACGAGGACGGCGGCGAAAAGACTCTTGCGTATAGGCAGGACCATGTATCCCTCATTCGTTGTCCATGGGAACCACGCCACGCCGGCTTCTCCTTCTTGAGCAGCCGGCGCCGCGTGTTCAATGTTCCCTGCTGCTCAGCCCCAAAGTGCCCCCAGTTTTGCGGATCAGCAACGATTTCAAACACAAGCGACCATGACAACGCCTATCCTGCAAGGCAAAATCATTCAGAATTCGAAGGCGCGAATAAGTTCGAATCCCGGTAGTGGCTTAATTGCCGCATTAAATGCGCGTCTTCCGGTTACAACCCCCCCCGCTTTAAAAAAAAGCCGGGCCACGCCGGAATTGCCCTGGCCTTCGACGGCAACGAGTCGGCCGCCTTCGGCAAGCTGGTCGAGCAGCGGTGCCGGCACGTCCGCGACGCTGCCGCCGATGAAGATGACGTCATAGGGCGCCTTGGCCGCATGTCCTTGCGGCAACGCCCCCTGGACTACGGTCACATTGCCGCAGCCGAGCGATGAAAGCGTCGATCTGGCGGTCTCAGCCAGCGCCGCATCGCTTTCGAGCGCCACAACGGACTTCGCCAGCCGAGACAGGACGGCCGAGGCATAGCCGGTGCCGCAGCCGACATCGAGCGCCGAATCGGCCGGGCTGATCTCGGCCAGTTGCATGAGCTTGGCCAGCGGCGAGGCTTCCATGAGATAGCGCGCGCCGTCCGCGCCGGCGGCAATGCGGATGTCCTCGTCGATATAGGCGAGATCGCGCTGTTCGGCGCCGACAAAGATTTCTCTTGGCACGACAAGCATCGCTTCGAGCAAAGGCGCGCTGGTCACATCGGTGGTGCGAACCTGGCCGTCGACCATCTTGACGCGAAGCTCGGAGAAATCAGCGCTCATGTTCCAACCAATCCGCTTGCCGCGCCAGAACCGCGGTTCATTACGATCGGAACTTCAGGCCCCAGCGCTGGTGCGCGGGGGCCCGGGCATTGGAGGCCTCGCCCGGAATCGAACCGGGGTGCAAGGATTTGCAGTCCTCTGCGTAACCACTCCGCCACGAGGCCTCATTGCTCCCGGCGTTCCACCCGGTTCCAATAGGTTGCGGCGAAAATGCCGTCAAGCGGCCACCCGTGCATTCCGAGCGGTTTCCTCTCGCCGGTTTGGGCAGCGTCCCGTCAAATCCCAGGCCCGGGCCTGACGACGATACGTTAGCTGCTTGTTAAGCATGGCTCGACGCCGGAAGAAACTCATTCAGCAGCCCATACGTTGAACATGGCGGGAGACATGCCATGCGTCGGACAACGGCAGCAAAAGGCAAGGCAGACGACATGAATGCGGCGTCCGGCCTGTCGCTGCCGCAGTGCGAAGAGCTTTTGCGCTATGCCATCGACCGCCTGTGCATCGGGAGCGCGAGCAGCCTGTTGCCGCGTGACCGGGCAAAGCTCGCCTCGGCGGCTGCGATTCTCAAGCAGATCCGCGAAGCGCTGGAAGAGCACGCCGGGCGCTGAGACCGGGCGCTGTCGGCCTCAATCCGGCCGGCGGCGCCGTTCCCACCAGACAACGAAGCGGCGCCGGTGGCGGCGGACCATGGCGAATTCATAGGACAGCACCAGCAATCCAAGCGGCACCATCCAGAAGCCGAGGATCGGCAGGAAACCCAGAATGCCGCCGATGGTCAGCACGATGCCCATGGTGATTCTGAGCCCGCGCGAGCGCGGCATTTTGAACTCACGCCCGAAAACCGAGATTTTCCGCGCCGGCATCTGGTTGTCTTGTGCTGTCATCGTCTCGAAAGATTAACCCTTTTGACCGTTCAGGAGCACCGTTGAATCTAAGCCGCAACCGCGCTTTCGGTTCCATATCCCCAGCAAGACGGCTAATATGAGGGCATCCGCGAACGATTGCGAGAAACGCCTGAGCGAAAAAGCCTCGGAAAAATGCGAAATGCTTCTTTGCAAAGCGGAAAAGGGTTTGCTATAGGCTGCGCCACTCACATGAGAGCCTCTGTTCCCCGGTAGCTCAGTGGTAGAGCAACCGGCTGTTAACCGGTTGGTCGCTGGTTCGAATCCGGCCCGGGGAGCCAACTTTTCCAAGCACTTACCGAATCTGCAAAATCGCCATTTTTGGCGATAGGTACGGTATAGGTACGCAACTCGACTTCGCTAGGCGCTGAAGGAGAGAACGTCCATGGACTATGTTTTTGATGAACTGATTGGCCTGCTGCGAGCCCAGCCGACATGGAATTGGCGCCCAACTGCGATGGCCTGGGCGTTTCGCTTGGCAGGAAACGTGACGATCGGCGTGGCGATCGGCGTCGGGATAGCAGTCGGTCGCGCCCTCGCCGGCTGATTGCGGTGCCAAACCTTTCCTGCAACTATCGGCAGGCCCGCGCGACAAAAGGGGGTGGGGCAGTGTAATCTCTCATCTACTGGTTGGTCAGCGTGGACTGGCTCAACGTCGCCGGCGTATTCGCGACGGTGATGGCCCTTGGACTGTCGCTGCATTTCTGGCGACGTCAGTTTCGCCCAATCATCACGGCGATGGTTGAGACGCACCACGGCGGCAACGAGGCTATCGCGTACGACCTGGTAATCCTTAACTCCGGATCGATCCCGGCAAAGAATATCAAGCTCTTCATTAGCGATCAGAAAGCGCTTGAGGCGGCGCTTGGTGCCGGAGCCAACGACGAGAACAAGGGCCTTTAGTTGGCTTGTTTCGAGCCTTCCAGGGTGATCCGTCTCCTCGACAACGGTGCTCGGACGTCCTTTTCTTTGGTCTAACCCATAGAGATCTGCGTCAAAGCTTTTGGATCGCGCAGGCCGAGTTTCCGATTCAGATCGAATATGAAGGTTGGTTCGGAAAAAAATATCAAAGAGAGGTGAACGTCTTGCAGATCGCCGGTTCTGACAGTTTTACAGGCGGTATGTGGGGACCACCCAAAACACTCGCAGTAAGTCGGCGGAGCCAATAATAAAAAGATCGGATGATTGGGGCTCCGGCGGCCTCCCTGCATGGGAGTAGCGGGAGGTCGGTCTTCCGGGCAGGCTCCAACAGTTCAACCGGTCAGGAGGTCTGCCATGGAACTGTTCGTCGGTCTTGATGTTTCCGTTCGCACCACCAGCGTCTGCGTAATGGACACGGGTGGCAAACTCATTCGAGAGAGCAAGGTGGAGACCGAGCTGGAGGCGATCGGCGCCCTGCTTCACGCGATTGGCGGCCC